>NZ_JARAJZ010000013.1 GCF_028765345.1 Sporolactobacillus sp. CQH2019
CAGCGCATGGAACTTTATTTACAGGAAATCAACCAAAATCCTGTCCCCTTTCGTTGGAAATATAAAATGGAGTCCATGGCAAACTGAGCATTAATATATTAACGGTATTTATGAAACGATCTACTAGTATGATGACGAATATATAAAGTTCTTTGTCCTGGGAAGTAGAAAAGCCCTGCAAAACAATCCACCCTCCTAAAGAATAAAAATTCGTAAACCTGATCATTCTTGTCCCCAAATATGTAGTGCCCTTGCGGCATTTAATGGGCTTCTCATCGAAAAGCCGCCCGACTTATTTTAAGAGCCATTCAGTTTTCATCATGAACAGACTGTACGCGATGAAAGGGATACATTTTTATCCTGTCTGCATCCGGATTTTCATGAGATAAACGGATCGCCGAAATCTGGCTGCAATCATAGGTATGATAATAATAGGTACCTGATTCCGCACACATGGCCGAAGTATAGATGGTATGATCTTCCAAGTTATCCAGTGTAGTGACTCCGCCTTTAGGAATTTCGCAAGAAGAAAGTATGTGAAAAACGGCCGTCAGACCCTCCCCTTCATTTTCTACAGCCCGAATGTTCTGTTTCCAGTAGGCGGCTCTGACGAATCGTGACGGCGGCGTAAAATCACCGGGTAATCCAACTGAGCCCGACCCCTGCCCAAAGGCATTTAATGGCAAACTCCCCCATTGAGTCGGCTCAAATTGTCCGGGCCTGAGTCCGATATATTGTCTTAAATTTTGCAGATGCCAACTGAATTCCGGACTGTTGGTCATAACGCCCACTGGATTATCGTAAACGCGCACCCCCTGCTTTGTTGACTCGATGACCATGCAGGCTCCGCTTTTGTCGGATAGAATCCAATGCAACGGAGGCGTAGTCTTTAAAAGAGACAGCGGGAAATCAAGGAAAGAAACACAGTCGATTTCTTCCTTTACAGACTGGACAGAATCAAATTGTGACAGAGACCATAGGACAAATTCAAACGGAGCCAGATTTGTTTTATGAAGATCCCTATTGGGGCTGTAGCAAGCAAAGCCCGGGAAGTAGAGGGCCGCGCAGCTCATTCCCGCTTCATTCAATCCATCTGCCAGTATGGCTTGATCCTGATGTTCAATCCCCATGCCTGCGACAGCCTGTTTAGCTATGACGGTTTTCCCGGAGACATTTTTCCACGTATATTGCCGGGGCACAACCATCGCCTTTTGGTCGAAATCTAATGTAAAATCCATCGTTCTTGCGAATAGATGATGGCCGTCATTCGTTTCCAGGGTCAGGCTTGTACACATCAATGAACACTCTCCTCAATGCTTTTAGTATTTCTATCCATAGTTTTAACAGCCGGCTTCTATTAAGTAAATTTAAAAAATGTTATATTATAATTTAGTAAAACTTAATCAAAGGACATTTAAAAATGAATTTTGAACAGCTGGAGATTATCATTTCGCTGGCTCAGGAAAGACAATTTTCAAGAGCGGCGAAGAAATTGCATATCACGACATCTGCAGTCAGCCAGGCCGTTTCCAATCTGGAAAAAGAATTGGGGCTTCAATTGTTCCAGCGCACAAGAAATTCGACTGTCCCGACAATCGACGGACAGTATGTGATTCGAGAAGCCCATATCATTCTTGAAAAACAGAAAGAAATTTATAAATATAAAGCCGGGAAAGATTTACCTTCATTTAAAGTAAAAATGGGGACGATTCCGGGTATCACGGATTCCTTAATCGAAGTGATTTATGCTCTGAAGCAGGATTTCCCTTTTCTCCAGCTCGACTTGTCCGAATACAACACACCGGATCTATTAAAAGCATTGAAGGAAGAAAAGCTTGATTTTGCCTTGATCGGTTTTTCAGATACTCTGAACAATTATCATTTGCCTTTTGATATAACGAAATTGGTTGACGGAACCTTCCATTTTGCAGTCAATCGGCAATCCCCGCTCGCCAAATTTAAAGTTTTAAGGTATGAGCAAGTCATTCAACAGCCGCTGGCTCTTTACCAGGATAATTATCTACTGAATTATTTGAGCCAAATGGAGAATAAAACCCATTGTTCCGCCCGGATACTATTTAAAACGAATCATATAAGTGCGATCGCTAAGGCCGTGTGCCAGGATATGGCCATTGCCTTCGGACCGTATTACTCGCTCTTTCATATATTTTTTGAAGATCTGCAGCAAATAAAACTGATCCCCATCGAACAGGATCCGGATATGTTAACTACCTCCTGTTTATGGTTTATCAGTTCAAGAGATGCATCACTCACTTCATTCAGTAAAACACTGCTCACACTCATTAGACAAAAGCTGTTATTATATCGATAAAAAGAAAACTACCATTTGATGGCATCGTTAGCTTTTCCCGTCAATGGATAGAAAAATGGAATTAAAACGGCTGACCCGGAGGAGCCCGTATACGAGCTAACTGCATAACCAAATGCACCCATGACAAGGCCCCCTATTCGGAGCACCGAAAGCAAGGCCTTATTTGTCCGACAGAGAAATCGCCGCATAAGAAATCCCGTCAGCATGAACGTCGATTTTACCTTCACCGTAGTGAACGCATCGGCAATCATGGCAAACGGGATCGGCAAACCCGGGAGGTAGAATCTTTCCAACCTTGAATCCTGTTCCCTATATCTGATCGGATATGGCGGAGACCGGCCGTCTTCAGGAGCCTGCTTGAACGCCCGGTCCAACGGAAGGCATTGCCTGTTTCATATTTCCCCTGAACGCAAATCGCAAACTTCTAGTGAAGCTGTTCCGATACCCTGTTGTCAAGAGAACATCATCGCCCGGCGGAAGCGCAGGATGCTGCAGCGTTCTCGGAAAACATGGGCAGATAAGAGGATACCTTTTCTTTTTTCATGGCAACGGATATCTCCCGGTATATCGGAATGCAGTTAATTTCCCGGACGGCAATGGACGGGATCTGAATCCCTTTCGCTACGATCGCCGGCAGAAGGGTGACGCCGTCCCCGTGGCTCACATAGCTGAGAAGCGACTCTGTCAGATCAAGTTCCAGCACGATATGGGGGGTTACCTTCATGCGGTTGCACTCTCTGCGTATCGAGGCGCGGATGGTGCACGGGTCTTTATAGAGTATCAGTTTTTCATGGGTGACGATATCCCAAAAACTGATGTCTTTTCGATGGTACAGAGGATGGGTCACAGGAAAAACCACATAGAGCGGTTCCGTCATAAGCGGGATCACGGCAAGGTCCTGCTGCGGCTCTGCGTTGGAAAGCAGCGCTATATCGAATTTGCCGTTTTCGACTCCGTCTACGAGTTCCGCGTTGGAAAGCCGGGTATCGACGATCACCTGATTCTGTCCGCCCGCTTTCAGCTTTTCCATATACCGGGGAAGAAAATAGGTTACGAGACTCCCAATCCCGCCGATGCGCAGCTGACGCACTTTCCCAAAATGCCTCACTTGCTCAATTGCCGAATCAAATTCATCCAGCAAGCCGCTCATCCGTTCGTAGAGGAGCCTTCCCTGAGGGGTCGGTTCCACCCCGTCGTAGCTTCGGCTGAGCAGCTCACAGCCAAGCCCTTTTTCAAGCTGTCTCAGCTGTTTGGAAAGCGACGGCTGCGAGATATAAAGGCGTTCGGAAGCTTTATTCATACTGCCGCAGCAGACAGTTTCCAGAAAATATCGTATTTGTTCAAGGCTGATCATAATATCCTCCTTTACAGGCTATGCGTTTTAGCTATATCCAGTATGCACAATATCAATTAGGCAAGCTCCGGAATAGGGTTTATCATTCCTATAGATAAAAGATATATCCTATCTATTTATCTTTTTTTATAAGGCAAGCTCAATTTACCGAACTGCCCCTTGTCAGGAAGCAAAAAGTGCGTTCCCTCTATTTATTGTAAGTCAGTTTATCATAAGGTAAACAGAATTTAAAGGAGGAAACTATTATCGAAAAAAAGAAAACCTTTTGATTATTATGCTGACGATATTCAAGGCGGTCAAAACAGGCGTTTCGCTGACTGCCGAACCAGGGGACAAGGTCAATTCCATGACTATTAATGGGGCATTTTTGGCATGATGCGGGGCAGGCCGGCATTCATAGCTTTTCGTTAAATCTGCAGTCAATAACCCACATGGAGCCTTTGACAGAAAAATATCAAGGCTTTGCAAAACGAAGTCCGGACGCGATCTTGATAAAATTAAAGAACCCAGTTTAACCACTGGAGACAGCCGGGATTGTTTCCGCCCCTGCAATCAGGGAACTCCTTTTAACGTTTTCGAGTGCAAGTCATGCATAAATAATAACTTGGCAAGCGTGCTGTTACAGAAGAAAACAGAAGGCATTGAACGGCTTTTTCCGCGGTGAGAACAGGAATTTTCATTTAGCTTATTGCGGGCGGGAAAACTGCCTGATCCTATGTGATTGATTGAATAATCAACAAGTCCGAAGTTTCGTATCGTACGCAAAATATAATTTGATCGGTGAAAGGAGAACAAAATGGCAGGAAAACTTAGTAAGCAAAAGGTACTGGTTATCGGCGGATCAAAATTTCTGGGCCTGGCCATTGCACGGCGGGCGAGTGAAGCCGGAGCGGAGGTAGTTATCGGAGCGCGCAATACTGAACTGGCTGCTCAGGCAGCCGCAAATCTTCCAAACGCGAGTTCAATCCACCTTGATATTACAGATGAAAGCACCATCGCTGCTGCGGCAGCCAAACTGGGTCACGTCG
Source organism: Sporolactobacillus sp. CQH2019 (assembly GCF_028765345.1). Lineage (GTDB taxonomy): Bacteria > Bacillota > Bacilli > Bacillales > Sporolactobacillaceae > Sporolactobacillus. The sequence goes on from NZ_JARAJZ010000013.1 coordinate 4,715, forward strand.
ATCATGTAGTCATCACCGCATCCGCTCACCATAACGTAGCGGTCAAAGATCTGGAACATGATAAAATTGTTACCGCATTTGAGGCAAAAGTGATTGGCCCCATGCTGCTGGCAAAGCACTTCGCACCGATTCTGTCTCCAAAAGGTTCTATCCTTCTGTTCTCCGGTGTGGCCGCGTGGACCCCGGCTCCTCCCTATACGGTCATGGGCGTGACCAACGGAGCAGTTGCTTTTCTCGTGCCGCAACTGGCAAAGGAACTCGCACCCATTCGCGTCAATGCCATCTCCCCGGGCATCATTGATTCCGGTACTTATGACGCTCTCGGCGAGCAGGTTAAAAAGGAAATGTTCGAAAGTGTTGCAAAGTCCAGCTTAGTCGGACGGGTCGGCACGTCCGATGATATTGCCGATACTGCCCTTTGGCTGCTCGGTGCCGGAAATGTTACCGGAGAAACGATCCATGTCGAAGGCGGTGCCAGATTCGCATGACAAAGAACATCTATCCATTCGATCAAAAGGTCGTTTTGATTACCGGCGGCGGCAGCGGAATGGGCCGGGCCATTGCGCAGGCATTTCTGGATAATCACGCTGCCGTTGCTGTAACCGGGCGGCGCCCGCAGGCATTGCAGGAAACGCTGGCCGCTTTTCCGGGAGAACGCACCCTGGCGATTTCAAAAGATATTTCCGATCCGCAGGCCGCCGCGCAAATCGTGGCGGCGGTGCTGGAACGTTTCGGCCGGCTGGATGTCGTGGTCAGCAACGCCGGCGCTTTTGCGGGCGGGGATCTGATGGATCTGGATCAGAAGCATTGGGAACAGTTGCGTTCGACTAATGTCGATGCGCTGTTCTATCTGGCTCAGGCCGCCTTTCCGGCATTGCAGAAGACCGGCGGCACATTGATCGCAACTTCGTCGGTATCGGGGCTGAACGGAGACTGGAAACAGGCTGCTTACAATGCGACCAAACATGCGGTCAACGGTTTTATCCGCTCGCTAGCGCTCGATTGGGGCGCGAAGGGCGTTCGTGTGAACGCCGTGGCACCGGCTTTTACCGTTACCGATATGACTGCAAGCGTGGCAGGTTCGTCTGAACAGCTCGCTCAGTTAATCAACCGTATTCCCCTGGAACGGCCGGGATATCCGGCGGATATCGCTCCGGCTGTATTGTTTCTTGCTTCCCCTGATGCAGCCTACATCACAGGCGTCGTGCTTCCCGTTGACGGCGGCACCAGTGCTTCCACCGGTCAATCTCATAGGGTGTAAATGAGCATTGCTTTGATCATGCCATTTAAACCGCCTGTGTGAGCGGCATGCCGGTGTTCGGCACGATGCCCTCCCCTTCTGCATGACGTGCAGATGTATGTATCAGGACAGCTATTGGAATAAGGCCTATGGTAAGGAAACGGAACGCTGAAAGTCTCGTTATACGCAAATAATTCAGGAAAAGCAGGAAATAGCTGTGACCGATAACAAATGTACCAGGACAGAGAAAAAATCCTGAACATGGAATGCGTGAAGCGGCCCGCTCCTGTCCATCAAAATTTTAGAAGGAGTGTCCAGAATGACAGATTTGTTTACCCCTTATCAATTAAAAGGATTGACGTTGAAAAATCGTGTGGTGCTGCCGCCGATGTGCCAGTACTCGGTAGAAAAAAAAGACGGGATTGCCACAGAATGGCATTATGTGCATTATGTCAGCCGAGCCGTCGGCGGAGCCGGCCTGATCATTATTGAAATGACGGATATCGAGCCGGACGGGCGGACGACGGATTTTGATTTGGGTTTACGGTCGGATGAACAGATTCCGCCTCTGGCGCGCATTGTCGAAGCCGCCCATCAGTACGGAGCAAAAGTGGGCATTCAAATAGCGCATGCTGGGCGCAAAGCGGAAGACGCCGCGGTGCCTGTCGCCCCTTCGGCCATACCTTTCAATGCACAATCCAAAACGCCGAAAGCTCTTTCGACGGATGAAATCAAGCAACTGGTGGAAAAATTCCGTCTGGCCGTGCGCCGGGCTGTAAAAGCAGGATTCGATACGATTGAGATTCACGGGGCCCACGGCTATCTAATCCACCAGTTTCAATCGCCGTATACCAATCACCGGACCGATGAATACGGCAAGGATCTGCCGAAGTTCGGCAGAGAAGTGATTCAGGCGGTAAAAAGCGAATTGCCCGGAAATATGCCGCTGATTCTGCGTATTTCTGCCAAAGAGTACGTGGAAGGCGGTTACGGAATTAAAGAAAGCATCGCTTTTTCCAAAGAATATCAGAAAGCGGGCGTTGATATTTTTCATGTCAGCTCGGGCGGAGAAGGGCCGATCGGCGGCGACGGGAAACCGGGAACGCACGCCGGCTATCAGCTTCCGCTGGCCCGGGAAATCAAAGAGGCGCTCAATGTTCCGGTGATCGCGGTCGGCAAACTGGAAGAACCGCAGCTGGCCAATGCCGTTATCGGCAACGAAGAAGCGGATCTCGTCGCTGTCGGGAGAGGGCAGCTGCGCAACCCGTACTGGACACTGGAAGCAGCAGTCAAATTAAACAAGAAAACGAATATACCGGTACAATATGCGTACGGATTTCCGAGAATGTAAAAAAATAATAGCGAACCAACATTTATTTCCCGTTCAACCATTGACACAATAAATTAAACCATAAATGCAGGGAAAACTTTCCGGGTTTCAGAGCCGGCCGTTTTCCCTGTTTATTTTTATCAGCATTTGCTTCAAAATGTTAATGGATTGGCTCATCTGATTTCATAGTGAACAGTGGCCAAAATCGCCGGAAAACGCTGTTAAGTTCGGAGAATCGACAGTAAACAGATCGGAATCAATGAATGTGAATAATCAGAGCAGCAAGACCGTCCCTGATTGACGGATCGACCGTGTTACTTTCGGTTTAAACTCTTGACGGGGTGATACTTCGCCGGAACAGGGCGAATCGAGTCCATTTCGGAGCGATTATTCACTGCTTGAGGGCGATTCATTCTTTTTTCGGGGCGATAAACTCTTGACGGGGTGATACTTCGCCGGAATAGGGCGAATCGGGCCTATTTTAGGGCGATAGTTCGCTGCTTCAGGGCGATTCATTCTTTTTTCGGGGCGATAAACTCTTGACGGAGCGATACTTCGCCGAAATAGGGCGAATCGGGCCTATTTTAGGGCGATAGTTCGCTGCTTCAGGGCGATTCATTCTTTTTTCGGGGCGATAAACTCTTGACGGAGCGATACTTCGCCGGAACAGGGCGAATCGAGTCCATTTCGGAGCGATTATTCGCTGCTTCAGGGCGATTCATTCTTTTTTCGGGACGATAAACTTTTGACGGAGCGATAGCTCGCTGCTTGAAGGCGATAGTCAATTTTTCGAGACGAGGATTCTCGGACCGATACTGGCCAGGCCTGGCCTTTAGTCCATTATCGACCGCGGCAGGCAGTTTTAGCTGTTTATCGGTCGTCGCGCCAGGTTGATCGGTCGTCAGCAGGTACACCCGATTTATCAAACGCGACAGAAGTTTATCGACTGTTACAGAAGTTTGTTCATCACGGAAACGTTCTTTTCTTTCAAGAGATTGACGGTCTCAGGAAAAGCCGATCATCATTTGACGGCACAGCAGGGCAATGAGCAAGAGGGATACTCATTTTTGATTATTAGCCGTCAATAATCTGACCCTACGTATTTTATCTTCTCGCAGCAGTTGATCTGTGGGTTGATAAAAGTCTTCTAAATAACCTACGGCTAAAATTAAGTCAAACGATGAGTCTGTAGGCCCGTAATATATATCAAATTCCAGGTTCTTGTAGGCAAGCCGACTTCAAATTGTCGCCTAAAAAAAGCTAAATAGAGACAGAGTCCCCCCTCAAGTTAGCTGTTTATCAATCAGCTCCGGAAGAACTCTGTCTATCGTTTTTAATCAGCGGACAATCAATACCGAACAAGGGGCAAGCCGGGCCATATATGAGGACTGACTGCCGATACCGATCAGGAAACGATCTAATTTTGTGGTTCCCATGGCACCACAAACAATCAGATCGCAATGGTACTGCGGAATCACCTTCTCGATGATCGCTGAAGCCGGTGAATCCTCACCGGTAAAAACCGAGACACTTTTTACTCCTTGGTTCTGTGCTTCCTTTTTAAAAATGTTAACCCGGTTTGCCACTTCCGCCCGCATGTTATGGATTTGCGGAGTAAAGGTTCTTAAAGCTTCAAGTGATCCGGTGTTTAAAAAAGAAACAATCAACAGATGTGCATCGTATTTCCTTGCCAAATTGACAGCCGCTTCGAAGGCTTTAGCAGCCTCCTTGGATTCATCGACGGCGATTAATATATTCCGATAAGTGATTTCTCCATTTTCATTTATTGTATGGGATAATGTTTCTGACATTATTACCGGACTCCTCACGTATTTAATATAGTGATAATCATGAATCTCAAGTTAATCAAGTTTCAGAGATTTCCTTCGGTTATTTGATTTAACCGAATATTTACCTTTTGTGAGGAAATTTGAAAAACGTTTGCCATTTGTTTAGCAGAGTAGTTTTGGATTATGAGCTTTCTAACTACCTGATCAGGCATAAGCAGCTGATAAGCAAATTTATCTGCCTCTGATTCTTTCTTAGAAATCGCATCAGATAAATAATGGTACTGGCGATAGAATTGACCGTTCTTATTTTGAAAAAAATGGAGATAATAGTGACCCAGCAAATGGGCGAGAATAAATCGCTGTGTTCTTTGATCCCCACTAATTGTCGGATAAAAATATACGCCTTTTTTGTTTTTCTTAGCAATGGCGAAAAGATTGCGAAATTCAAAATCTGCATGAAAGACATGAATGTTTTCCTTTAATGCCTTTAATGCCATGAGCAGTGGATTAACCGGCAAAGGGTCTTTATTAATTAAATCCTTCACCGTATTCTGGATTCTTTCATCTATCGTCATTTCAGATCATCTTTTATGGCTCATTCTCAAAAATACAGAGCTGCTTAAATATCATGTGACAGATAAACGAAACGATTAAGATGTAAGACTGAATTTTTCAAAAACCTGTATCTATTGCTCAGTAAGGCCTGAAGAAAACTCAGATGTTACTTATTCGTGATTAAAGTGATTGAATCCGCTGAAATAATAATCTTGGCACCTAAACCCATCGAAACTTCCATAAGGATATTCAATGAGATACGATTCCCGCCATTTTCTATTCGGGAAATCATGCTTTGATTGACTGAGAGTAAACGTGCCATTTCTCTCTGAGAACATTTTCTTTTTCTGCGTAAATGGATGAACTGAGCAGCAAGGCTGTCCGTATCAACCTCTTCTTCCCGTGCGTCTTTAACTTTTGTCCGCTGCTCACCCAGATATATTTCCCATGGCTTTTTAGCCTTTACTTTTCCTGTATAACTGAATTTCGGACGGGAATTCATCTATTACACTCCCTTCTCATACACACGATCCGGCTTCTGATAAAAACCCCCGGTATGAACAGTGCCAGGGGAGGAACAGACGATAATACAATTTTTTGATTATCCGAAAAATGTCTGATAGAGAAGAAAAACGTTCAGGCAAATCACCACACCTGCAATCGCCCATGCTGTCGCCGTAGTCAGTGTGCGGTTAACCAGTTCTCCCATAATTCGTTTTTTACTTGTGAAAATAACAAGGGGGATGATAGCGAGAGCTATGCCGAAGGAGAGAACCACCTGGCTCATCACCAGGGCCCCTGTCGCATTCGCACCCGAAATAATAACGGCTAACGGCGGGACCATTGAGCAAACGCGGCGGATAAAAATCGGAATTCTCTTATGAATGAAACCTTGCATCATGATGTCGCCGGCCAGTGTCCCGACGGATGAGCTCGAGAGGCCTGCCGAGAGCAGCCCGATGCCAAACAGGATTGAGGCGCTCGGCGCAATAAAATTACCAAATTGTTTAAAAGCAACATCCAGATCCGAAATCACCATGTGACCGTGAAATGTTGAAGCAGCAACTGTCAGCATAATCGCATTAATCAATCCGGCAATAATCATCGCGATCAGAATATCGACCATTTCAAAGTGAAAGATTTTCTTTTTCTCACTTGCATTTTTACCAATGACTCTCCGGCACGTCAGACCCGAATGCATATAGATCGCGTGAGGCATCACCGTTGCTCCCAAAATGCCGGCGGCAAGCATGACACTGCCCGCCCCCTGAAAATGGGGAACGAACCCGGCCATGAATGGTGCAAACTGTGGCATGGAAAAGGCAATTTCACAACTGAAAGCAATAACCACAATAAAAACCATTGTCGCGATCACCATTTCAAGTGGACGGAACCCTCTGACTTGAAAGGCAAGAATGAGCAGTGCACAAATCGCTGTCAGAACTGCCGAAGGGATCATGGGCAGTCCAAAGACGAGATGGAAACCAAGAGCAGCGCCAATAAATTCGGCCAGGTCCGTCGCCATGACCATAATCTCACCCTGTATCCAATAAAAGATCGCAGCGCCTGGTTTCCACTCGTCCCGTAAAACTTCCGGAAGATTGCGCGAAGTGGCAATTCCCAGCTTTGATGACAAAGTCTGAATCAGAATCGCCATCAGATTGGAAACAATCACCACCCATAGCAGCAAATAACCATACTGTGAACCGCCTTGAATGTTCGTTGCATAGTTACCCGGATCAATGTAAGCAACTGCTGCAATGAAGGCGGGTCCGATAAATGGAAGTGCCTGTCTCCAGCCTTTTTTCGTCCCAATAGCTGTTTTAAAGGATTCAGAATGCTCTCGTCTCTTAAATTTTGACACAGCCCCGGCTGCAGATCCATTGTCAGTTGCCGTTGCACCTTCCTTGTAAGACATTTATTCTGGCCTCCTATTTGCTTAGTGAATATTTGTTTCTTTAAAGAAACTTTTATTCCTGTACTCAATATAATCTGCCTTCGCCTAAATTGCAACCCTAAAAGATAAAATTATTTTCACAAATAAAAGCAGTGAGCAAAATAAACTTGTTCATTGCTTTCAAATAGTTCATATTGTCTTCTTAAGTTGGAGCATCAACAGGAAAATAGAATGTTATCATTTAAGTTCGTGACCATTTATGTGACTACATCCTCTTTCATAATTTTTCATGTTTCTTATAAAACAACTTTCATTGATTATCAAATTTAGTGATTACCCTTGATATCATTTAAAGTTTTTCTGTTTTGAAAAATTTTTGACAGATCATCGGTCAGACATTATAATTACTATACGTAATTGGTGATGGAGCTCACCCTAACGCATGAATGAATGCTAATGGCCCCTATTTTAATCTTTGATTAAAATAGGGGCCATTTTTTTCTTAAAATCGGTTTTCCAGAAAATGTTTCATGTGCAGCACTCCATGCGAGCTCCTAACCCACTGTTTTAGGTATAGCTTTTACCCTATTTTCTGTGGAAATACTTTTCAGGGAGGAGAAGAGTCCGGTGTTTATCAAAAAAGTAAAATGTTTTAGCTTGATATCGAAAAAATGATTTTCATTTTCACTTGAGGCTGTTCACTAAAAGGCAGTTAAGAGGGCTATAGGCTATAGTCCGCCGTTTATGTCGCAGTCCCTTGATCCGGGGAAGAACAGTTTCAATTTACAGCGCAACGTCCGGCCTTCGGGTCCTTATTTATCATTAATCGTTACGAGGGGGTTTACCTTGTGGTTCATTCTCTTCAGGAAGCCGTTTTTTTGCAGTTGCTTCAGTTATTGACCGTGCTGCTTCTTGCCCCGCTGATAAGCGGAATATTAACTCGCTGGAAAGAGTTTGTGCAGGGAAAGAAAGGGCCGAGTATTTTTCAGCCGTATTGGAACTTTCTAAAATTATTTCATAAAGAACGCGTCGTCCCTGATTCGGCCGGATGGATTTATTCTGCAGCCCCCTATATTTATTTTGCGGCTCCGCTAATCGTTACCTTGCTGATTCCGGTCCTCACGGCGTTTCCTCTCTTCATGGCTTTTGCCGGAGATATGCTGTCCGGAGGGTTCATTCTTGGCCTGGGGGGCTTTTTTCTGCTCGCCGGAGCGACCGCCGGAGGAAGTCCGTATGCGGGAGTAGGAACGACACGCAATCGTTTTGTATCGCTTTGTACCGAGCCGATCATGTTTCTTGTCCTGCTATGCGTCGGATTTGCCGCACATTCAACGGTTCCTTACAATGTGACAAAGACGATGGGCGGTATGTTCTTTTCTCCGATTCATATCTTTCTCTTTATCGCATTTTTTATGATGCTGCTGGCTGAAGCAGGACGGATTCCTGTCGATAACCCAAGTTCTCATCAGGAATTTTCGATGATCGATGCCAATCGCGTTTATGACTACAGCGGACCGGATCTTGCACTGATTGAGTGGGGCGGATCCATGAAATTTTTTGTCCTGTCCGTGATCATGATGAATGTCATTTTCGGTCCCTGGGGGCTGGCATCTTCAGCGACGTTTCTCGATTTGCTGACTGCAGAACTGGTTTTGTTCTTCAAATTTTTGATCCTGGATGCATTAATTGTCTGGATTGAGTCTTCCATCGGCAAACTCCGGCTGCTGCGTATCAGTGAATACCTCGGCGTTGCCGGTACATTTGCTCTTTTAGCGGTTATTTTCAGTTTAACTTAAATTACGGAATATGGAGGAAACAGCGGAATGGATTTAATTCCATCATGGGTCAATGTGGCCTTGATTTTATTCACGGTATGGATCGGCGTTGTCCGTGAAACCCGGCTGGCGATGACTGGTTATATTCTGCAAGTGGTCAGCCTGCTGGTTCTTTATCTCTATCAAATTTTCCAGACCGGCGAGTCCGGTGCTTTTATCGGATGGAGCGCTCTGCTGATCATCCGGTTGATCGCCATTCCGATTCTGATTTATTCGTTTCTGAAAAAAAGCTGGTGGCATGACCGAGTAACCAGCGACTTAATCGATGTCCGGAAAGCCGTCCCTCTCTATGCTTTCCTCGCCATTTTCGGATTCATGATGGGACGCGGGACAGGAGACTTCATTGGAACCGCCGTCAGTGTATTGCTCCTGGGCATCAGCATTGTTCTGCTCAAGCATGATCCGAGCAAACAGGTCTTCGGTATTTTGTCCGTAGATGCTGCCGGAGATCTCATGGTTATTTATTTTTTGAACCGTCTTCCCTTGTTTTTTGAAATTCTGATCTATCTGATCATACTTTGGTCGGCTGTCTGTATGGTCATACTGGTCAAATCGATTGAAAGACGTACAAAAGTACGTTCTGTCAAACAATTAACGAATTTGAAAGGATGAATGGCGTGCTTGAGCTACTGCTCTTTATGATTCCGGCTGCAGGAATCCTGTTGACGCTTTTGCCATGGACAAAAGCGCGGGAAATTGCCGCTTTTCTTGCAACACTTTTTGTGGCGCTGGTCCTTATTGTATTTAAATCAGGTGCATGGATAACCGCAAAAGGGGTATGGCTTGAAATCAACCAGTTTGATCGCCTGAGCCTTGTCGTTCTCATGATTGTAACGATCGTCGGGCTGACCTCTGTCGTGTATGCGTCGGGATACCTAAACCTGTCGGCGGATAAATATCAGCTGACAAATCGGAAACACATGCGCTTTTTCTTGCTCATCATGCTCTTTTACTTTTTTCTATTATGGACGCCGATCGTTCATAATGTCATTCTTCTTTGGGTATGCATTGAAGGAACTTCTCTGGCCTCCGTTTTTTTAGTCGATTATGAAAATACGACCGGAACATTTGAAGCAACCTGGAAATATTTGATCATGATGGAGATCGGCGGTGGGCTGGCACTGGCCGGAACGGTCATTATCCTGATGGGAAGGCCTGCCGGTCTCGGATCATCGTTATCCTGGCAGGCTCTGATGGCGGCCGGCCACAGCATCCCTCCCCTGAATTTAAAATTGGGATTTGCATTGATTGTTGCAGGCTATGGGATTAAAGCCGGGCTGGTTCCTCTGCACTCCTGGCTTCCCGATGCGCACAGCATGGCCCCGTCGCCGGTCAGCGCGATGCTGTCCGGGATTAAGATCAATATCGCTCTTTATGGGATCTTGCGTTTCTATGATATTTTATCCGCTAATGGGCAGATATCCTTCGCTGCTTTCCTTCTCCGCTGGACGGGAATTCTGACCGTTCTGGTTGCCATAGCGATGACGGGCGTTCAAAAAGACTTTAAAAGGCTGTTTGCCTATTCCAGTATTGAAAATATGGGGCTGATTGCTTTTGGCTATACTCTGGGGACGTTCGGCGTATACGGCGCCCTGCTGCAGATGCTGAACCATGCACTCATCAAACCCGGCCTTTTTTTCCTTTCCGGCAACCTGCTGATCCAGTATCAAAGTACGGAAATCAGAAAGGCAAGAGGCATTTTATTTCAAATGAAATGGTCCGGTCTGCTCCTTGTTCTGCTGATGCTGGCGATTGCCGGGGCACCGCCTTTCGGTTTATTCCTAAGTGAATTCATTATTATACTCAGTGCACTGCATGAAGGCCTTATCTGGATGGCAGTGGTCCTTGTAATTCTTTTGGCCATATTGTTTGCTAATTTTCTCAGATACGCACTCAAGATGGTGTTCGGCCGTCCAAATACACCGATAGTCGGGAAAGCTCGGTTTACCTGGCGGACGGTATTTCCTCCGCTTCTGCATCTTATCGGTTCATTAGTGATGGGTACGGCTATTCCAATGGTTTTGCAGCAGCTACTGTATATGGGCAAATGAGGAGGTGTGAACAGATTGGCTAAGAAAGAAGATTTTATCGTTCTCGAGAATAACAGATTTATCGCAAGAATATTAGAAAAGCGCGAGATGAAACAGCTCCTTCACTATACGGCAGTTAGAGAAAATCATGAGGGCTGGTCGCTGGTCGCACTGACCGGGAATGAAGAAGGCAAAGTGGAGTGGCTAAAAACAGTTATTTCCGGCAAGGACCCTTCCATTCATTCTTTAGGAACTATCTGGCCCGCAGCTCTGTGGTTGGAAAGGGAGATAACGGACAGGACGGGAATAGAGATGACCGGCCGGCCTAAATCCAGACCGCTCCTTTATCCTGAAAAAGCTTTGCCGGAGGGAGTCGCGCATGGGTCAGGAACTTTTCACATGCCGCTCGGTCCGGTTCGGGGCGACGTGATGGAATCGATCGTCTATATGTTTGATCTGCTGGGCGAGCAAATTATGTTTTTGGACAGTCAATTGTTCTACAAGCATCGAGCGATTGAGGATCTCGCGAAAGGGATGGCTCCGGAACAGGCTCTGCAGCTTGCTGAACGGATCGGCGGCACTTCAACGGTGGCTCATGCAGCGGCTTTTGCCGCAGCGGCGGAACAAGCGGCAGAAATTGATGTTTCTGTACGGACCGTTCAGGAGCGGCTGCTGCTCGGAGAACTTGAGCGGCTGTATAATCATGCGCATGATATCGGCCAGCTGGCAGGCGCGACGGGAATGAGCGTCGGACAGGCGCAGATGGCCAGAATTAAAGAGGAACTGTTGCGAATCAACGCTGATTTATCGGGATCACGTTTCCTGAGAGGAACCGTTCATATCGGCAGACCCTCGACTATTGATTGGAAAATTCATGCAGAACTTTGCCAAAAAAAATTGGATGATATTGCCCGGAGATTCAATCGATTTACCTTTGATTTAAGTCGTACCTCTACCTTTATCGACAGGCTGCAGGGCACGGGGAAAACAGATCTTAAATGGGTGAGAGAATTTGACGTGGTCGGGCCGGTTGCCCGTGCATCCGGTATTTTTCATGATGCCCGTTTCGATTACTCACAAAAATCCCTTAATCTGGGCAGTCTTCAACTGATGACCGATTTAAGAAATGAAGGAGATGCCCTCGGGCGTTATAAGGTACGTGTCGATGAATGGAAACAATCCCTGGAGTTTGTTCGATTGATGCTGGCCTTTCTGGAAGATCCGGAGTGGGGTCTGGAAAAATGGCAGGATGACGATCGGATCAGTCCTGAGAAATGGGGCCTGGGAATTGTGGAATCCCCAAGAGGCCGAACCAATCATCTCGTTCATATTGACAGCGATCGAAAGATCAGTTTTTGGAATGTCCGCTCGGCTTCAGGGTGCAATTGGCCGATATTCGGTCTTGCCGCAGCCAATGGGAATATTCAGACTGATTTTCCGATTATTGAAACGAGCTTTGCCTTGAGTGTCGCAAGTTGCGATCGTTAAAAATCAGAAGGGAATGAATGATCCATGTTTGCAAAATGGCTCCGGGACGGCCTCAGAAGCGGAAGATCGACCGAATCCTACCCGCGGAGCAGAGATGAGTATATTGACAAATATGCCCACTGGACTAAAGATACCTGCGGTGCGCTGGACGCGGCGGATATAACCGATTCGTCAGCTGAAAATCCTGATCTGAGGACATTGCTGACTGAGAAGAAGATCAGAAGGCTGCTCAGAAAATCGCTTTATATCCGTCATATTGATGCGGGCTCCTGCAATGCCTGTGAATCGGAGATTTTGTCCTTGTCTAATCCCTATTACAATTTTCATCGCCTGGGTATTTTCTTCACAGATTCTCCCAGGCATGCGGATGTCCTGCTGGTCACCGGCATAGTAACAAAGGCCATGAAGAATATCTTAATTGAAACGTACGAAGCGATGCCTCGGCCACGGCTTGTGATTGCATCGGGTGTCTGTGCGATAAACGGCGGACTATTTCAAAGCAGCCCGCGATTCGCCGGCCGTGTAAAGGATTTTCTGCCTGTCGATGTGGAAATACCAGGGTGTCCGCCCAATCCCTTTGCGCTGATTAACGGGCTGATCATCGCGGTGAATAAACAAAGGGAGGGCAGCCGGCGATGACACTGTTATTTTGGATCGTAACTCTTTGTTTTTTACTGACCGGCATTTTTTGGACTGTATGGATTAAAAACCGCGGGCTTGTTTTCGGCTGGTTCCTGGTCGCCCTGCTCTGTCTGCTTGATACAGTCATCGGCGTAAAATGTCTTCTTTCAGGGAATGATGAGCGCCTGGGTGAATGGGGACAAATTATTCCTTTCGGACATTGGTTCTGGCGCCTTGACGGACTGGGAGCCTTTTTCATCACGTTAATGGGTGTCATTGGATTTTTGGTGGCGATTTATAATGTTGCTTATGTTAAAAAGCGCAGAGTCGGTTACCGGACATGGGCGCTGGCATCGGTTGGCCTGCAATATTTTTTCACCAATATTCTGATCGTCAGCTCGAACGCTCTTCCCATGCTCATTGCATGGGAAGGTATGTCGCTGATGGCCTTTTGCTACGTTCTGACCGATCATCTGAACAGTAAAACACGCAGAAGTGCCTTGCTAACGATTGTAACGAGTGAGATTGGTTTTCTGGCCCTTGTCATTGCCCTGTTATTACCGAGCCATGCGCATCTGTCGATGACTTTTAATGACATTGCTGCAAATCTGCAAACTTGTTCACCGGGAATCAGATTGACAGTCGCCATCTTGGCTTTCATCGGATTTGGCGTCAAAGCAGGCATTATTCCCGTTCAATTCTGGCTTCCCCGTGCTTATCTGGTCGTCCCGGGCAATCTTGGGGCTCTGCTGGCGGGCAGTCTCGTCAATCTGGGTATTTTCGGCATTCTGCGTGTTTATTTCAGCTGGTTCGCCGGGCACATCCCTGATGGAATGGGGGCAGCCATGCTGCTGGTCGGCAGCATCGGTGTTTTCCTCGGTGCTTTATATGCGACCATTCTGCGCAATCTCAGGCATATTCTTGGATATAGCAGTATAGAAAATACCAGCTTTATGCTTCTTGATCTGGGCCTGGTGATTTTGTATACCAATCACGGAGATACAGATTTTGCCGCCGTTTCTTTCACCGCGCTGCTGATCCTGATGCTCTCTCACGGCCTGGCCAAGGCGCTGGCTTTTCTGGACGTCGAGGAGATTGAAAACACAGCGGGAACGACGAATCTGGATCAGCTGAAGGGATTGATCCGGCGTATACCGGCGACCGTCAACTGGACCTTTCTGGTCGCCTGTCTGTCTTTAGCCACAGTCGCCCCATTCAGTGGATTTACTGCCGAATGGATGGGACTGCAGGGCCTGTTCCAGATTCACAATGTTGTCTCGCCGGTGGAAAAAGTGATGGCCAGTATCTCCTTAATTTTATTGGCATTAGGATCGGCACTGGCATTGACTGCTTTTTTAAGAGCCTATGTCTATACATTCGGATCCGCGGAGCCACATACCAGGCGGAAAGCGGGCCCAAGGATGCCTCTTCTCACGAAGGCTGCGCTGACGCTGTTCGCCTGTCTTTCCGCCCTTCTCGGATTTCTTCCGACACTGTTTCTCAATTTCCTGGCTCCCATGGAAAACGGATATTTTCATGGTGCGATTCAAAGCATTATGCCGAATGTTTTTCAGCACGTTGCTCCCGGCGATCTGCTGCCTAAGCTGGGGGGACGGCTGCTTCACCAGCTTCCGGTTCCGGGAACAACGCTCGAACCGGCTTCAGGAGACATAGCGAGCATTGCTCCCACTTATCTGTTATGTGGATTTATCCTTTTCGGATTGATCGCCTGGGCTTTAATTAAAACAGCCGGGCGGCCGTACAAGACCAGGCGGGTTCGGACATGGCAGGGCGGGCAGACAGGTTACAGCAGACCGGGCAAATATTCAGCTACGGCATACAGCAATATCTATCGCATGCTGTTCAGCGATCTGCTGAGTTTTAAATTCATTCGGCAGGAACAAAACGGCCATTTGCCGGTGCCTCAGTCAATTCATGTATGGACGCGTGCGCGGCAGGTCCTGAGCATCAGTCCCTACGAGAAAATCTTTTATGCGATCAGAAAAAAAGTCAGATTTGTGTCTTATATACAACATGGCTACCTTTTCGGCTATATCGTCTATGTCCTGACTTACCTGCTCATTCTTTTGCTGGTCGTTGAGTTTATGTTTTGATCGGGTCCTGTAATCAAGCCGATGATTTTACAGGTCACATTTGTCAAACGGATGGAATCCATCCATATAATAATCTAGCAGGTAATAATATAGCAGGAATTCTATAATCCGCGCACCGCATTATGTGAGCAGCGGCAAACAGCAAATAACGCCCACCGTATGATCAGGGCGTTATTTGAACTTATAAAACGCATGAAGTGCAGCAACATTTTTTTCATGAACAAATTGGATGATGCTCCGGCCGAAAATCCGGAACATTTTCTATTTCAAAAAGGCTTGATGATGAGTGGAATACATGGCCATTGGCCCTGCATCCGGGAACATAAAGCGGACAGCGCTGTTTAAAGCAACCGGACCTTCTGCAAATCCTCCGGCAATTAATTTTAATTTATGCGGATAAATCGCGGCATCGCCGGCTGCATAAATCCCGGGGATATTGGTTTCCATTGCTCCGTTTACTTGAATCCGCTCATCTGCCATTTCAAGACCCCATTTTGATATTCCCCCGTAATCGCCGCGAATGCCATGACTCACAACGACTTCATCGGCTTCAAGCCATTTTACTTCACCGGTATCGGAATGTTTAATGGCAACACGCTTAATCGTGTTATCATTCCCGATCAGCTCTGTCATACAGTAAGGCGTATAGACATCCGCCATCTGTTTCATCCGCTCTGCCTGCCGCTCATGTCCGCTGAATTCTTCGCGCCTATGGACAACGGCAACGCTTTGGGCAATGGATGCCAGTTCAACGGCCCAATCCACGGCCGTATTTCCGCCTCCCGAGATAACCACACGTTTGTTTCTGAACGGCTCCAGCTCATGGACAGTATAATGAAGATTGCCCGATTCAAAGCGTTCTGCACCGGCAATGCCCAGCTTAATAGGCTTAAAAATTCCCGCCCCGACCGTCAGGATAATGGTTTTTGTAAGGTGAATATTGCCGGTTTCCGTTTTCAATCTGAATACCCCATCTGCACGCCGCCCCAGATCCGATATATGTTGCTTGCAGAGAATCGTCGGTGAAAAAGTCCCCGCCTGTCCGATCAGTTCGCGGACAAGCCTTCTGCCTGTTATTTCGCGGATTCCGCCAATATCCCGGAGCTTTTTTTCCGGGTAAAACATCGTGATTTTGCCGCCCAGTCCGCCGCTGCTTTCCAATACTTTTGTTTTTAAATTCCGCATGCCACTGTAAAAGGCTGTAAATAAACCGATCGGCCCGCCGCCAATGATCGTTACATCATATCGTTCATTCTCCAACTTCAGACCCCTCCTGTAATGACATAGAAATGCGCGGCTTTCGGTCAATAAAAGACCAGTAACCCTTCCATCGGGTTACTGTCTTGATCATAAAAAAAATCAGACTATGCCATTCTTGTGTGCATTTCTTTGTGCGGTTTAATTAAATCATAGGACAGGAAAACCGGCCGCCCGTACTTCGGATCCAGCGTGATTTGGACGTCAAGCCGAAAGACATCACGCATCATGTCTGCCGTGATGACGGTTTCAGGACTTCCCTGACTATAGATTTCGCCGTCCTTCATGGCAACCATGTGATCCGCAAAACGCGCTGCCTGGTTTAAATCATGAATCACCATCACGATGGTACGATGCTCTGTCCGATTCAGTTTCTGCAGCAGTTCCAGCACTTCCAGCTGATAGGACAGGTCCAGGAAGGTTGTCGGTTCATCCAGTAAAATCATTTCCGTATCCTGCGCCAAAGCAAGTGCGATCCATACCCGCTGCCTCTGTCCGCCTGAGAGCGCATCTACAGGCCGATCTTTCAGTCCTTCCATTCCGGTGATGCCGAGCGCGCGCTCAATTGCCCTCCAGTCCTCATGGTTCAGCTTTCCGAACCGTTTCTGATGCGGGTACCTTCCGTAGGAAACAAGTTCAGAGACAGTCAGCCCGTCCGGGACATCAGGCGACTGAGGCAGGATCGCCAGTTTTCGGGCAATTTTTTTCGTCGGTTCTTTTGCTATTTCTTTTCCGTCCAGATAAACCGATCCGTCTTTCGGAAGAAGAAGACGCGCCATTACTTTCAGCAAAGTCGACTTGCCGCATCCGTTCGGCCCGATAATCGCTGTGATTTTTCCGCTAAGTATATTTAAACTTAAATTTTTGATCACTTTTATATCTCCATAGGCGACATGTAAGTTTTCTGCACAAAGCTCTGGCATTACGGATCCTCCTATGAATCAATGTTTCTAATGAAATAGATTTTTAACCTAACCCGTAAAGCGGCGGAATCGGGTATGAGCCGGTTAAACCTGTTCAATATTTAGCAATCAAGCGAATGCCAATGCTGAATCTACTTTCGATCTGATGAGGCTCTCCAGAGAAATAATTTTTCAAGAAAAGGGCCTCCTTAGTAAAATACTCGATAAGAGATTCTCCTCATTTCATTATTTATCAATCGTTTTCAGCACATCTCTGATTATCTCTTGATTGGCAATCGTTCCGGTGTAAAGCCAGCTGGAATTTGCGGAGAATTCAGCCACGTGATGCTTTTTGACGGCCGGAATGTTCTTCCATAATGCACTATCCAGCTCAGTCGCACTGTTTTTATCACTGTTTATAAGGAAAATATAGTCTGCATCCAATTCCGTCAATTTCTCAAGCGAAATGGCATTCCAGTTGCTTACCGCTTTTGCAGAGATTTCTTTTACGACATCCGGAACTTTCAAACCGAGGTCATTGTAAAGGACAGTACCGCTCGATACATTTTGGGATACGATGAAGAATTTATTATTAACAAGCCAAATTGCGGCGGCAGAAGGTGTTCTCCCGTTCTCCGCCAGTTTTTCTTTTGCTTTTTTGGCCGTTTTTTCATAATCTGCCAGCACCTGCCCGGCTTTCGCTTCTTTATTCAGAACTTTTCCGACTGCCCGCAGTTCTTTTCTCCAGTCATTGTTTTGTTCCTTGCTTGCTACATAGGTCGGGGCGATCTGGCTATACTGCTCATATTTCCCGCCTTCGACCATACTAGCGGAATTCATAATGATTAGATCCGGTTTGAACTTCTGAACCTCTTCAAAGGGCAGGTCATAAGAAATAGTCGGAACTCCTTTCAGATCATCCTGCAAATATTCCTGAATCCCGTTGCTGACGCTCCATTGTGCGACTGGTTTTACACCGAGTGCGACGAGATAATCTTCCATGTAAGAAGCAAGAACACGTTTAGGCTGTACCGGTACATTCACTTTATGTCCCATCGCATCTGTCATCTGGCGTGTCTGGGATTGCTGCCCTTTAGAAGACTGGCTGCTGCTTCCATTACCCGACTGATTGCTTCCGCAGGCAGTCAGTCCAATAGACAGAAGTACGATCCCGCATATCTGGGCAATTTTTCTTATTTTTTGATTGTAAACCATTTTCATCCCCCTATCGTTATGATAAAATATTAAATAAAATTACTGATAATGATTATCAACATCAATTAAAACGAAGTTAACAGAGGATGTCAATGTTTTTTTCAATATAAAATGAAAATGCCCCACAAAACCATCAGGAAGATTACATAAAGAAGTTCAGCGCGGAAAGAAGGTCTCGGGAAATGGAAAATGAGCATACAGATTATGAGACGCACGGCCTGAAAGATAAACCTTATAAAAAGAAATCGGCTTATTTCATCCTCGGTTTCGGGTGGATCTTCATCATCCTGGCAGTAGCAGGTTCGATACATCTGGGTGCATCAAATGTAAGCTACACAACCGTTTGGAAAAGCCTGTTTTTTTATAACGCAGATAACCCGGCACAGGTCATCATTCATGAACTTCGGCTGCCGCGGGCGGTTGCTGCTGCTTTTGTTGGGGCGGGGCTGGCCGTTTCCGGCGCAATCATGCAGGGGATCACGCGAAACCCGCTCGCCTCCCCCTCTATCCTGGGAGTAACGTCAGGGTCACTTTTTTTCATGGCCATTGCCTTTGCCTTTTTCCCGGGCATTTCTTATCAGGGCCTCATACTCGTATCATTTGCCGGAGCAGGTCTGGGGACTGTTCTCGTTTTTACCATTGCCGCGGCGGCAAAGGGCGGGAATATCGCTGTAAAATTGGCCCTGGCCGGGGCAGCAATAACTTCTTTGCTTAGTGCTTTATCAACAGCTATCGGATTGCGTTTCAATATTTCGAAGGATTTAAGCTACTGGTATGCAGGCGGCGTTGCCGGTGTTCAATTAAGCCAGTTAAAATATGTCATTCCCGCCATGATAGCCGGTCTCTTGCTGGCACTGGTCATCTCACGTTCGATTACCCTTTTAAGCCTCGGTCATGACATCGCAAAAGGCCTTGGTCAGAACACTGTATTTGTTTATATTGCCGGGATGACCGCCGTTCTTTTGCTTACCGGGGCGGCCGTATTCCTTGCAGGCATGGTTGGTTTTGTCGGATTGATCATCCCGCATGTCACCCGGTTCCTTGTCGGGTCGGATTACAGCTTGATCATTCCCTGCTCGGCCATTCTCGGGGCTCTTTTATTGATTATTGCGGATGATGCGGCAAAATGGATCAATGCCCCCTTTGAAACGCCGATTGGCGCGGTTACTGCCATAATTGGCGTTCCGTTCTTCCTGTATCTGGCCCGGAAAGAGGGGGGCGGGTTATAAATGGAAAAGTATCTAAAAGACAGGCATAGATTCAGCATCCTGGCAGCGGTACTCCTTATTTTACTGGTCATTTTGTTTACGGTGAGCCTTAATACAGGCGCCATGAAAATCCCATTATCGCAGATGTTGTCAGCCTTCTTCGGCAGCGACACCGGAAATCAGCGGATTACCCTCTTCGAGTTCCGGCTGCCGCGGATTGTGCTTTCAATCCTGATTGGAGCCGGAATGTCTGTCTCCGGTGCCATTCTGCAAAGTGTTTCAAAAAATCCGCTTGCCGATCCCGGCATTATCGGAATAAATGCAGGGGCCGGCTTTGCTGTTGTGCTGTACATATTCTTCTTTAATGGAACAAGCTTTCTGGCAGGAACGCTCTCCATTTTTGTCATGCCGTTCACCGCGTTAGCCGGTGCCTGCCTGGCGGCAATACTGATTTACGGGATTGCGAGAACAAACGGCAGCATAACGCCGGCCCGCCTCATTTTAACAGGAATTGGATTGAATGCTGCTTTTTCGGCAGGTACAACGGTTCTGCAAATGAAAATGGACCCTCAGGATTTTACGAAAACCCTGACCTGGATTTCAGGCAGTATTTGGGCAACAAACTGGGATTATGTACGGATCACTTTTATCTGGCTGATTGTTCTGATTCCGCTGGCCATATATAAAGTCCGTTATATGAATTTAATGCACCTCGATGAATCGATCGTGGTGGGTCTCGGCGTATCCCTTGAAAAAGAACGGATGAAACTTCTCATAATGGCGGTCGGACTGGCCGGATCTTGTGTAGCTGTCGGGGGCGGCGTGACTTTTTTAGGCCTGATTGCCCCTCATATCGCCCGCAGGCTCACGGGACCGAACTATGAATACGTCCTGCCATTGGCCGCTCTCCTTGGCGCCTGCATCCTGCTCCTCTCCGATACAGTCGCAAGAGTCATCATCGCCCCGATGGAACTGCCTGTCGGAATTGTCCTATCGATTCTCGGTGCCCCCTATTTTATTTACCTGCTGATGCGGATGAAGTAAAAAAATGCAGTGCTTTCATTGCTGGGCCGCCGGAGGCATCTATTGAGACACTTTTTCAAACTTTTGATCCGGTTATTTTTGTGAATTCATGACCAATACACATAAATCTATGTTCATGGTATCCGGGCTTAAGCGTAAAATAATTGACAATGGACATTGCTATTGTTTATAATCTTATTGTGAACAATTTAATTTAACGAAATTAAATAACTGCTAAATATGTAATGAGGGATTAAGTTGGATAAAGTTTTTTATTTGCAGGATCATCTCTGTTTCTCTTTATACGCTTGCTCGCGGGCCATTCTGAGAATGTATCACCCACAATTGAAAACCATGGGCATCACGTACCCGCAGTATCTTGTTTTACTTGTTTTGTGGGAAAAAGATGAGAGCACCGTCAAGGGCCTGGGCATGGCTCTCGATTTAGACTCGGGAACATTGACACCGCTTTTGAAACGAATGGAAATGAATCATTTGATCATTCGGGAACGCTCAAAAGAAGATGAAAGAGTTGTCAATGTAAAACTGACGGACACAGGCAGCGCGCTGCGGGAAAAAGCCGCCTGCATTCCATTATCGCTGCTTGAATCGAGCGGCAAGTCCGCAGAAGAAATAAAGGAACTGAACGAAACGATCAAGGGACTGACCAGGGCCATCTTGCGAAACAGCCCGTCATAAAAAGCTGTCTTCATAATTTTGTACAGCTCGTTAATAAATAAAATTTTTAGCCATATATATTGTTCACAATATAATTTTAAACAATCTATATCCTTTAAGGAGGTGACTGCCGGAAATTAATGTTGTCGGCTTGTTGTTTAAAAAATCTGTATAACTATTTCATTATGGGAGGCGTTTCGTATGGCAGAAGAACGTACAGGGGCAGCAACAATCGAAGGAAATCCGATCACATTAATTGGACCCGAATTGAAGGCGGGTGATCATGCGCCGGATTTCAAAGTAAATAAAGACCTGTTTACAGAAGTGGGCCTTAAGGATTTCAGTGGCAAAGTCAAACTTGTTTCCGTCGTCCCTTCATTGGATACCAAAGTCTGTGATGCTCAAACACGTCGGTTTAATGAAGAAGCGGCAAAACTGGGCGACCGCGTGGCCGTTCTGACGATATCAGTGGACTTGCCGTTTGCTCAGGATCGCTTCTGCACCGTTGCCGGCATTGATAAAGTGGTCACGCTGACCGATTACAAGTTCCGTGAGTTCGGCCGTGCCTACGGCGTGCTGATTAAAGAACTGCAATTGGATATGCGTTCGATTTTCATAATTGATGAGAATGACATTATCCGCTATGTCGAATACGTCAAAGAAATGACCAATCATCCGAATTACGAAGGGGCCTTGCAGGCTATAAAATCTTTAATCTGATAATCGGTGTTTCGAGGGGATATATTCTGTCCGGCAGGTCAGTCTCTAATGGATCAACAGGTTGGTCAGCAGTTAGGGCCGCGGGTCGGGCTCCGTGTCCAAGTCAGGAATCCGGCAAGCGGAATCTGTAAGCGGCCAGGCTGGTTTTCCTGTCTGAGGTTTTCTGATTTTATCACAGCCATCAAAATCAAAAAGGAGATTGATTCCAATGAGGCAGTCAAAAAAGATGACCCAACCGATTCTTGAGCAGGAAGCGCAAAAGTTTGTCGAGGCGACAGCCAATCCGCCGTATCTGTTTGATTTGAGTCCGGAAAAAGGGCGGGAAGCCGTTGAGCAGGTGCAATCCGGATTTGTCAAAAAATTGCCTGCTGATATTGAAGATCTGAAGATTGAAGGCGGGCCTAAAGGAGAAGTATCAATTCGCATCGTGCGGCCGCAATATGCTGATGAGACGCTGCCGGTGATCCTTTATACGCACGGCGCCGGCTGGGTATTCGGCAGCGCGCATACCCATGATCGTCTGATTCGTGAACTCGCTGTCGGCTCGCATTCGGCTGTTGTTTTCACGAATTACAGTCTCTCGCCGGAAGCCAGATACCCGATAGCCCTTGAAGAAATCTATACAGCATTAGACTGGATTGTGGCAAACGGCCATGACTATCGTTTGAATGCTCAGAGGATTACCGTTGCCGGAGACAGTGTGGGCGGAAATATGAGTGCAGCGATCACATTAATGGCAAAACAGCGGGGCGGCGCTTCGATCCAGAAACAGCTGCTGTTCTATCCGGTGACCGATGCTTCGTTTGATACGGAATCATATAAAGAATTTGCCACAGGTTATTTCCTCCGCCGTGACGGGATGCAATGGTTCTGGGATCAGTACACAACGGATGCAAACGCACGATCGGAAGTCACTGCTTCACCGCTAAGGGCAACGATTGAGCAACTAAAGGGGCTCCCTGAAGCGCTGATTATTACAGGCGAAGCCGACGTTCTTCGGGATGAAGGGGAAGCCTATGCTAATAAACTCAGAGAAGCGGGTGTCCGGGTGACGGCCGTTCGTTTTCAAGGTATTATTCATGATTTTGTCATGCTCAACGACCTGGCGGATACGAATGCCGCCAAAGGTGCACTTTTGCTCGCTAAGACCTGGCTGCGTGAATCATAAAAATCCGCACAAGATTAAATGACATGTTAAGCTGCAGCACTTTGCTGCGGCTTATTAGATTTTTACAACATTTTCCGGTGCACAAAGGGTGACACCTTTGCCAAGGTGTCACCGCATCCGCTCATACGCCTTATGTTATTGCCTGCTTAAATGATAAAAAGGAGCTATGAATCCATGTACGCCCGGTCGTCTGGGCCGGTAAAATGTCGGCTATGAGTCCTCACCATGCGCCGCTCCGGCCCCACTAACGGTTTTGCCGAAGCCTCAGAAATCCGTAAATTTTTATCTTGCATCTCTTTAGGGGATGTCCATGTAAGGATGTAAAGTAAAGGTCATTTTATTATGCATTAACTAAATCAAATTTCATCCTCGAGTTTTGAATTCCATCACCATGCCGGGCTTAATATAATATAAAAAAGAGGATGTCTCAGTCAGAAAACTGACTTTAAAGACATCCTCTTTTCTTAAATCATCTTAATCACAGCTTAACGACGTTAGCTGCCTGCGGACCGCGGTTGCCTTCAACAATATCGAATTCAACCTTTTGGCCTTCTTCCAGCGATTTGAATCCGTCGCCTTGAATGGCGCTGAAATGTACGAATACATCATCGTTGCCTTCCGACTCAATGAATCCGTAACCCTTGTCTGCGTTAAACCATTTTACGCTGCCTGTCACTATAATCACTCCTGATTAAAAATTTTGATATGCGTACGTTTTACCCCGAAGCGATCGCCCTGCTTAGATCTGCGCGGTGCATAATCGGCCGAATTATCGCTGGAAAATAAAAAATTCACATATTATAGAGAAGTATCAACAAAGGTACTGCACACTGATAACCTCTTTATAACATGAGAATTATGAATGCTATACTTCATCATACTGAAATCATTAAAATAGAACGAACAGCTAAGACTCATCTTCTTTGAAATCCCTTCACTGCTTAAGCCATATTACACCATTTCTGCAGCCACGTCAAGTTTTCATTAAAATGTCATAACTACAACAGCATCGGCCTCAGCAAATGTTTTGAAAATATATCATAAAGTTTATTGCCTGTGCACCATACCTAATGAGATATACTCCACTTTTTTATCCGCTGATTTATCGAAACGAAAATCGATCTTTTCTTTCCTGTCATAAATTGGCGGACCAGTGAATATAAAACTAAATTGCCTGAATAGAATTCGGTTTCATCATAGCCTTTAAATGTAGTGCCTGCCTCTCTATTCTTTGTTCTATATCTTTCAGAGCAAAAATCATTCACTTGTTCCTCCTTCCTTACTAATTCATCAACCAAGCCTGGTGCCGGATGAACATGCCCGTTTTAAGGCTGGTTTATAAAAAGTACGCCAGACATATTGATACAGCTCCTTTTTAAAAATATACTTTAAAACACACATGAAGGATCAAAGTTTTTCCAGATTTAATTTTGCCATACTATTTTTCCATTAAAACACAGATTTTATCCCTCAAATTTCGCAAAAGTGTACTGGGATAGGCATTAAAAATTCCTTAATAAAAGGATTTTCAATAACTTTACCATCTTGCATCGGAGAGCCTTTTTTAATAAATCTTTCGCAGCCATTTAAATCTTACTTCAGCTATGTTCCCTTTTAGGAAACTGCAAAGGGTGCATCGAGGCATTGATGCGTTTCATTTGATACCCTTGGCGTTGTAAGTATTGAAGTAATAATTCAAAAGACTGATAAGTCGTAGCACGATCATGAAGCAGAATAACCGGTATTTGTTTCTTCTCCTCAAGTCTTTGAATTTGTTGAATCGTCCGCTGAACAAATCGCTGATCTCTATATCGCCAATCCTGACTGTCGACATTCCAATCCCACATGATAAATCCATTTCGAGTGACTGCCTTGTAATAAGGCGCTTTCATAAATACATAGCTGCCATACGGTACACGAATAAACGGCGTTGTAATATGGGCTGCTTGTCTGACGATTTTTTGATCCTCTTTCATTTCTCCCACCAGTGATTCCTCTGAACGATATAACTTTTTATAATCATGGCTGATACCATGCAGTCCAATGGTGAATCCTTCCCTTGCCATACGCCTGACGCTCTGGGGGTATTTTATAACATTGGGACCGAGTACAAAAAAAGTTGCTTTGGCATGATAACGGTCCAACAGATCCATTATTCTATTGGAAAATGCTGAAGGACCGTCATCAAAGGTTAAATAACAAATTTTCTTTCTGCCAACAGCGCTCATTTTATAAACAGGATCAGGAATTCCTCCGCTCATCTTATATTGTCTGCCGGCTGCAAAAGAGTTAATCGGCCTGATAAAGCAACAATTGAAAAATATTAAGACGATGATTGCCATACGCATCCAATCATTATTCCATCGCACATTTCTCATCCCCAGATAAGTTCTAACTTACATCTCCTTACTATGCCCTGTTTTCTGTCGTAAAATGTGGCATTCATCTAAAGCAATTACTGACGATGATCATTAAAAAATAATACGAAAGTGTCCCATCATCCGGTATTCGATCTTACTTTTTTGTGCCGTCTAATGAATCCTAGCAACAGCGAATGCTGGAAATTAAATAATACACAAAAATTGAGATAATCCATAATTGGGTTTATGATCAATTTTATGTGATCATTTCTAAGCCTCACGTGTCGTAAACGGAACCATTAAACAGGCATTAAACTGAGGGGGCGAGGTCTGTTGGATGAAACTGAAAAAAATCAAGAATCGTGGCATCGAAATCTTCATGTGCTTTGGTTTTGTACATTTATTGCCAGTATGGCTTTCAGCGAAATCATGCCTTTTTTATCTTTATACGTTAACAGTTTAGGTAATTTTACAAAGCAGCAAGTGACCTTTTACAGCGGTCTGGTCTACGCCGCCAACTTTTTGGTGATGGCTTTTGCCTCACCGCTCTGGGGGATATTAGCTGATCGCAAGGGGCGCAAAATTATGTTGCTGCGCGCATCGCTGGGAACTGCCGTAGTTATGGCCTTAATGGGCACGGTCACCCACGTTTGGGAACTGGTTGCTTTTCGGGCACTGCAAGGTGTCTTTGCCGGATTTATTTCAAATGCTCAGGCTCTGGTAGCGGGGCAGACACCCAAAGAACACAGCGGCGCCGCGCTAAGTACATTAATGACCGGGGCCACCAGCGGTATACTTCTAGGCCCGGTGATCGGCGGCACGCTGGCGCAAATTTTTTCTATTCGATTAACGTTTTTCATTACCGCCGGGCTGTTGTTCCTGACGTTCCTTTTGAGTTACTTCTGCGTCCAGGAAAACTTTCGGCCTGTGAAACACCCGCAGCAGCAATCCAGGCACCGTAACCCATTAGCCATGTTTCCTAATCCTAAGCTGATCATCGTGTTGTTTTGTTCGACGCTGATCGTTCAGTTCGGCAATGTCTCCATTTCACCGATTATCAGTTTGTATGTCAAGGAATTAATGCATGATGTCGGCCCGATTACGATAGTAGCCGGACTCATTGCCGCACTTCCAGGGATTTCTAATATTGTGGCGTCACCGCCGCTCGGACGATATGGTGATCGCCATGGTTCCGGCCGTGTCTTGATTTTCGGCTATATCTTCGCCACAGTCATGTATTTACCGCAAGGATTCGTCCACAGCATTTGGCTGCTCGCCCTGCTGCGCCTAATGATCGGGATTTCCGATGGTGCTTTGTTCCCTGAAATACAGACTCTGCTGACTAAAAATTCACCAGCGGCAATGACATCAACTATCTTCAGCTGGAATCAATCTTTTCAGGCTCTTGGGAATATGCTGGGCTCACTTCTTGGCGGTATCATCGCCGGGGCTTTTGATTATAATGCGGTCTTTATCTCCACTGCCATGTTGATGTTAATCAATCTCATTCTGGTATGGTGGCTAATACCGGAAATTCGTCGATCACAAACAGCCGCAACTTAATTTCCGATAAATCTTTATTTTATCGGCTTTTCCCCTTTGGGGATAGCCTGCCTATTCAAAAAAGGATGGGCCTATCTGAATGGTACTGCTTCATTTGTTAAAATATTGCCCGTAAGTTTTACTCCGCCCCTGTTTTCATGTCAGGCAAGGGAGTCGTTATTTTTTACGTGAAACAAAGCAATTTCATACTCTTCACAGCGTCTTGCTTCAGGCCATAATGTTTAAACACGCTTATTCTATTTTAAAGACATCTATTATTAATAGAAAAGGGGTTAAAGTCTTGAGGAAAACACATTATAATTTCAGCAAGCATATTATATCGGCCCTGCTTTTGCTAGTGATTGCCATTCTGCCCCTCGCCGGCTGGTCGATGACCGCCAAAAAACCTGCTGACAGGCCCAACAGAGCGGTCAAGAAAATACCAGCCCATATAGACCGCGAGTTCGCACAACTTGAGAGCAAATTTGATGCCCGGCTCGGAGTCTATGCTATCGACACCGGTACAAACCGGAAAGTCGCCTATCGGCCCAATGAGCGATTTGCTTACGCATCTACCTACAAGGCTTTAGCTGCAGGAGCAGTACTGCAGCAAAACTCAATTGACCAATTAAACAAAATCATCACCTATACTAAGGACGACCTGGTTACGTATTCACCAATTACAATGGCACATGTGGATACCGGTATGACTCTTGAGGAAATTTGCGAGGCTGCCATTCGCTACAGCGATAACACCGCAGGAAACCTTTTACTTAAGAAACTGGGCGGTCCTGATGGATTTGAAAAGGCCCTTAGACAAATAGGCGATAGGACGACCGAAGCTGATCGCTTCGAGACAGATTTGAATGAAGCTGCTCCGGGAGACATCCGTGATACAAGTACAGCAAATGCGCTTGCTGCCGACCTTAAGGCTTTCACGGTTGGCCATGTGCTCCCAACTGATAAACGTAAATTCCTCACGGATTGGATGCGTGGAAACAGTACTGGGGACCAACTGATCCGCGCCGGCGTACCAAAAGGCTGGGAAGTCGGTGATAAGTCCGGGGCCGGAGGCTATGGCACGCGAAACGACATTGCCATCGTTTGGCCGCCGAACAGAGCGCCTATTATCATCGCCATTCTGTCCACCCGCAATACGAAAGATGCCACCTATGACAATGCGCTTATCGCAGAAGCTGCCAAAGCCACACTTGACGCTCTGAAGTGAACAGGCTAACTATGAGTGTCCCCTTAAATGCTTTTTCCCCGAGGGCGTCGGTACCAAAAAAGGATGATCCCAAGCAAGAGATCATCTTTTCGATCATATGAATGGTCTCACCCCGGCCAAATTCGCTGCTCTATCGGCCGATTCAGACCCCCTTCCGGCCAGATTCACTGCTCTATCGGCCGATTCAGGCTCCCTTCCGGCCAAATTCGCTGCTCTATCGAGAGTGTATGATAGTTTGTGTAAATGGAGAATCAGCTTATAAGCTGATTCTTTGAGACCATAAAAAAGGAAGGATATCCTTTAAGTTAATGCGACCAAACAAAAACTCAGAGAAGATCCTTACCTTGTCTCATATTGTAGATGAATGGAGTATTGAAAAGCAACTGGATGGCATGATTCGTTCTTTTGTCAAAGAGAAACTGGAGACCCTCATGAAGGAGGAGATGGAAAACTTTTTTACACAGGAACATCCGGAACTGAAGAGCAGTAAAAATGGTTCCTATCCACGCAGGTTGGATACGAAATATGGCCGGATCGATCCTCTGAGCGTTCCCCGAGACCGGGAGAACTATTTTCATACTCAACTCTTTCAACCCTATAAGCGGCAGGACGACTGGTTGGGCAGTGCGATCATTACCCTGTATCAAAAAGGAATGAGTACACGCGATCTCGGTAAATTTATTGAAACGATTCTGGGGGATCATTATTCAGCGGGGACGATTTCAAAGGTCACCGAAGTGGTCCGTGAAGACGTTGAAGCCTTCCAGAAACATCCGTTGAAAAAACGCTATGCCGTCGTGTTTCTAGACGGAACCTATCTGAAACTGCGCCGGGATCATGTAGCCAGTGAAGTAGTCTATGTCGCAATAGGGATTACACCCGAGGGGTATCGGGAAATCCTTGGCTTTTATGTAGGGGGGCAGGAAAGCTCTCTCGGCTGGAAAGATATCCTGATTGATCTCTATAACCGAGGGATGCAGGAAGTTCTGCTGGCCGTCTTCGACGGTCTGCCCGGGCTGACTGAATCCTTAAAAGAGATCTACCCAAAAGCCAACGTGCAGCGCTGTGTCCTGCATAAAGTTCGCCATTCGATGCATAAGGTCCGTCAATCTGAGCGGCAGGCCCTGGCCGTGGATCTCCGGAGGATCTATAGGGTGGACAGTAAGGAACAGGCGCAGGAAGCTTTTCAGGCCTTCGAAAAGAACTGGCAGAAGCTACACCCCAGTCTGGTTGAATCCTGGAGGAAAGACTTGCCCGCCCTTTTGACCTTCTTAAACTATCCTAAAGATATCCGGGCGTCCATTTACACGTCAAATATCATCGAAAGCACCCATAATGTTTTTAAACAACGGGTTAAAACGATACGCAGTTTTCCTGAGGAGCAGGCGGTAGAAAAAGTTTTCTATCTCGTGGCCAAGGGCCTCAATCAAAAATGGGAACGTGTGAAAATGCCCGGCTTTGTCAGCGCCCAAAGTGAGATACAGAAAATGTTTGAAAAACGGTACGGAATATAAACCCATCAAACATTTCTGGGGAGGGGGGTACCCCCCTCCCCAGAAAAGGCCATGACTTAATGGATACCCTGCCTTACACAGACTTATTGACAAACCCGCTCTATCAGCCGATTCAGACCCCCTTCCGGCCAGATTCACTGCTCTATCGGCCGATTCAGGCTCCCTTCCGGCCAGATTCACTGCTCTATCGGCCGATTCAGGCCCTCTTCCGGCCAAATTCGCTGCTCTATCGGCCGATTCAGGCTCCCTTCCGGCCAGATTCGCTGCTCTATCGGCCGATTCAGGCCCTCTTCCGGCCAAATTCACTGCTCTATCGGCCGATTCAGACCCCCTTCCGGCCAGATTCACTGCTCTATCGGCCGATTCAGGCTCCCTTCCGGCCCATCCGGCGGGCGTTCATTCCGTTAAAATGGAGAAGCCTAATTTCTGAATGTCCCGGTTAAAGCCGATCACCGTGTCCAGCGATAACTGCTCCGGCGTCTTGCCGACCTTCTTCAACTTTTCAATGACGGCGGGCAGGTAATGATGTCCACCCCGAGCCGGTCGGCCTCATAGACGTTGAACACTTCCCGGGTGCTGGCCCAGAGCAGCTTCGCTCCCTTTTTCGTCCGGCAGATCCCGACGGCTTTCTTCATATAAGGAATCGGATCCGCCCCCGAGTCGGCGATCCGCCCGGCAAAGACGGAGACAATATTTTCAACGTCCGGATTGAGCGCCGCCACGGTCTCTTCCACCTGTTTTGTCGTGAAGATCGCCGTCACGTTGAGCGAATAGCCTTGGTCCTCCAGCTTCTGAATCAGCGGCACGGACGATTCGCCCTTCGTATTCGTAATCGGGATTTTGATGAAGACGTTTTTCCCCAATGCCTGGATTTTTTCCGCTTCTTTCTCCATCGTTGCGAAGTCGTCGGCGAACACTTCGAAGGAAAGCGGGAGATCCGGGATCGCCCGGACCACTTTCGCGGCGAACGCGACATAGTCTGTCACGCCCGCTTTCTTCATTAAACTCGGGTTGGTTGTGAATCCGGAAACAAAACCGGTCCGGTAAGCAGCCAGCATATCGCTAATGACGCCCCATCCGCATAAATTTTCACATTTAAGTTTAAATTGCTCATCTGTTGATCGCTCCTTTTTTTGATGATCATTCATAAACCATCCGGATTCTCAGTTAGTTCATCGATGGCCGGTTTATTGATCGGATCTAATCTTGCTTCCTTTTTTTATATTTAAAACAATCGGAGTAGAATTAAATCCAACTCCCATGCGGTCGATCCCCATATCAATGAGTTCAAGAAAATGCTCGCGTGTACGGATGTGACCCGAGCCTTTGACCTTAATTTTGCCCTTGCCGGCCTCAATCATAGTCTTAACCACTTCTGCCGTCGCACCGCTGGTGGGGCCACCGGTAAAGAAACCGGTTGAAGATTTAATAAAATCTGCACCAGCAGCGATGGCACACTTGGTACCTTCCTTGATTTGTTCTTCGTCCAAGGCGTCGGTTTCGATGATGACCTTGACATTGGTGCCGTACTGGTGGCAAACATCGACCACGGGCTTGATGTCGTTGATTACGAAATCGTCATTGCCGCTGCGCAACTGGCCATAGTTTGAAACAATGTCCAAATCCTGAATTTTGTACTTGCTGCAGTACTCTTTTGCCTGCAGAACCTTGGATTCGGTAGTGGAGAGCCCAAAGGGAAAATCACAGACGACACAAATACCCGTCTCGGTACCCTCGACCATTTTGGAAACCAAGTCCAGGGAGGCAGGGTTGATGCAGATGGTGGCGCAGCCAAAATCAATGCCTTCCTGCGCATATTTGCGAATATCCTCCTGTGTGAATTCGGGTTTCAGCACAGACTGATCAATATAACGCGCCAGCTCCTTTGTTGTCATTTCATTTGCTTTTTTTGTTGGCTTCATCATTTAATGCCTCCTAATATGCGGGATATTTTTTTGTATGATTTGTATCATACATTTATGATGTTAACGACTTGATTGCAATAAATCAAGTCCATTTTTCTAAATAAATCGGTTTTTAAGTATAAAAAAACCGCCTAGAATTTTTATTCTAGACAATCTTTAGACTTTATATAGACAAACTGCGCTGGAAATCCAACTTGCCTTTACTTGAAGCTGTCTTTTTATATAATTCCAAACGAAATACGCATTTATCTGCTCTAGTCGTTGAAGTCGTTAATTCAAAAACATAACCGGAATCCAAGTGTGAAATTCGTTCAATCCTGTACCCGGCAATGTTGGGATTACATTTTAACAGATGAGCAACCCGTTCTTTAATTATAATGGATTCAATTGTTTCAGATGCGTGATATAAATTGAGTGCATATTGATTATTTAATGTATCATATAAAGATGCTGATTGAAAGTCGAATCTTTCAATCTCATTACATAGATAATATGGAATATATGTGTTTTCAAGAAGAAGGGGTTCACCGTTAGCACAACGTAATCTAATAAGATGAAATGCCTTTGGATTAGCCTTTGGTAATTGTAACAATTCAACCATTCGGCTATCTGTTATACTAATTACCTCTTTTGTTAACACAATAGAAGTCGGAATAGCGCCAATACTGCGCATATTTTCCGTAAAATTATATAAATAATCTATATTGCGTTTGAACTTTTGATCGGCAATAAAAGAACCTTTGCCTCGTTGTCGAATAAGCAGTCCCTCTTCTACTAAACGATTCATGCATTGGCGCACAGTTGTCCGGCTAATATTCAGCGCTTCGCATAAACTGTTTTCTGTAATCATTTGATCGCCGGGCTTTAAAATGCCTGCCTGTATTTGAATTTTTATATATGATGCCAACTGTTCGTATAAAGGAATATTATTGTCTGTAGAAAAGCGAAATGTATTTTTAAAATAATTAATATCCAAATTTTCATCCCCATGTTTCATATTTATTTCAATGGACAATCATACCTGTCCGCTTTCAGATCAGACGCCGTTTTCTAGAATCGGGAAATGATTTTAAGATTAAACTGTACTCTTCCTCAATTCGTGGGGGAATGTCAATATGAATCATGTAATGCTTACCGCATGGTCCATACCCATATCTATCATCGCGCAACCTTGGAATTTCGCCAATAATAAGTTCAATAAACCGCTTCAGTGACCACATGCCGCATATCTCACTCTGACTGGCAAAATTAAACTGTTCATTCAGATAAGGAATAAATGGTGAAAAACTTAATATATTTATTTTGCTATTTGAGAAATAATGCTGCAAAGTTGCAAAACTTCTTAACTGCAAAAGAGGGTCTTGTATCAAAATCAGGCTATTATGAGATATATTTTGATTTTGAAGCAGGTTTAAAGAAAATAATGCATTTTCCCCGGTATTTGAAGATTTTTCTTCTAATAATATATCTTCCGTCAAAATATTTTCCTGCTGTTTAGCAATCTCTGCAAGAATAAAAGCTTCACTTTTATTTTCCACATTAAGAAAAGGATACTTTTGTTTGGCATTCTCCCTAAGTATTGGCGTTGAATGCCCAACTCCTCCACTAAACATTATTTTTTTGCAGATGCCATTCTTATACAATTTAGCAGCCAGTTCAGCTGTGTAAGGAATTGAGTTGCCAAGCACAAGTAAAACATCTGCTTGTAAAGTTCCGAATTGCTTTTTTAAAGCTTCAGCATTCAGATTTTCATAATTTCTGTACGACAGAAATGAACCTATATGATTAAAAGCATCTCTCAAAACATCTTTTTTAAATTTTACCCTTTTAACTTTGAGTAGATCTTCAGAAATCTTCACCTTTTGATTCAATAAAATTCTATCTAAATTGTACGATGTTCTTTTCTTCATAAGATTTTTCCTTTTTAAATGATTGTAACCAAATTAGATAGTTCATATGTATCATACAAACGATACATATGTCAAGAATAAGATCGGCATTCCAGTCCTTTCAAATAAATTTTCGTAAAATATGTCATCCCATTTTTTGTTCCTGATCATCAACTAAGCAAAAGCACATCAAAGGATGTTATGTTTGAATAAAGCTGTTTGCTCGCATTAGCACCAAAACTTCATTTATCGGCTGAAAAGCGATGTAAAAGTTGTTCAATAAAAAGAGCAGAAATAATATCTCTCTGCCCTTTTTACTGATCTAATTTTGACTGTTAATTTCAATAAAGTGTATCAGACTTCCCGGTGTCTCTAAGATAACTTTTGCTTTTGCCAGCTGATTATTTTCCTTTGCTCCCCATTTCGCAAGAGCAAAAAGCACTTGGCTGCCATAAGCACTTTGCATATCATAGATAGAGTCACCAATATAAATTGCTTCTTCCGGCCGGGCATTCAAAACCTCCAATGCCTTCTGAATAGGTTCCGGACTAGGTTTATGCTTTGTCGTGTCGGAAGCTGTTATGATGCTATCAAAAAATGGAGTGATGCCAAACCGATCGATTTCGTCTTTCATTTCTTGAGTTGTTCGGGATGTAACAATTCCCAGTTTTAAATCCATTTTACTTAATTGTGAAAACAATTGACGTATACCCATAAAAGGCTTTTCTCGACCGGCCAATTTTATCACATTTTGATTCCATTTTTCTAACAGTTGTTTTTGCCTGGCCGTCGAATTGATCAATCTTTCTAAAGCTGCATCACCAGGAATTCCTAATACAAATTCCAGTTCTTTATCAGATATGGTCAGTCCCAATTCTTCCTTTAAGGTTTTCTGCAATGACTCGATCACGACATATTCGGTATCAATCAACGTTCCATCCACGTCAAATAAGAGCGTATTAATCATGCTCTCCCTCCTCCGTATAGACAACAGTGACTCTTGATTGGTTAAGTAAGCTGACTAAGCCATCAGGTAATTGTTTGTTGGTTACAAGGATATCTATATCACTCAATTCGTATCCTCTGAACTTGTGAGTCTGATTGATTTTTGAAGCATCAATTAATAATACAAGGATTTCCGTCTGCAATCTTATTTTCTTCTTCATATCAATATCTTCTTCAAAAGCATAGTAAACACCGTCTGAATCAATGCCTACAGCACTTAAAAAGGCCATGCCGAATTTATAGTCATCTAATTCCGAAAGCGGCCTGGTACCAATTACGCACCTTTTTTCTCTATCTATATTGCCTCCCAGAATACGTACCGTGCATTCTGTATCCCTAAGAAGCTGATCAGCTATATCAATTGAATTCGTTGCTGCAAACAACTCGCTGCCTGCCTGCATCGTTTTCAGGTAATGAGGAATAAAACTAACAGTCGTCGATACATCAAGGTAAATTGAGCCAACATCTTGAATCAGTTTGCCGGCTGCAGCAGCCAGTTGTTGTTTTTCCTTATTTAATTCAGAGCTTCTTTCTAAATAATTATCAATTTTCCTGAACGAATTAGGCAGGGTAATCCCGCCATACGTCCGTTTCACCAGATCATTCTCAAACAATTTTACGATATCTCTGCGGGCAGTATCCCTTGAAACACCCGTTAGAGCAATGATCTCCTTTAAACTTAAAGCCTTTTCCAATTCAAGCTTTGACAGGATTAACGCCAATCGTTTTTTTTGAATCATTTGAATCACCCCGTTCGAATAGGCCATTTTAAGCTATAACTAAATTATAACTTAGAATGGCTTAAAACGGTTAATTTGAATTCTTATGAAAATACCGGAAAAGATCTGATCACTTTGGCAATTAATTAAGTATCGACGACTGCCCGCACTCGCAGAGGCTGGTTTATACGATGGAAGAGATCCTTTTGATAAAGAACGATACGAAGAATTAAAAGCAAATTCGATAAAATTAACAGGCAAATGAAAATTACGATCAGCTCAAGAATATTGTTGATTGTAATGAAGGACACCCATCGCCTGAAATCAATGGTAGAGCATACATTCGGATAGAGAACAAAATATTATTGTTAGGAGATGCCGAAACAAAAGAATGGTCATAATCTGGAGGATATGCAGAAGTAGGTCTGACACCCAGAGAATATTATGGTCAAGCACTGAGCCGTGCCGCAGAAAAAAACAGACCGCTTCTCTTTTACGTAAAAGAGAAGCGGTCTGCGGTCTCACAGCGATGCCCTTTACTTTTTACATATTGTCTTCCATATCCGGCTCCGAAGAGACATATGCCGCTTTGCTATGAACACGATCAAAGCGGAATTTGATCGAAAAGGTGATAATGCTCAAGGTCAGGAAAATCAATATGAACACAAGCAGGGCAAGTGAATTTCCTACGAGCATCTGATGCTGGTTCCCGTCGATCAGGTTTCGGAAACCGTTGACCCCATATGTCATCGGCAAAAACGGAGAAATATGCTGAAGCCACTTCGGAATCAGCTCGATTGCATAGGCTCCTCCGCTGGTAACCAGCTGAAAGAGCAGAATGACTATGGCTATGAAACGGCCTTCATTATTAAAGGAACCGGCCAGCCACTGAATGATCGCCATGAAACTCATGCTTGTCAGTATCGTGAACCCGATAAACGTCAGTGGATGGTTAACTTGCAGGTCGAGGCCTTTCAATACGGCCAGGTCGACAAGCAATGCCTGACCGACCGACATCAGAATGGTAATAAAATACTTGCTCAATGCAATGTTCCATCCGGCGGTTGCCAAACCGGCGGGCTTGCCAAGATCATAGATAATAGTCAGCAGCAATGCACCGACGAACAGGCCGATGCAGATGAAATAGGGTGTGAAGCCTGATCCGAAGGTACTGACCGATTGATACGACGCATCAATCGACGTCACCGGCTGAGAAAACTTTGTCGCATGGGCATCATTGGTCGGCGTATCCGCCAGCTGGCTGTGCGCATCAGCGAGATTACCCGCCAGTTTCGCATTCCCGTTATATATTTTCTGCGCTCCTCCGGTTATCTGGTTCGTTGCGGAAGCCAGTTTTTGCTGGCCGGATGCAGCACTGTTCAGCCCGGAAGCCAAGGTGTTTGCACCGCTGCTCAGCGCACCGGCACCATTGCTGAGCTTATTGGCGCCGCCGACAAGCTGCTGCGATCCATTAGAAAGTGACGAAGCACCGCCGGCCAAGGAAGAAGCGCCGCTTGTCACCGCGGATGCGCCATTATTCAGAGCCGCTGAGTTTCCGTTCAGTGTGTTCAGTCCGCCGGACAGCTGTCCCGCTCCATTTAATAGTTGGCTGACGCTTGAAGCGATCAGCGGAACACCATTGTTTCCCGCAAGCTGCGACGTCCCATCAGCCAGCTGCTGCGAAGCCTGATTCAGAGTCAGACCCGTTGTCTGATCCTTTTGCGTAAAGCTGGAAGCAATACCATCTTTAATCTGTGAAGCAGTTGAAGATGCTGTGGTCCTGATTGTATCTTCAGCAGATTGCTGCAATGATGGTTGCAAAGCAGCCGCAATTGCAGAGCTATCATTCTTAACGTTGCCGCTGATCGATTCTGTAGCACTCTGAGCAATAGCATTGGCCAGAGCAGGTAATTGCTTAGCCATTGCCTGGTCGGCATACGGTTTTGCCTGCGCATCTGTCATACCTGGATTTTCTTTTTCAACCATTGCAATGAACAAAGGTTCCAAAGAAGTCTTAACATCTGAATTTTCCTGAATGCCTGCGCTGACGGCAGATTGCGTTCCAGAAGAACTAATGGACTGACCGATTGAACCTGTAACTTCCGTTGCAAGATCGGAAGCAGATTTTTTACTTTGACCGGAAAGGCCCTGAGAAATAGCTGAATTGACTGCACTCTGACCAATCGCCGCCGGATCAATCGAACTATTGATCTGTCCCGGCAGGCCTTGAATAATGGAATTAAATTCTTGCATGCCGCTGTTCAGCTGACTGACCTGACCGACTAGATTCTGGCTCTGAATACCGCCGTTGAGCTGGTTCAGGCCGTTCGAAAGCTGATTGGCTCCGGGAAGCAGCTGGCCGCCGACGGCTCCGGTATACTGGCCGATCCCCTGCCTGAGCTGGCCGGCACCGCTGTTCAGGGTAGTTGCGCCGCTGGCCAGTTTTCCGGCACCGCTGCTGACTGCCGATGCTCCGCCGGCAAGCTGAGCTGCTCCAGTATTGAGCTGAGAAGCACCGCTGGCCAGACTGGCGGCGCCGTTCTGCAGTTCAGCTGTTCCGGACATCAGCGTTTGATAGCCGCTTTTCAACTGATTCAGTCCCTCGACTTCCGCCTTGCCGCCGCCGGCAAGGTCGTTCGAACCCTTGGCAGCAGTACCCAGACCTTTCGTCAGCTGATCAATCTGTGTATACATTGATTTTGCGTAGGTTTTCGTGATTTCATTGGCGATGCTTGTTTTCAATTTTTGAACGCCGGCATCCGCCATTTTCCCGGAAATAAAGTTGTAATCGCGGTTGATTCGATAATAGATGTTCGCAGGCTTCAATTGGCTATCACTCAGTGTCGTAGCGTTTTTTGAGAATGAAGCTGGAATACGAACGATCATAAAATAATGATTATTTTTAAAACCGTCCTGGGCAGCTTTTTCGCTGACAAACTGCCATTTAAAATCATGGTTCTTCTTCAGATTAGTCACCAGGTCATGGCCCGCCTGAATCTGTTTGCCGGCAATTTTTGCTCCATTGTCCTGATTGACGACCGCCACCGGTAGATTGCCCGTTTTGCCAAAGGCATTCCAGAAGCCATAAAGAAACATTCCCGCATAAAGAAGCGGAACACACATCACGGCGACCATCACGACAATATTGTGTGGCTTCGAGACAATCGTCTTCAATTCCGCCCAAATTAACTGAATGACATTCATCAATGTATGCACCCTTTCAGATTGAAAACGAGATAAGGACCCGATTCATGGATTGTTCTAAATGACCATTTCGTTCATTTAGTCAGTCAAGAGTAAAAAAAACTAACCCGCTATTTTTTTCAGCCCTCTGACCAGATAAAGTT
Source organism: Sporolactobacillus sp. CQH2019 (assembly GCF_028765345.1). Taxonomy (GTDB): domain Bacteria; phylum Bacillota; class Bacilli; order Bacillales; family Sporolactobacillaceae; genus Sporolactobacillus. Next base: position 43,315 of record NZ_JARAJZ010000013.1, read on the forward strand.
CAAGCAGATCAGCAATTTCCCTGCTGGTCAGCGGCTCATGGCGCTGCTCCCAGTCAAACACCAGCGTAATGTAGAGTTTCAGGATCACAAAGGCCGTTACTGTCGGATCGCACGGTTTAATGTCTCCCTTTCTCTCGGCATCCTTGATAATTTCCACCAGAAAGTCGAGAATCGCGTCTTCCACATTACCCAATGCCCGTCTGGCCTGGGCCGTGCCGATTTCCTTGATCTCCTGGGTCAGTTTGATCGAGAGCTGATGTTCTTTTCGAAACTCCAGTACCCGGAACAAGGCACGATGAAGATTATCAAAGAAAGCATCATCCGGCCGGATCGCGTTCGTTGCCACTTTTCTAATCTTCTCGATGAACTGATTCATGATTTCATAGAACAATTCCTCCTTATTCTTGTAAAAAGTGTAAATAGTTCCCTTGCCGACGCCTGCTACCCGGGCAACAAGATCCATCGTCGTTGCCTTGTATCCGAACGCCGCAAAGGTTTTTTCCGCAGCTCGGGTAATACTCTCTTTTCGATCTGCAGTCATCATGTTATCACCGGTTTCTGACCGAATGAACATTTCGGTCATTTAGTTTCATTTAAGATGCTACCACATTGCATACTTTCATGCAAGAAAATTATTTCCCCTGTAATTTTTCCATGTGCCCATCTACAAACACTGTTGTCAGCGCACTTCAACTTTTAGCGATACCACTCTGTCTGCAGGTACAGGAATGAATGTTAGGAGTATTTTGAAATTCTATAAACATTTTCAGCTTTTCATCACTATTTAATATTGGGAAGTGCTGAAACATGAAAATCGACAATCCGGGAAAAATACCTGCCTTTAATCTTGTAATCGGCCGGAAATTTAAAATATCAGGTCACGCCGATCGATCAAAAAGGACAGTTCGTCACTTTGACAGATTGCCGGATTAATGTTAGTATATGCGCATGGATGAAGATAAGAATATTAGAATATATGATGAAAACAATTTCTATGTTGATCTGGCTGTGAACATTTTTTCTGTACTTGCTGATGCAACGCGTATCCGCATCATTCTAATTTTAAAGGAAGAGGGAGAAATCTCTGTTGGCGAAATTGCCGAAAGATTAAGCAAATCCCAGACTGCAATTTCACAGCATTTAGCGAAGATGCGTCTGAGTAAACTTGTGCGCACACGCCGTGAAGGAACAACTATCTATTACAGCTTGATGAACGAGCACGCGTACAATCTCGTCGCTCAAGCCATTTTTCAGGGGGAGCATATCAATGACAAAAAGCCAACACACCATATTAACGACAACTGATGTTGATACTTTAAATAGTCCAAGCATCTGGTCACGCATCAATCGCCGAGATCTTGCACGAGCTTTAATTACAGCATTTTTAGCAGTAGTTGTGGTCGTAACCGAGGCATTGGCTCCCTACCAGATATGGGTTATTGTCGGAATCACTGCCGTAGGGCTTCTTTTCGGCTGCTGGCCAATCATCGTGGAATCTTGGCAGGACATTCGTCATAAAAAAATGAGTATGGATCTTTCAATGTTCATTGCCATTGCCGCTGCAGCTGTTATCGGACAATGGGTCACTTCACTCATCATCACTACCTTTGTCTTGGCAGCAGACATTCTTGAGGACTTATGCATGGACCAAGGAAGAAGTGCCCTTACTAATCTAATGACTTTTCTGCCTGATACCGTGCGAATCAAGAAAAGAACCGACGAATCCGAGAAGATTCAGGAAATTCCGCTTAGTGAGGTACAACTAAATCAGACTGTTATTATCTCACCTGGGGAACGGATACCCATTGACGGAACAGTTATAACCGGTTTTTCAAGTGTAGATCAGTCACGGATCACGGGAGAATCAATGCCAGTGGATGTGACTAAAGGTTCATATGTATATGCCGGATCAGTTAATGAGAATGGGGCGCTTGAGGTGCGCACGGAACGAGTCGGCGAGGATTCCTCATATGGTCAAATCATCGCCGCAGTGCGTCAGGCTCAATCAACCCAAGCGCCTGTTCAACGTTTAGCCGACAAATTTGCTGCCTTCCTAGTGTACACGGCTATCATCGGTGCCGTAATCACGTGGTTCGTTACTAAAAATCTGTACAGCGCCATTGATGTCATTATTGTTGCCGGCGCGTGCGGCGTTGCAGCCGGTACTCCACTGGCTATGCTTGCTTCAATTGCAAGAGCTGCCCGCAATGGCGCGTTTGTTAAAGGGGGGGCGTACATGGAAGCTCTTTCTCATATAGATACGATCATCTTCGATAAGACCGGTACGTTGACACGCGGTACTCCAAAGGTCGCTGCCTTGCAACCCGTTCCCGGCATCAGTGAAAGCGAACTGCTGGCAACTGCCGCCAGCGCTGAATGGCATTCCGAACACCCCCTTGGCAAAGCCATTGTAACGGCTGCCAATCAAAAAGGCGAAGTTCTCAGCCAGCCAGACTCATTCAAAAACGAGCCTGGGCAAGGGTTAACAACCCTAATTAATGGTCATACCGTAAAAATCGGCAGTTCAGCACATATTGGCGGCAAGTCCTTCATGGAGAATGAAGGAACGAAAAATCAACCAGAAGATGCTATCGCCAGCATTGTATATGTCTCCCTGGACGGTCAATTTATTGGTAAAATCCTCTTAGCAGATTCGGTACGTGACACAGCTGTCGAAAGCATTGCCGGACTTAAACACTTGGGCCTGCGTGTTATCATGCTTACTGGCGATAGAAAGACGACTGCCAAGGCAATTGCCGACGCGCTTCATATTGACGAGGTCCATGCTGAACTCATGCCCGAAGAAAAGCTGGCAGTGATCGATTCGGTGCGCCGGGCGGGTCATCATGTCGCCATGGTAGGCGACGGCGTCAATGATGCCCCCTCATTGGCGCATGCGGACGTCGGTATCGCTATGGGAAGTGGTACAGACATTGCCCGTGATTCCTCAAAAGTGGTTCTTGTCAGTTCGAAACTGACCGATGTACAAGCACTCATTGCTCTTGCTCATCGCTCGCGCCGCATCGTGAAGTTTAATTTTACAGGCACTCTGGCCGTAGACGTGATCGGGATGTTCCTTGCAGCCTTTGGGATCCTAACACCGATTATCGCAGCCGTTATCCATGTTGTCAGTGAGTCCATCTTTATTCTAAATTCTGCCAGGTTGATTCCAGGCAAAAGCAAGTGAACATTCACAACATGTCACCGTCACCGTGCGCTCTTGTTTTAAAGATAGTATAAGATCCGATAGATAATGTATCGCCCGGCTAATGACGGGCTTTGCTATGCAACAGGGAGCCCATTTCCTACAAACCAGTAAACATTGCCTGCCTACTTGCGAACTATAATGATTTCACAAGAACGAATACAGTGATACTGATTCCTGAAAGAGTCGGACAATTTATCAAGCGGCGGTTCAATCTAAATTTACCAAAGGTTCATAAGCCATCAGTGTTGCCGTTTTGTTTTTCTCTTAACAAGGGTATTTACCCATAGCGTAATTATCAATAAAAAGTTACAGAGATTTAACTCCCTTCCCCATTAAAGTGTCCCGAACATCAGGGACACAGCATACGAAAAAGAGCACCCCCCTAATGAGCACTCTTTATATCATTTTTTTCTTTAATTTCAATAGATTGATGGCAATGGTCACAGATCATAAATAATTGATGACTCACCGGTATTGGGATCAAAAATGCTGAGAACTCTCATCGGTTTGCCGCAGCAAACGATGCGGTCTTTTCGCATAGACAAATGAACCTTCTTTTTGGCAGATTTAACTCCTTCCGGGATCCATAAATAATTGTCATGCTTACATTTTAATATGATTCAACTCGATCAGTTCGGAGTGAGAAAGGGCTTTTCCCCATTATCTGGCCTCTTTTCTTAAAACATTGCTATTGCCGTCTTTGATTTTCTGAAGGTCATCTAAAAAGCGCCGATGTTTTTCGTTCACTATTCGGATCAAATTGCTGCCGCTGTTTTCTTCCTGCCGATCCGGGGCAAACAGTGTTTCGAAGTCATTGACATAATGAATGAAAAGTTTGTTCCTCATGTACTCAGGATCGTTTTCACCGTCGTCACAGCCGTGATCGGGATTGAAGTCGTCCGGGTTTCTTATGACATAGCTGATCAGGTTACCCGCGCTGTCGGTCAGGCGGACGAAAGGCGTGTATGTAAATTTGATTTCTTGAGTGACACAGTGGAGTTTGCTGCAGAAGGTCTCGATGACGGTGAGAAATGAATTGATCTCGTCGTCATAATCGGTCAGTTCCGCTTCAAAGTGCCAGAGATCGCCGATCAGGCAGCTATTTTCCCCGGTTGTATTTTCGAGCAGACAAGGGCCTTTTTCTTTTTTTAACAGATTGGAAAACGGTCGAAATTTGGGCTGCTTAAAACGTTTCAAATGAAATTTTGATGTATGGAAAGGCGTGTCATTGAAAATGGATTGAATGATGATTGTAAATTCAGGTTTAATTTGGACAGTTCCGACGAGATCCGTGTCTGATCGCATTACACGGTCCTTCCTTTCATAGAATGGTTTATAAAAATTATTAAGAAAGAAACAATAAAAAATCCGGGGTTTATATTATATGACAAAGATCTATTATCCTGATATGACGGAGGGCGGATTTTAGTCATTTTAAATCATAAATTTTTATATACAGGGAAGGAGCGGCTGAAGTTTTTTATGCAGGATGTTAGTCTATATGTTTTCTAGGGGTGTAAAAATAACCCGTTTCGAAATGAAACGGGTTTGGGGATTACGAAGCATCGTTATTCTGAAGGTTGGCCATATCTTTCAATCAAGGTTTCACAGTTTTGGTTGACTTCGATTGTCTGAGCCGGCTGCCGACCTTCACATGTTTTGAATACGGCATCTTTCGATCGGCTAATGGAATTCTTTTCGTTTGCCGGATGCAATCAGGCGAGATTCATACCACATCGTCTAATTTTCCTCGTCGTTGTTTTTTCAAATTCTTTTTCCAGAATTTCAAACACACGGATGTGTTTATAATCCGGCATTTTGTTGTTCACTTCATCAACAATTGATTTTACCATAGCTTGTATTTCTTCTTTTGCGGGCAGATGACCTATTATTTGGGTCATGCAGTCTAAATTAGGAAAAATTTTAGCCTTCACGCAGGTATCTCCATTGCGATCATTTCCGGGAAGAATAAGGGCTTCACCGATCGTCTCCTTTTCCAGAAGCCGCGCTTCTAATTCCTCCGGATAAATGTTGTTGCCGTTAGCTGTTACGATCACATTCTTCATGCGCCCTTTGATATACAAAGCCCCGTCCCTGTCAATGAATCCCAAATCACCTGTCCGGAAATAACCGTTGCGGAAAGTGTCGGCCGTGGCATCCGGATCATTATAGTATCCAAGCATGATATTGTCTCCCTTGGCAAGAATTTCGCCGACACCGGCTCCATCGGGGCTGTCTATTATCAATTCGACGCCGGGAATAGCAACGCCGGCCGATTGGGCATTGAAATAAAAATCATTGTTTCCCGCCAGAAGAGGAGCAGATTCAGTGAGCCCATAGCCTTGCAAAGCCCGGATGCCAAGCGCCAGAAAATCCTCTACCACAGCAGGGGAGAGATCGGCTCCACCGACAATGCACGTATGAATTTTGCCCCCGAGCGATTTCTTCACTTTTCGGCGAATAATCATTCTTACAAACCCGGACAAATCTCGAAGCGCCTTTGAGATTGAAGATGTTTTGAATTTTGATTGGTACTTCGCCGGACCATTTTTTGAAATAGCCGCTTGAATCCGCTTGTCTAAAAGCTGAAGCAGTGCGGGAACGACGACGAGAACGGTTGGCCTGTATTCAAGAATGTTGCGGCGTATCGCATTCAGGCTGTCTGCGTAAGCAATGCAGGCTCCGCGCGATAAAATAAGCAAACAATCCAATGTGCATTCGTACGTATGACAAAGCGGCAGGATCGAAAGGGTTTTGTCGCGGGGCGTGATCTTCACGATCTGCGAGGTCGAAAAGATATTCGAACAAATATTCTTTTGAGAAAGGCATACACCTTTTGGCTTTCCGGCAGTGCCGGAAGTGAAAATCAGCACACTCATTTCATCCTCAGCAATCGGAACGGTGTCAATTCGTGTATCGTCCGCAGGCACGGGCCGTAAAGCATCCTGCAAAGACAAAAGCAATAATTCACTGCTGAGCAGCGGTTCTAATTGTTCAAGTATCTCTTTGTCCGCGCACACCGCCGTGCAGCCGGCACTGACAATAAAATGGCGCATATCTTCCGGCGACAGTTCGCGATCAATTGGAACGGCCACACCGACTGTAGCAGCGCAGGCATAGTGCAGCACCCATGCATAACTGTTCTTTCCGACAACTGCGATTCGCTTATCAAGCAGGCCCAGATCGAGAAAATGCGTGCCTAACGCTCTGTACTCCTCTTTAAATTGAGAATAAGTCACATAGCGGTAGTTCCCGCTCCCAATCTTTATCTGAAAAGCATGCTTTTTCCTGAATTTCTTTGCGCTCGCGTAAATCATTTCCCGAAAATCAGTATACCGTGTAGCCTTGTTCAACCGTTTTATTTTCAAATTAATGCTCCTCCGCCTGTTGGTCATTTATGGTCGTTCAGGAATTTTGCCTGAGACAATTATTCAGCCAGATACGGTAGCCGTCCTTGAGAAAAAGACCTGCGCCTGACTAAAAACTGACGCGGGCGTTGATGGATGAATCGCACAGTCCGCTTGCCCTTGATCACAGCAAACACGTTGGATTTTGAAGAAATCACAAACCCGCTCATTGTGATTTGTGCAGAATTCCTGCGATAAAAAAAGCATGGATGAATCATATAAATTTTCGCTTTTAATGTCTCTTCTAAGTACGTTGTTTTCCCCGGATAGTTTCAATATTTAATATGTTACTAAGATTATCGCGCACATACTGTGTTGAAAAATTCAGATAAAATGAGTTCAGTTACTCATGCTGAGGTGTGCATTGAATGATAAGAGAGGATGGTTACAGCGTGTCCATGGAGGTACCCCTTCCGGTTCACGCCGGTCCTCTCACGTTTCCAGATTGAAACGAAGAAATGCTGTTACCGGCAAAGAAGAGGATAGAATTCGTTCATGATGGCCGGATAATCATTCCGGATGGGGAAGTGCAACTAACCTTCAGCCGATCAAACGTCTTCCCAAGAATCCGGAGGCCACGATCATTACAACAGTCTGGTCAATTGCATCGAATGATCCGCATTTAGAGAAAGGGCCTCTTTGATTAGCCGGCTTCATTGAAAACAGTTTGAAGGACATTATAGAGATCCTGAACCTTACCGAGCTCTGTTTGAGCCGCATTAGAATGGTTGATCCCGCTCTGATTAAGGTTTCCAAGGGAAGCATACTCATCCTCAAGCTGAGAGAAAGCCTGACTGAAACCGGATGAAAAAGCGGCGGCAGAACTCGTGTCAAGATTCCCGAGCATCTGAAAAGCCCGATCCGGCGTACTAGGTTGATCTTCACCATAAACAAGATCGTTCAGCTGCGTGATCGCTTGATCAAGCGAGGCAGCATACCCTTTTTTCAGCATTGCCGCCGCCCCGGATGTCATCTCATTTTGGGCCAGATAATTTATGCCCGACTGACCAAGCGCTGCCGGGAAAGGGGCGGATAGAGACTGATCATTGTTTCCTATCGCCCGCAGGACTGAGTGAGACACATATAAATCCTTATAGGTAAAATCAGTTCCGGAAATATCCACTGTGGTCTGTGCCTGATTTAGGACAGCAGCGTTAAACTGAGCGGCAACTTCTCCGACGCTCTCTTGTGAGTAGTCAACGGAATTTGTCTGCTTATATTGTGCGTATAATTTATTCAATTCAAGCGTTAAATTAGCCATATCATCCTGAGTTTGCTGAAAGGTCGGGTTTTCAATGAGCTGTTCCGCTCTGAAGTCGAATCCTCCCCCTGCATTCGTCTGCGAAGGATCAAAAAATTGATATAAATCCGTCACATAAGACCCGATGCCCGCCTCCACTTCATTCTCAAACTTCTGCTCAGCAGCCGACTTTTCAGCATCACGAGCCTGATCCTGAGTTTGTTCATAGGCAGTCAGATTCGTGATGCCTGCTGCCGCCGCACGTTGGGATGATAGCCTGATCGGAATAAGTCTGCTCAATTTCTGTCTGCGTTTTATCATAGGCTACTACGGCTTCGGCCAGAAGATTCGGATTATCGTTGGTTAAATTCCAGTCCGTTGTTAGTGCATCATCAGCGCTGAGAATAGTTAAGTTTCCGGATGACGAAGGGGCAAACTGGCTGATGTTCAAACTGTCCGCAATCGGCGTCGCCAGGTTTGCCGATTGGGCGTCCTGTTCGCTGACAAGCTGCTTCGTCTCGTCAGCCATCGTCTCTCCGCCCGCCGGCACAACGGACTGATTATCGGTAATTTTCTGCGGATAGGCCTGCGGATCTAATCCCTTTTCCAATACGGAATGATAATCCGGCTGCCAGTCGTAGGGATTGACGAGCCTGACATACAAGACCTGTTTAACTCCCGCCTTGTTGTAAAGCTTAAGTTTTTCCTCCTCCGTATAGTCTTCCGGAGACCCGGGCATCAGCCAGATCGTTGACGTATCAACTTTAATGGATTGGGCCTTTTGATCTGCGGCCGGTGCCGATACGCTTCCTGACGCCTGTCCCTGCGGCCGGGTCACGGCAAGGAATGTTTGTAATGGACGAATTTCCATTCTTCTTCATCTCCATAAATTTATCGAAACGATTGCTGTGTTATAGGGGTCCGATAAGCCATGGCATGGGCATATACACGTGTACTATAAACGGCCTGCCCATTGACGCCGATCGTGACAGTGGCATGTTGAATATTAAAAACAGAACCTTTAGATCATCTTCAACACATGGAGTCTGCCAGTCAGACCAACTATTTTCCGAATCAGCCACACCGACCATTACAAGATACCTATCAGCGGGATCTAATGAACCGCTCCAAAACCATGAAGAAAAATTTCCGCCGGCAGCTGCGGCCTCATCATAGGCAACAGGCGTGATCGCGTCATCAGGTATAATCATAAAACTTAAATTTGATTCTGTTCTCAAGCTGTGGTCCAGCTCCCACAGAAAGGCCGTCCGGCTTAGGCCACTGAGGTGATAGGATTGTCCAATGACTGAATGTCGGCCGATTACTTCCATCAGCTGCTTCAATATTAAGAGTTGGGTAAATGGGAACAGACCAAACATCCGATAAATCTTCTACTTCAAAAGGAATAACAGACTGCCCCGGTTGCTGAAACTTAATTTGAAAAATGCACAGGATTATTATTTTCATCAACAAATTCAATAGTAATAAAAAAATTTTTGGTTCACCGGGAGCATCAAAAATATCAGAAAATATAGCCATTGAAACTCGGCTTGCTTCACCTGAGGATCATAAGAATAGTTCGTTCCATTATAAGGTGTAAGAAAATCAATGACTGAATTCGTTAGATGAATTTTATTTACTCCGCTGTCCTGCAACCGGCATGGATTCGGACTTTTTTTCTTCATTTCTTTTTCCGCTAGATGCTGGACAGCTTATATCAATTTACTTGCTTCCTCACTTTTTTAATCTATCTTTACTTGTATTATCGGATAAATTTAAAAATATTTAATTTTTTCCAAATACAAATGAATGTCACCAGGCCGAGGATGGGTATGGGTATCCCGTGAAATTAATTACATTCACACCATCATGATGATATCATACATCTTGGCTGCCCGGTTTCCAGTACTTTCTAGCCCAGTGTTTATGATTTATGAAATAAACAGAGGCACTTGCCCCTTCTATAAATAATCGAGCAGGAGTCAGCTAACGCTGCCGACTTCTCACGCCATCGTACCTGCGGTTCCCCGCATACGGCAGTTCCTTAATTGACGCGCAGACACTCATACTGTTTGCCCAGACTGTGATTTATTTTCAAGGGACTCCCTCTTTAGCTTCGTGCAATAACCGCTATGAGTTGCTGTGGGGTCAATGACCGGCTTTGCAGAAAGATTTGATACGCTTCTTCCGGCGGCAAAACCGTTTTTTGGTTCAACCAATAAATGATAATATCAATGATTCCCTGTATTACGATTTCCTTCGCAAAGCCGGCTGAGAAATTCACCGCCTTTCCATGAAAACTCGAGTCCGTCTGCAGCAGCACTTCGCCGATCAAGTGTTTCACCTTGCCGTCAATCGCTGCCGCATGTTCATTCAACAACAGTGCAGCCAAATCCCGCTGTCGATACAGATACCTGAACAACTGGTAAAACGCATTGTTGTTCTGATTTAATTCCCCCGCTTCGGCATCGGAAGCCGGCTTCGGATAACGCCGGAAAATCCCGCTAATATTGGCCACGATATCATCTTCGTAATGGGCTAAAAGATCATACTTGTCGACATAGTGCAGATAAAAGGTACCCCTGCTGATCCCTGCAGCCTTCGCAAGCTGCTGGACGTTAAGTTTGTCAAAGCCGTTTTCATGAACCAACTTAATAAAGGCTTTTTGAATTTTGATCTCCGTCTCTAACATCTTTGTGTTCGTTTCGATGGAGCTCGCCTCCAATTAACAGACCGTCAATTTCATAACCATTTAACAACAAATTTAAAAAAATTACAATGAACACTTCTGCTGATTTTGTGTAGCGGAAGAAAGCGGAACATACATGATAAATATCGAATAAAACCTGAAAAAGCACGTATTCAGCTTAACATTCGGGTCGAAATTGTGTATTGCCAGGTTTAGATCGAGCAGCTAATATCATCAATGAACAAAGTGTTAATTTGAAAGAAGGTAATCAAATGTTGGCGAGTGAATGGAAATACCTTGTCCGACACAAGGTGTTCGTTGTTCTGATTGCGATTGCCCTGATCCCTGCGATCTACTGCTTCATCTATCTTTCTTCAATGTGGGATACCTATGGCAAGATGGATCACCTCCCCGTGGCTATTGTGAATCATGACAAAGCGGTTACCTACCGCGGCAAGCGTATCAATATTGGCCACGATCTAACAGCCAGTTTGGTGAAGTCGGATATACTGAGTTTTCATCGCATCTCAGAAAAAGTTGCCGAGGAGCGGTTGAAGGCCGGGAAGTACTATATGATTCTGACGATTCCTGAGGATTTCTCAAAGAAAGCGGCCACGATCATGAGTGCAAGTCCTCAGAAGATGAATCTGTACTTCCGTTTCAATTCCGGTCAAAGCTTCGTCGTTTCCAAGATGACGGGCGGCGTCGCGACCGCAATCAAAGCAAAAGTATCGGCTCAAGTCACTAGACTTTATGCAACGACTGTACTCCATGCACTGAACAGTGCCGCTTCCGGTATGAAAAAAGCCGCTGCTGGTGGTCAGCAGCTCGCAAACGGGGCACAGCAATTGATCCATGGCGAGACTCAAATGGGCACGGGCATCAGCTCGATGAGCAGCGGCATCAATCAACTGATCAGCGGGAACAGCAAGCTTGTCACTGGCAACCAGACCATGAGCTCCGGCCTTGCCAAATTGACCAGCAACACAGCTGCACTCACCGGCGGCCTGCAACAAATTGAAGCCGGCCTGACGCAGCTCACACAGAAATCACCGCAATTAACCGCCGGAGCTGCGAAGCTTACACAACTGGCACAAGATATCAAAAAACAGCTCAGCTCGGGAACAAATAGTCCGGTACGAATTCAAGCTGAAACGTCGGCTCTCGTTAAAGGCCTGGCCGCCATTACCGCCGGCAGTGCTGCAAGTAGTGATGGTACCCGGACCTTACTGAACGGAGCACAGAAAGTGACGGCCGGTATGAACGTTTATGCCCAGGGAGTCGGCACCTTAGCAACTGCGAATCAGCGTATCGGCAGCGGACTCGCTGCTGTCCGACAAAATCTGCCCATGATCCAGGCCGGTGCCGGCAAATTAAATTCAGGTACTGCAAGCTTGCTCCAAGGCACGAACCAGTTGTTAAGCGGCAGTCAGACATTGGTTTCCAGTTTGAACACCGGCGTTGAAAAGCTTCAAGTGCTCCATACTCAAGAACGCAATGCTGCCGCCTTAGCCAATCCTGTCCGGGAAGTCACCAGTGATATTGCTAAGATCCCCAATAATGGAACCGGGATGGCTCCTTTTGCTATCGCAATCGGCCTGTACGTCGGCGGCATCGCGCTGGGCACAATGTATGAGGCTTTCCTGCCGCGCCGCAAACCACGCCGCGCCATTACCTGGTGGGCAAGCAAGGCCTCAATTGTCGGATCAGTCGGCTTGCTCCAAACGGCCCTGCTCTACTGGTCTTTAACCCAGGGCACTCACCTGCACGTTGCCGACCCCGCTGCCTTTTTCCTGATCCTGTTACTTGGTTCATGGCTGTTCTTGTCACTGATTTTCCTCCTGAGACTGCTGCTTGGGGGTTTTGGAACCTGGCTGGTCTCTATTGTTCTCGTGATCCAGCTGGCTGCCTCGGGCGGTCTTTACCCGACCTACTTACTCAACAGCTTTGCCAGATCGCTTAATATCTGGCTGCCGATGACCTATCTTATCGACGCCTTGCGCAGCCTCATCTCAACACATCAAGCCATTATCAGCGATGTCTGGATCATGATCGCTTTAGTAGTAGGATTTAACCTGGCGATGTTACTGCGTTTCCAACTTGGGCTGCATCGAAGTTTCATCGAGATCGAAGACGACCTGCAAAGTGAAGGATGCCGAGAATCATGATGTCATATGAGCATCGCGAGATCGGCTTTTCTGCCGGAATAGAAGATTAAAGTCGTCAGGAAATTAAACGATGCAAATCCGACAGGATGAGAAGTATGGGCACTTGATCGGAGACAAAGAGTGCACAGTTGATTCCATACAAAGATTGCTGATAACTAAACTGTCGTTGTCTGAAACATCAAGAGTCTGACAGGTGCTGTACAAAGCAGAAACAATTCGAAAAGAGAAACAGCTTAATAAAAAGGACATCGTTCTTTCCTATGGTTCCGCTTCGCTCAACCTTGCATTTCACATGAAAGAATCAGATGTTCCCTTTTTATTTGATCTAATTATACCGTTAGCTCATTATAAGTTCGTTTCTATGGTCGTACAGCAGGACAAAAGGCGATTAAACAACTCTCCTTTGAAGTGCCGACGATTGAACCGATAACAGAATTCATCCACGAAGGATGCCGGCGATAAAGGCCCGGGCATTGAAAATAATCGTGTGCAGCCAGTGCCGGTGATCCGGGTTTTTCTTCGATCAAACTTGATGCCTTTAACAGCAGACCCTTCACTTGCCAGAGATTAATACGAGCTGTATCTATCACTGTGGATGATCAGCCCCGGACTTCAGTGACGTATGGGTAAAATCTTTTAGCGCCCGACCACTGACATCCGGAATCAATTTCATTTTGACTTATTGGATTCCCGATAAATACAAATAAAGCTGTTTACTGATGATTGCTTAAACCCGTATTTTTTATAGCATTGTCATTCGCTGTTCAGAATCATAATCATAATTGTTGACTTATGGAGTCATTGCACTCTATAAATTTAATGGCAAAAATGTTCTTTCCTCACGATGGCTCAGGCTCTGATAAATATGGATTTTAGCTCTCAGTAAACAGCTTTACTGTCCAGTCAAGATCTTTTTCGTTACGCATCAGCCGGGACAATAGAGTCTATTTCGAATCGGTACAAACCATGCTACCGTCAGCAGGACTCGTGTTCTTTTTTCTTAAATTCTCTATGATCTATGGATTAAATTCACTAGAAAATCAAAAAAGCCTATTAGTTCCTATATACGTGACAATTCCAAATCAGTATTTCTTCTTGAAACAACATCAGGGAATGTATGCACATGAAGATCAATAACTCCATGTAAAATTGCTTATCCTAAGCTCATTACCGTACCCCTTCTAAACATAATAAATTATAATGAATGATTACATATTGTTTAAGATATCAGTTCATTTCATCATTAACAGACTTTTGAACAAATTTTTTATTGGTTAAGTAGACGCCGAAAATGACCACTATCCCGCCGATAATTTGAAAAAGATTAATACCATTCCCTAATAAAATACTGATGATTGCGGTAAAAACCGTAATCAGATTCAGAAAGATGCCTGCGTGGCCTGATCCCACTACGGGTACGCCAATATTCCAGAATAACAGCGAACCCACAGAAGGGAAAAGTGCCAGATAAAGAATTCCAAATGTTGTTGCAGGGGTAAAGGACCAGTTGAAATTTGAATAAATGAAAAATGGCAGCATCAGCAGCAAACTGAGGGCCACGGTAACAGCAGTTGCCCCGATCGGGGGTAAACCTTTGATTCTATTGCTGAGCAGTGTATAAAAGGTCCATGAAATGATCACCATAAGCATGAAGAGATCCCCGGCATTGTAATCAATCGCAAACACACGAAAAAGATCTCCATGGGTAAGAACCAGCAGCACACCGATCAACGATATAATCAATCCCAGAATTGTTGCCGTGTGTGGCCGTTCCCTTGCGTCAGCTTTCCAAGTCCACAATGGCCACACCTATGATTTGATTGTTCATGTTATAAGACCAAAAGCTGTGATTCTTTTACCTTTTTCCCCCATCATTCATGAAAGATTCTGCTATTGCTGTGTTGCATGTATAAGCGGTATAAAAATGTTGTCTACAATCTCTGCTATGGCTTTGTCGGATACGGGTCCCAGCCTTGTAATCAGCTCGTGCTGCAGCAGATCCAACGGCAATGAGATGATCCGGGGCGTCAGCTTTTCAAGGCGGATTTCTCCGCGAAGTTCCGCGTTTTTCAAAATCGCTGCCATAGCTGCTATTTGTTTGCTCTCTGATTTCCGCTCGTATATTTTCGGCATGGATGCGATGATCCTGCGCCACACCGCCGGTTCCATAATTAGCCCCCTGATCGTCTCCGAGCCGATTGTTTTCAGCGGTGCGACACGCGCATGCAGATAGGCATACACATCATCGCGCAGGTTCCCGGTATTGGGGATCTCATTTGTAATCTTTGGAAAATAATATTTGCGCAGGGCGGCCATCACAAGCTCAGACTTATCGGGCCAGCGGCGATAAAGGACGGATTTATTTGTCCTCGCCCGCGTCGCGACGCTCTCCATCGTCATTTGCGTATAGCCGGTTTTGGAGAGTTCCTCCCACGCGGCCTGCAGGATCGCCTCTTCCAGAACTTGTCCGCGGCGGCGCCTCCCTTTCTTTTGTTCGTCCATCTTTTATTCCCCCCGAGCCTCAACAATTAAATTAAAGGGACCTCTATCGTAAAAATTATAAAAACTGGAGGTTTCTTATTGACAAAAATCTATTTTTATCATATCATGGTCCCATAAGAAACTCAATGTTTTTAAAATTCAATACAATCATCCCAAAACACAGGAACAGCCGCAACAGCCTGTTCGTCTGTTTTTTTGGCTTCCAAAAAGATTTTTTTAGCCAGTCATGCAACTGTCAGCCCTCTCGTGTCGGGACTTAGTACGAAAGGGGGTAAAAAAGCCGTCGCTCACGCTCTTTCACGGCAGAAAGGGGATGAGACTGACGAAACCATCTTCTTTTCAGCAAACAATCGGGAGACCGGACCCCGCGCATTATATCATTGTGGATTTCTAATACACAGTATTTATTCGTCTACTGTTCATTTTAAAGTATTTTCCACCAATAATCGCAACAGTTTATAAACAACTGATTTAAAAATCATGGGTACAGTCTTTATAATTATTAGAATAAACAAGTTGAGCGAATGATTAGACCGCCATCTGGACAGACCCACTTGTAAGAGTTTGGGTATCTGGTCTCAAATGTGTGATTCAGATAGACTTCATTCGGGTTCGCACCGCTTTCCAGCACATCAATACACATGGCCCCATTGCATGTTGCGCGGAATGGAAAATGCAGATGCGTCAATCGGCATTTGAACGATCTGCTGTTTTGGTGAAGTAGTGACCAAAATCTCCGTTTATTCATTGACGGGATGAATGTCCACTGCTTCACTTGACTAGATAGACCCACTCTATAATTTCATTTTTCTCGTCCTTTCGCGGGTCGGGGAAGAGTCCGCGTTATTATTTTCTGCTGTCTTTCCACGCAGAACGGATGTCGTTCACTCCAGTTCAAACGCGCCGGTATAGAGCTGATAGTATTTGCCCTTTTGCTCAATGAGCTGCCCATGGCTGCCGCGTTCGATGATGCGCCCATGCTCAAGCACCATAATAACATCGGCGTTCTGCACGGTGGATAGCCGGTGGGCGATGACAAACACCGTCCTGCCCTTCATCAGTGCGTCCATACCCTTCTGCACAATGGCTTCGGTCCGGGTATCAATTGAGGAAGTGGCCTCGTCAAGAATCATGACGGGCGGATCTGCTACGGCAGCGCGGGCTATTGAAATCAGCTGCCGCTGCCCCTGCGAAAGGCCGCTGCCGTCCCCTTCCAGCAAGGTATCATAGCCTTGCGGGAGCATGCGGATGAACCCGTCGGCGTTCGCAAGTTTTGCGGCCATGGTACATTCTTCATCCGTCGCATCCAGCTTGCCGTAGCGGATATTGTCCATGACCGTTCCCGTGAACAAGTTCACATCCTGAAGGACAACGCCAAGCGACCGCCTCAGATCGGCCTTTTTTATCTTATTGATGTTGATGCCGTCATATCGGATTTTTCCGTCGGCAATATCGTAGAAACGGTTGATCAAGTTGGTAATCGTCGTTTTTCCGGCGCCGGTTGCACCGACGAGCGCCACCTTCTGGCCGGGTTCGGCGTAAAGCGTGATGTTATGCAGAACATTTTTGTTTTCCGCGTAGCCGAAGTCCACATCAAAAAAGCGAATTTCACCCTGCAATGGAGTATAGGTTACCGTGCCGTCACTGTGCGGATGTTTCCACGCCCATGTGTCCGTCCGTTCCTTGCATTCCCTGATTTCGCCATTTTCCATTTTCGTATTGACGAGCATAACATATCCGCTGTCCTGTTCGCTTTCTTCATCCATTAAGTCAAAGATTCTGGACGCTCCGGCGAGCGCCATAACCACCATGTTGAACTGCATGGAAATCTGGCCGATTGGGTTAATAAAGCTGCGGGACAGGGTAAGGAAAGAGACGATCGTGCCGATTGTCAGGGCATGGACGCCGGTAAAACTCAGGTTGGGAATACCCGCAATGCCGGCCGCGCCTCCGATAATGGCAAGAAGCACATAAAGCAGATACCCCATATGGCCAACAACCGGCATCGTGATATTGCCGTACTTGTTTGCCTCGGTCGAGCTGAAGCAGAGATCATCATTCTTTTTATCAAACTCTTCCTCGACCTTTTCCTCGTGGCAAAAGACTTTTATGACCTTCTGACCGTTGATCATTTCTTCAATATAGCCATCCACGCCACCCAGAGATTGCTGCTGCTTCATAAAAAATATCCCGCTTCTGCCCACCAGTGCCTTGATCACCTTCAGCAGAACAAAGGCAAACAGAGCGACGAAAACGGTTAGGCTGACGCTGAGATAAAGCATGGCAAAGAACGAAGCCATCACTGTAACAAGAGACGAAAACATCTGCGGCAAACTTTGGGAGATAGCCTGGCGCAGCGTATCGGTATCATTAGTATAGCGGCTCATCACGTCTCCGTGTGTATGCGTATCGAAGTACCGGATCGGCAAGGTCTGCATGTGCGTGAACATTTCGTCGCGGACTTTTTTGAGCGTACCCTGCTCGATGACAACCATGACCCTGTTGTAGAATAAAGTGGCAAGCACTCCGATGATATAGATGAGCCCCATCAGAAGAATCGCCTTGAACAGTCCTATGAATACGGGATGCACCTGCCCTAACAGTGGAATGATATACTTGTCGATCAGGGTTTGAAGGAACAAAGCGGATGCCGCGTTTGCCGCCGCGCTAATCAAGATACAGACGACAACGAAAATCAGCTGGATTTTATAAGCAGCCATATAGGAAAACAGTCTTTTGATGGTGCCAGGTTTGAAGCGTTGCACCGGCGACTTGCCGCCTGAATTTCCTTTCGGCGGTATCTTATTCATGGAGAACGCCCCCTTCATTCTGCGACTCGTAAATTTCCCTGTAAATAGCACAGGTGTTAAGCAGTTCGTCGTGTGTGCCGACTGCGTTGATTTTTCCGTCGTCGAGCACGATGATCCTGTCGGCGTCCTGCACGGACGCAACGCGCTGGGCAATAATGATCTTCGTCGTATCCGGGATGTCATTCTTAAACGCCTGGCGGATCATTCCATCAGTCTTGGTGTCCACAGCGCTGGTGGAATCATCAAGGATCAGAATTTTGGGCTTCTTCAGCAACGCCCGTGCAATGCAGAGCCGCTGCTTCTGGCCGCCGGACACATTGGTGCCGCCCTGCTCGATATAGGTGTCGTACTGATCCGGGAACTCGCGGATAAACCCGTCGGCCTGGGCAAGCTCGCATGCATGAATCATTTCCTCATTCGTCGCGTTTTCATTGCCCCAGCGGAGATTTTCTTTGATCGTGCCGGAAAAGAGTACATTCTTCTGTAGCACCATCGCTACCTGATTGCGAAGCGATTCAATATCATAATCCCGTACGTCGACACCGCCGACCGTTACCCTTCCGCGCACGACATCATAAAGGCGGGGAATCAGTTGGACAAGGCTCGACTTCGAGGAGCCGGTCCCGCCGAGGATGCCGACCGTTTCACCGGATGTGATAAAGAGGCTGATTCCATCAAGAACCGGCTTGTCGGCCTTTCTGGCATATGTAAAAGTGACATTCTCAAAAGTGATCGAACCGTCCTTTACCGTGGTTACCGGATGTTCCCCGTTTTTCAGGTCGCTTTCCTCATTCAGAATTGCCACAATGCGCTCGGCCGACGCGCGGGAAATAATGATCATGACAAATACCATCGAAAGCATCATCAGGCTCATGAGTATCTGCATCGCATAGGTGATGAGGCCCGTCAAATCGCCGGCAGAAAGCCCGTAAGCCGGATTGTTGCCGCTGGCAACAATCTCTTTTGCGCCGAACCAGGAAAGTAAAAGCATGCTGGCGTAAAGACAGAACTGCATGAGCGGCATATTGAATGCCAGTCTTTTTTCTGCCTTGGAAAAATCCCGAAAGATTGTTTGGGAAATGCCCGCAAACTTCTGTTCTTCATAATCCTCCCGGATATACGATTTGACCACCCGGATGCCAAGCAGGTTTTCCTGCACGACATTGTTCAGTCGGTCATAGGTATTGAAAACCCGCACGAAGATTGGATGTACGTGCGACATAATCAGCCACAGGCCGATGCCGAGCACCGGGATGGTTGCAAGAAAAATCAGTGATAAATGGACATCGATACGAAAAGAGAAGATCAATGCGAACACAATCATCACCGGAGCACGTGTCCCAAGGCGGATCAGCATCTGGTACGCCATTTGCACATTGGTAACGTCGGTGGTCAATCGTGTGATGATGCTGCCTGTCGAAAATTTATCGATATTAGAAAACGAAAACTTTTGCACGTTATAGAACATATCCCGGCGCAGATTCTTTGCATAGCCAGAAGAAGCAGTTGCCGCGCTGCGTCCTGCGAGAGCGCCGACCAGCAGCGAAATCATCGCCGTGATAACAAGGGCAAGCCCTATCCATAAAACATTGGACATATTTTTCTTAATGATGCCGTAATCGATCAGATAGGCCATCAGCGTGGGAATAACAATTTCAAAAAATGCTTCAAATGTTACATATACCGGGGTGAGGATAGTATCTTTTTTGTATTCCCGTATACTGGATAAGAGTTTTTTAATCATAAACGACCCCCTGCGGTCTGCCTGATCCTTATCAAAGAACAGGCTTAATATTTGCTATATTTTCTTTCATTCTTTGAATATAGGAATACAACGTATTTACTTTTTCATCAGTAAATCGCTGATAAAGGCCTGGTCCATCCTTTCCGCATCAGTCTCATAAGTCCTTCGATTTTCCGCGCTTTTTCAGGCGCGCTTCGTGGGTGTCTGACTGTCTTTGGATCAGGCCCTTCTGTTCCCATCAGTCTGAGCACCTTTGATGCAGTGGAGCGGGCAGTGATAAAATATCCTTGATATCTTTCCGGTAGACATTTTGATCTGCATCTGCATTATCGGCGAGGCCGCTAATAAATCTATCCATGCCTATTTTATCCAATTGCCCCTGACCATGAATATCCAGGTTGTTAATCAGCCCGTTACTCTCTGGGTAACAATGGACCCAATCATTATACATGCTTTCCGCCTTAACTTTACTTACACGTTCATTCATACTCATCTTCCCCTGCAGCACTCGACAAGCGTCGGCTTCTTCTGCCGCGGTCACATTAAACCCTTCGAGAGAAAGAATGCTTTGCTGACCTGAGTGGCATGCGCATCATTTGATCATCCTTGGTTCCCCTTTAGATCACTCTTTCTGAATCTTAAACAGAACCAGTAACAGGTATACCCAAAGCTTCCGCATCAGAAATAGGTGCTCATCTTTATGGCTAGACTGACTGTCAAACCCGGACAAACTACTGGCAGAAATATCTGTTCTTCTGGATAACTCTTTTGGGGATATATGCGCATCGGCCATCGCCTCCCTGAGACATGGCTGAACGTTTACTTTACCGAATAATTTTGTTCCAATAATGTTCATCCTTTATGGTTTCCTTTTCTATATACCAATTATGTCCCTGTATTTGCTAATTGACAATTAGCAAAGGAGGAGCACCTATTTAAGAGCCAAGCCTGTCTGTCCAGACTGTGGTTTATTTTCAAGGGGCTACTATTAGCTTCGTGCAATAACTGCTATGAGTTGCTGTGGGCTCAATGACCGGCTTTGCAGAAAGATTTGATAAGCTTCTTCCGGAGGCAAAACCGTTTTTTGGTTCAGCCAATAGATGATAATATCAATGATTCCCTGTATTACGATTTCCTTCGCAAAGTTGGCTGAGAATTTTATCGTCTTTCCATGGAAACTCGGATCCGGCTGCATCAGCACTTCGCCGATCAAGTGTTTCACCTTGCCGGCAATCGCTGCCGCGTGTTCATTCAACAGCAGCGCAGCCATATCCCGCTGTCGATACAGATACCTGAACAGCTGGTAAAATGCGTTGTTGTTCTGATTCACCTCCCCCGCTTTGGCATCGGAAGCCGGCTTCGGGTAACGCCGGAAAATCCCGCTAATGTTGGCTACGATATCATCTTCGTAATGGGCTAAAAGATCATACTTGTCGACATAGTGCAGATAAAAGGTACCCCTGCTGATCCCTGCAGCCTTCGAAAGCTGCTGGACACTCAGTTTGTCAAAGCCGTTTTCATGAACCAACTTAATAAAGGCTTTTTGAATTTTGATCTCCGTCTCTAACATCTTTGTGTTCGTTTCGATGAGGCTCGCCCCCAATTAACAGCCCGTCAATTTCATAACCATTTAACAACAAATTTAAAAGAATTACAATGAACACTTCTGTTGATTTTGTGTAGCGGAAGAAAGCAGAACACACATGATGAACACCGCAGCGCGCCTAAAATGGCACGTATTCAGCTTAACATTCGGGTCGAAATTGTGTATTGTCAGGTTTAGATCGAGCAGCTAATATCATCAATGAACAAAGTGTTAATTTGAAAGGCGGTAATCAAATACTGACGAGTGAATGGAAATACCTTATCCGACACAGGATGTTCGTTGTTCTGATTGCGATTGCCCTGATCCCTGCGATCTACTGCTTCATCTATCTTTCTTCAATGTGGGACACCTATGGCAAGATGGATCACCTGCCTGTGGCTATTGTGAATCATGACAAGGCGGTTATCTACCACGGCAAGCGCATCAATATTGGCCACGACCTAACAACCAGTTTGGTGAAGTCGGATGTACTGAGTTTTCATCGCGTCTCAGAAAAAGTTGCCGAGGAGCGGCTGAAGGCCGGGAAGTACTATATGATTCTGACGATTCCTGAGGACTTCTCAAAGAAAGCGGCCACGATCATGAGTGCAAGCCCTCAGAAGATGAATCTGTACTTCCGTTTCAATTCCGGTCAAAGCTTCGTCGTTTCCAAGATGACGGGCGGCGTCGCGACCGCAATCAAAGCAAAAGTATCGGCCCAGGTCACCAGGCTTTATACAACGACTGTACTTAATGCACTGAACAGTGCCGCTTCCGGTATGAAAAAAGCCGCTGCTGGTGGTCAGCAGCTCGCAAACGGGGCACATCAACTGATCCTTGGCGAAGCTCAAATGAGCACGGGTACTAACTCAATGAGCGGCGGCATCGATCAACTGATCAGCGGGAACAGCAAGCTTGTCACTGGCAACCGGGCCATGAGCTTCGGCTTTGCCAAATTGACCAGCAACACAGCTGCACTCACCGGCGGCCTGCAACAGATTGAAGCCGGCCTGACACAGCTCACGCAGAAATCACCGCAATTAACCGCCGGAGCCGCGAAGCTTACACAACTGGCACAGGATATCAAAAAACAGCTCAGCTCAGGAACAAATAGTCTGGTACAAATTCAAGCTGAAACGTCGGCTCTTGTTAAGGGCCTGGCCGGCATGACCGCCGGCAGCGCTGCAAGCAGTGATGGTACCCGGGCCTTACTGAACGGAACACAGAAACTGACGACCGGTATGAACGTTTATACCCAAGGGGCTGGCACCTTAGCTACCGCGAATCAACATATCGGCAGCGGACTCGCCGCTGTCCGACAAAATCTGCCCATAATCCAGGCCGGTGCCGGCAAATTAAATTCAGGTACTGCAAGCTTGCTCCAAGGCACGAACCAGTTGTTAAGCGGCAGTCAGACATTGGCTTCCAGTTTGAACACCGGCGTTGAAAAGCTTCAAGTGCTCCATACTCAAGAACGCAATGCTGCCGCCTTAGCCAATCCTGTCCATGAAATCACCAGTGATATCGCTAAGATCCCCAATAATGGGACCGGGATGGCTCCTTTTGCTATCGCAATCGGCCTGTACGTTGGCGGCATCGTGCTGGGCACAATGTATGAGGCTTTCTTACCGCGCCGCGCCATTACCTGGTGGGCGAGCAAGGCCTCCGTTGTCGGATCAGTTGGCTTGCTCCAAACGGCCCTGCTCTGCTGGTCTTTAACCCAGGGCACTCATCTACACGTTGCCGACCCCGGTGCCTTTTTCCTGATCCTGTTACCTGGCTCATGGCTGGTCTTGTCACTGATTTTCCTCCTGAGACTGCTGCTTGGGGGTTTTGGAACCTGGCTGGTCTCTATTGTTCTCGTGATCCAGCTGGCTGCCTCTGGCGGCCTTTACCCGACCTACTTACTCAACAGCTTTGCCAGGTCGCTTAATATTTGGCTGCCGATGACCTATCTTATCGACGCCTTGCGCAGCCTCATTTCAACACATCAAGCCATTATCAGTGATGTCTGGATCATGATCGCTTTAGTTGTAGGATTTAACCTGGCGATGTTACTGCGTTTCCAACTTGGGCTGCATCGGAGTTTCATCGAGATCAAAGACGACCCGCAAAGTGAAGGATGTTGAGCATCATGAGATTGGCCTCTCTGCCAAAATAGAAAATCGAAGTCGTCAGAAAATTAACCGATGCAAATCCATAGGACGAGAAGTATGGGCATTTGATTCGAGCCAGCGAGCTCGCAGTTGATTCCATACAAAGATTACTGATAACTAAAATGTCGTTGTCTGAAACATCAGGAGTCTTACAATTGCTGTACAAAGCAGAAACAATTTGAAAAGGGAAACAGTTTAGCTTCTTAACATCGCACTTTATAAATTTTATGACCTTTACTCACGATGGCTCAAACTCTGATAAATATGGATTTTAGCTCTCAACAAATAACTTTATTGTCCAGTCAAGATCTTTTTCGTTACGCATCAGCCGGGACAATAGAGTCTTTCGAACCGGTACAAACCATGCTACCGTCAGCAGGACTCGTGTTTTTTTTCTTAAATTCTCTATGGTCTATGGATTAAATTCACTAGAAAATCCAAAAAGCCTATTAGTGAAGCAAGCCCTATATATACGTGACAATTCCAAATCAGTATTTCTTCTTGGAACAACATCAGGAAATGTATGCACATGAAGATCAATAACTCCATGTAAAATTTCTTATCCTAAGCTCATTACCGTAATCCCTTTCCAAACATAATAAATTATAATGAATGATTACATATTGTTTAGGATATCAGTTCATTTCATGATTAACAGACTTTTTAACAAATTTTTTATTGGTTAAGTAGACGCCGAAAATGACAACTATCCCGCCGATAATCTGAAAAAGATTAATACCATTTCCTAATAAAATACTGATGATTGCGGTAAAAACCGTAATCAGATTCAGAAAGATGCCTGCGTGGCCTGATCCCACTACGGGTACGCCAATATTCCAGAATAACAGCGAACCCACAGAAGGGAAGAGTGCCAGATAAAGAATTCCAAATGTTGTTGCAGGGGTAAAGGACCAGTTGAAATTTGAATAAATGAAAAATGGCAGCATCAGCAGCAAACTGAGGGCCACGGTAACAGCAGTTGCCCCGATCGGGGGTAAATCTTTGATTCTATTACTGAGCAGTGTATAAAAGGTCCATGAAATGATCACCATAAGCATGAAGAGATCCCCGGCATTGTAATCAATCGCAAACACGCGCAAAAGATTGCCACGGGTAAGAACCAGCAGCACACCGATCAACGATATAATCAATCCCAGAACATTTACTTTACTTAACTTTTCCTTTAATAACCAAGCAGCTAAGATCGCGATCATAGCCGGATTGACCGAATTAATTAACGCTGCATTCAGTGATGACGTAAAAAACAGGGCCTCATATAATAAAATATTATAGCCGATGATACCCAGTATAGAAAGAACAAGCAGTACCTTCCACTCTCTCCAAATCGCCTTCCATTTCGGCTTTTCAATAATTTGCGCGAGCGGGAAAAGAATAATTGCTGCGATCAGCCAGCGCAAAAAGTTTATCTGAATAGGTTGCATGGCACCTATCACATATTTGCCGCAAATATAGTTACCGGCCCAAAAAAGGTTAGCAAGAATAAGAAGAATGACAGCTGTTGATCTCCTCATAACACTACCTCCTCGCATTATTATAGAGATTGTTCATTTACTAAAGTCTTATATAATACGTCACCTATCCTCTTCCTTTTTTAATCAGATAAGCTGAATTTTTCATTGCAAACGTTATTTTTCAGCTCCTTTTATCTTGCTTTACGATATTAATAATAAGCCAAAATATTATATAATAAAAATGCCAATATATTTATATCACTTATAATTTAATTGATATAATTGTGAAAGTGAGAAGGTGGTACAATTGAATTTCAGACAATTAGAGCATTTTATAATGATCGCCGATAATATGAATATATCGACAACCGCCAAAAGATTAGGACTTCCTCAACCTTTTTTGAGCCAACAGTTAAAAAAATTAGAAACGGATCTCGATACTACGCTATTAGAGAGAAACACACGTCATATGAAGTTGACTGCGTCAGGTAAAGTTTTATACACCAGAGGGAAGCAATTACTGCAACTTTGTAATGTGATCCAGCAGGAGTTATCAGCCGTTAAAACGGGGAAAAAGGGGACTTTATCTCTTGGAGTGACGCCATCAATCGGCAATAGTGTACTTCCAAATTGGATTACCAGCTACCATGAAAAGTATCCTGGAATCAGTTTTTCAATCGAGGAACATCCGATCATAAAAATAGTGTCGATGTTAGAGGATGATTTAATTGAATTTGGTATTATTCGTACACCCTTTCAGTCGAAACGGTATCATGTGATTTCTCTGCCTAGCGAACCCATGGTCGCCGTGACTCATAGTGAGAACGGGTTTCAAAATAATCAGCCAGAAATTAATATGGCCTTTTTTATTAACAAGCCTATCTTAGTATGTAAGAGATATGAAGCGACAGTAAAAAAGCTTTGTCAAAAATATGGATTTGAGCCAAATATATCTGTGAAGGTCGACAACACAGCAACGCTGCTCTTACTCGCCAAACAAGGGATCGGTATAGCTATCATTCCCAGGGATTGGTTAGAACTGATCAAGGCTCCCCAGATTCATTATTGCGAAATAAAAGATTCAGAATTATTTACTCGTATTTCTATTATTTGGAAGAAAAGTGCCCATTTGTCGATAGCGGCAAACAATTTTATACAAGGAATAAGGGAGAATTCATAATTTGTCGTGTTATGAACAGGCGTACATCTCTCTCATGGCTGTACATGAGAATGCCTACACCATCCCATTTGGCCTGATAAACCTATTTCGGATCTGCTGGAATGGGTTTAAACTCGTGTATCTGATCTTATTTTCAAATCAGGGTCATTTTGATCGTCCTTGAAACAGTGGAAGGATGAACGCCCGTTAATTTTGCTATTTTTTTTAACGTTACCATGTGATAAACGCCCCATCCTGTCAGCATTAGATTTCTAATCTAATTATTATTAAATGCCCTGTTATATGCTTCTATATAAAAACAAGTACAAACTTCTTCAAAGAACGTGCAATTATTTTAATTTTATCATCTTTAGAATAGCTTTGCATCGTCTCTGCAAGGATTTGGTCACAGCAGTCAATAATAATTGTACGAGTTATAAAATCCAAATAGGATTGGCACGGCTTTTTTTTATCACAATAATCGTAATGACATCTTTTAATTTTCAATTTTTCGCCGGCTTGTTGTAATTTTATTTCTTATACTCTAAGAGCAGTCGATTACTATTACACGTTGAGTTTTTGGGAGTAGATAGACAAATAATCACAACAATCGCAGAAGATTAATGTTTCATTTTAAATTGAAACAGAAACATACATTCGATATAATAATAGTAAGCGTCAAATAATGGACACCTTCTCATACTCCTAGCGTCATGCGATAATGCCTCTATGAATTGATCAGGAGGATGATCCATAACACGAGCGGAGCTACATACATTATGGAAGAAGAGAATGAGCGATTTTGAAGCAAGCAAATTAACCGGCACTCAATGGTGCGCTGATCAGGAAATCCCATTAAGTCAATTCCGATATTGGCGACGTAAGTTACGTTCGACAAGAGATGCCGCATCCTCAAGCAGGCCATCTTGGATGGCCGTTGATCTAGCCGTACAGGAGAAAGCAGATATGCTTTTCATCTACCTGGGCCCGGCGAAAATCGAACTTCATGCTGGATTCGATCCGGACCTGTTCGCCGACGCGGTCCGTGTGCTTCGGAGCTTATGATTCGGGAATCAGCGATCGAAAATGTCTACCTGGCCAAGGGGAACACCGATCTACGCAAATCGATTGACGGGTTATCCATCCTGGTTCAGGAAAGCTTTCACCTCGATCCATTTTCACCCTGCCTGTTTGTCTTCTGTAATCGCAAACGAGACAAGCTGAAAATTCTTCACTGGGAATACAACGGATTCTGGCTTTACTATAAACGTCTGGAAAAGGGAACTTTCCAGTGGCCGAAGGCCCATAACGATGCCCCGTCTTTAAAAATCAGTCGGCGCCAATTGAATTGGCTGCTGGACGGACTGTCCCTCGAACAACGCGAGGCCCACCGGGCCGTAAAGGCACGCACGCTGATCTGATTTTTGGCCAAAACGCAGACAGGGAGCGCACTTTCCATTATAATGAAAGAATGAAAAACGGAGCGGAAGCACCCTTATCTACAATTGAAGCCCTTCAAAAAGAACGCGATGCGTTGAAAAAACAAAACGCCGAACTGACACTGAGGCTGAAAGGGTTCGAAGAACAACTCCGTCTCAGCCAAAAACGCCAGTTTGGCGCTTCAAGTGAAAAGACGCATCCGGAGCAGCTCACCCTGCAACTGTTCAACGAGGCAGAGAGTGAATCGAATCCACAAGCACCCGAACCTACGCTTGAAACCATCACCTATAAGCGAGAGAAGACTGCTGGGCAACGCAAGAAAAAACTGGACAACCTTCCGGTTGAGGTGATCGATTATCGCCTGCCCGAAGAAGAACAGGTTTGCGCCTGCTGTGGCGGTATCCTGCATGAAATGACCACGGAAGTCCGCGAGGAAGTGAAGGTCATCCCAGCAGAAATCAAAGTCGTTCGGCATGTCCGTCATATCTATGCCTGCCGGCACTGCGAAAATAAGGGAACGAAAACACCGATTGTGACCGCACCAGCTCCGAAGCCGGTTTTTCCCAAAAGTTTGGCGTCCCCTTCGATGATGGCGCAGACGATGTGTCAAAAGTATCTGGATGCTCAGCCGCTTTACCGTCAGGAGCAACAGTTCAAACGGCTCGGTGTCACCCTTTCCCGGCAAACTCTAGGCAACTGGATTCTCTATGGTGCCCGGCAATGGCTCGCCTTAATTTATGATCGCATGAAGAGGCATCTGTTAGAACGCGATATCCTCCATGCGGATGAGTTATGTTGAGCTCAACATAATTCATCTTATGGAGAGTCATTTATTATGTTGAGTCAACCTTGATTAATTTACAGAGGTCGCTGTACTTCTAGTATTTGAGTGCAGTTTCTGGAAGTACAACTTAACATAACATTTTGATGCTATCTTTAGAATGGGAGGTGCATCAAAATGCATGCAAAAGCGACAAAAATTCTCCTTAGGTATGAGGACTATTCAGATACCTTAGAAGATTATCTGAACTTAGAGGAATTCAGAAAACTATCCCCACTGACGATTTCATCCAAAAGAATAACGATTATTTCTTTTATGAATTATCTCGGTGATAGTAACGTGAGAAATTTTCAGAACTGTAGTCAAAGTCATGTTACCGGTTATCTATCTTCCCTTTCCAAATTATCTTCTTCCACCATAAGTGGACGCACATTTATTTTGCGTCACTTCTTTAATTTTTTACACGCCAAAAACCTTACCCTGTTCTCAGGCAATGAACTATTTCCAGTCATATTTACCAACAAACGAGAACGTATCCTTTCATTTTATTCCATTGAAGAAATCAGACGAACCATTTATGCCGTAGACAGAAGTACATTTTATGGGAAAAGGGACTTTGTTGTTGTATTACTCGCTGCGGAACTTGGTATCCGTTCCAGTGACATTATCCGATTAAAAATGTCAGATATCCATTGGGAACGCAATACCATTGAATTTGTTCAGTATAAGACTAAGACTTTCAATCAGTTACCGCTGTTGGAAAATATCAAATATGCATTAATTGATTACATCAAAAATGAGCGTCCCAAAACAAACTCAGATTACATTTTTATTGGTATTAAAAATGGGGGGAAACCCTTGACTAATTCTTGCTTACACCAAGCGGTCTCTAAGTATTTCAAAAAGGCTAACATTGATATTTCGGAACGAAAACATGGTCCACATGCTATGCGACATTCTCTGGCAAGTGCCATACTCCATAATAACACTCCGATGTATGTAATTAAGGAGACGTTAGGACACTCGAACATCAACACCACGAGGATGTATCTTAATATCGATATTGACGCCTTAAGACAATTGGCTTTGGAGGTGCCGTGTGAAACACTATGATACCTTCGGTTTTTCTGAGATCTATCGTGACATTGCTTTAGAATATGTAGATTATAAACAGTCCTTAGGATTCAAGTATTCGTACGCTGAACAGTCAAAAATAAACAGGATGCTTCGTTTTATATATGCTCATTCAAAATCGGATCCTATACTGGCTTTACAGCCAGAACTGGTTAAAGCGTATGCAAAAAAAAGGGACAATGAAAGTGCCAGAACCCTCCATACAAGGCAATCCCATATAAGACAGTTTGCCTTATTCTTAAACTTGAGAGGTATATCCGCCTTTGTCTACCCGAAGGAACTCGTTAAAGTTTCAAAAAGTTTTGTCCCCTATATCTTTACCAAAGATGAAATGAACCGGATTTTTCAGGAAGCTGACGCAATCAAACCAAACAAGAATAAGTTTATAAATACCCCCTATATATATCCTGCGGTCATCCGTATGTTATATGGAAGTGGTTTACGTGTGAGTGAAGCCCTTGCTCTCAAATGTGAACACGTTGATCTAGATAACGGAATTCTTGTCGTTATGAAGGGGAAAAATAATGTTTCCCGGTTAGTTCCAGTATCTGAATCACTAAGACAGTATTTATCTATTTATAATTCAAAGGTTGTAAGAATGGGAAATCCATACTTTTTCCCAGCGCTTCACCTGGAAAGATATGCTCCAATAACGATCAGGAATCAGTTTAAAATGCTGGAGGAGAAAGCAGGTATACCCCAGTTAAGTACCGGAAGGTACCCTCGTGTTCATGACCTAAGACATACCTTCAGTGTCCATGCCCTAGAACAAATGATTCGTAAAGGTATGGATCCTTATTGCTCGCTTCCGATCCTCAGCACCTATCTTGGGCACAAAGATGTGGAATCGACAGAAAAATATCTGCGTTTAACTAAACAGTACTTTATTGATATCCTTCAGTTTAGCCTCGAAAATGCAGAAAAGATCTTTCCGGAGGTGTAACTATGCGTAAAAAGGAATTATCTTATTATGTTACCAACTTCTTTACTGAATATCTTGGTGGAGAGGCAGGCCTGTCAACCAATACAATTAAATCATACCGGGATGCATTCATACTTTTCTATAAGTACCTTGAAGAAGCTGGCACCTGCAAGATCAGTAAACTTAAAATGGATATGTTGAATGCAGATAATATAACTGGATTTTTGGACTGGCTGGAACAATCAAGAGGTTGCAGTATTCGTTCAAGAAACCAACGCCTCGCGGCGTTAAAAGCTTTCTGTAGCTATGTCATACGCAGAAGTCCGGAGGAAAGTGCCTTATGTCAGGGTGTCTTAAAAATACGTATAAAGAAAGCACCACAGAAATCTGTCGAATATCTAAGTGAAGCAGCCGTTGAATATCTCCTAAAAATACCTAACAGCCATTCTATGCAAGGTATTCGCGAGCTTGCAATGATTGCTTTAATGTACGAATCGGGTTGCAGAGTTCAGGAACTCATCGATTTAAGAGTTGGCGACATTGCCTTTCGAAGTCCAAACACGCTTCCCCTAACAGGAAAAGGAAATAAATCAAGAGTAGTCCCTATAAGTACCAACGCCGCGAACATTATAAAAACTTATTTGAATTCCGCTGGTATTAATGACACGAGGCACCCAGTATTTGTTAACAGATATAATAAAACCTTGTCAAGGTCAGGAGTGTCCTATGTACTTGATAAATATGGACAAATAGCACGCAAAGCAAGATCAGATTTATTTCCGTCTAAGCTACATCCGCATATATTGAGACATTCCAAAGCAATGCATCTTCTTGAAAATGGAGTGAACCTTATATATATTAGGGATTTTCTTGGACATTCATCAGTCACCACAACGGAAATTTATGCAAGATATAGCCCTGAACTGAAAAGAAAATATATTGAGCAGGCTGGTACTCTAATTACAGACACTGTAGAAGAATACACTGATGGTGAAAAGGAAGCATTGATTGACTGGCTCCGGGAAAACATCTAAATAATTATGTTGAGCGGTTATGCCGCATACCCTGCGTTCGTGCGACATTTTACCCCTCAACTTTACATAATAAATGACTTTCCATAAGATGAAACCACGCTGCAGGTTCTGCGTGAACCCGGTCGTCCGGCGACCTCCAAATCCTATTTGTGGCTCTATCGCAGCGGACAAGTCGGACCACCGACCGTCCTTTACGATTATCAGACGACACGGGCTGGGAAGCATCCAGCCAAATTTTTGGATGGTTTTCACGGATATCTTCAAGTTGACGGTTATGCCGGTTATCATAAAGTCGAAAAAGTCACGCTCGTCTGTTGCTGGGCCCATGCCCGACGCAAATTTGACGAAGCATTGAAAGCTCTTCCTCCTTCAGCCAAAGAATCATCCGTTACGGCCAAGGAGGGGCTCGACTACTGTAATCAACTTTTCACCATTGAACGTGAACTGAAAAAGGAAAAACGTTCTGCCGAAGAACGCTATCGGATTCGCTTGAAAAAAAGTCAACCCATTCTTCAGGCTTTTTCGGCATGGCTTCAAAAGCAGGCACCCAGGGTGCTGCCGAAAAGCGCCCTTGGAATCGCCATCAAATATTGTCGAGAACGCTGGGAATCCCTCAATGCTTTTCTTAAAGATGGCCGACTGGAATTGGATAATAATCGGGCCGAACGCTCAATCAAACCCTTTGTAATCGGAAGGAAAAACTGGCTGTTTTCTAACACACCGAAGGGTGCCAAGGCAAGTGCCATCGTATACAGTGTCATTGAAACCGCTAAGGAGAACGGACTTCGACCTTTTCAATACTTATCCTATCTCTTTGAACAACTACCAAATCTTGAGCAAGTCACAGAAGAAGCAGTGGATTCACTGCTTCCATGGTCCAAGACCCTTCCGCCCGAATGTCGGCTGACCACAGAAGCATCAAGAGTATAAAGAATAACCCTCACTTTTCAAGGTGGGGGTTATTTGACGCTTACACTACACAGAGGAGAAGGAGATGCATTATGGCAAAAATAATCGACATCAAGAATGCGGCAGGTTTAATTGAAAGCGGTTCCAGTATATTAATATCCGGATTTTTAGGCTGCGGGTCCCCTTTGCTGCTCATCGACGCTCTGGTCGAAAAAAATGTCAAAGATCTAACGGTGATTAGTCCGGTTTCCGCACTTCCGGGGCGGAATCATGATATCGGCAAGCTGGCGGCCAATCATCAGATTAAAAAATTTATCGGCTCACACATCGGGACAAACAAAGATTTAAGTCAGCAATACTTGGATGAGACACTGGAAGTTGAATTTGTTCCCCAGGGCACGCTTGTTGAACAAATTCGCGCTTTCGGAGCCGGACTTGGAGCGGTCGTTACTCCGGTCGGCGTGGGCACGCAGCAGGAAGAGAATCACGAAAAAATCAAGATTGACGGAAAAAGAATATCTGCTCTATAAGCCGCTAGGCGCTGATTTTGCTCTCCTGAAGGGCAATAAGGCGGATGAATACGGAAATCTAACGGCAAATGGCAGTTCAAAATCAACAAATCTGATCAATGCATTGGCCGGCAAAACAGTGATTGCGGAAGTCGATGAGATTGTCGCACCTGGCAAAATCGATCCAAGTGATGTCCTTGTTCCGGGCATTTTAGTAGACTACATTGTTCAAGGACGAAAATCCGAAGAAGTAAGAGCCTATTATACTCAGCTTTGGAACGATCTCGGTTGGCTCGCAGAGGAGGGGCAGGCATGAACGCAAAAGAAATTATTGCCAGAAGAGTCGGTCAGGAATTTAAGGACGGAGCGGTTGTAAATCTCGGTTTCGGAATCCCGAATATGGCCGCCAATTATATTCCCGAAGGCGTACAGGTGGTGCTGCAGGCGGAAAACGGTGCATTACGTTTCGGCGGAAAACCAACCCGGAGCACACTGGATCCCGATGTTTATAATTCCGGCGGGCAGCCGATTACGCTGCGCCTGGGAGCGGCTGTTTTTGATATTGCCACTTCATTCGCTATTATCCGCGGGGGTCATGTGGATATGACGGTTCTTGGAGCGCTCGAGGTCGACCAGGAAGGAAATATCGCCAACTGGCTTATCCCGGGCGTTTTAAGCCCGGGAATGGGCGGAGCGATGGATTTGCTGGTCGGTGCAAAAAAGGTTGTCGCTTCTATTCAACATACGGATAAAAAGGGAAATTCAAAAATATTGAAGAAATGCAGATTGCCGCTATCCGCAGTGCATGCGGTCGACCTGATTGTTACCGATTTGGCCGTTTTCGAAGTGCGGGATAAGAAACTGCTGCTGACCGAAACGGTCCCCAGAATCACGGTTGATGAAGTTCTTGCCAAGACGGAAGCTGATGTAATTGTTTCTGATCACGTTAAAGAGATGTCTCTTTAAAATTTTTCTACCGTTCGATTGGGGCCATGGCCTCCGCCGCCCGCTATCACCCGAATCACATCAATGACTATTACCAACGCAAAAAGCACCCCCCCGGTGCCAGTGCCAAGAAGATTGCGATTGCGGCGGTACATCGATTGATTCGGACCTGTACTATACCACGATTGTTCAATCTATTCCCCTAATTCCCTGCGCCCCAAGCGCTGGGAATTTTTCTACAAAACCATTTCAGCTTCAATGTCAGTTCGGCGTTTTGTTTTTTCAGCGCGTCGCGTTCCTTCTTCAGGGCTTCAATTGTTGGTAAGGGTACAACCGTTCTGTTTTCCATGCTTCCCATTGTATAGCCTTTGTAATTGACACTCCTCTGCCGTTACAGACACACAAACGAGCTGTCATCGTGAGCTGCCGCCAAGTCTGTCTCTCACATCAACGGGTTAAACCGTATAGCCTCCCGTCCTGATGACATGGCTAGCAATCTTCGTTTTCACTTGCATTAAATTGACTGGTACTCTTTTCGTTAACTTTCCAGCAACGGCCAATGTATTCTTTAATGCGTCATCTTCTGTAACGTCAACCAAAACTTCTTTCGTAAGAGATTCGACTTTTTCAAAGCCTTTCTGAATAAACAGCTGTGCCATATCCAGGCTGTTGTCCGCTTTCTCACTTCCCAGTTTTTCTAGACGTTTCATCGAACGAAGCAGCACGCTTTCCATTGTAAAGATCTGAATGATGATGTCACTAAGATTACCGATGACTTGCTGATTCTGCAACAGCTTTCGCTCGTACCTGTTTGTCGCCTCTCTAAGAGCAAGCAGCACGAGCCTCTTTGCGCGAGAGACCAAGCCGGCTTCTCCAGCCAGAATACCACTAGGCGCTGAAGATTCCGGGCTTTCGATTTCGAGTGCCTTAATTTTTTCAAATAAGGGTAGTTCACCCTTTGTGTCTTTCTTCAATAAAGTGCTGACAATGACCAACCGGTTGATTTCGTTCGTCCCTTCAAAAATCCGGTTGATTCGTGAATCCCGGTATATCCGCTCAATTTTGTATTCCTGGGTATACCCGTATCCGCCGTGAATCTGCACGCCTTCATCGGCAACGGCTTGCAGCGTCTCGGATCCGAACACTTTGTTGATGGAGCACTCGATGGCGTACTCAGCAATACCCTTAGCCGACTGATGGCCTGCTTCCGGGCTTGTATGATCCACACCTTTGAGCGACTCGTCGATGAGACCGGCCGTTCGATAGACGATGCTTTCCAGCGCGTAGATCTTCGTATTCATTTCAGCTAGTTTCTTCTGGATCAATGGAAAAGACGAGACCGGCTTTCCAAACTGGATTCTTTCATTTGCGAACTTGGTGGCAAGCTCAATCGCTTCTTTTGCTGCGCCGAGCCCAGTCATGCCAAGCTTAAAACGACCGATATTAAGTATGTTAAAAGCGATGATGTGTCCTCTGCCTACCTCGCCGAGTAGATTTTCTACAGGTACTTTCACATCTTCGAAAATAACTGGACGGGTTGACGATCCTTTAATTCCCATCTTTTTCTCCTCAGGGCCGAGGCTGACTCCATCCATCGTCCTTTCAACAATGAAAGCGGTAAAATTTCTCCCGTCGATTTTGGCGTAAACAATAAAAAGATCGGCAAATCCGGCATTCGTGATAAATTGTTTCTGTCCGTTTAAAAGATAATACTTGCCATCTTCTGACAATCTGGCTGTTGTTCTCGCGCTGAGGGCATCAGATCCTGAGGCCGGCTCAGTCAGGCAGTACGCAGCAATCTTCTGTCCGCTCGCTAGGTCGGGGAGATATTTTTCCTTCTGCTTTTTATTGCCGAAAAAAACAATGGGCAGCGTTCCAATCCCTGTGTGAACTGACGCCGACAAGCAAAATGACGACCCTTTGGCAAGCGACTCTGTGATTAAAGCGGCACTCACTTTATCGAGACCAAGACCTCCGAAGGGTTCGGGTACATCTGCACCAAGAAGGCCGAGTTCACCTGCTTCGCGGAGCAGTTTCACCGTTAAATCATAGTCGAGACTCTCAATCTGCTGATCATGAGGAACCACCGACTTGTCAATAAAACTTTTTGTGGTTTCCGCAAACATTAACTGTTCTTCCGTGAAGTCTTCCGGGGTTACGACCGTTTCCTTATCAATCCTGTCAATTAAGAAACGTCCCCCACCGGTTTTCTCGCTTTTCAGTACCACGTTGATCCTCTCCTTTATAAAAAATGATGGATTCTGGATTTTCCATTCAAACCATTGAAGGTTTATTCCAGGCCAAAAGCGGATTCAGCAAGAACCTCGGCGATGTCCTTCGTCCGGACGAGTTCATCGACGCCCTTCGTTTTCGTTCCATCGAACAGCATAGTCAGGCAGTAAGGGCAGGCACTGGATATGATCCACGGATGAGCCTCTAGTGCTTGTTCCGTACGGGCGATATTGACCCTTTTTCCGACATTTTCCTCCATCCATTCTTCCACCCCCGGCCCCACAGCACATGGCTTTTTCCCTGGAACGCTTCATTTCAACGAGCTCGACACCGGGGATTGCCTTCCAAACATTCCGGGCCTGATCAAACACGCCATTGTAGCAGCCGAGATAGCAGGAATCATGGTAGGTGATCCGCTCATTTACCGGATGTTTGAGGCTTCGCTGACCAGCTGATCGAGGAATTGCGTATGGTGCAGAACCTCTGCTTTCAGGCCGAACTCCGGTATTCATTTCTAAATGTATGAAGAGTATGTGGACAAGCTGTCACAATCTTTTGGACGTGATACTTTTCCAACGTTGTGATGTTTTCCCCGCACAGCTCCTAGAACTGATAATATATTTAGCTTCAGCATCATTTACTTTTCCATTCTCAATAACAATTTTTTCCTCTGTATCAAACCGCCTCTTCAGGCTCTCTTAATACCTTCGTATTCAGTGCATTCGGGGATTCCGGGCGATTGATCGTGAGAAAAGCAATATGATCTTCCGTTTTCAGCTCAACATATTGACGGTTCACGCCCTCATCCCTTATTCATAGATATAAAATCCGTGTCCTGTTTTTCTCCCTAGCCAGTTTGCTTCGACATATTTTCTCAGGAGCGGGCATGGGCGATACTTTGAATCACCATATCCTTCGTAAAGCACCTCCATGATGGACAGACATGTATCCAGTCCGATCAAATCGGCCAAAGCGAGTGGACCCATGGGCTGATTTGCACCAAGCTTCATCACCTGGTCAATATCTTCCGGACTGGAAACTCCTTCATACACGCAGTAAATCGCTTCGTTAATCATCGGAATCAGAATTCGGTTCGCCGCAAAACCCGGAAAGTCACGGACATCGACCGGCACTTTATGCACCTCCTCAGCCAGATCTTTCACCGCCTGATAGGTTTGATCTTCTGTTGCCATGCCTTGGATGACTTCAACAAGTCGCATGACCGGAACCGGATTAAAGAAATGCATGCCGATGACTTTTCCTGGTCGGCCGGTTGCTGCAGCAATCTTCGTTATGGAAATTGACGACGTGTTAGTCGCTAAAATCGTTCCTCCATCCATCAGTTGATCTAGCTGCTTAAAAATATTTAGTTTAATTTCCAGGTTTTCCGTCGCTGCTTCGATGACAAACTCCGCTTCCCGGACTTCATGGAGATCGGTCACCGGGTGAATTTGGGAAAGTATTGTTTCTTTTTCTCTTTCGTTTTTCTTCCTTTCGCCAAATCCCTCGTGAGATTTTTTTCAATCCGGCCGATGCCTTTTAGAACACAGGCCTCTGTAATATCATAAAGGAAGACCGTTTTACCTTCTTGTGCCATGACCTGAGCAATTCCAGAACCCATTTGCCCTGCACCAATGACAGCCAATTGTCTGATGTGCATAGAGCCGTGCGCCTCCTACCTTTTTGGTTTCCGCCTATCCTTTTTATCTCCCAATCCTATGTTATTTCAATGATCCTGAGACTATTTTACGGGAACATTGCCCTTGGCGAGCCCGCTTCCTTTTATTTTCAAACGTTAAGTAAGCGGTTTCATGATTGATGAATCACCTCCTGGTTTAGATAGATCCTGCTGCTTTATTTAATTTAAAATCCCTTTTGCGGCTTATTCGGACTGGGAACCTGCTATTCGTTCACTCTATGAAAAACGGCTGAAAAAATGTTAAAAAGTCACATGAAAAGTTTTTCAAAAAAATTATCAATGAATTTAAGAATCCCTCTCTACTTCTCAATGATCAGTATACATAGATCCCCATTGCTCTTAAATTTACATTCTGTGGGCTGCGGTCTGGACAGACCGATAAACATCCGGAAGGTCGACATCTTGTTCGTGAAAGCCGATGCTTATCTGGCAATTGGTATGGCCAGTATACGAGCAAAAGGATTACTGTATTAATCTCTTTTGCACTTAAACATACGACTTGGTGAGAAAGGACATGTGCGTTAAAAATATTTTGCATGTATGGAGATTCTAAAAGTTCTGGATTCATTTGTCAACACATTTGGTGTATTTGTTGATCCGAATAAATATTTATAAGGCATAACGTTTGTTTCATAGAGTGAATCGTCTTACTGATGAGAAACGAAAAAAATTCGGTGATAACGCGTTTTTTACGGTTCCTTGAGTTTCAAAGAATTTTTTAATCATTCTAATTTCGAGTGAATTAAAATATATTAACCTTGTATTTTTCTATTGTATGGGTTTATCTTCATTCCGGAAAATTGAACATGTGGATCACAATGAATTACCACCAGGTTTGTGACATCAGGTGAACGATCTTGAATCATTTCTTGCTTGCCTGCTGTCTTTTTTCACGCTTTTTTCAGTTGTTCCGTAATATTTTTTAAAGCATCCTTGAAGCAATCCGCTGTCGCTCTTCAGAAAAAGGAGGAATTTCAATGAGAGAGGTCGCTATTGTTGGGGCGGCACGAACACCCATCGGCTCTTTTGGCGGGAGTCTGTCCGCAGTTCCTGCTGTCAGTCTCGGGGTTACAGCTGCAAAGGAAGCGATCAGACGTGCCAATATCTCTGCGGATCTGATTGACGAGGTCGTGATCGGTAATGTATTGTCTAGCGGACTGGGGCAGAATGTCGCAAGGCAGATTAGCATTTATGCCGGCATCCCGGAGTCGGTTCCGGCATTCACTGTGAATATGGTCTGCGGTTCCGGGCTGAAAACGGTGATTTTAGCCAGTCAAATGATTGCACTTGGCGATGCAGATGTGATCCTGGCCGGGGGCACGGAGAACATGAGCCTGGCTCCTTTCCTGCTTCACAATTTTCGCTGGGGAAAGAAAATGGGCGATGCAAAAGTTGTCGATGGAATGCTCACTGATGCATTGATTGATGTTTTCAATCAGTACCATATGGGGGTCACCGCCGAAAATATCGCCGAACGATGGGAAATCAGCCGCGAACGACAGGATGAGTTTGCTCTGAACAGCCAGAAAAAGGCGGAAAGAGCTCAGCTTTTGGAGTATTTCGATGAGGAGATAGCTCCTGTGGAATTTGTGGTCAAGCGAAAAAAGACCATAATCAGTCAGGACGAACATCCGCGTCACGGTATGACCCTTGATAAGCTGAGCAAGCTCCGTCCTGTTTTTAAAGAAAAAGGCACAGTCACGGCCGGCAATTCATCCGGAATCAACGATGGGGCAGCGATGATTGTTCTCATGTCCCGGGAGAAAGCGGAATCAATGGATCTTGACATTTTAGCCACCGTCAAGTCATACGCCAGCACCGCCCTTGATCCAAAAATCATGGGCTATGGTCCTGTTCCCGCCTCGCGAAAGGCTTTAAATAAAGCAAACATGACCATCGGAGATATTGATCTATTTGAAATTAACGAAGCTTTTGCCGCACAGTCCCTAGCTGTTGCGGATGATCTGAAAATTGATACAACCCGAATTAATATTAATGGCGGAGCGATCGCACTCGGCCATCCTGTCGGCGCTTCCGGAGCACGTATTCTGGTGACCCTTCTTTACAACATGAAACGCACCGGTGCAAAAAAAGGTCTTGCCTCGCTTTGTATCGGCGGCGGCCAGGGAACGGCATTAATTGTCAGAAGGCCGTGACAGCCAAAATGTAAGCGCTGTCCAGGTATTCTCTGCAGGCCTTAAGAATGGAGATGAAGAAAATGAACAAAGTCATTTCGTCAATTAAAGAGGCGATCCGTGGGATTAAAGACGGAGACACATTGATTGTCGGCGGTTTTGGTTTATGCGGCATTCCGGAACACCTGATCCAGGGGCTTCGTGATAGAGGCGTTCGAGACCTGACGATCGTCAGTAATAACTGCGGAGTGGATGACTGGGGACTGGGTCTCTTACTGGAAAACAGACAGATCAGGAAGATGATCGCCTCATACATCGGTGAAAACAAGATTTTTGAGCAGCAGGTCCTGCGTGAGGAAATAGAGGTGGAACTGGTTCCACAAGGCACACTTGCCGAACGGATCCGAGCGGGCGGAGCAGGTATCCCCGCCTTCTATACAGCAACAGGCGTAGGAACGGATGTAGCAAAGGGTAAAGAACACCAGACGTTCAACGGTCGAACCTATATCCTGGAAGAAGCCATTGTTGGTGATTATGCCCTTGTAAAGGCCTGGAAGGCCGACCCCCTTGGCAATCTCGTCTACAGAAAAACAGCCCGGAACTTTAACCCGCTGGCTGCGGCCGCGGGAAAAATAACTGTTGCCGAAGTCGAGGAACTCGTCGGTCCGGGCAGGCTTGATCCCGATCAGATCCATACACCGGGTGTATACGTTCAGAATGTTCTGCTCGGCAATCATTATCAAAAAAGAATCGAACGGCTCGTCACTGCGCGAGCTTGAGAGAGGAGACTTTCTATGCGAGAAAACCGCCAGCTGATCCTGAAACGGGCGTTGAAGGAAATAAAAGACGGCATGTATGTCAATCTTGGCATCGGTATGCCGACCTTAATCGCAGATTTGATTCCTGATTCAATTCAGGTGATGCTCCAGTCTGAAAACGGCTTGCTTGGCATCGGTGCCTATCCAAAGGAAGATGAAGTGGATCCTGATTTAATCAATGCCGGAAAAGAAACCGTAACCATTAAACCAGGCGGTTGTTATTTTGACAGTGCCGAGTCCTTTGCCATGATCCGGGGCGGACATATTGACCTCGCTATTCTTGGAGGAATGGAAGTTTCAGAGAATGGAGATCTGGCCAACTGGATGATTCCCGGGAAACTGGTCAAAGGTATGGGCGGCGCAATGGATCTCGTTCAGGGCGCAAAACGGATTATCGTAATTATGGATCATGTGAACAAACATGGTGAACCCAAAGTGAAGAAGGAGTGCTCCCTTCCCCTTACCGGCAGGCAGATTGTCCATTGCCTTATTACCGATCTTGCCGTCTTCCAGTTTACAAGCGGAGGTATGAAACTGGTGGAGCTCCAGGAAGGCACCTCACTTGAAGAGGTTCGGAGCAAAACAGAAGCAGATTACATCGTCGATGATGCCCTGCTTTTAAACCAGTAAAAAAGATCGGTTAAAGCTCGAAAACATCTGACGGACATTTTCTAACATAAATCCTGGGAGCGTCCGTTGCTGCTGTAATGAATAGCTTCTCATTACAGTAAGCCACACTTTTATGTAAAAACATTTACAGTCTGTCCCAATTATTTTGTGATAAGTGCGTTACTCAATTGGCTATCCAGTGTGTCAAATCCAAAAGCATGGTGTTTTAACTGGAATCATTGATTATGCTTAATGTGTAAACATTAAAGTCATATTCTCAGATTTAAAGGCCCTGAAAATGGGTCTTTTATTCATGCCAAGCAGCAGGCTTTACCGGGGATTATTTTTTCGAGGTTGCTTATTGAAATGACCTTCCGAACGATTCTCAGATTCTGTAATAAGAGAAAATACAGGAAGGGATAAATAATAGCTGAATACCTGAGATGGCAGCCAACCCGAATCATAGAAAAAACCGGCTTTCACACTTAGCCACTCATTTCCGGTGGAAGATAGTGAAAAAAAAGAAGATAAATCACCAGTTGAGTCCGTATCATTTATACGAAAAAAGCAAAAAAAACTTTTGCTAAATTATTATTGCAATCTATTCTTTTAGCAAACTTCATGTTTGTCTTCTCTCTATTTAAATGCTTTTTATTCTATAACGAGGAGTGATTTACATGGGAGATGGGAACTGTAGCATATGTTATGATTCAGACCTGCAAACAGAAGATTATAGTTCCAGTTCATAGGTCTGTTCCATATGTCGGACACCCCATGAGGCATCTTCCACCTCTTTTGTTTTTTGGAAGCCAACTTTTTGATACATCGCAATCGCCGTTTTCTGATCGTCGATAGTCTCAAGATAAATTTTTCGGTATCCGGCCTTTCTTGCGAAATCAAGAGCCTCTACCAAAAGATGTTTACCGATTCCTTGTCCTCGGAAATCCGGATGAATCAAAAACCAACGCAGTTGAGCAATCCGATCCGGATGCTTGGCTATGGCAATCGCACCGATCTTTTTATCTCCAGCCTCTGCAAACCAGAGACGGTCTTTTTGAGGGTCATAATCTTTTAAGAAGTCGAAAAGAGTTTCACAGACATAACCTTCAAACACATGATTGTATCCACATTCTTTCGCGTAAATCCATCCATGCAAATAAATCAGTTCTCCCGCGTCCCCCGGTCTGAGATCATGCCGGATCTGGATCGGTTGTCCTTGTTCATGGGACAAATACTGTTGAATCAATTCCATGCTGTCCGCCAGTTCTCTCTGTTGCGTTTCAGGCAGATTGCTGATCAGTCTCTCCGACTGTTCGTCCGACAGACGGTTCATCTCTAAAAGCGTTTCTTTCCCTTTTTCCGTCAGACGTATGGGATACAGACGGCCATCCTCTTTTGATTGAGTGCGGACAGTAAGCCCATTTTTTTCAAATTTCTTTAAAATTCTGCTGAAATAGCCGGGATCAATGTTTAACTTCTGAGTCAATTTGCTTGCCGAACAGGTATCCGTTCCTCCGATTTCATACAAAATACGAGTTTCAGTCAAGGAGAATTCCGTATTGAGCAGGTGTTGATTCAGAAGCCCAAGGAGGTTTGTGTAGTAACGGTTGAACTTTCGCATTCTGACAATAGGGGAAGATTGTTCCGAATCCATAAAGACACCTCTTTCGACAATTTATTACCTTCTAGTTTAACGATTTAATTGACAAAGTCAACTATTTTAGTTGCTTTGTCTCCT
This sequence comes from Sporolactobacillus sp. CQH2019, assembly GCF_028765345.1. Lineage (GTDB taxonomy): Bacteria > Bacillota > Bacilli > Bacillales > Sporolactobacillaceae > Sporolactobacillus. Next base: position 86,360 of record NZ_JARAJZ010000013.1, read on the forward strand.
ATCTCTTTTTCCAGCAAAATTTCAATTTGAAACTGAACAAACATGGCGCTTAGTGGATTGGGATAATTTTTCAGAACGTATAATTTTCATATACACCCTGTCCGCTGCGAAAGCGGATTGTCATTTGTGCTTCTCCCTGCCACAACTTTTTGTCCGCTTTCTTGCCGCTTCGCAAAATCGTGTGCCAAAGGGTGCCCCCCTTGGAAACCCGCAAAACAAAACGGCGATATGCACCCTTTCCGGGAACATATCGCCGCTTGTTGTCAGCAGCCCGTTTCACGGTCTGCATGTAGTTCCTTGTAAACTGACCTAAGGTTACCTGTAAACCAAAAATACATGTAATAAAAGTCCATCCAGTTTATTTACCTTATCTTGATCAGGAACGAAGTTGAAATTTATTAACTACGGCGTGAAATCATTCTTTTCAACGGGGAAAAATGACACCGGTGAGATAAGAGATCGATATTGCGGGGTTATCCAAAAGGGCAACCCTCTTTATTTATAGCATTATATTATTTATCCAACTTCACCAATAACAGCGAATTTTTCAATAATATGCTGCACTTTTTCTCTACAAATTTTGCATGTTCTTATTTGTACTCAAATCAAGATACTCATGCTTTAATTTATCGATAATTTCTGCTACGGTTTCCTCTTTTTTAATTGCTCCTACTCCATGTCCTGCTGACCATATATTCTTCCATGCTTTTGGACCATTATCATTTGCTTTAGACCAATTAAAAGATCCTTTCGTTGGCCATTGCTTTGGATCGATTCCAGCTCTTTGAAGACTCGGGATTAAATAATTCGCATTGATTCCACTAAATACATCGGTATAAATAATATCTTCAATAGTCGATTCAAGAAGCATTTTTTGATATTCACTGCTGGCTAGGCTTTCTTTAGATGCAAGGAATCTAGTCCCCATATAAACGAGATCCGCACCAAGAATTCTTGCAGCCAAAATATCCCTGCCTGTTGAAATTCCACCAGCTAGAATGGTGATTCCATCCCAAAACTCTTTTACCGCATGGATAAATGCGAATGGATTATAAGTTCCGGCATGCCCTCCACCGTTGCAGACAAGAATTAAACCATCAGTCCCTCTTTCGGCAGCTTTTCTCGCATGAACAAGATTTACAACATCCGAGAACACAAGACCACCGTATTCATGAACAATGCCGACAACCCGGCTTGGATCTCCAAGAGAAGTAATGACAACAGGAGGCTTGTACTTTCTAATATACTCTAATTCTACTTCATATCTTGCATTAGTACGGTGAACAGCCAAATTAACGGCCCAAGGAGCTATCTTTCTCGTTGGTTCATTACTCCTTGCTGTAGAAAGACCTTCTGTGATGCGAATCATCCAGTTATCTAAATCCTCTAAAGTACGAGCGTTAGCCAAAGGAAATGAACCAATGACTCCTGCTTTACAACCTTCAATGACCATTTCAACACTTGAGACCAAAAACATTGGTGAGATTATTATCGGAAGTTCAATCCGAGATACAACAGTAAAAGGTTTTTCATTTGTCATGAAAACTCTCCCTCCCGGAATACAGTTCTAAATTCTATTTTTAAACAAGTTTAAACACTTTTTATTCTTTAAGATTAATTCTAGAATTGACATAAATATATTCGATGTTATTTCAAAAATTCCGATCAGGTCTTTTTTTGTGTGTAAATTCATCTCAGGAAGGAAACAGGAGCGCGCACCGGCATCAACACTTGACAGATGGCCTGTTGGATCATTCGGTCCAGTCCCGTCGTTGGCCATTGCTTTGGATCGATTCCAGGGGGATGCCCAGTTTGCGCCGGGTCCCGTCCGGCTTAGGAAGACATACTCGTTTGACCGGTTGAGGCTTGTAGGTGCCCGTTTTAAGTTTCCGAATCAGCGGCCGGCAGTATTTCCGAACCTGACTTTCCAGTTCGCCCACGGTGATGCCGTCAATGCCCGGCACGCCATGATTCGCCTTTACTTTCTGGAGTGCTTTCCATAAGTTTCGAAGGTCTATAACTTTTTCTATCAGTGATACAAGAATCCGTATCTGTCGCCGAGTGTTTCCGTTGCTGAGCACTCCTGCATTGTCTCCAGCGGGCAGCTATCTGCCGCTCATGGCGGACGCACAAGACAATAAGCCGACGGACTATGCCGCCGGCTTATTGGTCATGACTTCGTCTGAGGGAGCGGCCGATTCAGCCACTCAGTATAAAAGGCATCAATATCGGGTTCAAAATCTTGCAATATCGGATACCAAGGCGTGACAGCTTCCACTTCGAGCTGCGTTGCACATGATGGACAGTAATATTCGCGAATAACCTGCCACTTCGGATCAGGGGCCAACATGTTCGGGTACAGTTCCGCCAGTTTTTCCGGGGTATCCCGAACATAGATCAGCGCATGGAGCTTCCAGTTATCTCCCGCTTCACAAAATTCATGTCCGCAATCACATTTGACCACTCTGCTGCCATCCGGTTTCTGTACATAATATAAATGCAGACCGGCCGGCAGCAGAATCAGATCCTCCCATTTGACTCTTTCCTGCAGGATACTGATGTACTTTTCAAATCGATCGGCATCTTTAAAGTTGGAAAGCATCTCTTTCAGTTTATAAAAATCAATCGTCCCATCGATTAATTCCTCAATGGTCTTGCGGTCATATTGCGTCATGTTCTCACCTCATTTGCCATTATTTGTTGTTCTTTTTTATTTTCGCCCCAAATACTGGAATGCCCAACTCATCTTCTGTCAGATTCCACTCTTCCGGCAAATTCCAAAACGTTTTAAATTCTTTTGCAAAGTTTTCGCTGAGCGCAAAACTGCCCGCATACATATGCTGGACTTGAACGGATGCTTCTTTCTTTAAAATGTTTCCTTTCTCTGCCTCCATCCACTCGCCCGTCGGGATTCCGCGCCTGAGCCGATCTTTTCTTATTTGTTTGCGGCGCTTATCCGTCGTCTTCTCATCGACAACATACTTTCCTTTCTCATTTTTGCTGACATTCGCGCCATATACATTTTCTGCATAACGCGGCAGAATGAGGCCTTCATTTAAATCGTTTTCAATATTTTTCGGCAGACGCTCAAGCGGATCGCCAAATCCCGGACCTCCGCGGAGGTAGTTCAAATAAAGATCATAATTATCAAAAATGGTTTCAGTCGTAATCGATTGCTTATCGCGAATGATTTCTTTTGCTTCCATTAATTTCTCATATTCAGGATAGTCCGGATCACTGTCTCCCCCGGTCGGAATCGGCAACCCTTTTTTAATCCGTTCCCTTAAATCTGTCCCATGTGCTTCAAAACGGTAACCTGAAGCGGCGGGATAGCCGCCCATCAAACCACAGTCACTGGACATATAGCCATTGCCCATAAAAAACATTGTCCAATCCTTCGCCCCGTATACCATTCGCAGTGTCTCATAACCGCAGCCGCCGCGGTATTTTCCATAACCGGCCGTATTCGGCTTAACGCTGCGTCCTAGATAAAGAAGCGGTTCGGCCAGTTCCCAAATTTCCATGTCACCCATATCACCTTCAGGATTCCAAATCGCCGCCGCATGGCTGATGCCGTCCTTGACTGCACCTGCACCAACCCCTTCAGCCGCCGACTCAAAACTATTCACCGCGTGATTTTCGTTAAACTGATTATATCCGCCGCCTTGCAGCCAATTGGACGTATTTGCATTCCCGGCATTCACTTCTTCTAAATAACCGCGGGCAAAGTAGTTGCGGCTGAGCGCGCGCCACAATGGACTCCATGCAGAAACAAGGAAATGCCAGGCGTAGCTGTGTGCGGTGCGGATATCATCCGGATTGAGCCATGAACCATACGGGAGATCAAAGCTGCTCGCATACAGCGGCCCGTCATTGACACGATCATTGGGAATGAGCGTTTGGGACATCATGACCCATATCCCGCTCGTAATAGAAACCGGTGTTGCATTATAACTGTGCCATCCCCAACGATTTACCCCTTCAAAGTTGATCTGGAATTTTCCATCCTTGTGAACCGTAAGTTCGGTAGGCGCATGCATAATGGTATTGATGCGGGCATATGGAGGGACATCAAGGCCTTCATAAGGAACGTCAACGAATGAAACTTGACGGTATTTCCCCGGAATCAGCAGAGTCTTCACTTGATTGACAAAGCCTCTCCGCCCATCTTCAATCACTTCGCGAATAAAATGTTTATATGTGTCCGCGCCCTCTTCTTTGATGATGTCGAGAACAAGATCCCGGATCATGTGGCACCCGGCAATACGCGTCCGCTCATCAAGAAGCCAGTATTTTGTCGTCCGTACCGAGCGCTGGCTTTCGATGACCCAATCTTTCAGCAAGGTATCGTCTTTGCCGATTTTCCGGCAGGCCACTTGATAACCGTCGTCATAACGGGTCACCGGCCCCACGGTCATGCTTCCCGGCGCCGTTGCGCCGACATCAATAACGTGCGTGACACCGCCGACCCAGCCTATCAGCTCATTTTGATAAAAAATCGGAACAATCGTATGGACATCGCAGGGGTGAACATTCCCGATTTGGCAGTCATTATTGCAGAAAATATCGCCATCCTCAATACCCGGGTTCACCTCATAATCATTTTTAATCATATATTTAATAGCGGCACCCATTGTACCGACATGAATAATAATACCGGTTGATGTCACAATTGAATCGGCGTCCGGGGTGTAAAGTGTAAAACATAATTCTCCTTCTTGTTCAACAATCGGTGAAGCGGCAACTTTTTTGGCTGTTTCCCTGGCGTGCACAATGCCTCCGCGCAGTTTTGAGAAGATTTTTTCATAGCGGATCGGATCACCTTCTTTTAACGGCAGTGTCTTTAATCCGGCATAATATCCGGTTTCACGGCTGAGATCATCAGTCTCCCTGCGCATTTGCTGAAGCGTTTTCCCGTCCCAGCCGATGCTTTTACGGCTGTTCAATCGTTTATCGATTTTCGCCATGCGGCAAACCTCCTTTTACAATTAAAGTTCTTTCAAGTGAAAAATGCGGTGAGCATCCAGATACGTTTCAAATCCAGCCGGTATAACAAAGGTAGTGGCCGGCGATTCAAGAATGGCGAAGGATTGAATACGATTCCCCGGTTTCAATTTTTCCATCTCCCAAATATCCGCTTTTAGCCATTCTCCTTTCCAGTACACACTGCGTTTGCCAAGAAAAGCGTCTGCCGGCGGTGTTTCACCTTCGGACGGCTCCTCCGAAATTCTCGGCTTGGCGACTTCCACAACACCGCGGATGATTGCGCCTGTGATACTATAACCCAGTTCAGGCGATGTGGCCGCCTTTGCGTAAACTCTCGTATAAGTCGCTTCGAAAGCCTTCACTAGCGCATCCCAGTCATCCACACGGCGAAATGCCTTTATCGGCGCTTCAATCTCCAAATCATTTAATTGTCCCTGATACTGCATCCGGAAATAGAGGCGGAAATCCACATCTTTTTTGGCAAACTGGTTTTTTTCAAATTCCCCGGCAACCTTTTCCATTAATTCATCCCAGACGTACTGTAATTCTCTGCCGCCGATCAGCTTTTGGTCATCCTCAGCATCGGCGTCGACATTGATATCGAGTGTTTTATCATAGCGGTATTCGAAATCCGCTGCTCCGCAGCCAAACGCGGAAAATCCGGCGGCCCATGCAGGAACAAGCACATCCTCGAATCCGAGGTTCTTTGTATAGCCCGCCGTATGAAGCGGTCCGCCGCCGCCGTATGAAAAGCAGACATACTGTGAAGGTGAATAGCCTTTGCCTAAAATCATTGATTCCAGATAATTGCGCAACTGCGACTCAAGCAAGTCAATCACGCCGTAGGCCGCATCCTCTACCGTTAGTCCCAGTGGATCGGCAATCTGTTCTTTCACCGCTGCATAAGCGCGATCGGGATCAAGCTGGATCTCGCCGCCAAGAAAGTTATTTGGGTTGATTAACCCGAGAATAACATGGCAGTCGGTGACCGTCACCGTATTCAAACCGCCTTCCGGATAACAGACGCCCACTTTCGAGCCGGCACTGTCCGGCCCCAGTGTCAGAGATTTGAAATTCGGATCGATTCTGACAAAACTGCCGGCCCCCGCTCCAACTGTATCCATCGCGACCAGCGGCAGTGATAGAACCAATCTTGCCATATCCGGACTTGTATTGATGCTTAAATCGCCTTGAGTGATGAGCGCCATATCAAAGCTCGTGCCTCCGATATCCGAACAGGCGATATTACGGATACCAAGATGTTCGCCAAGATATTTCGCACCAATGACACCGCCGATCGGGCCGGAAACCAGAGTTCTTGCCAATTCATTTGCCTGTGTGCTAATCGTTCCGCCGTGGCTCGCCATGACACGGAGATCAAAATCTGCCCCATGCGCCTTCAGCATGCGATCGATTTTTGCCAATGTCTCACGGGATGGATCGGCTGCATAGGCTTCAATGATCGTGGTATTGGTCCGATGGGTTTCTTTTCTCACGGGATAGTAGTCAACCGAAGCAAAAACAGGGGTGTTTTTTCCCGCTTTCTTTATTGTTTCTCTGGCGATATCTCTGATCCTGCGTTCATGGGCCGGATACTTATAAGAGTGAAGCAAGCTTATCACAATCGCTTCCACATCCTGCCTGAGCAATTCCAAAACAGCCGGTTCGACTTCTTGTTCATAGAGCGGAATGATAACGCTTCCAAAAAGATCCACTCTTTCGGTAATCCCTTTCGTCCATTCCCTCGGTACAAGCGGCGGATCAAAGCGGTGAGTATTTAAATGCAACCGGTCGGAATAGGAATAGCCTAAATAAGACTGAATCGCCCGGCCCATACGGTGAAAATCTTCCATTCCTTTGTTGACGATCAAACCGACACGACGCCCGTTTCTCGAAACGAGACGGTTGAGCATCGCTGTGCCAGAGTACACACCGGCCAGGAGCTTCGGAAATTCATCCTCGACGCTTGACCCCCAGTATGTGAGTGCATCTCTTGCGGAGTTCAGCAAGCCGATCGATTCATCTTCCGGCGTTGACTGCGCCTTCCCAACGACAAAATCACCGTGATCATCAATGATGAATGTGTCGGTCATCGTACCGCCGGCATCGATGGCCAGAATCTGCGCCTTTCTCATTTTATCTCCCCTTTCAAGCTTATTTCGTGCTCAGCAATTTTCAATGCAAGGATCGTGCCAATTTCCAAAAGATGAAAGCATCCGTCTTTTTAGCCTAATAAACCGAATGAATTGTTGCGAATCGCTACAGCTGTATCGCTACACGTTCTATGCATGTGCACAACCGCTCCGTCTTTTTGCTCCTTGCTGTCGCCCAAGGCCGTTCACAATTTGAAAGCATTTTCATTTCTTTCTTCAGTATGAAATGTTAAAATGGTTTTGAACTTTTCAGGCAGGGAGGACAGAGATGCGGAATCCTTATCTATCCATTTTCTCAACACATGACTTGCCCAGTAAAACAAGGGAATTAGAAAATTTGTGGGATATGTATGTTGTAAAATGTCGAGAAGAGGCTATATTGGATAAGATCAGAGAAAGTGTTTTGCATTCCTGGAGACGTTGTCATCATGCAGGCGTCGATCCTGCACAGTTGCGAACAAGGCAGATATTAACTGATCAAGAGTTGAACCATTTGCTGAAAACATCGGAGATCTATTGGGTTGCAAAGCCGATTATCGATGAATTATTTTATAAAATGTCAGGAACAGGCCATCTGATCACGTTGTCTGATCAAAATGGCCGAATTATTTATTTAAAAGGCGATCCGCCGACAATTCGCAGAGCCGAAAACATGAATTTTGCTGCCGGTATGGACTGGAGCGAAAGTACTGCGGGCACAAATGCAATTGGCACAAGTATTGTCACGAAGGGCCCGATTCAGATTTTTTCCGCCGAGCATTTTTGCCACGGCTGCCATCCCTGGTCATGCTCCTCCGCACCTATCTTTCATCCTGTTACACAAGAAATCATCGGAACCATTGATTTCACAGGAATTTGGGCCCACGCTCAGCCTCACACATTAGGGCTGGCAGTATCGATAGCTCAAGTGATCGAAACAAAGCTGGCGGAAAGCTACCTGGAAAAAACCTGTCATCTTGTAGAAACTTTTTTCCGCTCAGCTGATAAATGGAAAACCGATCATGTTTTAGTGCTTAACCACGACTTTTTTGTTGTTAAAAGCAGTGAAAAGCTGGCTCACTTTTTCAAACTATCCCCCGCCTCAAAGTTATCTAACCATCCTGATTTTCAGTCCTTAATCAAGGACTATATACGTGCACCGGATTCCAGCTCAAATCTTGTCGCGAATGCATGCTTAATTCAAAATTTTCTGGTCGTCGATATTGAACCCATTTATTTTCATAAGGTTCTTGCCGGTTATTTGATTGTATTAAAAGACGCTGATATCGGAAGAACATCTGAATCTCCATCAGAAATCCCCGCGCAGGCCGGACCTTGGGCTGAGGTGATTGGGCATTCAAAATCTTTTGCGGCGGCAATAAATAAATGCCGCAAGACCGCTTCATCGAATGTGCCGATTATTGTATTAGGCGAAAGCGGCACCGGGAAGGAAAAAATCGCACGGACCATTCACCGATCAAGCAACAAAAACCGTAAACCGTTTTTGGCTATTAACTGCGGTGCGATCCCAAAAGAGTTAGTAAGCAGTGAACTGTTCGGGTATGAACGGGGGACATTCACCGGCGGCATGGCAGGAGGGAAAAAGGGGATCTTCGAAGAAGCAAACGGAGGCACTCTCTTTTTGGATGAAATCGGCGAAATGCCGCTTGACTCACAAATTCACCTGCTCAGAGTTCTTCAAGAGAGAGAAGTCACCAGACTAGGATCTTCTCAACCTATCCCAGTAGATGTCAGGATCATCGCCGCAACGAACAAAAACTTGCTCGCCCTTTGTAAAAAGGGCGAGTTTCGTAAAGATTTATTTTATCGTCTTAATGTCGTGTCGGTAACCATTCCGCCTCTCCGTGAACGAAAAGATGATATTTTACCGATCACAAATTATTTTTTAAAACAATTCGTTGAAAAATATGAACGAACCAGCCTGTCACTTTCGGATCATGCGTTGTCATTTTTTTTAGATTACTCATGGCCGGGCAACATTAGAGAGCTGCAAAATGTTCTGGAACACGCTGTTATTTTCAGCGAATCTTCTTTCATAGAAATGGAGCATTTGCCCAGTTATTTAATAGAATGCGGGAATCATTTATCTGCGGACGATGCAGCGGCGAATATGCCTCCGTTAGATGCGGAAGAGAAAAAAATACTGCTTCAGCTTTTAGAAGAGAGCGGCTGGAACATATCGGCGGTCGCTAAAAAAATGAACATCGCTCGCTCCACTCTGTATCGAAAGCTAAAGAAATACCGGCTCAGACTCAGATAACGCTGATATTAAAAAATCGGCGGAAAAGCCATCTGAAGAACTTATACGGACAGCTTTTGGAAAATGCCGATGAGAGGACAGCCAAATCATCTGACCATGCCTTTGACGAAATTAAAATCATAAAATGCTCATCTTGCCTGCCTATCCTTTAACGGCAGGCATTTTTATGTCAGTGTATCACACTCACATGAAAGAACTTCCGAATCGATATCCCGACAAATCAGAGTTCTCCAAAAGCCTTGAAGCTGGAAATTATTTCTAGTCACCATTTATTTTAAAAAACGACAACAATTGAAAACTACTGATGCCTAGCAGATCGAAGGCCCTTCCAGCGCCAAAAAAGGATCTGCGTGTCAATACTGTGAAGACCTTATTTCTTTATAATTTTATTTATATTGTAATAATGAAGTAATACACAATTGGTAAAATTAGACTGAATTAGATTATGAAAAGAGGAAATGGTATGTGCAGACAGGAAAAGACACTAAAGGAATGGCTAATAGGGCAGATTAAACTGTTACCTGAAGACGGATTAAAATACATTGAGAAGTCATTAATCGACTACATGAAAAATAAGATTCAAAAATAAATGAATATGGCATACCCTGATATTTTTATCAGTCACTTCTTTATCCAAAATAAAAGTTAGAAATACAAAAAAGGATCATATGAATTGATTTCTGTTATCAGATTATAAATTATTTAAAAATTTTTTCGGAGGATGCAACGGATATCGATCTAAATTCGGATGTTTTCATAAGTTCTTCCGGATCCAGATCAATTTTTGTTGGATCGATATTGACGGACTAATCGCCAGCATGATGATGTCTAACTGCACGATAAAAGTATGCACGGCACCATCTTTGACTAAAACTGATGGCTTGTGGGCGTGCACTTCGTCAATTTCACCGTGACGCACAATTGGGATAGAAATATAAAAAGCAGATTATTCGATGATCGAACAGCGTAAAGAATACCCAAAATAGTGAATATGCATCAATTATCTGGCTTCTAACTTAATTAGAGAAAAAAGTGCATCCCATTTGGATGCACATCTTCACTTTGCCCATGATTCAATGGGTGCCATTGTCTTTGTTTCGGCAGCCATGCAATACCACAATTTTTGGTTTTTCTGGGGTGCTTCGATGTCCTGCAAGAGCATCGCAGGACATGGCACATTGCTCATACCGAGTATTGCGGCTAATCATTTTGTATTTTTAACCGCCTTTTCGGACGGCTTGTTCGATTGTGAAGCGTACCGTTGCGACGGATCTGCCGGATTTCACCGGTGCATACGAAATTTTGAAATGACCGGTCTCGTTGATCTCATCAACTGCCGGATCGATGACACGGCGCTTTAAGTCAACCCAGCGTTCCAGCTTTCCATCACCCACATCCATTAGATAGCGCAACTGTTCCAATGTCAGCGGCAGCTCATGAAACTTCTCGTGGATTCGTAAGACCTCATACAGCCGTGAACTGTATTTGCTCTTCAGATGCACATCGCCCTGTGCTCTCTCATAGTCAGAGGTCTGAAATCGATCGTGCAGACTCGTGATGTAAGGATAAAGCACCGGGCTCAGTATGACAACAAACTCGGCAGTTTTCTGATCATAAATTGCGTCATCGATCCAGCTTGTCAGTAATTCCCGGCTCTCCCCCTCTACCTGCCGTATCCAAAATGAATGATTACTGATCTTCCGCAGGATGTCTTTCAGAAGATCAGGGTCATCAGGCAGATCGGACGATTTCAACGAAACACTCTTCGGCTGAAATCGGACATAAGGATGATCCGTTTGAACGGTGCAATATTTAATCAAGTAAAAAAGCATCCGATTTTCTTCAAGACTGCCAATTCTTTGATGCGTTTCTTTAAATAGTTTATTTGCTTTTATTGACCAGTAAACTCTGTCTTTTATCGGTTTCATGATTAGTTTGTCACTTTGGCTCATTTGTTGATGATACATATATATTGCCGCCTTTACTGTTTCATGATAAGATTTAAAAGTGACATAAAATATAAATTGAAAATATATGTCACTTTTAAACTTTGTTGGGGGAGGTGGTTTATTCATGTATTTGGCCTGGAAAGAAATCCGGCGCAGCAAGGGCCGGTTCTTCTTTATGATGGTTATTATTGCACTGCTCGCTTATCTTGTCTTTTTCGTCTCCGGATTGGCCAATGGTCTCTCAAAAGATAACGCTTCGGCTATTGAAAAATACAGCAATGAGACGTTTATCTTGCAAAAAGACGCCGATCAAAGGATCAGCCGTTCCGCACTTTCAACAGACACAGTGGACCGGCTGAGAGATAAGCTCGGCAGCGGCAACGCAACGATCCTGAATATCCTGAACACGACGGTCAATCGAAGCGGAAAGCAAGAGAAAATCGATCTGACGCTATTCAGCCTCGACGCCGGCCGATCATTCCGGCCATCGCTGACTGCCGGCAAGTATCCGGCAAATCATTCTACTGTTGATCTTATCATAGATCAGTCCATTGAGCGAAGCGGCATTCATCTTCACGATACCATCAAAGACCAGCAAAGCGGTCTCACTTTCAAAGTCGTCGGATTCACAAAAAATGCGACTTTTTCGCATATGCCGGTCGCCTATCTGAATCAAAACCAATGGGCATTGCTCATGAACAAAGATGGTTTTTCTGCTGACCAGGCCGTCCATTCCGCCGTGATGACACCCTTTTCCGTTCAGAAAACAAATCGGCTGATTCATCATATCGACTTGGAACAGACTGTCACAAGTGTATCTTTAGCGCATGTCGTTGAATCTTTACCCGGATACTCAGAGGAACAAGGGTCACTGGATATGATGATCAGCTTTCTGTTTATCATTTCTGTTTTTATTCTCGGCGTTTTCTTTTATATTATTACGGCACAGAAAGATATTCAGTTCGGTATTTTGAAAGCGATCGGTACGGATACGGGCTATCTCGTACGCAGCCTGATTTTTCAAACACTGATGATGCTATTGATCAGTCTGGCTGTCAGTCTGCTGCTGACCTATCTGACAACAATCATTCTCCCGTCCGGAATGCCCTTCTCACTTGCCCCCGGCACCATTACCGGTCGACTGGCCGGATTTATCGGCATCAGCATTGTGAGTATCCTATTATCCATCCGGCAAGTCATAAAAGTCAATGCCCTTAAGGCTATTGAGGGGAGGTAATCAGTGTATGGAGACCATTCTGTCATTTAATCATGTAGACAAGGTTTACAAGGATGGCGACACGACACTTGATGTTCTGAAAGATATCAGTCTTGAAATAAAAAAAGGCGAGTTTGTTGGATTGGTCGGTCCCTCAGGCGCCGGTAAAAGTACTCTTCTGTCTCTTGCCGGGGCACTGATTGCTCCTTCGCGCGGACAGATTCTTCTTAACGGGAAGGCGATCGCTTCAATGAAGGCGAAAGAACGGACCGCACTGCGCCTGAAATCAATTGGTTTTATCTTCCAGAGCGCCCATCTGGTCCCTTATCTTAACGTCCAGGAACAGTTGATCTTCATTTCCAGACTTCAGGGCAATTCGAAAAATCAGTCGGTCCGCCTGGCGAATGAACTGCTAGAAAAAATGGGACTTGCCGACCGTGTACGCCATTTTCCAGAACAACTTTCCGGCGGTGAAAAGCAACGGGTAGCCATTGCCCGGGCGATGATTAATCAGCCCGATCTGATTCTCGCCGATGAGCCAACAGCCAGTCTTGATTATAAACGAGCGAAAGCGGTGATTCATTGGCTGAGCCGTGAAGTTAAAGATCAAGAGAAGGGGGCACTGATGGTCACTCATGACTCGCGGATGCTCGACTTTTGCGATCATGTGATTCAGCTGGAAGACGGCAGGATCCATACAAATCCCGGGGCATGAACAATGTTGATTGAACGGCTATATTCTCACTTTTAAGCTCCTCTGTATTAATCCGCGGCTTTCCTCCCCAATGATAAAAAAAGGCTTACACTGTATTGAAAAGATAACTTCCGTACGGAACGGGGCCACTGAAAAAGTCCTTTAAAAATATAGCACATCATTTTTCACATGGAGTGAAAGGATGGTGCTTTTTTTCTGTATAGTTTTGACGCTGACATTACTTTCAACTTTCTCGGATATGCTTTCTTTGATCTCATGAACATATCAGTCATGCATTGTTCGAAGTCATCCTGATTCATCCAATTGTTGTACTCGCTGCTTATCCAATATACTTTTCCGCTTCCCCGTCTCGAAGAATAAGTAAAAAAAATAGACCCTGACCGGGTCTGAAAATGATTCTTTGATGGGGTATTGGGGGTATTAAATAGCCCAGCTAATAGAACACAACAAGGGATATCATTTAATATCCGTGCCGACCTTTACCACTGTACTTATGCTTTTTTATCGAATCGCCTAAGCCTTTAGAACACGTAACGCAAAATGTGATCAACTCATAAACATAGCTGAATTCATTTATTTCTCTTTATCGGGGAGTTCTTCTGCCCATTTATTGATATTTTTGCGCGCCGCTTTCTGATTGACAAGAGCCCACGTATAAGAAAAATAGTTTTTCCATATTTTATCAGTAGAGGCCATTGGTATTGCTCGATTTGAGGAGAGATTGTTCGATCCGGCTTCAAAAGATTGGCCAACAGATCCAACCCAAAAGCAGAAAAAATTGTTACGGTTACTTCCCCATTTTCATCAACTACCCAATTATATTGATTAGGGTTGAAAAATATGGAAATATCTTTTTCTATTTCGTTGAGAGCTCTTCTCTGTTGCAGAACATAGAGCTGCATTCTTGTTCATTTGGTAGATAAAGTGAAAAGTAGCAGTCTTGTAAAAACAATGGAAACGTACCTGCAAATTTTTGACCCGAATCAATGTCAAAATTATCCGGTCTGGAATATACGTATGCGTGGCTGATTAAATCTCTCAGATGTGCAAAAAAACCGGGAACTTTTGTAAAGATAGACAGGTAGCGAGCGTATTTGCCTTTTATATGTGTCAACAGCGTCACGCACTTTCATAGAACGAACAGTTGTTGCATTTAAAGAGCGGTCTGCTTTATCAATAAAGCGTATCGGCCCCACCTTTAAAGGGAGCGCTATTTGATAGCTTACCTTATGTCGTCATCTGCCCTTTTAAAAGTCTCTTTTTTCTTAAAAGACGGTTTTATCTCGGAAAGCAAAACAGATACCAAAATGAGTACAGCTCCCAGAATCATGCGAGCCGTTACTAACTCGTGCAAAAATATTATCGAAAACAGCATCCCGAAAAAGGACTCCATTGATAAAATAATCGCCGCTCTGGTCGATGTTGTGTAGCTCTGTGCAATGTTTTGCAGGAGATAAGCGATGGCCGTTGAAAAGACTGCCAAATAAAAAATGGATAACATTCCTGTTTTCTCAAGTACAGTCGGGGTGCCTCCTGTAAGGAACATGGTCAGAACACTGAGCAGAGAAGCTGTTACAAACTGTACAATGGTTAGCGTAATTGAATCTTCCTCATGCACAAAGATATTGGTGAAAAAGATTTCAAAAGCAAAGGCTGCTGCACAGGCAAGCGACAGCACATCACCGATATTCACTGTCAGCGAATTCTGCAGAGACATAAAGCCAATCCCGACAAGCGCCATCATCGAGCCGAGCATCTCATAGCGATCGATTCTGCGCCGGTAAATCAAAAATGCAATAATGGGAACAATGACGACATTCACGGCGGTTAGAAAAGCATTTTTCGAAGGAGTCGTATATTGCAGACCGACTGTTTGCAAAATAAAACCCGTGTAGACGCAGGTTCCTAAGAGAGCGCCCTTCCACAGCACCGAGCGACTTATTTTTTTTACCTTGCGATAAAATGCGATGATGATGAGAAAAGTTGCTAAAACGAATCTTCCGGCCATCGTTTGATAGGGATTGAAAAACTTCAGCGCAATATCCGTCACTACGAACCCGCTTCCCCAAATACTTGCCGTGACGAGCATCATGCCATCACCCAAATATTTTTTCATTCGTATTCTCCCTTTTAAAATCGCACGCAAAAAAATAATAGTTTGATAAAAATATATTTTCGCTCAAACTATTATTTCCCACTGGTTATCAGACAGTTAAAATCAATCGGAGTATCTAATATTTATCCAAATACTTGCCGAGATCAGGCACACACCTACCCAGAATCCCAGACCGATGGCTTCTCCTAAAATCAACCAGCCCAGCAGCGTCCCCACTAAAGGCTGGAACACGAAAAATAATCCCGAGCTGGCGGCATTCATTAATTGTAAACCTCGATTCCACATCACAAAAGCAACTGCCGTTGAAATCACACCTAAATATAAAAGGCAAAAGATGACAGCCGGTTGCATGAGATAATGCCAATGTACTGCAGACCGTTGAATGAAAACAATTGGCGACAGGCAAACGATAGCGGTTGCCGTTGCCAGGGTTGTCACCTGTACAGGTGCATATTTGCCGGGAACTAATTTAATCAGCACTGACATTAACGCCCACGTCAGCGCGGCAATCACTAAGGAGACTGCACCCAGTAATTTTTCTATGCCAATGGCGTGAACACCGACAATCATCAGTACCCCAATCGTCGCCAGAGCGACCGAACCGATTTTAACCCAAGTTAGACGCTCTTTTAATAGCCACCACGCAAATAAAACCATGAATGTCGGGGTCGCCGCTGTAATGACGGCCCCTAATTGAGCGGAGGACAGCCAGGTGCCGGTTTCCTGCGTCACAATAGAAAGCGCATTACCAATTACACCAATTAGAATGATTAAAGGTAAATCTTTTCGTTTCACACGCCAGTCGACACGTTGCAGGAAACCAATGATAAACAAAGCGACGATTGCGATTAAATAGCGTAGCCAGACTAATTCAATGGGGGGAATAAATTCCACCACAACTTTGACCACGACAAACATACCGCCCCAGATGCCGGCGGCAGTGCTTAATAATAACGCACCAAAAATCTTATTTTTTTTCATTTTTCTTATCTCCGTATTCGTAATTTATAAATGCATGGTTACGAATTTAACGGAGAGCGGCTCTCCGCTAAATTAACGGAGAACCGGAACATCACATTCGGTTGCCGGTGCATAAATCATGGGTTATGCCTCCCTTGCAGTTTTATCATTGGAAATAACTATATCATGTATCCAAGTATTTTTCGATAGCCAACGATTAGTCTCAGTGTTATCTTGCTCAAATACTTTGTTTAATTTGTAGTCTGAATGATAAGGATCCGCTGCTCACTGTGCTGGAATTCAGATAAAATGAATTTTTCCCATGGAATAATATATATCAATGAAATCAAAAATTCCCAACAGAAAAAAAGAAACGGAACGGCCTAAATTATCATCCAGCGGTCTCCAGCTGACTGGTCAAGCGATTTTTATCAGATATTTCAATCTTATTTATGATCATGTAAATTTTTAACTGCTGAGCGACGCAGAGATCATAACAATCGCTAGAGAAAAAGAAAGGAATTTAAACGAGAAGCTGAAAATAACATACAAAATTGCAGACTGAGGTGACAACGTTGAATAAAACACTCGGAGAAATTGCGCGGATAACGGCACAGCTGAATCTTTATTTGTCAAAGTGATTTTTCTCGGTACATCTAGGCCGGGTGCAAAAACTCTCAGTGAATTGCATTTTAATATAAATGAACCCGATTGTACGATAGGAGACGCCATCTGGGCCGCTTTAAGGGACCCCCATTAGATAAAAACGTAATTTTGTCAGCTGTCAATTACTATTTCCATTCCAGCTTGAGCTGCCGTGACACAATAGAAATACCCCACAATCGTTTTGCAATAATCCCCCTTTGGCTGACAGATGAACTATCAAAAATTCTTCTGTCGTCTACGGGGGGATTTTGAGAGTATTACCAAGATATTCAGCAGCAGAGACATTCGATATCAAAAACCGATACAGACTGGGTAACCAATCGCTGCGCGCTTTTAGCAAACAGCAAAACATTGTCAATCACACACGAGTCCATTAACCCCGCCAGTAGCCGCTTTCGATCGCAGATGTAATCGTTTGTACGCCCGCTTCACCATTCAGGCGAAATGTATCAAACCAATTTTCGGCACTTTAATACCATTACTCAAATGGGAACTTCATTCCCCAGGCATTACGGACACCGTCCATGATATGGCTGACGTCGTGAGATAATTCCAATTGACCGTCATCGTGGCCTTCCTCAATGTAACGTTGCATATCTCTCACTTCATATATTAATGCTTCATCAGAATTGCCCACAGTAATTGTTTCCGATGCGGACTGATGGGCATCTTCAGTATAGGTAACCTTTGCTTCGGTTGCACGCGGATAATTGTCAATTTCCACATAACCCTTTGTGCCAGAAATAACGCCGCGCTTTGGCTGCCTAGCCCGCAGAGAGAGTGCCATTACAGCCAACTGTTCCTGTGCATTCTTAAGGATAATACCCGATTGTTCATCGACTCCAGTTTCAAAGAATTTTACAGTGGTCAACGTTACGTTAGGCTGCGACGCTAGAAACGAACGTGCAAATACGGTCGCATAGCCACCAATATCAAGCAGGGCGCCGCCCGCAAGACTCTTATTGAAGAAGCGATTTTTCGGGTCATAATTCTTTAAGCTACCAAAATTAACCTGAACCAGATGAATGTCACCAAGTTTTCTCCGCTCAATTAAGTCTTTGACCTTTTGGTAAATTGGCATGTGGAGCAGTGTCAGTCCTTCGGTCAAAATCAGACCCTTGTCGTGCGCTAATTGCTGAACCTCATCAAATTGCTTCGCATTGACTGTGATCGCCTTTTCTGCAAAAACATGCTTTCCGGCGTTCAGAGCCTTTTTAATGTATGAATAGTGAAATGTATGCGGCGTTGCAATATAAATAATATCAACATTAGGATCGTTAATCATTTCATCGGCATTATTATACGTATGTGCAATGTTCTTTTCAGCCGCAAACTTTTTGAGCCTATCCGGATTGATGTCGGCAACAGCGTAAATGGACCCATTCACACTGTTCAAGGCATCTGCCATTTCATGTGCAATCCACCCTGTTCCAATCATACCCCAATTATATTTTTTCATGTCATTCATCCTTCCTTAAAGTTCGAACAGAACCATTTTCGGTTTCTGCAAGAACAGTTGATGCGAGTCCCTTAAAGTAAGAAGTTCCAACAACACCGTTCACTAGTAACACAGTACGGTTAATATAGTCGATTTGAGCCCAGTTATCCGTATAACAGTCGACCAATTGGTTACCATTTCGTGTACGGATATAACCCATGTATGAAGTTGAAATACGACGACAGGGTTGCAAGCCGAGTTCTTTCGCTAATCTTAAGAACTGCGGAATAGCTTCATCAATGACTTCAACAGCCAGGGGTACTGAGGGGTCAAGTTGCTGGCCGATTTTTGACTCATCTGTCAAAATAACATACGCACCGGCTGCCTGCGCGTTTACTTTTTCCAAGGTATGAATGCCACCGTTACTCTTCAAGAGGTTCAGGTTTTGGTCGAGACTATCACAGCCATCAAAAGCGATATCCAATGCTTCTGGAGATTCTATGACATCTAATCCCAATTTTCGGCAATATGAAAGCGATCGTTCAGAAGGGCTACAGATACGGATGTCGCTCAGATTATCTTTCTTGATTGCCTCGGCAAGTAATTGCATGTGGTGTCCCCCGCCGAGACTGACTGTCATACCAGAATGCATCAAATCTAATGCAAGCGTTAGCTGGTTTTCCATGCCAGACACCTCCTTTCACGTTTTGGAAAATTAATTTCAAGATTATATTATTACTGAAATTAATTTTTGTCAATGCAAGTCAGTTGTTCTTGCTTTACCGGATATTACGCGTTAGAATTCAGTGATAGAGGATTTCATTGACTTATTTTTTTTGAAATTCATTTGAAGGTGATTAGTTGGAAAATCGATCAAATATCATAAACTTGCTATACGGCAGTCTTCCAAAAATGTCCGATACAGATCATAAAATTGCAGAAGTTGTACTCGCAGATCCAGCCAGTATTGTTAATATGACCATCTCGGCACTTGCCCGAAAAGCCAGTGTCAGTGAGGCTTCAGTTTCACGTTTTTGTAAAAACCTTGATCTTGATGGATTCCATCAGTTGAAAATTGAATTAGCAAAAGTTGCGGAGGATAGATATAGCTACTATCAAAAGGTGAACCCTGACGACCTTCTCCAAGCTTTGAAAAATATCAGCGACAATAAGGTGGCAGAAATCGTCAATACACTCACCTCCGCCTCTACAGCAACTATCCGACAGGTATTGAATGCATTAAAAGGAGCAAGTCTTATCCAAGTTGCAGCATCGGGGGGGACTTTCCCCGTTGCTGCAGATGCTGTTTATAAATTCAATCAACTTGGACTTTTAGCAGTCACTGACGAACTGTGGGAGACCTCGATCGGACAAACTATGAATCTGCCGACAGGTGCGGTGCTGCTGGTTATTTCCAATTCCGGCGAAACGCGAAATTTACTCACCCAGATTGAAGTTGCCAAAAGTCGCGGGATTCTGGTCATTGCGATTACCAACCGTGCGGATTCGCCTATTGGTTTGAATGCCGATTTGCATATATTAACCGCAATTCGACAACAAATCTTTGAATCTGAGTACTACTTCTCACGGGTTGCCGCAATGGCGGCAATTGAGGCCTTGTTCCTGTTATTGCTATCGGGGGATAAAGACAATTTACAGCACATCAAGACACATGAAGAACTGATCGCACAAACAAAAATCTAATGCCATATCTTCACAACGTTGAAGATCCAACTTCCAAGTTACTAAAATCGGATCTCTTTCCGAACGATAAAAAAAACTCTCCATAATGGAGAGTTCGGAACAGAGGGATACATTAACAGTTTGGACAAAATTCATGACTTCTATACTTTTACTACAAGTACCCTAGCTGAATAGGATGACTATTTACATCAAAACTTATAATCCGAGGAGGATTGATGAAATGGATTTAGGAAATGCGGCATTAGTAACGATTGATCTGCAAAACGGGATTCTATTCGGTCTGCCATCAAAGGGTGCGCTTCTTGATAATCATGACGTACTTGCACGTAATGAACAGTTAATCCGTGCAGTTCTCGGTAAAAATAGGCCCGTGGCTGTGGTTCACGTAACTGCCCCCAGTTTCCTCAGTGTCCTTACCAAAAGCTTTTCAAAGCTTAGTATCAATCCTCAAATTTTAGAAAATCCGAATGTGAAGATTTTTGAGAAACATCAGCCCAGTGCCTATTCAATTACCGCATTTCGAGATTTTTTGAAAGAAAAACAGATTAGAACGGTTTTATTAACCGGGGTTTCCACCAATAATGGTGTGCTAAAAACGGCGCGGAATCTGGCAGAGAACGAGATTAATGTCATCACCGTAACAGATGCAACTAACGCTCGTTCTGAGGTCGAATATAACGAGGCGTTGAACGAACTTGGAACACTCGGTGAACTAGTGACGACAGCGGAGCTGCTTAATATGCTCGACAAAGAGTCAAAACCGAAGACTGATTAAGCCGGGTTCAGGGTGAGTCCGGCGCCATTTGGACACGCCGACCGATAAACGAGGTATGTTGACCGATAAAATTGCCGTAAAGACCGATAAACGGGATATGTCGACCGATAAAGTTACTGCGCCGACCGATAAACCGGGTATGTTGACCGATACACATTCCTGAAACAGGCTGTTTAACGTTTCGGTGCAAGTTCAGCTGCATTCGGTGCGACTTTCTCACATTTCGGTGCGACTCAGGCCTAATTCGGAGCAACCGCTCTTTTCAGTGCAACTTCAGCTGCATTCGGTGCGGCTTTCTCACATTTCGGTGCGACTCAAACTCGATTCGGTGCGAGTCAGGCCTAATTCGGAGCAACCGCTCTTTTTCGGTGCAAGTTCAGCTGCATTCGGTGCGGCTTTCTCACATTTCGGTGCGACTCAAACCCGATTCGGTGCGACTGATAGTTTTTCTCAGTTCCGACTCTACCTTTTTTGATTGGGTGCAGCCTCCTAAATCCGATCGACGGTTGCGCAGTACCCGTCTGCTGTTTACTTTTAAACCATAACCTGAGCGCTCTTATAGCTAATGATTTAAAAATCAATAGCACTGTCTTTATGATTATTGCAATAAACAGGGGTATTTACCTATTAAAATTTTTTATGATGCTGTTTCATCTGCCAAATTATAGATACCCTTCCATTTTTGTTTCAATGGGCTGCCTTTTACTCTTTAACAGTATGGGTCCTAGTTTTTAACTTTTTGAGACTAAACGACTACCTGCTTTAGCAGGTGGGTTCAGACATCAATGTCTGCGACTTAAAGTCGCCGTTCAAGACTGAAGTCTTCTGAAAGACCTTATGCTCATAGCACACTGAATGCTGACTGAACTCAGTCGTCAATCTTGAATATGTCGTCCTTGACTTACAGTGTGATTGAAACAGCTAAAGAAAACGGGTGATCCGTTCCACTATTTAACCTATCTCTTTGAAACAGTTTCCCAATATCGAGAAAATTATAGACGAAGCTGCAGATGCGCTTCTCCCATGATCCCAAGCGATATGGACAAACCCCCGGGCAAATTCATCGAGAAATAAAACTTGAAAAAGCTAAAGAACTAATTACCAGCACAAATTTATCTGTCAACGAGATTGGTGAAAGGCTCGGTTATACTAGTTCTTCATACTTTATGAAACAATTCAGAAGCAAATATGAAAAAACACCCCTTAAATATCGAAAACAGCATCAGCAAATTGGCTTAAAGCCAGTGGATTTAGACCCTTATTAAAAACGCCGGACACTCCATGGCTTGGGAAAAACCGCGGAGATTGGCTCGGGCGATTGCCAACGGTACGAAAAATTAAGTCAAAATTTATTTTTGTATGTCCTCCTGTAAAAAAACTGGAAGGGGGGCCTTATTTCTCATGCCAAACCCTCAATCAATTGCCAGGTCTGAATTCACTTATCTCGTCTAAATATTGCATTTTATATTGCAATTCTTAATCTAGCAACTTGCGTGCTCAAGTATGATAAGATAGCCTTTGTATCAATTTATGTCGAAATAGACAAGGTGGTGCCATTTTTGAAAAATAATTCAGAACAATCGACAAAATTCATACCCTATATTCCCGCTTCGAAATCGCTTCCCGAACTCACAATTACGGCGATTCTTCTGGGAATTATTCTTGCTGTCATTTTCGGGGCGGCTAACGCATACCTAGGCCTGCTTATCGGAATGACGATCTCTGCCTCAATTCCTGCTTCTGTTATTTCGATGGGGATCTTGCGGGGCATATTCCGAAGAGATTCAATTTTGGAGAATAATATTGTTCAGACGATGACGACATCAGGTGAAGCAATCGGTGTCGGCGCAGTCTTTACACTTCCTGCACTCTTTTTACTGCATATCAAAATCAGCTACATTATGATTTTTTCTATCGTTCTGCTTGGCGGCTTTCTCGGTATCTTGATGATGGTACCGCTTCGACGGTTACTGATCGTGCAGGAACACGGCGTGCTTCCTTATCCGGAAGGTACCGCCTGCGCCGAAGTACTAAAAACGGGAGAAGAGGGCGGCAAGAAAGCACTGCTTGTTCTTTTTGGCCTGATCACCGGCGGTCTCGTGAAAGTATTGGAAGATGGTTTTAACATTTTCAAATATGAAATTCAAACTGGAATCTCCCATTTTAAATACGCTGTTGTCGGGCTGGATGCTTACCCGTCACTGCTGGGCGTCGGCTTCATCATTGGACCGAGCATTTCCGGACAAATGCTTGCCGGTGGACTATTTGCCTGGATTGTCCTTGCCCCACTAATCGGCTTCTTTGGCGCAGACAGCCTCCACGCCATCTTCCCGGCGGTCACGGCTCTAAAAGCAATGGATACGGCTGCTATCTGGGATAATTACATTCGTTATATCGGAGCCGGTGCCGTCGCGGCCGGTGGGATTATAACATTAATCAAAACCCTGCCCACGCTATATCGAAGCTTGAGTGATACACTTAGCGGACTGTTCAAAACAACCGACAAGCACGCCGACGATCTTATTGCTAGAACCGATCGCGATCTATCAATGAGATGGGTAATTCTGGGTTCTCTTTTTTTGTTGCTTTTGGTTGCCCTTAATCCATTCGTGAAAGTCGGCTGGATGGGCGCCGTTCTGGTTGCTGTCTGCGGCTTTCTCTTTGTCACTGTCTCCTCGCGTATTGTTGGAATTGTCGGCAGTTCGTCATCACCGGTGTCCGGTATGACCATCGCAACACTGTTAATCGTCACCATCATCTATAAATTTATCGGGTATTCCGGAACAGCCGGCATTTTTATCTCCATTGGCACCGTCGCGATTATCTGCACGGCATTAGCTGTTTCCAACGACATTTCACAGGACTTAAAAACCGGTTTTCTCGTCGGGGCGACACCTTGGAAACAACAAGTGGCGATGATGATCGGCGTCGTTTTCTCATCGATTACCATTGGTGCCGTCTTGTTTCTCTTGAATAGTGCCTATCATTTCGGTTCGCACGCACTCCCGGCACCCAAAGCCGTTTTAATGAAACTGATCGCCCAAGGTCTGATGCAGCAGCAGATGCCATGGGAACTGATTTTCATTGGCGCCGCTATTGCTGTCTGCGTGGAATTCATGGGTATCAATTCGCTCGTCTTTGCCGTCGGCCTTTATCTGCCGATTCACATCAGTACGCCAATCATGTGCGGAGGTATTGTTCGCTACTTTATCGATCGTTTCAGTAAAGATGATCAAATCCGGAAAAACCGGCAGGAACGCGGCACTTTAATGGCATCCGGGCTCATTGCCGGCGAATCATTAATTGGTGTCGTTATCGCTGTCTTTACTGTTTTAAATATTACGGCACCGGCCACACCGTTCTTCTCAAGCGACCTGGTCACCTTAATCGTTTTTGCTGTTCTTTGCCTCATTCTTTGGTATGTAGCAAGAGGTCCCAAAAAGGGGGTATGATTCATGGCCCGTCATTTGAATAAGCAGATAAATTTTCTCGAAATGGTGCCCGTTCTGAGGGACGGATGCCGTGTTGTTCATGAAAATGGAGCGGCAAACCTTGCCATTCCGCGGACAAGCCTATTGGAGCGCATTGCGATAAAATGGTTTAAACAAGCTAAGGAACATCACTACCGTCTGGATGCTCTCGGAGAATGTGTACTGAAGCACTGTGACGGAAACTACCGTGTGTCCGAAATCTCTGCTAAGCTAACTGAGACATTCGGCGAAGCAGCCGAACCTGTCGTTCCGCGACTGCTCAAGTTTCTGCAAGAGCTCGACGCACATGACCTTGTCACGCTGCATATCAAATAAAATGTGAAAACAATTCAGAGAGACTGCTCAAAAGCGGCCTCTCTTTTAAAATTTAAATAGTTTCGTTCTCTGGCTAAGATAAATTCCACGAGCCGTGACAGCATGACGTACTACCTGAATTTAGAAAGTCAATCAGCAAATTAATTTTTTAAACGAGTTTCCGTCTCTGCTAAAAATTTTGTTAATGCGGCATTAATATCGGCATTCATGCGATCGGCCCATACAAATAGCCGCCAGATACTTCACTCTCCAAGCTTAATTCAGCCGGGGGTATCTCTGCTTACGGGCCAATGAGCCTGCTGAGACGGTGGGAGTCGAACATAAATCGTCAAGCGCCTATCCATGTTTCAAGCTGCATTGACTAATTTACTCCTCAAAAGAAGAATTGCATGGGAGTTTACTAATTTTGTTCTAGAGTGTTCTGAATGACAAGGATCCACAAGTAACCGTGCTGAAATTCGGATAAGGTAAATTTTTAATTGAACAACCATAAAAAAGCGTTGAACAATCATTTCTTTTCGCTTCATTGATCATTCTTCTTTGAATACTATGTCATTGTACAAGATGGCGAATAAAGGGTATCTTAATCGCTGGACATGCTTATACTATAATTGCCCAACCTATTCTTTATCCCCTCGTATGATCCCCGTGCCTCAGCATGGGGATCATTATTTATTTAAAGCGGCATCTTTTCATGTTGCAGTATAGAAATATTTTTGCATAAAAAAATTGCATGGTTTTCTATTTTCGTATTTTGATTGCGCAGGAGGAAACTTTTGACTTCCATCCTCTTAGTGGAGTAGCCTAGGAAACTTTCACTGCATCGAACATCAAGAGAAATTCATTTTGCATGCAGTGATAGAGTATTTCCCATCACCTTTTGAAGGCGTTAAGAAAATGAGATTTTGGAAAATTGAACTGTTGGATAATCCTTATGAAATCTTGGCATTGTTAAAATTATTGCATGAGTTGCCTATTAACTGCTTAAAAATTGGCGGTTTAATTACGGCTTAGATAAAGTAGTGTGACAAACATAATAGAATTTTTAAAAATTGGAATCTATTATAAAACTACACTTCGTTTCTCTTAACTCTTCATTTAAGGCTGCCCTGTAGGGGCCTTTTTTGTGTATTTTTACAAATTATTTTTATGATTTTTCTACGTGATTAACGTTCATGGGTGAGTCTAAAGATGTTGAGTAAAGGCTAATCCGTATGCTTTTCCCCAATAGGATTTATTGTATTCATAAAATAAAGATACCTTTCGGGGAATTGCTTTTTCAATCATCGGTATTAAGAACGATTCAGCTTGTATCTGACTGACATTATTTATAATACTTATGTTCAAATTCGGTCCAGGATTTGGAGAATTTGTGATTCTGGAACGCTTCCTTCAGCCCGCTAATTTGCTTCAGACGGATGATCTCGTCAAGCTCCATTCCCAAATTCCGACTGATTTTTTCATCGCTCCAACCCATTTTACTGAGAGTGATCACGATGTTGCTCATGGAGCGGATTTGGTGCGTCCCTCTCGCCCGATTATGCCGGATGGTCGAACCGATGCGCTCGTCCAGTGGTTTGGATATGACGGAAAGGGGAAGATAGCCGAACATCCTTTTGGCGATATCCGGATAATTCGTTCCAATCCGGTCGCGGTGAAAGCCATCGGTGACTTCATATTGGCCGTCACCGAGATAATAAGACACGATCGGCTGTGTAAAGCCGTCTAACCGGATAGAAGTGTACAGCAAATTCATTTCAGCAGATGCAACTTTGTTTGGATTATAATCGTTTGCATGTACGTTTCCAGCAGGGATCCATTGTACCAAGTCGACCGGTTCGGAGAAGGGAGAGAGTTCGTTCACAACTCTTCGTACGCGGTTCAGGGCCTGTACTTTCTCATGCAACCCCATGGGCGCCAAAATCCGTTTGAGCTGGCCAAGGCAATTTTCAAGATCCGGATTGAGCTTTCTGCAGGTATTGTGATGGACGTTCATGGAGTACCTCCTTATTCGCACACAGAAACCAATAATTTTTGGTTGTCCGATAAATCCTGAATCCTTGTTTGATGTAATAATTCTTGATAAACGCAAGATTGGTCGAGGTCTTAATCGGCCAGCCAAGTTCGCGGCAATATTCGAAACGAATGTCCGTCAGTGCTTTAAAAAGTCCTTTTCTCCGATAACGCGGTTCGACCCATTCTGTAGTAAAAAGAACGTATTCCCCTGGAAACTCCAGAGAGGAGAAGGCAATAACCTGCCTGTCTCGTTCCATGGTGAACCAGACCTTTTCTCGCTTGTTTCGTAGATAGGGTATCCGCCGGATATATTTTTCCTCAGCAAAAAAGCGTCCCATTTTGGAGTAGAAAAGGGACCGATCATAATTTCCCTCGTAACACTGAATGTTGTCCATATTCATCCTCCCGTAGGGCCTCCCTCAGTTTTTTATCCTTGATATCTTCCACCCGGAGCAAACTTCGGTATTTTCTCCGCAGACGCAGAAGAAGTTGCACGTCAGTCTTGGTCTGGGCAAAGCCCAGTCGCCGCATCCAGAAATCATTTTTTTCGACAGCACGAGCTACTCTCCGCCAGCTCGGCACCTTTCCATGGCTCTCCAGTTTCCGGTCTGCTTCATCCGGAACTTCTTCGATACGGATTCCGTAGTGCCGTTCCCACCATCGGAAAAAGGTCTTGATTTTCAGATAGTAATGATCGCGAAGTTCTGGGGAATAAAGCCCTAAGCTCTCTAGAAGAAAGACGGCATACTGCTGCCAGTTCATCCCGGAGGGCTTTTCCGACTTCATGTTGCCGAGCAGGGAAGTTCTGGCGTAAATGTTTCCAAAATTGACGCCGTGAACGCGGTGAATCACTTTTTCCCACGTTTCAGGTTCCAGTGCACGGAACTGATCGAGGCCCTTGCGCTGATCGTCCCCATAGGGCTGACAAAGTCGCTGCTGAGAAATTTTCACGCCGTTTTTATACATCAATTCATAAATTTCGTTAAACGCAAAATCAAATTTACTCACGGCTCCCCATATGTCCTCAGTCCGCCAATCGTATAAGGGATAAAAATTGTACACGTTGCAATCTGGCTCCGAGGTATGTACCTTCGTCGTCCAGTTATAACCTTTGAACGTTTTTTTGGTTGTATTAATGATCGTGTTGAAACGATTGAGACTTTCATCACTTCGGATGGCGATGCCGACCGCCACTGGAACGCCCGCTTTTCTTTGAAACCACTGGCAAAATTTGTAGTCAAATTCCTCGAATTCCATCCCTTTGTGAAACCATGTCCATTCCTTTGGGTAATTGTGTTCATTGATCACGCAGTCATAGGCGGGCATAGAACGGACCCATTTGTCCTGATCATTTTCATCCCAACAGATCCAAGTCGGCTGGATAACTGAAACTGCGTTACGTAACGAGAGGGGCATGCAGCACCAATAGAAACGATCCACCACGTCGTTCGTCATCTTCCGCAACTGTCTAACCTGGTGGATCGTCGCTTGATACTGGCTCTCTAAGTCGATGAACATGACGCTGAATTTCCGCTTTCGCCTGCGTGCAATTTTCGCGCAAAGTTGCAGCATCACAGATGAATCTTTTCCTCCGGAGATGCAGAGATAAAAATGAGAAAAGTTGGAGAAAATTACGTTGAATCTCTCCATAGCCGCAGTCAATACATCTTTCTTCATATAAATTTTGGGAATCAGAAGCGCCTCCCTTACCGGACAGCTAAAAAAAGCTCAGTCCTGTCTTTGGGGAATCGAACCTTTTTGTACTTTCATCCCCTTTCTATTTTACCAATAATTGAATAGACGACAGCAACACAATTGTATCTATTAATAAAATTTTGGCGAATAATCTTTCACTTTGACGATCTGACTAAAGTTAGGACAATTTGCCATTAACTACTTTAAAAAAGTGTTGGTGGATACAATCAATTTTACAGGCAATCTCAAGATCGATGTCCCTGAATGAAACATTTGAATTTGTCCCCACTGAAAGGCATGCAAATGTTTAAAAGTCCGATGTTTTGTGCTAGGCTGGCGGGTGAGCCATTATAAAATCCGACGCTTTAATGACACACAGAATGGTGTTTTATTCCTCCAATCTAATTGGCAGCTGACTAATTTGATTTTACAACTGACCAATTTTATAGATGTTCAATTTTTCTATAAATCCTTAGCAATAATTCAGGCTTTCTTTTTGGCTATATTCCTTCTTAGGAAACTGCAAAGGGGGCATTGAGGCATTAATGCGCTGCATTTGATAACCCTGGTGTTGTAAATATTAATTCAAGGGATCGATAAGTCGTATCACATTCGTGAAGCAAAATAACCGGTATTTGTTTCTTCTCATCAAGTCTTTGAATTTGCTGAATCGTCCGCTGAACAAATCGTCGATCTCTATATCGCCAATCCTGGCTATCCACATTCCAATCCCACATGATAAATCCATCTTGAGTGACTGCCCTTTCATAAATACATAGCTGCCATACGGTACACGAATAAACGGTATTGTGCAATACTTCTGACGATTTTTTGATCTTGTTTCATTTCTTCCATGAGCGACTCCTCTGAACGATAAAACTTTTTATAATCGTGGCTAATACCATGTAGTCCAATAGTGAATCCTTCCCTTACCATACGCCTGACGCTGCAGATTCATTATTCTATTGGAAAATGCTGAAGGACCGTCATCAAATGTTAAATAACAAATTCTCCTCCCATTAACAGCACTCATTTTATAAATTAAACGAGGCTGTCTCAAAAGCCCTGTTAAAACTCAAGAACCGGAGAGAAAATTTGTAAAAAAATTTCTCTCCGGTTCTTCTTTGCGTGAAAATGAGGGGCTCCTTCCTGGGTGAAATCCCTTCGGACTT
>NZ_JARAJZ010000014.1 GCF_028765345.1 Sporolactobacillus sp. CQH2019
CGCCCCGAAAAAAGAAAGAATCGCCCTAAAACAGCGAACAATCGCCCTAAAATGGTCGCCATTCGCCCTATTCTGGCGGAGTATCGCCCCGTCAGGAGTTTATCGCCCCGAAAAAAGAAAGAATCGCTGTTCGCATGAAAATTCAGAGTGCCATAGACCGCCGCTTGTACAAACCGATCGCTTTTCAGAGGAATAGACGGCGCTTCCACGCCGCAGCTTGACTGGATGCATGAGTTGAGAGGATACTCATTTTTATTTTTAAGAATTTGTTTTTTGGGGAGTCCCCGGAGGCAGAAAGGAATGCACGGACCCATTGGGCAGAAGTCAACATATCCGCGGGCAGGCAACATGCGCTAACATCATGGAACAGTTGCTATAAGCGCAGCACAGGCGGGAAGCTGACAGTATCCGCTCCCAGGCCTGGAACTTTCTCACCGGGACGCAGGGCATGAAGAGGGAGAAGAGATACAGTGCGGAAGTGTCTCATTTAATTGCACTTGCTTTCTCCAGCCGTTGTGATACAATGACGTCATAAATAAAGAGGCGATGGCGTTCGCCGTGAAGTGTTGTTCATACTAACAGCTAATAACGTCTACCTTAAGTTCTTCCCGGGAAGGATTAAGGTAGACGTTTTATTTTATTTTCAAGGAGGATATTGTGATGACTGCAAAAATTGAATCTGTTAAGGCAAGGGAAATTTTCGATTCAAGAGGCAATCCAACGGTTGAAGTGGACATTCGCCTGAATGATGGAACACTGGGACGTGCAAGTGTTCCGTCCGGAGCGTCAACGGGCGATAAAGAAGCCGTCGAGCTCAGAGACGGTGGAAAGCGCCTGGGCGGCAAGGGCGTTCTTCAGGCGGTCGGGAATGTAAATGGCACCATTAAGGACGCTATAATCGGCCATTCACCGTTTGATCAGGAAAAGATTGATCAGCTGCTTTTGCAGATTGACGGAACGCAAACAAAAAAGAAACTTGGCGCCAATGCCATGCTTGGCGTCTCGCTGGCGGTTTGCCGGGCCGCGGCATTATCTGAAGGTATTCCGCTTTACCGTTATTTAGGCGGCATCGATATTCAGCTTCCCCGTCCTTTTTTCAATGTGATTAACGGCGGCAAGCACGCAGATTCGGGGATTGATATCCAGGAGTTTCTGATCACGCCCATTGGCTTCAATCATTTCCGTGAAGGTGTTGAGAGCATCGCTGATACGTATCATACTTTAAAGAGCATATTGGCGAAGAAGGGGCTCGCCACTTCGGTTGGAGATGAGGGCGGTTTTGCACCGCATCTCGAGTCCAGTGAGGCAGCAATTGAGACGCTGATTGAAGCGATAACAACCGCCGGGTACACGCCGGGAAAAGATATCGCGATAGCCATTGACCCGGCCTCGAGCGAATTTTATAAAGATGGGACCTATCACTTTGAAGGCAAACATTTAAGTGCCGATGATATGATCGGCTACTATGCAAATCTGATTCAGCGATATCCTATTGTTTCCATTGAAGACGGGCTCTCTGAACACGACTGGGGAAATTGGCCCGCGTTTACACAACGTCTGGGGGGGAGCGTTCAATTAATCGGCGATGACATTTTTGTTACGAATCCGGCTATTTTTAAGGAAGGAATCGAAAAGAAAATTGCAAACTCGATTTTGATCAAACTGAATCAAATCGGAACCGTGACAGAAACCATTGAAACGATTAATATGGCACGCCGTGCAGGGTATACAACGATGATCTCACATCGTTCCGGAGAAACGGAAGATACCTTCATTGCCGATTTTGCCGTTGGCTTGGCAGCCGGGCAGATTAAAACGGGTGCCATGGCCCGGACCGAACGGATCGCTAAATATAATCAATTTCTAAGGATTGAGGAAGAACTGGGGCAGGACGCCGTGATGACTCCCTTTCCTTTTAAAAAATAATCGGTTTGTATGTCGGCACTCGTTGAGACATTCAACAAGTGCTTTTTTTACTTGAGGAGGTGCCTGAGATGATAAGCGGCTCAGGATTGTTGCCGGCGGGCGATCAGAAAATGTCCGGATGCTGAATTCTTATCAATGCAGCGGCTGCCGCATTTTTTTCGGCAGAGGGATCCGGGATGGGCGCCCCGCCTCAAAAGAATGATTTTAAATGATCGCGCAGACACAGAACCGACTGTTAATCAGCGCTTTGCTTTCATTTATCCACATTTTGGAGATCCAGGCATGAAACAAGTGGGCATCTATCATCGCAAGGGCAAGATGATAGAGAAATTTAAAAGTTTCGTCCGGATAAAAACCTATCAGGCAGAATCAGGCGAGCCTGACAAAAGGGGGGGAAGGAAACGACATGGACGGACATCAATATTTTACCGTCAAGGTTTATACGAAAGAAGAGAATTCATGGTTCAGAAAAGAAGAATATGAAAAAGTGCTGAGCTTTTTTCAAGAAAGAAAAGCCTGCTGGACATCGGTCACTCAAGGATTGGTCGGCTATGGCAGAGACCGGGTGATTCGTAAACAAAGTATATTTTCATTCAGTAAAAAAACGCCGATTGTCGTTGAAACCGTTGTCCCTGCCGATCACCTGCCCGAATTATTGTCCGGACTGCGGAAATTGGTTAAAAATGGGGCGATTTTTACAACACCTGTCCAGTTGATTGTAAGTAAATAGGCCATGCCTGAGGAGGATATTTGTGTATTATATTTTACTGGTTGTTTTTAGCATTCTAGGTGCACTTTCAAGATATTCGCTTGAATTACTCATCCATTCACAATCCTTTCCACTGGCAACATTGCTGATTAATCTGCTCGGCTGTTTTTTGCTGGCTTTTGTAACGCGCTTTTTAAGCTGGCTGCCGCAATTATCGACACGTGTCGTATCAGCCATAGGCACCGGATTTGTCGGCTCGTTTACGACTTTTTCCACTTTTGCCTTCGAAACCTTTCATTTATTTCAGGCGGGAAGCTATCTGCTGGCTTTTTCTTATCTGATGATCAGCAGTATCGGAGGTTTTTTTGCCTGCTCGCTCGGCTATCAGACCAGTAAATTTCTTTTGATTTTGATTAGAGAAAAAAGATCGCTGCAGGACGCCCGTGATGATGCAGTGTAAGAAAATTCTCGCTCAATCGTACAAATACGACTCATAAACGGGAGAGAAAGTCTATGTTCAGATCTCGCTCGGCAGTAACCAAATTGATCGCACGGTTAATGGGGATAGGAGCAGCTGCAATTGCTGTGTCGCTGTTAAGATTAAAAGTGAACTGGTCAATCATCCTATTTGCCTGTATTCTTGTCATCATCCTGTTTTTTAAAGAAGGTCACTAATGTTTTCCTGAAATCGCGTCCCCCCTCCGTTGCCTCGTTTGCTTTTGGCGGCTGCACAGCTCTGACCAGGGGGATTTTTGTATCATTTTCTGTGTGTTTCGCTATGTTCAGGCGATTAGGTGATTATTGGTTTTGTGCGATCATTTTTTGTAATACTTTCCTTTACTATTTGAAACCGGACAGAAACGGACCCCCGTGCCTTGAACAGCACAGGGGTCCGTTTTATAATACAAGCCGTTGATTAGCCTTAATTATATCTCCTGATCAGTTCTACAAAAGCATCAACGATTGTCTGGAAGAATTTCAGCGTGTTTTCATTGGTAATTTTTCCGTTCTCATCAATTAATGAAGCGACATGGCCGATATAGGCTTCCGGCTGCTGCAGTGTCGGCATATTGAGGAATGTTAAAGACTGGCGCAGATGATGGTTCGCACCGAAGCCGCTTATTCCGCCGATGGACACGCTGACAATTGCAGCCGGTTTTTTATCCCATACACTTTGTCCGTACGGACGGGAACCAACATCCAGCGCATTTTTTAAAACGGCAGGAACGGACCGATTATATTCAGGCGTGACAAACAGCACCGCGTCGATTGATTGCAACGTTTTGCGAAATGTCTGCCAGGATTCGGGTACACGGTTTTCATCGTCAAAATCCTGATTATAAAAAGACAGATCGTCCAACTTAATAAAATTAACGTGATAATCTTTTGGGAAAAGAGGGGCTAATGTTTTTGCCACCAGCCTGTTGTAGGAATCTTTTCTCAGGCTGCCGACCAGAACGCCGATATTTTTACCTGCCATAGAATTCGCCTCCAAAATATAGTAGAAAACTCAAGTTCAGTTTATCACTTTTAAAATTTTTTTACTCAAATCGTTACTTTTCATGCTTGCCGGCCCTTGAGCCGATCGGCTGATCCATTAAGATCAGACGCGCGATCCGATCAAGATGCCCCCTTGCGGAATCATGCTGTTTTCCGGACAGCCGAATAGGCGCAGAGTGTGGAGCAGCCGTGTCAGTAAGATATCCGCCCCGTCTTTTGATGATCCGGCGTTAGACACAAGGAGCGGTCCGCAATCTTATTCCGTTCTTGAGCTCTCGAAATCGCGTCCCCGCCTTTTGTAAAATCCTGCGCAAAGGATGAAAAAAGATACAGCCGTGATGGCGATGAGCAATAGGAACATCTGATGATAGGCAAAGATTAAAGGGCGGGGCATGCTCATCGCCTCTTTTGCCGGCGTGTATGCATAAGCAAGCATGGCGAACAGCGAACTCATTACCGAAGCACCGACGGTCAGTCCGAGATTACGCCCAAGTCCGAGCATGGAGGAGTACAACCCCCTTTTTGAATCAGGGGCTTTCTGCATAACGACCGCATTGTTCGGTGTTTGGAAAAAAGCCAGCCCGCCGTTAATGATGATGATTCTCCACACATAGCCCCATGCGCCGCTGGCGGAAGACAGGAGGGTCATTGTAAAATCTCCGATCAGAATGGCGATAATGCCAAATCCCATCAGTTTCGCCGGCCCGGTGTGATGCATCAGCCATCCGGCCAGAAATCCGAAAAGAGTCGTTGCTGCGGGACCGGCGGAAAAAACAAGCCCGATCTGTGCATCACTTAAATGGGAGACCCCTTTAAGGAAAAAGGGGGCGATCACTTGAACGCAATTCAGATTGCTGTAAACGAGAATGCTGACAATCAAACTGGCTGTTAATAACCGGTCGCTCCATAAAGAGAAGGGAATTAATGGGTGCTGCACCTTCTTCTCAATTGTAAAAAAGGCAAAAAGAAAAATGACTGCACCCATTATGAGTAAAAAGAAAAGAAAATTGCCGAATCCTTTATTTTCGGCGAGTTGCAGTGCCGAGACAAACAGAAACAATGTTCCGATGAGTGCGAGTACACCCAAGTAATCAAAAGAATCCCTGCTTTTGGCAGAATCCGGCCGGTAAACTTTCATGAATAAGAGAGATAAAACGCCAAGAGGAACATTAATGAAAAAGATGGCTCTCCATCCGAACAGATCGATGAGCGTGCCGCCGATGGTCGGTCCAATCGCAAATCCGAGCGAAACCATCGCCGTCAGGATGGTCATCGCCTTTACAGCTGTCTTTTTATCGCATGCATCCTGTGCAATGGCGAAACTGAGCGCCATGATGATTGCAGCACCGATTCCCTGAACAAAACGAGAAAGCGACAGGATAACGATACTTGGCGACAATCCGCAGATAAGCGATCCGATTGTAAAGGCGGCCAGACCGATTCCATAAACTTTCTTTATATCGAACAGATCGCCCAATCGTCCGACTGCAACAATAAGGGACGTGACAGCCAGCATATAACTGATGATAACCCATTGAACTTCTGAAAATGTACTGTCAAACGCTTTCACCAATGTTGGCAAAACGATGTTGACGACACTGGTATCGAGTGAAGACATAAAAATGGCTAAAGCAAGACCGCTTATGAGAATATTCATCCGAGTGTTCGTTTTCATCATTAAGAATGCCTCCGGAATCCATGGAATGATTCATAACTTTATAACGCAACCGCCCATTAATAGTACCAGAAAAAAGCAATTAATGGTCATTTTGTGATTGATATTTGATAACTATTGATTGTATCAAGTGTGCTTTGTGGGACGGGAACCCGAAAATCAGGTGAACCGCCTCTTCAAAGACGTTTTTGCCCCGAATGAATTTATCTGCTTTTTGATTTAAATCTCTTGATATTTTGAATAGGCTAGAATAAGATATAAATATAATCAAAATATATTCAACATATAATAATATTTCTGCACTAAGATGAGGATTAATGGCATTTCTATCATCTTGTAAGCATGTAAGCAGTCAAATGGGTGTTAAATGAAAACGCGTACACTATTTTTGCATTTTTATTTACGGCTGAAAAAATCATAAATAAAAGGGAGTCTTAACTGTGGGGAAATTGCAGTATAAACCTTCGTCAAAAGAATTGGCGCCGGGTGTCACTCTGATTCAGGATGTCAATGAGACAAACTCCGAGCTCAGATATGTTTCATTCAAATTGCTTGATTTAAAGAAAAACGCCCGGTATGAAGAAAAATTGGATAAAAAAGAAGTATGTATCGTTGTCCTGACCGGCCGGGCAACCGTGAACGACGGCCGCCGGACTTTTTTCGGAATCGGCAAACGGCAATCTGTATTTGATAAAATACCGACAGACAGCGTGTATATTACAAATGATAAGACATTCAACGTAACGGCGGATAGCGATTGCCATCTGGCTCTGTGCTACTCTCCTTCGGAAAAGCAGCTGCCTACGCGGCTGATTACAGCCAAAGATAATTCAATTGAGCGGCGCGGTAAATATAATAATAAACGTCTTGTACAAAATATTCTTCCCGATAATGACCCTTCGGCAAACAGCCTGCTTGTCGTAGAAGTGTATACAGAACCAGGCAATTTTTCAAGCTATCCGCCGCATAAACATGATCAGGACAATCTGCCGCAGGAATCTTTCCTGGAAGAAAGCTATTACCATGAGATCAATCCGAAACAGGGCTTTGTTTTTCAACGGGTCTACACGGATGACCGCAGCCTCGATGAAACGATGGCAGTTGAAAACGGCGATGTGGTAGCAGTGCCGAGAGGCTATCACCCGGTCGGCGTGCCCGACGGCTATACATCGTATTATTTAAATGTAATGGCCGGTCCGACACGCATTTGGAAGTTTCACAATGATCCGGATCATGAATGGATTCTCAACCGTAAGTAATTGAGCGATTGTTTTTTTTCAATTACTGTGATACTTGCCGGATCAGAATTGTTGATGGTGGCGCGATCGGCTATTTCGACTGGCCTGCCCTCCCTTCGTCTTGGGACATATATTACGGCAGCGGCCGTATATGTTCTCCGCGCTCGGAACCATTGAAAAAAAACGATAGAGCCTGAAAAAATGCCGGTATTCTTTCGTTAAATTAAAATCAAATCATCACATATAAAAAATAAGAAGAAGAGCCGCTTGTTCATTTCCAGGTCCGCTGCCGATGAGAGGATAGAAATGTCAACATTGCGGCTTTTTTGTATGAATCGAATCATCCGGGAAATCTTAATTTTACTCTTCCATTTTTCGACACGCAGTGAAAGGTGGGAGGCATGACTGTAGATGATATCATAAAGTGTATCTATTCCGGGCCTCGAGGTTTTTATAAAAAAAATAGGACTTCTGCTGCAAGTTTATCCATGCAGTTGATTCCGGCATTTTTCAGTGCCAGCCTTTCAGCGACTTTTTCATCTGAATCCTTACGGGCTTCATGCATGTCACGGTCCCGGGCTCTCCTTTATACCGGAACATGTCACAGATAGATACTCATGGGCGGGAAAGCGGACTTCAGAGTCAATGTTCTCAAATGGAAGTTCTTGATCCGGCCTGTCATAGGGCTTAGGGTCTGTTTTATGGCCGACGGAGAGGACTCCCATTTCAGTCGAATAAAATGGGAATACCTGCATACAAGGATGAATGATTTTATAATCATTTCAAAAGTTTTAATAATATAAATGGATATATAATGAATATATTTTGATTAATAAAATAATAAGTGATATATTTACCATAGATAGATTAAATTGTATAGGTGGTTATATGAAAACAAAACGGTTACAGGAAATCGAGGATTATGTTGTCAGGCATGAAACAGTAACGCTGGATGAATTGTGCAAACATTTTGACGTCTCCAAGAATACAATCCGGAGAGATATAAATACAATCCTGAAAAAGGGAACGATTAAGAAAGTCTACGGCGGTGTTACGATTGCAGATCCCGGGCTCATTCCTTTTTCGGACCGCGATACGAGCAATCAGAATGAAAAGATAGCGATATCGCGCTGCGCCGCGCAATTTATAGAAGAAAATGATATCGTCTTTATCGATTCCGGTACGACGACGCGTCACATTGTAGAGTTTATTCCCTCTACCCGGAATGCAACGATTGTGACCAATAATCTGGATGTTATCAACAGTGCGTCCCAGCTGCCCAATCTTCGTATTATTGTTGTCGGAAATGTTTATAAAAGGGACACCAATTCTTTTATCGGTTTAGATGGTTGGGACGTGCTGGAGAAATTTAATATTGATAAAGCATTTATGGCTACAACAGGTTTGTCGATCTCGAGAGGATTAACGAATACGGATATACTTGAGTATTCGATCAAGAAAGAGATTGTTAAAAAGTCTCATGTACTATACGTTTTGGCCGATCACTCAAAATTCGATAAGTATACATTGCTCACTTACGCGGAATTGGATCGCGTTGATGCCCTGATTACCGGGGCACCGCTGAAGAATGAGTACGCTATTTATTGCAAGGAACACGATATTAATGTATATCAGGCGCTTGCCGAAGAAGAAGCAGAGGATAAATAAATCGACTTCTGCGGACGTTTAAAATAAAAAAATGTCGGAGAAAAGGCTTGATGATGCCGTTATTCATCTGTCCGGAACCCGTGAGTACAGTTGATCGTTGTTCTCCTTTTTATAAATAACCGGTAAAAGATCCGTCAGAATGGTAATGTGATGATCATGTTGTGGCACTATTGAGACGCAGATAAAAGGGAGAAATTTAATCGTGCCACTGGTCAGATTTGATCTTATCGAAGGACGCACGGAAACAGAATTGAAAACACTCCTTGTTAAGCAGACAGTTTTCCAGAAAATATCGTATTTGTTCAAAGCTGGTCATAACATCCTCTTTTACAAGCTATGCGTTTTAACTATATCCAGTATGCACGATATCAATTAGGCAGGCTCCGGAATAGGGTCTATTATTCATATAGATAAAAGATATATCATATTTTTTTGCCTTTTTTTATAAGGATCTAAGAACGCTGTTTAGTGATTCATGGACGGGCAAAGACCGAAGGGGTATCATGAATCGATGGTGCCTTCGCATTTCGGATTATTTAATATTGGTCATGTAGAAGCGGACGGTTTTCTTCCGATATTTTATAATTATTAAGTTAGACAGGACGGGAACGAGGCTCGACTTTCAGTCCCGGAACCGGCGTTAAGAAGAGACGACTCAGATGCATGAAACCATGTATACGAGCCGCCTCTTTTGAGGTAACATTCATCAATGATGACGCGGTCGTTTGAACGGCGCAGCTAAATCATCAATTCCCAACTTCGATTATTTGTGCTAGTATTCGGGGTATTACGTACCGTTTTGAAATATGGCAGCATGAATCAGTATTGGCGGGAATGGTTCGGATATGTCCCGTCCCTTTGAGGTTATCAAGCTGAATGCGGATTAAATGGAAGGTCTTATATTTAAGGCTGCTTATGAAGCGATCGACTTGCCGGTGAGTCGCACTCGGCGGTTTGTGTGATGAGTAGTGTGTATTGTTGTTTTTAAAATTATCTTCATAAGAACTGCTCAGCAGATGTGTTTCATTATTCATGTAGCTGGATGGAATCGGCCCGGTATTTCGATAAGAAATGCACGGCTCTGTCCGCCTGAAGACGGAGGGCTTGGGGAGAAATACAGGGTCCAAATAATTTTAAAAGTAAGATTTCCAATCATTGGTTCACAAGGAGTATTGACTGCTGATGTTGATTTTATTATTGCTTTTCGGCCTTTTTGCCGGGATGGTCATTCCGCTTCAAACATCGATTAATTCACGGCTTGGTTTACGATTAAAATCTCCGTTTATTTCATCGGCTGTCTCGTTCTTTGTCGGTATGGTTTTCCTGTTCATCGTTTCTTTAATCGCCGAACCGTATTTTTTTTCCGAGGGCGCGCACCTTTTTTCCCTTCCTTTGTGGATGCTTATCGGAGGCGGATGCATCGGCGTTGTCTATTTGACTGCGAACATCCTTTTGCTGCCGCATCTGGGTTCGGCATTAACGGTCGTTGTAACCTTGCTGGGCCAAATGATCATGGCGCTTGCCATTGATCAATTCGGCTGGTTCCGTGTTCCGGTTCATGAGTTGAACGGTCCGAGGCTTCTGGGTATTTTGCTCATGTTGGCCGGCGTTTTTGTGGTGGAAAGATTCTGATGATTAGGGAGTCTGTCTTGTGAGAAAAAAAACATCGTCCGTTCATATCTTGCTCTTTATGTTTTTGGGAGTACTGGCAGGGACGCTGTCGCCTGTTCAGACATCGATTAATGCGGAACTGAGAGACGCGATTCACGCACCGCTTGCCGCGGCGTTCAATTCTTTTTTTGTGGGAACGATTGTGCTGATTCTTTTGATCTCTATTCTGGAACGGCGCCGATTATTCCGCAAAGATGTGATCCGCAAAGGAAAGGAAATCATCTCGAAGAGTCCGAAATGGATTTGGATCGGCGGATTATTAGGCGCTATTTTTGTATCGGCAAATATATTTCTCCTGCCTGTCGTCGGTGCTGCGCTCACCGTCGTGCTGACTTTCTGCGGCCAGATGGTCATCGCATTGATTATCGATCACTTCGGATGGTTCCATGTTCCGAAACGTCGGGTTAACGTGATGCGTGTTGTCGGAATGATTCTGATGGTGGCGGGGATCTTTTTCATTCAGCATTTCTGAGCAGGCGACCAGCAGTACGGCCGTTCACTTAAGATGCGCGAGCGGAGCTGCCGGAGGAACTAGGCGAGGGGCCGCCGGGAGAAGGCGTCGATTACGCCGGTGTCCGTTCCGAATGTTTACCGGCGAGGCGGGCTTGCTAAAACGGTTCGCTGCCCGCACGGCCCTGTACCTTGATTCTGCCGCACCGCTGCACCGGCCGCGGCTTTTTCTGGTTTTTCAGGGGTGAAGAATCGCGATGCAGTTCAGTCTTAAGCGTTACCGGATTTTACGCTTCCCGTTTAAGCAATATTTACAAATTTTTCGGGTGTTTCAGCCATGGACGGGTACCCATATGATATACTGCAAATAAAGCAAAAAGTACTTTGTTGAGCGTTCCTTGCCTGAATGAATATTTTTACTTTGGGGATTCTGTGACTATGAAAAATGATCAAAACCTGATGGAAATAATAGAGACCTATTATCAGCTGCTTAATTTAGACAGCGACAGTGATAAAGAAAAACGGTGGATGGCGGAGCATGTTTCTTTTAAATGGCCCCGGCTGACGACGCTGCATATGCATGTGCTTGCTTATATCTATACGCACCCGGACACCAATGGCAAATCCATCTGCTGCGCCTTGAACATTCTGCCAGGCACACTTTCGAAAATTACGAATCGGCTCAAAGAGGAAAAACTGGTGGACATTGCACAGGAAATGAATGATAAGAGAGGGCGCGTCTATCGGACAACGGCGCGCGGCAATGAGGTCTCCACGGTTCACGAAGGGCTGCATAAACTAAAAGATGCCCGCTTAGAAGACATGCTATTAGAATTTTCTGCGGATGAATTGAGGATTATTAAGAAATTTCTTGACAGAATCCTGCAAGTGGAACTGAAGAAATATTAAGGTGCTTCCATCCAGCTGCTTTCCCCTTTTTTGGCCTGCACACTCAGGCTTCCTTCCATGATCTGTTGAACAATCTGTTACCCTTTTGTGAAATTTAAACGAAACGTGCGTGACATTTTAAAGAAGAAATGTTTTGAGGCTATTTTGTTTGAAGGAACGACACTATAATTAAATTCGTAATAATTACATTCCATGGAAAGCAATTTTGGATAATCCGCTTTAACGAAGCCGCGATTGCCGCAAAATTGCAGACTATGCTGAGGAGTGAACTAATTATGGTACATTGGTTAAGAACGAATAAGTATGCATCTATTGTTCTGCTGCTGATCCGTCTGTATCTTGGCTACGAATGGCTTCTTGACGGATTTGCTAAGCTGTGGGGAAATGAAAGCCCATTCAGTGCAGCGGGATTTATGCAAGGCATCCTTAAGAATCCTGTTCTTAGTCCTGAGAAAACGGTTTTGTATCCGGTCTATAACGGATTCATCAAAAACATTGCGCTGCCTCATGCGCAATTGTTCAGTTTTCTTGTGTCCTGGGGTGAATTTCTGATCGGAATCGGATTAATCATCGGCGTCCTGACGACGGCGGCTACCTTCTTTGCTCTGTTCCTGAATTTTATCTATCTGTTTGGCGGCACGGTTTCAGTCAACCCGCTCTACATCTTGCTCGGATCGATTTTGCTGTACAGCGGCTTCAATAGCGGCAAAATCGGCGGGGATTACTGGGTCATCCCGTATATTCGCCGTTTCGCGCGCGAGAAACTGAACTGGGGAAATCATGAGGACACCGTGCAGCCGTCCCGCAAAGCTCAATGATCCGTCAGTACATTAGCGCACGTTGAAATAATTTTTAATTTTTATGTTTATAGCGGACTGATGCCGGTTCTGAGGCGGCACCGGCCCGCTTTATTTTGCTTTTGGTTGTATAAGCGGCCGGTGATTACGAGTACTGCGCCTGTCCGGCAGCGCAGGGCCTTGTCTGCACTTATGGCCCGACGAAAGCATGCAAATAAAGCCTTTGCTGCTTATTCAGGACAGGCGGTGTTGCGCAGTAGCCTCGCACTGTGCGGCATCAATAGGAATGAAGTGAAAAGCTGTAAAAATATGGAATACTGAATTTTTGCTACACTGATTCAGCCGGATTAGGAGGTGGTTCCGGCGCCATTGGGGCACAACAACCGATAAAGTTACTGCGCCGACCGATAGACGGGGTGCGCCGACCGATAAAGTTGCTGTGCCGACCGATAAACGAGGTGCGCCGACCGATAAAGTTGCTGTGCCGACCGATAAACGAGGTGCGCCGACCGATAAAGTTGCTGTGCCGACCGATAAACGAGGTGCGCTTACCGATACACATTCCTGAAACAGGCTGTTTAACGTTTCGGTGCAAGTTCAGCTGCATTCGGTGCGACTGATAGTTTTTCTCAGTTCCGACTCTACCTTTTTTGATCGGGTGCAGTTCTCTAAATCCGATCGGACTGTGCATGGAATTCGTCAACTAAGCAATAAATCTTTTTCTTACAGTTTATAATGTCGGGACAGGAGAGAACCCTTTTGTTATGAAAACCAGACTGAATCCAGGAACAATGCGTAAATAACTATTTTGACATGGAGATTAAATTCAACGGAAGCATGCGGCTTACATTGCTCCGATTGAACAACTTTATTCGTATTTATCTTTATCAGCCGGAGCCAGGTTTACGAGCATTCATACGCCCGTTCCCGGACAATTTTGTTTTTGGCCCGGAGACAATCATGAAGATGACAAACTTACAAGCAAAAACAGGCTGATCAGCAGATATCAAAGGGTAACAGCCACGGACTGGCTGTTTTGTGGCTATTATTAATATTGGCTATATAAAAAATCCATTCGTAAAAAAAACTAAATTGTTCTGATTATTGTCGGTGCTATTATATAACAGGAAGTAGGTAAATCTTATTAACAGAGGAATTGTATATTGCAAAAGAAAGACTGAAAGGTTTTATAATACAATTTGTGAAAAAGAGAACAAGTATGTCTGCTAAAAATTTTAAGATCAATGACGCACTGTTTTGTCCGGTCGTTCAAGCTTTTGTCAACCATGCGAACAGAGGTACACATTCATTGCCCGGGACAGCTATAAGTGGAATGGCGTTATGATCGCGCAGCGGCATCGAGCGTTTGAACAGCCGGATTGGCGGCTCGCTGAACTTTGAAAAAACAGTTCGGGGCTGAAGGAAAAGAAAACGCAGGGTGCTTGAGAAAGCAGATTCATAAACATTTTTGGCTCCGGGCCTTGTGATTGAGCAAAAGGCATTTGAGGGAGGCCATATCATGAAGGGAGAATTTGCTTGTCCGCCCGGCGCGGCGGAACTTGATTTTTTTAAAAATTTTAAAGACGATCCTGCCAAATTGATAGCCATACTTGAAAATTCTTTCGATGGAATCTATATAACCGACGGGAATGCCAATACCATCCTGATAAACTATTCTTATGAGATTATATCAGGCCTTACAAAAGAAGAAGTTATGGGGAAAAATATGCGGGATCTTGAACGGGCCGGCGTCATCTCAAAGTCGGCAAGCCTGATTGCGCTCAAGAGCGGCAGAGCCGCCACGCTGGATCAGGAGTTCAAGACAGGAAAACAAGCGGTCGTGACCAGCACACCGATTTTTAATCATAATAAGCGGATCGTCATGGTTGTTACAAATGTCCGCGATGTTTCCGAACTCTATCGTCTGAAGGAAAAGCTGGCTCAAAACGTTAAGCTTAATCAGCACTATCAGACCGAAATCAAGATGATCTGGAAACAGATTCTCGGCGATACGAACCTGGTAGCGAAGGACAGGAAAATGCTGGATTTGCTGCGTGTGGTCAAGCGGGTGGCCATGCTTGATACGGAAGTGCTGATTCTCGGGGAGACCGGGGTCGGCAAAGAAGTCATTGCTAATTATATACACCGGAACAGCCCGCGCTGTAAAGAACATTTTATTAAAGTAAACTGCGGAGCGATCTCCAAAAGTCTGATCGAAAGTGAACTTTTCGGGTATGAAGGCGGCGCATTTACCGGCGCGAACAAAGAGGGAAAACCCGGACTGTTTGAAGTGGCCGACAAGGGCACGATTTTCCTGGATGAGGTGGGCGATCTGCCGCTGAATATGCAGGTCAAGCTGTTGCGCGTGCTTCAGGAACAGGAAATACTCAGGGTAGGTTCCAGCAAACCGGTCAAAATTAATGTGCGGATTCTGGCGTCCACCAACCGTAATTTGAAGAAAATGGTTGCGGCGGGGACCTTTCGATCCGACCTCTATTATCGGTTGAATGTGTTTCCGGTCGTTATACCGCCGCTGCGCGAGCGGAAAGAAGATATTCCCGCCCTGGCAGAGAGCATGCTTGAGTCTTTTAATAAGAAATACGGGAAAAGCAAGAAGCTTACGAAAACCGCAATGGCGAGACTTAAAGAATATCACTGGACCGGTAACGTACGGGAACTGAAAAATGTGGTTGAACGGGCTTTTATTATGAGTGAGGAAGACACAATCACTGCCGCATCGCTGTCGCTTCGCACGCCGAGAATACCCCGGC
Organism: Sporolactobacillus sp. CQH2019; assembly: GCF_028765345.1. Lineage (GTDB taxonomy): Bacteria > Bacillota > Bacilli > Bacillales > Sporolactobacillaceae > Sporolactobacillus. The sequence goes on from NZ_JARAJZ010000014.1 coordinate 15,315, forward strand.
CGGCTGATAACGGTGAAGGGATCGATTTAAAAAAGATACTTGAAGAAATTGAAAGCGAATACATTGATCACGCCTATGAAAAATATCATAATGTACGTGCCGCTGCCAGAAGCCTTCGGATGGATCCTGCCACATACACCCGCAAGCGGAAAAAATATTCAGGAAAAGTTCCGGCTCGGGAAAAAAGCGTGTTGTAGAATAAAACGAAACAGTACAAGGGAGAAAAAAGCGATCGTGAAAACGCGTTAAAATCGCCGGTCGGCTTGGGGTTTCTGATATCTCAGCGCGGCAAGGGCGGGATATGGGAGTCAGCCGCCCGGCGGCTGACCGTCAACCTGTCTTTTTCACGGATGTCCGGCCGATGTTTGTGATTCGGATAGACATACGGAAAAGCCATTCAGTACGTGTGGGCTGAGAAGAGCGGCTGAACGGTGAACAGCAGGGGTTCTTCTTCTCTCCGCTTATGAAGGCTCGATCCTTTTTTGATTTCACAGAAAGGAAACCGTCTTGTGACTGCGGGATTGCTGCCGTTGTCACTGTTTTAAAAATAAAACAATGATTTAAAAATGAAACACCGCTTAAACACGGTTAATCCTGTTTATGGCGGCCTTTTTATTTTTACATCCATTTTAAATTCGCAACGGGGAACACACTGCTTTTGGGAGATAAAAAAGAGGATATGCCGGGTTTAGGCCGTGATTCGGCACTTTTTTAGTGCTGTGCCTCATTTGGCATAATGCTTGCTTATGTAGTGTTGGAGGGAGAACACAGGTGGGACTAATTTTCGGAGGAGGAGGGAGTAAGCGGGAGTCCCGTCAGAAAGCTGTTTGATGTTTTCCCTGATGTTAAAAATAACAGGAATGAAAGGAGAAAATTGTCATGACACTGAAAACCGGGGAAGAATACATTGAAAGTATTCGCAGATTAAAAACACAGGTTTATTTATTCGGGAAAAAAGTGGAGGTTCCGGTGGACAACCCCATTCTGCGCCCTTCGTTGAATTCTGTCAGGATGACGTACGATCTCGCACAGAAACCGGAATATGAAGACTTAATGACGGCGATATCACCGGAGACCGGCCATCGGATCAATCGTTTCACCCACATTCATCGCAATACCGAAGACCTAGTGAAAAAGGTAAAAATGCAGCGGCTGCTCGGCCAGCAGACGGCGGCTTGTTTTCAGCGCTGCGTGGGGATGGATGCATTTAACGCGGTTTACAGCACGGACTATGAAATAGATAAAAAATATGGCACCAGTTATTTTGAAAATTTTAAAAAATTCATGGTTTATGTACAGGAAAACGATTTGACCGTTGACGGCGCCATGACGGATCCTAAAGGCGACCGTTCATTGGCGCCGCATGCCCAGCCTGATCCGGACATGTATCTTCATGTTGTAGAACGCCGTCCAGACGGCATTGTCGTAAGAGGTGCCAAGGCGCACCAGACCGGGGCGCTCAACTCTCACGAAATCATTGTCATGCCGACGATTGCAATGAAACCTGAGGATAAGGACTATGCGGTAGCTTTCGCCGTTCCGATCGATACTCAAGGTATCTTTATGGTTATCGGGCGTCAGTCGTGCGACACACGGAAAATGGAAAACACGGAAATCGATGTCGGAAACAGTGAATTCGGCGGAGTGGAGGCGCTGGTCGTGTTCGACAATGTGTTCGTGCCCAACGACCGGATTTTCCTAAACGGCGAGGCTGAATTTGCGGGTGTACTGGTAGAGCGCTTTGCCGGTTACCATCGCCAGAGCTATGGAGGCTGCAAAGTCGGAGTCGGCGATGTGCTGATTGGTGCGGCGGCCACTGCGGCCGATTACAACGGCGTACCTAAGGCCAGCCATATTAAAGACAAGCTTATTGAAATGACACATCTCAACGAGACACTGTACTGCTGCGGGATTGCTTGTTCGGCCGAAGGCAGCCCGACCGCTTCGGGCAACTATCTGATCAATTTGCTGCTGGCCAATGTCTGCAAACAGAATGTGACCCGATTCCCGTATGAAATTGCCCGCCTTGCGGAAGACATTGCCGGCGGACTGATGGTCACTGCACCTTCCGAAAAAGATTTGCGCGACGCAAAACTGGGCCCATACGTTAAAAAATATTTTAAAGCAAATCCGGAGGTTTCCACCGAAAACCGGATCCGCATTCTGAGACTGATCGAAAACTTGACTCTCGGCACGGCAGCCGTAGGATACAGGACAGAATCGATGCACGGTGCGGGGTCTCCTCAAGCCCAGCGGATCATGATTGCGCGTCAAGGCAATCTGCCGATGAAGAAGGAGCTGGCGAAAAAAATCGCGCATGTCAAGGAATATGCGCATGCGTAAAAAGTCAATCACTTCATCGGGGGTGGCAAATGATGGAAAACGAAATGATCGAGAAAATCGAAAGAACCCTGGACGAGAAAATCCGGCCGGCGCTGGCATTGCATAAAGGAAATGTGAAGATCGTTAACCTGAAAGGAAACGTTTTGCGGATGAGGATGCTGGGCGCGTGCCGTGGCTGTCCCTCCGCCACGCTGACGCTTGAATCCTTGATTGAAGATGAGGTACGGACCGCGTTTCCGAAAATAAGGAAGGTTGAATTTGAGAGCGGAGTCAGCGACAGCCTGATAAAACAGGCACGTTTCCTCATGGAATTCCGGCGTGCGCAATGAAGATACGCGTCAAGTTTTGCGGAGGCTGCAATCCTCGTTATGACCGCGGAGAAATTGTCCGGCAGCTCCGCACGGATTTCCCCGATATTGATGTTGTATTTTCCGGGGAAGCAGAGGCGGATCTGGTCGTGGTCATCTGCGGCTGCGAAGTGGCCTGTGCCGATCATGCCGCCCTGCACGGCATACTTGGGAAAATAATACTTGTACGGGCGGAGGATTATGCAGGACTCCGCCGCCTGCTTATTTCACTCAAAGGAGTGTGAGCCCTATGGATTGGAAAACGCTGTATAAAGACAAACTGATGACGGCCGGCGAAGCTGTCAAACGGATAAAATCCGGAGATCGGGTGGTTGTGAGCCACGCGGTCGGCGAACCCAGAACACTGATCAGCGCCATGGTCGAAAATGCTGATCAATATAAGGGCGTGGAAATTGTGCACATGGTTGCGATGGGAAATTCTCCGTACTGCCGGCCGGAGATGGAAAAACATTTCCGCCACAATAGCCTGTTTGTCGGCGCATCCACGCGCCAGGCGGTTGCCGATGGCAGGGCGGATGTCACACCGGTATTCTTTTCGGAAGTTCCGGAACTTTTTCGCACTACTCTGCCGGTCGACGTTGCTCTGGTGAATCTCTCGCCGCCGGATGAGCACGGCTATTGCAGTTTCGGCGTATCGGTTGATTACTCGAAACCTGCGGCTGAGGCGGCAAAATTGGTGATTGCCCAGGTAAATGCCAATATGCCCCGTACGTTCGGTGACAGTTTTATTCATATAAGCGAACTGGACTGTATCGTTGAGGCGGATGATCCGGTCATCGAACTTCCGCAGGGAAAGATCGGCGACGTTCAGCGGGCCATTGGCAAGAACTGTGCATCTCTGATCAACGACGGCGACACCCTCCAGCTTGGGATCGGTGCGATACCTGACGCGGTTATGCTGTTTCTGAAGGACAAAAAAGACCTGGGCATTCATTCGGAAATGTTTTCAGACGGCACCGTTGAATTGATGGAAGCCGGAGTGATTACTAACAAACGCAAGAATTTTCATCCGGGCAAAAGTGTCGTTACCTTCTTAATGGGTACAAAACGGCTCTATGACTATGTCAATAACAACCCGTCGGTGGAGATGTATCCGGTGGATTTTGTCAATAATCCGTACATCATCGCCGAAAACGACAATCTCGTTGCCATCAACTCCTGTATAGAGGTTGATCTTACGGGGCAAGTGGTTTCCACAAACATTGGCTTAACGCAGTTCAGCGGCGTGGGCGGACAGGTCGATTTTGTCCGCGGCGCGCAAATGAGCCGGGGCGGCAGATCGATCATGGCGATGCCGTCAACGACGAAAACGAAACGGGGCACAATTTCCAAGATCGTTCCATTAATCACTGAGGGTGCGGCGGTGACAACCAGCAGGGATGAAGTGGATTATGTGATTACCGAATACGGCATCGCCAAATTAAAAGGGAAAACCTTGCGCGATCGCGCGCGGGCACTGATTGAGATTGCCCATCCCGATTTCCGTCCGGATTTGATCGAAGAATATGAAAAACGTTTTCACAGCAAATTTCAGGACGCCCCGCATAAAGCCTATGCCTGACGCACCTTATTGACCGGCAGCGTCTTTCACGGCCAATCGAATCACAGAAAAAGATATTGAAAGAAGCGCACAGCTGCAACGGCAATGAGACGGCGACATTGTGCGCTTTCAATTTATGCTGCTCCGGTATCCGCGCGGAAAAAACAAAGGCTTATCTGCTTTCATTTCGTCTAAAGAAAGTTGATCCATTAAGGGACCGACCACCCGCGGATCGTTCATCGGCCTTTCTTTTTCTCAATCAAAGCACTTTGTACCGCTGACAGGCATAAAAACGGATTTTTATCAGCCGCTGTGCTATATTAATGGCGATAGACATGTTAGCGAGGGGGCATAATGATGGACAAGGTGACGATTGGAAAAAGCCGGGTCAAGACGGTACCGCTTGGACTGGGCACGAACAAAGTAGGCGGGCACAATCTGTTTGCCAATCTGTCGGAAGCAGACGGCCGGGAAGCGGTCCGCGCCGCGCTTGAATCGGGTATTCAACTGCTTGATACGGCGTTTATATACGGCAAAGGGCGCTCCGAAGAATTAATCGGCGAAGTCATTGCCGATTTTCCGAGAGATCAGGTGATCATTGCCGATAAAGCGGCCCACGATCTCTCAAGCGGCGAAGAAGTTATGAATAATGACCCGCAATTTCTGAAAAAATCGGTGGACGATGCACTCAAACGACTGAAAACAGATTATATCGATATCTTCTATATTCATTTTCCGGATGAAGAGACGCCGAAAAGCGAAGCGGTCGGCGCTCTTCAGGAAATGCGCGAAGCGGGGAAAATACGGGCAGTCGGCATTTCCAATTTCACGCCTGAACAGGCGAAGGAAGCGAACCGGGACGGATATGTCGATATCGTCGAGAATTACTACAGCCTGATTCACCGCGATGAGGAAGAAAGGCTGTTTCCCTATTTGAGAGACGAGCACATTTCTTTTGTACCGTACTTTCCGCTCGAATCGGGGCTGCTCAGCGGCAAGTACAGAAAAGATACGACGTTTGCCGAAGGTAATCCGCACAGCAGGGATAAAAGATTCAACGGCGCATTGTTCCAAAAAACGATGGAAGCGGTGGATACGCTGCGCCCGATTGCCGAACAGCATCAAGTGGGCGTGCTCCAGATCGTGCTGGCGTGGTATCTGGCCAATCCTGACTTGACCGCCGTGATTCCCGGTGCCCGCAATGCCGCTCAGATTCCGGGTATTGTGCAATCGCTGGAAGTCAAACTCACAAAAGAAGAATACGACTTGATTGATCGAAACTTCAAGACTGTCTGATGATTGCTGCCGCCATGGCGGCAGAGATTAGAAAAGGCGCTTCCGCATTTGGGCGGAAGCGCCTTTTCTGGGCGCAAGGATGATGCTCATTATTCGGCATGCGGGGAAGAAAAAAAGGAATCGGATTCGGCCCGGTATCGAATCCGTCGAAAATGCTGCGGAGGGCGCCTTGTTTGTGTCTGCAGGAAGCCCGATTGCTCAGGCCTCCCGCCGGATTATCGGGTACCTGAAACTCAACCGCTTCAAGGCGGGCGCTACGATTAATTGNATGCTGCGGAGGGCGCCTTGTTTGTGTCTGCAGGAAGCCCGATTGCTCAGGCCTCCCGCCGGATTATCGGGTACCTGAAACTCAACCGCTTCAAGGCGGGCGCTACGATTAATTGGAGGATGATCCCGCAAAAGCCGGTGACATTTTGAGTGCTTTTCTTGTTTCTTTATCTCTAACGGAACTGTCCAACGAAAGAAAACCGTGCCGCCCATTGTTCACAGGATTCTTTGTTTACTGGTCTGTCTGTTTGTTCTCATTAGTGGAAACATGACGGATGAAGTGTTGATTTTTCGCATACGGCTGATCGTCGGGCTGATCGATCAGAACGGCAAAACTTTTTCTTCCTTGAATTCGTCAAAGAGCCGGAGAAACATTTCTTCACTGCTCTCCACTTCGTGAAATCCGAATTTCCGCAGTTTGGTCGTGTCCGACATGACATCGTAATCGCAGTTAAAAATAAAATCGCCGAATCCCCAGGATGCCAGTTTCTTATATGGAATCGGGCGGAGGCGATATTTATCGACTATGCGCGACCAGAGCGGCTGTTTGTCGGCCATGACCTGCGCAAGCGGTATCGGCTGAGGCGAAGTGATTCGCATCTGAAAGCGGTCCGCAATGATTGGCCAGAGATTCTTCCAGCGGAAAAAATCGCCGTTGGTCACATTGAAGATTTCAAACGCACATTTTTCTTCCGTGGCTGCCCACGCCGTGCAGCGGGCGAGCAGCCCGGCATCGGTGACCTGAGCCAGGTATGGATAAGCTTTTCCGGGGAAGCGGAGTGGCAGCCCCAGCTCTTTCGAGATTGATGCATAGGTGCCGATGACCATGGCAATATTCATCGGATTTCCGAGCGAGAATCCGCAGACGACATCGGGGCGCAGGATCGTCCAGGACCAGGATTTTCCCTTTTGTTCTTCCTGCATATAATCTTCCTGATCATAATAAAAATTCGGCGGCATATGGCGGGGATCTGTTTCTTGAGCAGGGGTCTTAAATGGACCGAGGTGAACGCCGTACGCCTTGACACCCTGCATTAAAAGCACGCGTTCCAAAGCCGGCGAGGCCTGTTCGACTGCGTTCAGCACATTTCTGAACATGGCCAGATTGATCGAAACCTGCTGTTCCGGATCCGATTCATAATCCTGATAAGCCGCGTAGATGATATGGGTTACCTGATCCAGGCCGCTGAATTTTTTGCTCAATTCCTCCGGCTGCAGCAAATCTGCTTCAATATAACGGACCCCGTCGGATTTTTCCGGCTTTCTTCTCGAAACGCCGATGACGTCCCAGTCCTCCAGATTTTTCAGATGAGAGACAAGGTATCTGCCAATGACTCCGGTTGCTCCTGCAACGAGCGCTGTTTTCTTCGCCATCATTCACCCTCCGATTCAATTCTCTTATTGATGGAGCTCTAACGTTTCATTTTACTTACCTCTTTTGGTATACCCAAAAAAGCAGCAGGCGTCAAAAGAATTGTTTCTGTCCGTGAACTAAATGGAAATAAATTTCCAACAGTCTTTTTATACCTATGAGAAATGAGTGTCTGCTCAATTTATGTATACAGACGTGCCATGTTGTGAACATCGTCAATTTTTCTGAAAGGCCAATCATGCTCAGGGACGGGTATGACATGCGCAAGTGCCGCTCGTTTTTTGATCCGCCGTGTATCCACATGAAAAGTGCTGAAAATTGCCGGTAAATATGGAGATATAAAAAGCAGATCGCCGTTTATCATCAGCAGCGTTCAAAGATTCAACAACTTTGGGATGAGCAGGAGGGATCATCATATATTCTTATTGCGTATTGATCGGGAAACACTTAGAGTTAGCTATGGGAAGGGAATGACTCATGGATATAGTCCAGTCAACGTTCGGGACACCTTAATTAATAAGCGAATTCTCCGAATATTTAAGTTTGATGTCTTCAGCTTTTCGCCGCAATGCAGGAGAGGTACTCAAACCGCACATTACCGCCATGTCCGCAGAAATTAATTGGATTCGGTTTTTATTGCATGTGTAAGGAAGCGGAATGAGTATTGCCGACCTCAAACAGTAAATGGCAAGGAGAAGACGGCGCAGCCATTTCCAGGACCTGCAATTACTAAAGACGGCGCAGCCTGAATTCCGGACTCAATTCAATAAAGCGAAACGTCCTCTGCAAATATTAATTGGATAAAATAGCTGAAGCGCCAGGTCCCGCTCCGGCCCTTTCACAACTGGGGCGCGAGTGCTGGGCATCCTCCCGATTATAAAAGTATTATTCAAGTCCCCTATGATGTTCTGCAAAAGACTGAGTGAGAAAGAGTAAGGGTTCGGATACTGGCATTCCCAACTTAAACGTAAAAATATAAAGGCTTGTAACAATATTTCTCTCTGGAGTGTAGGAGGATCATGTAAAATGACAGATGAACCATCGGAAAGCAAAATGATCAAAAAACATATTGGGTAATATTACGAAGGATAAATTTTGGATCTGTTCAACGTGAGCCGGACATGCGATTAACGGCCGTCATTTATCGATTAAACTGCAGACAAAAAAAGGATGATCTTCTCAATGATACACTATTTAAAAAAGCAAATGCTTGCCGATACGGAATTTCCGTTCCATATCGGTATCGATAAGTACAGGAGCGGTGAATCCTGCAGATTGCACGATCATGATTTTACCGAACTGTTTTATGTAGCAGGCGGTGAGGGCGTACACCGCTATAAGGATCGGGAGACTTATCTCGGGCGGGGATGTGTGCTGATCATTCAGCCCGGGGTAGAACATTCCTATCAAGTAGCAAAGGGTTCGTATCTGAGAATTTATCAAGTTGCATTTTGCCAGGATCTGCTGGGCGGTGAATGGCCGGCTTTAGATCATGCGCTGAGCTATATTGATCCCTTTTTTATTGACCCCTCCATTGTAGGAAAAAAGGATTTCATCTCATATTTTACCCTGATTCCGAGTCAACGATTTGAACTGCTGATGCTGCTGGAAAAGATGTACAGCGAATACGACCAAAAAAAGTGGGGGTATCACTGTTTGATCCGCCTGCAGTTAATGGAACTGTTTGTCTATCTCAGCAGATGGACAAATGCCGGATCTCATCAGCCGGGAGATCCGGTTATCATGAAGCAGGATTTATATCAGGAGGTTTGCAAGTATATCAAGCAGCATTATATGAATCCGATCACTCTGGAACAAGTGTGTACTTATTGCGGAATAAGTCAATCAGCGTTTACACGCAATTTTAAGAGAGTAACCGGTCTTTCGTTTATTGAGTATCGCAATAAGGAACGTATTCAGGCGGCTAAAGATTTGCTGATCACAACAGACTTGACGATTATGATGATTTCTGCAAAAGTCGGTTTCAGCAATGTCAGCAATTTTGATCGGGTGTTCAAGCACTTTGAGGGCCTTTCCCCCTTGGTCTATCGAAAGCATCTCACAGCTTCTGATCGTAGCGCTTTTGTCTAATAACATTTATCATTGTACATTTTTTCGTCAAATACTAACTATTATATAGCAGATAAGTAAATTTCCTTGGTAAATTAGCCCAGCTATTTTCTGCCGTCCGTTCTAAGATAAAAAAGTAAGTTACTAAGAATTTATCCGGAAAGCGGGGGTAAGAAATTGGCAACACCTAATGTTTTCAACACATTTCATTTTCTGGTACTGCATTTCCCGATCGCTCTGATTGTCGTCAGCTTTCTTTGCGATCTGGTTGCATCGTTCGTCAAAAAGTCGAAATGGAACGCAACTCTGAAGAGAGCAGGATTCATGACACTGATTGCGACGTCGGTAATGGGCATTGTAACCTGTCTTGCAGGACTGGTTGCCGCAGAATCGCTTGGCTTGATGGCGCAAATCGGAGCGCATGCGACGAAGGCTATTATTTTTACTATTTATGTCACGCTATTGGCGGTTATCAGAATCGTTTTTTTCAAATCAACAAAGAAAGATTTCGGCGACAATTTGTTCTATCTGATCTTCTCGCTGATCGGTGCCATTTTGGCGTTCACGCTTTTTAAAGTTTATCGTTATCCGCACTGGGGCGTTCTGCAGTTCACCGTTCCGCTGATTATTATCGGCTTCCTTGCCGATCTGTCTGCAGTGATCTGGAAAGCAAAGAGCTGGGCGAAGAGTTTTCAGGACATCGGCTACAGCTTTCTTATTCTCGGTACGGTTGCGATTATTGCAACTGTCATTACCGGCTACATGAGAGCTGCAGAAATGCCGGCTCTGGCCCATGCCGCTGTGAATCCTGTGAAGTATAATCGGGCCGCCCTTGAGCTCCATGAAACCTGGGGTGTCATATCGATGATCGCCTTCATTATTCTCAGTGCAGTCCGTTCATACTTCCATTTTCACTTTGAGGCGAAAGATCTGCTTAAAGGAAAAACCGTTTACATTGTCGGTGCCGTTGTTTGCATCGCGATTATCTCGTTTGCCTCTCACCTCGGCGGTACGGTAGCGCTGTTCCCTGAATTATTCGGGAAATAAGCGTTTCGCCGGAGATCGGCAAAAGTTTCATAAGTGAGCTTCATAAGGGTCAAATAACTCATATCCTTTTAACTGGGTGTGAGTTATTTGATCGCTATTTTATGCTAACAGCATCGGCTCTTCTAGGATTGCCGTCTGATTGGCTGCAGCTGTCAGCTTTCACTGGCGAGTTCGCTGCTTTTATCGCTGTATTCGTGAAGGATTTTTTTCAAATTAAGAACATCTTTCATTTCATAGTATCCGGTTTTGTGATTAATAAAATTGATTGCTTTAATGGCTCCCTCAGCAAAAACTTTCCTTGAGGAGGACTCGTGACTGATTTCTATTCGATCATGTTTTCCGACTGCCAGAACCGTATGTTTACCAATGACACCGCCGGCACGAATCGCACTTATTGGAATTATTTTTGGGGGTAATCCTGACGAAGTAAACCCATCTTCTATTTCGTCCGAAATTTTTATCGCAGTACCCGAGGGTGAATCTTTTTTATCTTTATAATGCATTTCTACGACTTGAAAATCGTAGTTATTGAGTATTGCGGCTGCAATGTTGCTTAAGATCATGATGACATTGACACCTAACGTAATATTCGGGGCATAAACGATTCCGTTTTTGTATCGGTAGCACGTATCCTGGATCCTATTGATATCTTCTTCAGAAAAACCCGTTGTGCCTATGACCATATTCGTTTTCATCTCAGACAATATTGCGATATTTTTCATGGTCGATGACGGGCTTGAAAAATCAACGACTACATCGGGGCGGGTCTGAAAAATAATAGATTCTATGTCATCGGAAGTACTGATTATTACATCGGTTTTCTTAGTTTTAAGCAGATCGCCTAAGCGCATTCCCTTTTTTGGACTGTTTGGGCTGCATATTGCCGCTACGATTTCCATATTCCTTTGATTTAATATACCGCTTGCAAGATATTTTCCGGTTTTGCCCAATCCTATTAACGCGACTCTAATCAATCTAAAGACCTCCAGTATTTACTGATTTGATAAGTAACAACTTAAGTATATCATATAAATTGTTGCATGCCGTTCACTTTGAATAATAGGGGCCCATTTCAGCGATCTTTGCTGATTTACATCGCACAAAATATCATTTATACTGGTTGTTGATTAAGAAACCATCTTTTGATTTTTAATAAAGCGGAGGGGTATTTTCTTCAGGCAACTCCTGAAGTAAATTTAACATGTCAGCACAATACACAATGAAATCTGTCTATCAGAAGATAGCCATTGATATCGCCAATAGAATATTAAACGGTGATTTTTCGGTCGGTGATAAGCTGCACGGGAGGTCGTCTCTTTCAAGTCTTTATAAAGTTTCACCTGAAACCGTGAGAAAGGCCGTTATGCTTTTAAATGAGATGGGTATCGTAGAAGTCGTCAAGGGCAGCGGCATCATTATTAAATCCGTGGATAACTGTTTAAAATTTATAAATAAGTTTAAGAATATAGATGTTATTAATTCATCCAAGAGTGAAATTTTAGATCTACTGGATGAAAAAACATTATTGGACAAAAAAATTGAGACCAAAATTAATGAGATTGTCGATTATTCGGACAGATTTGCTAATACCAGCCCGTTTATGCCGTTTGAATTTAAAATATATGAAGATTTTGATATTGTCGGAAAAACGATATCCGAAAGCAATTTCCGGAAAAATACAAATGCCATCATAGTGGGTATAAAAAGGAATGGCAAATTAATGCTGTCTCCGGATCCTTACAACATATTTAAAAAAGGGGATACTTTGTTTGTTATCGGCGAGGAAGATTCCTATAACAGGGTGAAGCAGTTTCTTTATAAACAAAACAGATAAACAGACAAAATAATCAGCGCCGGGGAAAAAACAGGACTGCCGGAAGACAGGACTAGAATTCTAGAAGCATATAAAGTCTGGGCCAGGCACTCTATGATTTGAAATCAGTCCGAAAAACAGATAGTCAGTCAAAATAGCGAACTTTTGCATCGTTTCTTATTCGCCTGTAAACGATCAATATTATGCATAAAATGATCAGCAGAATAGAAACGACTTGTGCGATCCGCAGGCTGCCGGTCAGCATCAGACTGTCGGTGCGCAGCCCTTCAATATAAAAGCGGCCGACTGAATACCAGATAAGATAAGTTAAAAAAAGTTCTCCGCGTCCAAGGTTGGCTCTTCTTAGTATGATTAAGAGAATGAAGCCGAGAAAATCCCAGACGGATTCATAGAGAAAAGTCGGAACGTAATAAGTTCCGTTTATGTACATTTGATTGATTATAAAATTCGGCAGATGAAGATTTTCAAGAAAAAGTCGTGTGGTCGGGCCGCCGTGGGCTTCCTGATTCATAAAATTGCCCCATCGTCCGATTGCCTGGCCCAGTAGCACACTGGGTGCCGCAATATCCGCCACTTTCCAGAACGGCACACGGCGTACTTTGCAGAAGACAAGTGCTGTGGCGACCGCCCCGATGAGCGCACCGTGGATGGCAATGCCGCCATCCCAAACGGCAATGATTTCAGAAGGATGTCCTGAGTAATAGTTCCATTCAAAAGCGACATAATAGATTCGGGCGCATAGAATTGCAATCGGCGCCGCAAAAAGAATCAGATCCACAAACAGGTCCTTTGGCAATCCGCGTTTCCGTCCCTCTTTCATGGCCAGTAAAAGCCCCAGCAGGGCGCCGCAGGCAATAATGATCCCATACCAGTAAATGTGGATCGGACCGAGTCTGACAGCGACCCGGTTCAGCGGCTGAATAGATAGATTCATGATACGATTCCTCCGTTTGCGATGTTCATTTTCAATTCGTTCTGTTTATCTTAAAGAGACCTAAGCCTAAGGAGCAGCGGTTACCCCGCTTTGCCAATCGTGAAACTGATGATCAGGATTGAGAAGACAATGAGCGTAATCAAGGTATAAAGGTAATCTTTTTTAAGCAGAAAGGCAATAATGGAAACGCCCACACGAAAAACCGGCGTGAGCATCAGGAGCAGCAGCCCAGTCAGCGTAACACCGTAAGGCCTGAACGAGATAAAACCAAGCAGAATATCTTGAACATGTGTCGGGTAGTCATTTTTCGCATATCCTGTATCGCCTGTAACAAAAAACAGCAGCAATCCGCAGATAATCAGCACACTGCTGAACGTTATGCCGATTCTTAGCGTCCGGCCGATCATTATTTCCACAATATCTGTCTTTTTCTCTTGTTCCTGCATCCGGGGACGATTCACCATTTCCACCCCAATCCTTCAAGGATCATTTGAATGGCAATATAAGCAATGACCGGGACAAAAATAATCCGGATCGTTTTACTTTTCATTTTTTGCATGAGCTTCGTACCGACGACCGCACCTGCCAGCACACCGATCGCAATCGGTCCCGAGATTCCCGGATCGATATCGCCTCTCATTAGATAAACGCCCGCGCTTGCCGCCGCGGTGACGCCCATCATAAAATTGCTCGTCGCACTGGAAACTTTTAAAGGAAGCTTCATGAACAAATCCATCGCCATGACTTTGAAACTGCCGCTGCCGATTCCGAGCAATCCGGAAGCAACGCCCGCCCCGTACATTACGCCGAATCCGGCGGGGACATGGGCCGCATGATAGGCAACTTCCCGTCCGAACCGCTGATCGAAATAACTGCCGTTCAACTTGAATTTATCTGCGATTGTTTTCTGGGCATTCGCTTTCGGCTTTGCCGGTTTCTTCTTTTGCAGCATAGCCAGTGCCGAATAGAGCAGGAAGAGCCCGAAAATGATATACAAAAAGCTGGACGGGATCAATCCGCCGATAAAGGCTCCGGAAATCGCGCCGATCGTTGTCGCAATTTCCAGAAACATGCTGATCCGCAGGTTGGTAATCCCGTCTTTAATATAGGCGATCGCCGCTCCGCTTGATGTGGCAATCACGGCGATCAGACTGGCGCCGATCGCATGGTTGATATCAATGCCGAGCAGCAGGGTCAGAATCGGGGTGATAATGGTTCCGCCGCCAAGTCCCAAAATGGATCCGAACATTCCGGCGAACACGGCAACGAGAATCAAGGTGATGACAAGTAATGACAAAAGATCATCTCCGTTGGCAATTTTTTTCAATGACTCCCTGACCATTGCCGGCGGTCATCCTGGCCGTTGGATTGACATGAATGGTCCCCCAACGTTAACAAGTTTATGACTTGCCTATTAATAACGGAAATATTATTATTTTATTATTATCATAAGCAATCGGTTATGGAGGATAAAATGACATTCAGACTGCTGCAAATCTTCGTTGCTGTTTGTGAAAAATTGAATATGACTGCCGCCGCCGAATCGCTTTTCATGTCGCAGCCTGCTGTCAGTCAGGCGATATCCGAACTTGAAAGGCATTTCGGTGTCAGGCTTTTTGAAAGGCTGTCCAAGAAGCTTTATTTGACAAAAGCCGGAGACAATCTCTTGTACTATGCGCGTCATATTATTCAAATGAACAGCGAAGCAGAGAAAAAAATGCGTTCCATCAGCAAGAGAAGTTGCATTCGCATCGGGGCCAGTGTCACGATTGGTGCCTGTATACTGCCGAAACTGATTGTGAAATTCAAAGAGAAGAATCCGGATAGCACAATCGAAGTGATTGAAGACAACACCCCGAAAATTGAGAGGCTCATACTGAGGGATCAGCTGGATCTGGCACTTGTCGAGGGAGAAACCGCGTCGCCGGACATCGTCAAATCATCTTTTATGAGGGATGAGCTGCTGCTCATCTGCGGCGCCCGCCATCGATTTGCCGCGATGCCTTCGGTTTCTCCGCATGAGCTTGAGATCGAACCGTTCATTGTTCGCGAGAAGGAGAGCGGAACGCGCCAAAAGTTTGAAGCAATGATGTCTGACGCAAATCTGTCCTGGCATGCTTCCTGGACATGCAATAATGTCGATTCCATTAAAATGGCCGTCGCTGCGGGCCTCGGCATTTCGGTTGTCTCAAAGTTCTCTGTAGAAAATGAAGTCGCTTCCGGCACTTTATGCGTTAAGAAAATTGACGGCCTTCATTTCAATCGTTATTTTAAAATCATTTACCATAAAGACAAATACCTGACCTCAACCATGCAAACATTTATCAGGCTGTGTCGCTGCCCGGATCGGTACATGTGACAGTAATGCCTGAGTTTTACTGCCGCTGGGCCGGCTTCGGGAAGGAGACGGCCATAACATTCCGGGCAGTCATTTTTGTGGATTTCGTATACCCATATGGGTATAATAGCTGTTGAGGGATAGCCAGCGCTTTTCATTTTCAGTTATACGTATACGGGGCGGCATCAGAAAATACGGAAGGAGACGGGTACCAGGCAGGCTATTGAAATAAAAATGTGAGAAAGCGCCGGGCTTTCTGATGCCTTATTTTGCCTTCATAAGTTTCCGTCACGTCACGATTGCCGTGTTTTTTCAATAAATGGCTTCGATCAAAAAAGGAGGTTTTCCATGAGCCGCGGACGTCGTTTTCATCCGGAAAAAGCGGATCAATTATTAGATCCGCGCCGGAAAGAAAAGTACCCGCCGGAGAAAATTTTAGCGCTATTAGAACTGCGGGAAGGGGATGTGGTCGCCGATTTGGGTTCGGGCAACGGTTTTTTCACAGTTCCGATTGCTAAAAAAACCGGGACCACGGTTTATGCCGTTGACATTGAACCGATGATGCTCGAAGGATTAAGGGATTATGCTAAAAGAGAAAACGTACACACGATCCGGACGATCAGGTCCGATTTGGTCCAAATCGCATTGCCTGACGGCTCTGTTGATAAAATTTTCAGTTCTTTAGTGATGCATGAAGTTTCCGATTTGGACGCCATGATGAGAGAAATGAAAAGAATTGCCAGAGCTGATTGTAAGATTCTCATATTAGACTGGGAAGCGAAAGAAGGGCATGAAGGTCCGCCCTTAAGTGTCAGAATTCCTTCAGAGAAGTTAAAATCCTTTTTTGAAAAAAATAATTTCTCTGTAAAAAAACAAATGATTAACTCAGATGTTTATGCTCTAATGATGTCTATTTAAAATGATAAGCGAGGCGGGGAGAATCATGTTCCACATAACAATGGATTCTTCAAAGGGACTTAAGGAGACCATCGAATCCGTTACTGAAAAACTGAAAGAAGAGCAGTTTGGCGTACAATGGGTGTTTAATGTCAATGAGAAATTGTCGGCAAAAGGTTTCGAACTTGGGTCGCAATACAGAATACTGGAAGTCTGTAACCCTAAAGAAGCCCATCGGGTATTGAGCCGGAATCCGCTGGCCAGTTATTTTCTGCCCTGTAAGATTGTCGTCTATTCGGATAAAAGCGGAAAAGTCAAGGTAGGCATGCCGAAACCGACGGCTCTGATAACGATGACCGAGGATGATCATTTAAAAGATATTGCGGCCGATATTGAAAATCGGCTGGTCCGCTGTATTCAAAGCAGCCTGTAAAAAGCTTCTTTGACGGCTTAATTTAAGAGGTGTCGAAATGCCTGACTGGGTTATCTCTATTATTTTGGGCTTAATTATTGTATGGCTTATCTTCAAACGTACAGGGCCCATTAAAGGTGTAAGAAATATAACGACGGAAGAACTGAGACGTGAATTAAAAAATAAAGGGAAACAATTTATAGATGTCAGAACGCCTGCTGAATATAAGGGGAACCATATTCGTGAATTTAGGAATGTTCCATTGAATCAATTGCCGCAGAAACTGGATCAGTTTTCAAAGGATAAGGAAATTGTTGTTATTTGCCAAAGCGGGATGAGAAGTGCCAGAGCCAGTAAAATTCTAAAACGAAACGGTTTTGAAAAAATCACAAATGTTAAAGGCGGCATGAACGCCTGGTAAAAGAAAAGAGTGTATCATTTAGAAAGATGGTACTCCGCTTATCGACCGGTACCCCCGGCTTATCGGTCATTGCAGGCGATTTATCGGTCGGTACAGAGAGTTTATCGGTCGTGGCGCTCGGTTCAACTGTCACCGGGAGTTTATCGGTGTGGCACTCCGCTTATCGACCGGTGCCCTCGGCTTATCGGTCATTACAGGCGATTTATTGATCGACAAAGGCAGTTTATCGGTCATTGCAGGCGATTTATCGGTCGGTGCAGAGAGTTTATCGGTCGTGGCGCTCGGTTTATCAACCGTCGCCAGGAGTTTACCGACCGTCGCGGAAGTTTATGGATCGCGGAAACGCCCTTCGTCTTTCGAGAGATTGACGGTCAGGAAAAGTCGATCATCATTTGATGGAACAGCAGGAAAATAAGCTAAAAAGATACGCATAAAAATAAAAAAAATTTTCTAAAGGAGATGCAGGCACATGAACGAAATCACCGTGTATACCACAAGTACTTGCCCTTACTGCCATATGATGAAAAGTTTTCTAAACAAACAAGGGCTGCCCTTTAAAGAGGTGAACGTTCAATTGGATCCGGCGGCAATGCAGAAAATCGTTTCCGCAACCGGACAATTGGGCGTGCCTCAAACCCAGGTTAACGGCCAGTGGGTGGTCGGCTATGATCCGGACAGGGTCATGAGATATGTCCAGGCATAAGTATCTGCATGGCCGGCTCTGTTTTAGAAAGCCAATCCCGTTTTGTTAAAGGGTCAGACGGGGAGACCGGGCATCGGATGGGACCTTCGGCAGTGATTCACCAAGGATAAACAGACTGTTAAAACGGATCCGTATCCCGCCGGCTTGACGGGATACGGATCCGTTGTCTGTACAGCCTGTTTTAATAGCAGATCGGATGGTTTGCTAAACATTCTACTCCTAAAAATGAGTTTCTTCATCTTTAGGAAGATAATCTTTGAGCTTTCAGAAAGTAGGGAATTCTTCTATGCTTGCCGTCTGTGTGACCGTGGGGACAGGCGGATCATGAGTGAGCGAGGTCGTCCCCCTTTAATAATCAATTGTATTATTTATTCAACGATCATTTTCCCGTACATTCCCTTGGCGGCGTGGCCAGGATACTGGCAGATATAATAATACTGTCCGGGCCGGTTAAACCGAAACGCGGTTTGTCCGACAGGATATTGCTGATTATGAGCTTCGGGAAGAGGGGGTATTATCGAATTTCCGACTGCCGCCCCATCCATCATTGCCATTTGGTCATAGGGCGGAACGGCTGTAGTGACTTCAAATCCATGAGGGACATCTTTATCCTGATTGTCAAACTGCAGAGTAACAAAGGCATTTTCAGGAATATAAATCGTCGGATTCGCCATATTATCGATGACAAATTTTCCGTCATTTTTTCCGGTGCCGCTTTGAATGATTAAGTTCACCTGATTATGGGAATATGTGATTGTACTCTTTCCCCTATCTATTTTTGCCTGTCTTAAAGACCGTGCTGTTTGGTTTCCGATGTTCTCTGAGGACGTCACCTGATCATTTAAATAAAGCCGGTTCCCCTGCATCATATTTCCCATACGATAACCCCATGGATTTTGTGAAAACCAGCGCATGAAAGGATAACTGCTGTCCGTCCGGCCAATCCAGATACCCGCTAAAAGCAATACAGCGGCAAATACAATGATAAATAGCCATTTCTTCAATATAGTTCCCCCATTTCTATTAGTCTGTTCATGTTCATTATACCCGCATGGGTATAATGAATCCATAAATTGCATCATGAGCAAAACAACCTTGGATTAATCTTTCTTCAGCCCGTGAGAGGGATTAATAATTCTGACAGGGCTGCAGGTCGGGGATCATCAGCTCTCAATTGGATTCTACTGTTATGACGGTGGCGCAGCCCTCCGAAAATGAGCTGCGTGTATCTGCTATCAGACCATTCGCCTTTTTCCAAAGCTGAATCCTGTACCGGATATACTGGCAGGGGTATAATGATTGATGGACACTTTCTCATCGATTTTCAATACCATACTTTAATTCGGAAAGTTTCATTTAAGTGATGGGCGCGGCAGGATCCTGCTGATTAAGCGGAGAGAAAATGAAGCGTTGTGTATGAGAAAGAAGAACAGTTCTTCTTTGAAACTGAGGGCTTCCTTACAGGACGGGTTTACGATAAAAATATTCGAGCCGGCAGATAAGATAGGATCGGGATGCTGATCATGACATTCACGACCATGCCGCAGCGATCGAGATACTAATTATGGATGGCTCCCGGAACAGTTTACCGATGGTGTTCCATATCCGTTACTTGACGTTCCTAAAAAAATCGGCTAACATACCCTCGTAAGTATGAAAGGAGCCTATTTATGGACTATACACCGCAAATGAAAAATCGTTTGAAGCGAATTGACGGACAGGTTCAGGGAATTTTACGGATGATGAATGAAGGGGCGGACTGCCGGAATGTTGTCATGCAGATGACGGCGGCACGAACGGCGATGGACCGCGCGCTTGGCCTCATTGTCGGGAAAAATCTTGAAGAATGCCTGCGCAGGCAAATTGAAAACGGTGAAGGATCGACGGAACAGTTAATTGATGAAGCTGTGCAAATGCTGGTTAAAAGTCGTTCATAACGATGCATTATGATAAATGAGACTCATCGGATCCCGATGATCATTCTGAAAATAATGATTGAAGATTTTGTGAAAAGTTTAAAATAATTTTCGCACCTTCTCTTTCATTTGTCCTCTCACGCCCTCATTTCCTTTACCCCGTCGGGAATATCATCCTTCAGATCCGCTGTCCGCCCAAATGCCTCCTTTAGTGCATAAGCGCGGATGATTTCAATTAAAAAATAGATTACGGAAATATATCATGTTATAATATACTAATAGAATGTAAGCGCTGTTCCTATAGAGATGGTCACCGGAACGAGCTGTTCCGGACAGATAACGATCATCAGACTCGGGAGGATTAGAAAATTGTCCTGTCATTTTCATGCAAACAGTCCGTCTTTCAAAGGAGTCTATCCGCGAGAGGGACGGACCATGACTATAACGATTGGGTAAGGGGTGCGTAAACAATGAAAGTAAAAACAACGATGGATGGTAATACGGCAGCGGCCCATATTTCTTACGCATTCACTGAAGTTGCCGCCATTTATCCGATTACTCCGAGTTCGCCTATGGCTGAACTCGTTGACGAGTGGTCGGCGGCCGGCCGCGAAAATCTTTTCGGCAGCCCGGTGAAAGTCGTCGAATTACAGTCTGAAGGCGGTGCGGCGGGAGCCGTGCACGGTTCTTTGAAAACGGGGACATTGACTTCAACTTATACGTCCTCACAGGGATTGTTATTGATGATCCCGGACATGTATAAAATAGCGGGCGAGCTGCTGCCGGCTGTTTTTAATGTTGCGGCCCGCGCCGTTTCCGCGAATGCTTTATGCATTTTCGGCGATCATTCGGATGTGATGGCCACACGCCAGACCGGCTTCGCCATGGTTGCGGAAAGCAGTGTCCAGGAAGTCATGGATCTATCGGCTGTTGTCTATCTGGCAGCTCTTGAAGCTTCCGTACCTTTTGTGAATTTCTTCGACGGGTTCCGAACCAGCCATGAAATTCAAAAGATTGATGTGATTGATTACAGCGATTTAAAGAAACTCCTGAATAAAGATGCGGTGAACGCTTTTCGAAAAAGAGGGATGAGTCCGAATCATCCGGTGGCAACGGGCTCCAGTCAGAATCCCGATATCTTTTTCCAGCAGCGGGAAGCCGTTAACAGTTATTATGATAAAATTCCCGGAATTGTAAAACATTATATGAATGAAATTAATCAATTGCGCGGAACAGACTATGATCTGGTCAATTACTACGGCTCTCCGGATGCGACGCGTGTTGTCGTTGCCATGGGCTCTGTAACGCCGGTCATTGAACAAACGATTGATTATCTTCGTGAAAAAGGAGAGAAGGTCGGACTGCTCAATATTCATTTGTACCGTCCTTTCCCGACAGAAATTTTTCTGGAAAAGCTTCCGAAGACCGTAAAAAGGGTGGCTGTTCTGGATCGGACAAAGGAACCAGGAGCAACCGGTGAGCCGCTGCTTCTGGATGTTCAAAGTGCTCTCTATGAAAGTGCTCTTCGGCCCGAGATTATCGGCGGGCGCTATGGTTTAGGATCAAAGGATATCGTACCGTCGGACATCTTAAGCATTTATGCGCACCTTGAGCAGAAAAAACTGAAAAAGCGTTTTACGATAGGGATTGACGATGATGTCACGCACTTGTCGCTGCCCAAACTGCCCGACATGGATCTGACACCGGCGGGGACTTTTCAGGCCAAATTCTGGGGCTTCGGTTCGGATGGAACCGTCGGTGCAAACAAGGCAGCGATTAAATTAATCGGCAATCACACAGACTTATATGCTCAGGGGTATTTTTCCTATGACTCGAAGAAATCGGGCGGCTTAACCGTTTCCCACTTGCGTTTCGGCAAAAGGCCGATCCGTTCGACTTATTTGATTCAACATGCCGATTTTGTTGCCTGCCATACGTCGGCTTACCTGCGTTCTTATGATTTGCTGCAGGGTTTGAAACCGGGCGGTACGTTTCTGCTGAACACGATTTGGGATGATGACCGGCTGGACGCCCATTTACCGGCGGAAATGAAAACTTATTTAGCTGAAAACAAGATCCGTTTTTATACAATTAATGCGATGTCGTTAGCCGGACGCATTGGCTTGGGACGGCGCATTAATACGATCATGCAAACGGCCTTTTTCAAATTGACCGATATTATTCCGTTTGATCAGGCGATCGAATTGCTGCGCCAGTCTGCTGTAAAAACTTATGGCCGCAAGTCGATGGCCGTTGCTCAGCTTAATGTCGATGCGATTAACGAGACGGTGACATTATTGCATGAAGTGAACGTACCTGACTCTTGGGCCGATGCGGAAAAAAGTGAGAGGAAAGAAGCCGTCGCTGCCGGCACACGTCCGAGCTTCATCATGAATATACTGGAGCCGATGAACCGTCAAGAGGGAAACCGTATTAAGGTCGGCACCCTGCTGAAGGAAAACATGGCCGACGGTTCCCTGCCGTCCGGCACATCGGCCTATGAAAAAAGAAATATTGCCGTTGAAGTGCCGGAGTGGAATGCCGAAAATTGTACTTCCTGCAATTTCTGTGCGTTCGTTTGTCCCCATGCTGCCATCCGTCCGTTTTTAGCGGATGATGATGAAATGAAAGGGGCGCCTGAAGGTTTTCTTGTCCGTACGATGCGCGGTGCGGACGGCCTGAATTATCGTCTCCAGGTTTCCGTTGAAGATTGTACAGGCTGCGGTCTGTGCGTTCAAGCTTGTCCGCGATCAGGCAAGGCTTTATCGATGCAGCCGGCGCAAACGCAGAAAAAACAGACGGCGAATTGGGCCTTTGCCATGACGTTGAAACCGAAGGACAATCCGGCAAAAAAAGAAAGCATTCAGGGATCGCAGTTTGAGCAGCCGCTGCTTGAGTTCTCGGGAGCCTGCTCCGGCTGCGGCGAAACGCCTTATATCAGACTGCTGACACAACTTTTCGGAGACCGGATGATGATTGCCAATGCGACGGGCTGTTCCTCGATTTGGGGCGCTTCGAGTCCCGCATCTCCTTATACTAAAAATAGCAAGGGCCAAGGGCCGGCCTGGTCCAATTCTTTATTTGAAGATAATGCTGAATTCGGTTTCGGCATGCAGCTGGCGTTAAGAACACGCCGTGAGCGTCTGGCTGGACACATTCGCGAAGCATTGAAGGGCGGAGAGGTCAGCACTGCTTTGAATGAAACAATGCAAGCATGGTTAGAGCATATGAATGACGGGGAAGGGACCCGTGAACGTGCCGAGCAGCTGGCGCATGATTTGGTGCGCGAAAAAGAACAGGTCCCTCTGTTAGAAGAGATCTATCAGGACAAAGATCTTTTCATCAAAACCAGCCAATGGATGATTGGCGGCGACGGCTGGGCCTATGATATTGATTTCGGCGGTCTCGATCACGTCCTTGCCAGCGGCGAAGATGTCAACATCCTTGTGATGGACAATGAGGTTTATGCCAATACCGGCGGTCAGTCTTCTAAAGCCACGCCGGCTGCCGCTATTGCTCAATTCGCTGCCGGCGGGAAGCGGACGGCCAAGAAAGACTTGGGTATGATGGCGATAAATTACGGCAATATTTATGTGGCCCAGATCGCGTCCGGCGCCAACATGAAGCAGACAATCAGGGCGCTGACCGAGGCTGAAAAATTTCACGGACCTTCCGTTGTGATCGCCTATACCCCCTGTATCTCTCACGGACTGAAGGGCGGCCTGACGAACGCGTTGAAAGAAGCTGCCGCGGCTGTCAAGACGGGTTATTGGTCGCTTTACCGTTACAACCCGGAGCTGGCCGACGAAGGAAAAACGCCCATGCAGCTTGACTTTAAAAGACCTGCTTTCGATCAGATGATTGATTTTATGATGACGCAGACCCGTTTCTCAGCTTTAAAACAAGTTAATTCAGACGTGGCCGACCGGCTTTTTGCCAAAACGAGAAAGGACGCGGAAAGAAGATTTTTCAATTACGCGCGTCTGGCCGGTCAGGAGGAAAAAATCAGATCCGGACTGGCACCATCCGTTCATGAATAAAATGATTTTAACCAATTAATCAACAGCCATATGAAAAAGTTCTTTACTGAGAAGTCGCCAGTGAAGAACTTTTTTTGTCAGGATATTGCTTTCACAACGATTGCTGGTATTTAGGCTTATTTGGATGGCCGTAAGACCAGAAGGGGAACCGTTCCTTTGGCCATCTGGAGACAGAATATAGATTTTCGCTGCCCGTGAAGCCGGATAAAGTTCCACAAATTCGGCTTGCTGACGCTGGCCGATCATCTGATGAAGAAAGCCGAAAGAGATTTTGCCCGTGGAAAAGCTATTTTCCCACAAAGAAGAACCGGAGAGAAGTTTTTTACAAATTTCTCTCCGGTTCTTGAGCTTTTAGCAAATTGCCGGTCGTTCGCTACCTTTTCCCTTTGGACTGGCTGTCCGCTATCTATAGGGAAGAACTGAAAGATGCAGTCTCTGAATTTGCACAGAGAACTTCGAAGGTACCTGCAGAGAATCGGCGGATGAAAGCTAGTCCATTGTTTTCTGTTATTCATTTGACTCGGGAAGAAAACCTGGCGAGAAGCGTGAATTCTTTCTTTCCGGATCGTCACGCACTTTTCGGGAGTTCTTCCAAAAAGGCAAGAAGAAAGCTTAGATCTTGCCTTATATTAGGATCGGATAATGCACGTATGATTTTAAAAAGACTCATTGGTTTTTGGCCTGTCCGACTTTTTTTGGCAGTATCCAGTGCGGCGATCATTCCATCGAATGGAATTTTTTGCGCCAGATCGTCTGCTGTCTCTACGCCCCTGATGATTTTTTCGGCAGCTCCGGTGATCATTGGACCGGTTACTGATTTTTTCATAGCGTTGATCATTTCGCTGAGCTGGAACAAAGTATCCAGAGCTCCGCTTTCTTCAAGGCGTTTTGCTTTGTCCAGTATCTTTTCCAGACTTTCGCTCAACTCGGGCAGTTTCTTCATCAAATCAACTGTCTCAGGCTGGACAACGTCGTCCGCGAGTTCGATCATCCGGACGGCTTTCGCCGCCGTATCCTCGATCATTGGTGTGCTGACCGACTGCATTGCACCATTAATCAGACCCTGAATTTTTTCCGTGGTTTCGTTAGATTCCCTTTCAGATACGCTCTCCATCGAAAGTCATCCTCCTTATAGAATCCCTCTGGCATTGAGCCAGTATAACTCATTATATACAGCCTTAAACCAATGTATAAATTCGGAGGTGGCGGCCGGTTTGGGGGGATTCTTATAATCAAATGCAATCATACTTGCGTCGTGCAGGCTGTTTTCCAGGAAACAGGCTACTTTTCCATCATAGACAGCTGTCTCGGGACGGCCTTTAATCCGATTCATAAGGTTCGGAACAACTGTCTCCGTCTCATAGTGTGCCGTTGAACCGGCTTTGCTGATCGGAAGATTGGTTGCGTCACCAATGACATACACACAATCGGAATTTTCCATTTTCAATGTGTGACGATCTGTAGGGATAAAACCGTCTTCATCGCCTATGCCGGAGTCGATAATCACTTGTGCGCCCGTATGAGCGGGGACCGAAATCAGAATATCATACGGATGTTCTTCTCCATCCATAGTTATTGCGACTTTTTCCTTGGGGTCGACTTTTTCAAGATTGAAAAAGGTTTCGGACAGGATATGGCGTTTTTCAAATTCGGGCTCGGCCCATTTGGACACAGGTTCCAGAGAATGTAATCGGTTTATCGGATAAGTATATTTTAATTCGATCTTGTCCCGGACACCTCGTTTCCTGAAATACTCATCGAGCATTAAAACAAGCTCCAGCGGCGCGACAGGACATTTATGGGGCACATCGACAGTTATCAGAATTCGTCCTTTTTCTATATTTGCCAGCTGGTCACGTAATTTGATCGCGCCATCCAATGTATAGAAATTGCTGGCTCCCTCTGCCAATCCCGGAAGACTGTTAAAATCAGGACGTGATCCAGTTGAAATGACTAAATAATCATAGGGATAATGATTTTGCTTGGATTTCAGTACCTTCTTTTTCACATCGATTTTTTCGATACGATCGGTGATCAGCACGACATTGCGATGAACGATGCTGCTTTCTCTGCGGATAAAATGCTCGGGTTCTTTTTCACCAAGGGCTATATACATAAAGCCCGGTTGGTAAATGTGCTGATCCGTATTCGAGATTAAAACAACTTCTGCTTTTTTTGCTTTAATCTCATCCCCAAGCTGACGGGCAAGCCGATTGGCGGTCATTGTGCCGCCCGCCCCCCCGCCAAGAACAATAATTCTTTTTGTCACAAAAATTCCTCCCCGGATTTGGCGAATTATCTCATTTTACGAACGGCTATATAGTAATCTTCTCCGTCTTCTCTTTCGTTCGCAATCTCGTGACCCATTTTTTTCACCCATTCAGGAATGTCAACTTTAGATCCGCTGTCTGTCGAAATAACCTCAATCACATCACCGACAGACGCTTTTTTGATTCCCTTGATCAGCTCCATTAACGGGCCAGGGCAAAAAGATCCTCTTGCATCGATTTGTTTCGTAACTTTAACCATAATCAAATTCCTTCCTTTCTGAAACGTTTCTTGCTTATCCAGCTTTAAAAATCTGTTTACATTGTAATAACCTGTGCATTCTGAGACATTCCCAGAAATTTGTTGACACCGATCACGTCATCAAATACATCGATCATATCTTCTTTCTTCCATCCCATTAAATCCATGGCCATTGCGCAGCCGTAAACAGACATGTCGCCTAATTCTTTCCCGTTTTTGATGAGTTCGTTGAATAAAGGTATTTTCTTTGATAGCATTTCTTTGCCTACAGTGCCTGTTTTAAAATCCTGTTTGTTCACTGTCTCTTTTTTAAACGCTTTCAAAGCATTCATTGTTATAAAAAAGCTGACTTTCATCCCCGACATGGAAGCGACGGAACCGACCAGGGAGCCGGCATGCAGCTTTTCAAGATCCTCTGACATTAAAATAATCGCTAAAGATGGTTTCTGTTGTTCCTGAGTCATAATCAATTCCTCCTATGTGATCAATTTCCCTTACAAATCTATTATACATATAGGGGTATAGGTATAGAAGGGCTGTTGTATGAAATTATTATGAATAATAGATGGCGATATGATGGCAACGCCTTCATTTCCTGCTTCTAAAAAGGCTGGTATTCGTTCCTTTAAACCGGCTATTTTCGTGATACTCTTACATGGAGATGCCGTTCTGGGTGATGGTCAGGGAGACGTGACAATGAAACTGCGCGTTTTTGTAGCGGTCCGGCCATGATTTCCCGTGAAAATAGCGTGTATAACTTCTGGTCAGATCGCCTAGTCCCAGCGGGTCGATTCCTTTTTCCTGAAATCGTCTCACCATGGCGCATGCCCTTTTTTCAAGATCCTGTTCAATTTTATGCTCAAGGGCCTTATTCGGTCCTTCCTTGAGCAGGCCGGGAGCTATCTGTCTGACCTGCGCCTTGATCTGGACAGTCGCATAAATTTCGGGCCGGAAACTGTTGCCTTTTTTAACAGAGTATTGATGTCCGGTACCAATATTCCGAAGCGCGATATGCTGATTCGATGAGTACTGGTAGTCAAAGAAGCCCTGATTAAACGGTTCATACAGCATTTTAAAAATATACGTGTCATTTTCAGGAACAGACATTGCCATTTTTCCCTTTTTGAATAAAGCAATGCCGTCCATCTCAAGATGTTTTCCTCTTTTCTTAATCATCGGCATAAACGGATCCATATACGATCCGAAATAGCTGTATAAAATACTGTGCAAGGAACTGGATGGATAATTCTGCGCTTCACTCTGTTCGATCAGATTCGTTAAATAATCGGAAATGGGCAATTGTGTCTGATAGCTGCCGGTCAGCATCTGATTCGCGTTTCCGTCTGTAACGGCCAGATACATATCACCTCCCGTATCAGCATCGCGCATACGGTTCTCAATCGTTTTTTCAAGCCCGTGTTCCGCCATTTTCTTATCACACAGCATAATTCTGATTTTCCCGACCCTTGCCGGACGCTGACTTGCCTGCTGGAATCTGTCAACCAGGGATTTGCCGTCATAGGTCACACCCGACACGGAGCGCATGGTCGTCGTCATCGGCGGAGTACCTCCTCCGCTTGTGCCGCCGTTCGATAGGTTATTTTGGAAAACAACGGTGCCGTATACTTTATTCTGACCGATGTAATCATAACTTTCCGCTTCGATGATGAGAATCCTGTCAATAATGCTGGTTGGGAGGCACCCGCTTAGGAAAACGAGCACCATTATTATGGCAATCAGTTTTTTTTTCAAGAGCTTTTCTGCCTCACTTTGCCGCTGATCCACTGAATGAAGAAAAGACACGGAATATAGGCATACATAAAATAGAATGCCGCCTGCGTATAAAGTTGATTCAGCAGGATCAAATCTCCGCCGTTCTTCGGGATCTGGCAGAGAACGACGAATATGATCAAGACAAGGATTAACGCAATTTTTTGTTTGATTGGAAAAAGATGCTTAATCCCTCTCGAAATAGCCCAGACTGAAAAGGCAATACTCGGCAGCAGGATCCAGAATATAGAAAAAATGCCGATGATATCGAAGTGTGAAAACAGAGGGAAATTAATTCTTTTCCAATAAGTCGTAATGGGCCAGAGGAGTTTCTGCAACTCCGGCTGATTGAAGTATAAGAGGCCTAAAAGCATGATGGTCAGGTAAGTATAAGTAGATGTCAGCAAAGCAAAATATCCCCACTTTCTGGCTGCTTCCGGCTTTTTGATAAATGGGTAAAAAAACAGAATCATTTCGAAGCCGCCGAAACTTTGGGCAGCGGTAATGAAAGATTTCAAAACCATAAGCGGCGATGTTTCGAAAAGGGGCAATAAATTGAAAAAGTGGGCATATTGCACAGCGAAGGCATTGGTGGGCATCATAATGACTAAAATAATGAAACTCATAAAACAAATGCCGCCGATGACCCGGATGCCTCCGAGCACGATGTACCACAATAACAGACAAAAAAGGATGGAGAATTCCCAGACGGGCAATTGCGGAAAGATCCAGACATTGATGACCTGAAAGTAGGTTCTCAAAAAGGCCACTCCGTGAATGGCTATATAAACGAGAGCCAGGAAGTTAAGCAGGCCGCCGATCCATTTGCCGAAAAGGCGCTGATGAATGGAGAAAAGGTCAGGCCTCCCGAATTTCCGCTCCGTTTCGAGCAGGCGGAAAATGATTGCCATGATCGCGAGTGTAAGGAATCCCGATAATATCACCGTGATCCAGGCATCGCGGCCCGCTTCGGCCGGAATGGTCCGCAAAAAGGCGAGCAAACCGACCCCCATCTGCATCGAAAAGGGGATGAAAAATGCACTGTTGGGAGGAAGCTGATTTGTTTCGCTAATTTTATCCTGCAACAAGGGCCTGCCCCTCCTTTTTCAACAAAAAGTCTTATGATTCATCAATATCTCGAGAAGGCTTTCCCCGTTTTTCCGTACTTCTGTTCCGATTTCTTTTGGCCGCGTCGCCCGGGCGAAGGAACAGGGGGCGAGTGGTCTGATAGTTACTGGGTGCTCTGAAAATCGAATCCATCAGGTCGGTCACTCTTAAGGGATAATAGGGCTCCAGAAAGGGCCGGCCAAGCGAGGTCAGCCTCAGCAAATGGGCGAGAAGGAGGGTCAGGCAGAATGCAATCCCAAGCAGGCCCAGTAATTGAGCACTGAGAATGAAAGGGAAGCGGAGAAAGCGGATCGTTGTCGCCATCCGGTAGTTGGGTGTAATAAAGGAACCCAGTGCCGATATGGAAACGATGATCAGCAGGACGTTGCTGGTCATGCCCGCCTGAACAGAGGCCGTGCCGATGACAATACCGCCGACTATACTCATTGTCTGCCCGACTTTTGTCGGCAGGCGGGCGCCCGCCTCGCGAAGCAGCTCGATCATGACTTCTAGAATCAGTGCTTCAGTAGCTGGGTCAAACGGAACGAGGCTTCGCGAAGCGATCAGGGGACCGAGTAAATTTTCCGGGATAAGCTGATAGTGGTAGGTAAGAAGCGCGACATAAATCGCTGATGATAAAGTGGACAGACCGACAGCCGCGACTCTTAAGATACGGTAAGCAGTTGCCAGATACCAGGGCAGAAAGTAATCATCGATCGATGAAAAAAATTTAGTAATACTTGATGGTAAAATGATCGCGTTTGGCGATCCGTCGATAAAAACAGCGATTTGCCCTTCATAAATAGCTGTTGCCGTGCGATCGGGACGCTCGGAATCAATAAATTGCGGAAAGGGAGATTGACTGTTATCTCCGATCAGTTGTGCCAGCAGGATCGTATCGGTCAGATCGGAGACTTCCAGATCCCGCAGCCTTTGCCTGACCGTATGGACGTTTTCGTCATTCGCGATCCCCCTGATATACATCGTGCAGACACGTGTCTTGCTGATTTTACCGATCCGGATTTCTTCGATACGGAATTGGGGGATGGGGAGGCGTTTTCTCATCAAATTAATATTTGTGTCGATCGATTCGACAAACGATTCTTTTGGCCCCATCACACTTGTTTCTGTTTTCGGTTCGCCGATCTGGCGTCCCTCAACGTTAGTCATCGGTATAATCAGGCATTCGGCGTCCGATTTGTTTTTTTGAATAATGATGTATCCCTTAAGCAACCGATACTGAATCGTCGACAAATCCGTTGTTTTAAGTATCTTTTCGATAGGAAGCCGTTTTTGAATGTCATTGAGGCTGTCGACATCCTGTTCATACAGGAAGGAAAGGACATCCCGGTGCACATAGTCGACATCGACCAATGTTTTAAAAAAGGAGATCCAGCAGCTGAAATGATTTCCACAGTGCTCGAACTGGATAAAATCCACATTATCTTTTATCTGATTATATAAATCCACAATGGTTTTCGGCTCGACATGTTGAGCGGCTTCTTTCAGCCTTTTCTTTTTCCAGAACATAACGGGGAGGCCTCTCATTTCGGATTGTGTTCGCTCAATTTTTTCTCATTCTCTTTTATTTCGTTCAGCTCATCGTTCTTTTCTTCTAAAAAAATGACAGTCAGAGGGACAAGGGTGACCCAAAAAATTAAGCAATAGATCATGATCGCGGACCAGGTGTCCAGTCTGAGCAATATAAAAATAAAAAAAAGGATGAGGAGGAAAAAGTAACTGAGCATTAGCCAAACGGTCTGCATCGGGCATCTCCTGATCTTGTTCAGATTCCTGCACAGTTTGTTTGTACAGATTGATTAATCAATCGTTAGCATGCCCCAAAAGATGCAGGTCATTCACTGCCCGGCGGCCCTAAGGCTGCAGAAATAAAAAATGTCCCACAATGGTGGGACATGCATGATGAGACCGGTTTCCATTATTTTTGAGCGGACATTCAGCGTTCGAAAACGACCAGAACGTTTGCTTGTTTGCTCCGGATCCGGCTTTTCATTTTATCATTGAACGGAAAAAGCAGGCCGGGGGTCGTAAAGCCTCCTATTTCTCTGTGTTTTTCACGGAATGACGGACTTCATTCTGAGATAATCGCAGAACTTCAGGGTCGTAAAGGACTAACGGTACGGCTTCTTCGACAACTTCACTGAATCTCAGCCCATACCAGACGGCCGGAGAGGTCGTCCTATTCTGCAGAAAAATCCGCCCGCCGATTAACAACCGGTCGAAATGCTTCATCTCCGAATTTTCTGCCGACAGGTCCATCAATTGTTGATTGGTAATCACAAATTTGAAATCGCCGACCCGCCTATTTTTAAGTGTCGTGTATTTGGGATATTGTGTATCGATAACATCCTGATCAATGAGATCATTAATGATTTGCCGAATATAGACGTTGACATGCTGTGAATTTTTAAATCCGAGATAAAGCTGAACGCTGATGACATTGCGCGTGCCCAGCATATCCACCGTGTATGAGCGTTTATACGGCTCATCCGTTTCATTGACGGTAACAAACCAGTAAACCTTTGCCCGCTTAGGACGTTTGTCCAGAATGGAGTAGGGAACGGTCCGTTTGACGCGATAATGCGGTCCGATTTTTGCCATATAAACTAAATTCGTCGTATAAAGAGGCTCCGTTTCATCATTGCTCAACTGGATCAGCTGTTTTCGATAATCCAATAATGAAACGTATTCGCTCGTCCGTTCATATTTCTCACGTTGTTTATTGCCGTAATACCAGACCACCATAACGGACAGGATTAAGAGGGAAATTAAAATCGTCAGGTACCCGCCATGGGTAAACTTAACGAGACTTGCCATGAGAAAAAGTGTTTCGATAAGGCCGAAAAATAAAACCATACTGAAGGCCAGGATCCGATTCGTTTTCATTCTAATAAATTCGAAAAGCAATATCGTGGTCATCAGCATTGTAATCGTGATCGCCAGCCCGTAAGCGGCCTCCATATGCTGCGACGTCTGAAACAGCCAGACAATGCTTAGTGTAACCAGGCACAGTAGCCAGTTGACAGCTCCAATATAGATCTGACTGCGAACCGAGCTAGGATGTTTAATCAATAATCTCGGTAGGAATTTTAAGCCGATCGCTTCATTTACCAATGTGTAGCTTCCGGTAATGAGCGCCTGAGAAGCAATAATTGCCGCTAAAGTAGCGATGATAATGGCAAATAACCGCATTTGCGTCGGCAGCATTTCATAAAAAGGATTAATATTTTGCAAATGACGATAGGCGGCGTCCCGGTAATGGCCGATCACCCACGCGCCCTGGCCGAAATAGCTGAGTGTCAGCATCAGATAGACAAACACCCAGCTGCCGTAAATATTTTTCCTGCCGACATGCCCCATATCGGAATAGAGAGCTTCCGCACCGGTTGTGGCCAGAAATACACTGCCTAGGATAAAGATACCGACTTTATTTACGGGGCTGAATAAGATATGAATAGCATAATACGGAGATAATGCCTTTAAAATTTCGACATGCTGCAGTAAATTGAACAGTCCGGCAAAACCGATAAAAGCAAACCAGATCAGCATGATAGGTCCGAATGAGCGGCCGATGACTGCTGTTCCGAACCGCTGAATTAAGAACATGCCCAGCAAAATGATCGTGACCGCTAAAACGACGATCAGCTGACTGTTGCTTAACGTCAGCGAGCCGATCCGTTGCCCTTTTAAACCTTCAACCGCCGAGGTCACAGTCACGGCCGGAGTTAAAGTGCCGTCCGCCAATAATGCCGCACCGCCGATGAGCGCTGGGATAACCAGCCAGCGCCCCCGATTGCGAATCAAGGCGTATAAGGCAAAAATGCCGCCTTCATGTTTGTTATCCGCACGCATCGCGATGCCGACGTATTTGATCGTTGTAATGATCATCAGTGTCCAGAATATTAATGAAACCGAACCGATAATATACTCGGGCACGGCATCCTGCATTGTCCCTGCATCGGTGACAATGGCATTCATCGTATACAAAGGCGAGGTGCCGATATCGCCGTACACAATACCGAGAGCGACCAGCATGCCCGTGAAAGAACAGCGTTGAAACATTTTATTCTCCATATATTAAGCCCCTTCATCGTCTCATCAAAAAAAGTTTAGTCAACTTGTCGCATTGAGTCAAGTTTTTCTTTGCAAACAAGGATGCTCCGGTTCTAAAGAAAGGCCTGAAAATCCTAATAAAGCGGCAAAATATTTTAAAGCTCCGGAGAATGCAATTTTTTTCATGCTTATGATCCCGCCGCTCAGGACGCTCCTGGTCCAGTCGCTTCTGATCAGCAATCTTTGGCGACGGCTTCTGCCCTTGATGATCAGAAAACCGGTTTGGTCGTACTTTTAACGTTGACAGGCTTTAATTGCAGCGGCTAGGGCGGTCTCATGCCGAATCGTGCGGGCGCGGCGCTTATGTCCGGCCTACACTCTTATCTTTAAAAATTTTTGCTTATAACACAAAAGAACGGCTGCCCCGTTAGCTGAGGCATCCGTTTTTGTATCCTTCTAATTTGTTGAACTTGCTATTCTATGTTTTCTGGATGAAAACTGTTTTCTCCCGCATCCGATAAACAGTGGTTATTATCTCACTTGAAAACGGTATCAGTTCGGTGACTTTCCCGTATGCAAGTTGCACCGAACCGCCGGGAAGTCGCACCAAATGCGGGCCAAGCCGCACCGAACAAGAGCGGTCGCACCGAATCTGGGCCAAGCCGCACCGAATCACCGAAATGTCGCACCGAATCAGGCCCAAGTCGCACCGAACCGCCGGGAAGTCGCACCAAATGCGGGCCAAGTCGCACCGAATCACCGGGAAGCCGCACCGAATGCTGCCAGGGACGCACCGAACGAGAGCGGTCGCACCGAATGCAGCCAGAGGTGCACCGAATCCGGCCAAGCCGCACCGAACCGCCGGGAAGTCGCACCAAATGCGGGCCAAGCCGCACCGAACCGCCGGGAAGCCGCACCGAATCTGGGCCAAGCCGCACCGAATCACCGGGAGGTCACACCGAATCCGGGCCAAGCCGCACCGAACCGCCGGGAAGCCGCACCAAACGGGAGCGGTCGCACCGAATGCAGCCAGAGGTGCACCGAATTCGACCAAGCCGCACCGAACCGCCGGGAAGTCGCACCAAATTCGGGCCAAGTCGCACCTAAATACCGAAATGTAGCACGAACGAGAGAGGTCGCACCGAATCACCGAAATGTCGCACCGAATCTGGGCCAAGCCGCACCGAATCACCGAAATGTCGCACCGAATCAGGCCCAAGTCGCACCGACTTAGTTTACTAAGAAAAAAGTTCCTGTTTTCCTGGACAAAGTCTGCGGCCTTGCAGGTTGCCTGAACTCTGATACAGGTTAAGTTTCTCACATGTCAATTCACGGAACTTTATTCGTTTTCAGTGTTTCCGGCTGCTTCTCCTCTTTTAAAAGGCCACCAGTTTGCCGATCCGAAGATCCGGACCATGACCGGCATGAACAGCGGCAGCATGAGGACATTATAGATAATAATTCCGGTGATGATGATTGTAGCAATTTCGGTCAATTCCGAGACGCCTGCAGGAATCATAGCGGCGAATGTGCCCATTAGAATAAGTGCCGCGGACATGATCACGGATCCTATATTCGTCATGGAATCAAGCATAGCCTCGCGAATCGGAAGTCCCCTGTTCTCATTAAACCGGTCCATCAGGAATATGCTGTAATCGACACCGAGCGCGACAAGAATCACAAATCCGAAAAACGGAATGGCCCAGTTGACGCCGGCATAACCGAGAACATGCTGGAAAATAAACTGGGCAATGCTCATGGCCGCGTAATAGGTGACTGTCAGCGAACCGATAATGTACGCTGGCATGACGAAGGAACGCAGCAGCACAATAAGTACGATGCCGATGCCGATCAGCATCCAGCGAACGGTTTGCCCATAATCTTTACTTGAAATCTGACTGAGATCATTGAAGTCGCTCGTCGTTCCTCCGATTGCCACTTTTGCGTTCTCTAAAGAAGTGTTTTTGATGGTGCGCTCCACCGTCGACTTGATCGGATCAATTTGGTCGATGGCAGTCAGCGAATAGGGGCTGACATCGAAAACGACATTCAGTTTTGTGATTTTGCGATCCTTTGACATATAATTGTTAATCGACTGCACGAATGACGGGTTTTGCAGCGCCTGATTGGGAATATAGAAACCGCTCAGTTCACCATTATTCGTCGAAAGTTGTTTCACAAATTGGTTGGTCTCATCCAGTCCGCCCGAAATCCGGTTGAGGCCGTTTGCGGAGGTACCCAGTCCGTCCGTCAGCTGTTTCATTTGGCCGCCCAGATCTGAAAATCCATTTTTTAATTGTGTCTGGCCGTTAATCACTTGATCAAATCCGCCGGACAGTTTAGGGATGTTCCCGGTTGCCTGCTTCAGTCCGTCGCTGAGCCGATTAATGCCTGCAATGACTTGCTGCAATCCGTTATTGTACTGCTGCTGTCCGGCCACTAATTGTGCCAGGCCGCTATTGGCCGTTTTCATATTATTGTTTAAAACCGCTAATCCGCTGTCCATCTGGCTCATCGCGGAAAGCAGCCCCGGCTGGCCGCCCTGACCGTTCAGCATCTGATTCAATCCGCCGTCCGTGCCCTTTAAGATTCCCAATGCCTGCTGATATTGAGGGGTTTTCACGACGGAGGGATCAGTTTGTCCAAGCGCTTCTAACGAACTGATTGCTGCGGATAAATTGCTGCTTATCGATTTTAATTGTTGCACGCCGCTGTTAATGCGGTGATAGTTCGTGCTGATCTCACTCAGTCCGCTTTGAAGCTGCTGATAGCCGCTTAATAATTTCTGCTGATTTTGCAGGAGTGTTTCGGCACTTGTCTTCAGTTTCTGCAATCCGCTTGCTATATCCTGGGAATTGGCATGGCCGCTGTCCATGCCCTGCTGGATCTGTGTGAGACCCGCCTGCAGCCGGATAACACCGTTCTTCAGCGATTCCGTTCCCGAGACGAGTTGATTGATACCGCCGGTGGCCTGTTCCAGTTCCGGCTGCGATTTTTTCAATTGACTGCTGGCACTGTTTAGACCGGAAGCAATTTTCTGCACGCCATTATTAGTCTGATCCAGTCCCTGACTCAGTGTCTGCGCCTGGCTGGGAACCAGGAAGTCTTTAATCAGACTGCCTTCGGGTTGAGTCGCGCTGAGGACTGTCTTTACATGATCCATTTTTTCAACATTTTGTGTGATCGCCTGGATGGTTCCCAGGTATTTCTGCTGATTCATATTTTCATCGTTTTTCAAAACGATGGTTGTCGGCATCGATTCTCCGGGGTTAAAGTTCTGGGATATGAGATTAAATCCTTTGACGGCATCATACTTATCGCTCATTTCGCCGACTGAGTTGAACGACTGTGTTCCGTTATACATGAGGAAGAGCGGAACGATAATGACGGCAACAATGATCAGGGAAATGAACGGGCGTGTCCATGCAAAATGTCCCACCCCTTTCCAAAGGCGGCTTTGGCTATGGCTGATATTCTTATTCATTGGCCAAAATAGCCGGGTCCCTAAAAGAGACATCAAAATAGGAACGACGGTGACTAATGACAAAATAAGAAAGGCGATGCCGACAGCGACACCGACTGCCGATCTGTAAATATTGAACGTGGAAAATCCGATTGTCGCAAACCCGATGAATACCGTTAATGAACTGAAGAACACCGTTCGTCCGCCGTGCTTAATGGTTTGAATGACCGCTTCGTCAATTGTTTCATGAAGAGGAATCTCTTCTTTAAAGCGATTGATCAGCAGGATGCAATAATCTGTTCCGATACCGAAAAGAACTGCCACCAGAAAGATCTGAGTAAAAGTGGATATCGGGAAATTAAACCATTTAGACAAGAAGGCAACCACTGACTGAGAAGCCAGGAAGGACAGGCCTACGGCGACAAGCGGAATAAACGGTGCAATCGCCGAGCGGAATACGATGAAAAGTACCACTAAAATAAAAATGATCGTTAAGTATTCGGTTTTGTGCAGGCCGTCCTGTGAACTCTGGACGGTGTCATTTGTGATCATCCAGTCACTTGTATAATGATGTTCGACCGGTACGTTTTGAACAGCCTGATTCAGCTTTTCCGTAATTACTTTTTGATCCTTGTTCTCCAGGTCTAAATTCAGACTGATGAGCATGGCCTTATTATTTTTTGAGATCAATTGACTTTTCAGGCTTGGCTGATCGTAAACGTCGAGTATATCGGTAATCGCCAGTTCCTTTTTTTGATCTTTTAACGATTGAATCCCTTTTTTAATCTCTTTTTTATCGGTCTCCGATAAACCGTGCTTATCATAAAACACTAAAACGGCGGATGAGATGTTGCCCGTTCCAGCCTGTTTTTGCCATTGGTCCAAATAGTCGCGGGCCTGGGAGGAGGAATATGAATCCGGAATAGATGCGGCCCCTTTGTCATGAATTAATTGAGACATATTAGGCTGTGTGATCGCTAATAAGGAAATGACGACGATCCAAGCGGCGATAATCCACCATTTTGCTTTTAAAATCAGTCTCATTCTGCGGTTCCTTTCATCAGCTGTATTTTTTCATCAAAAAAATGATTGAGCCGCTTATTAAAGATAAAAAACTGCTCAATTTCTTCCTCTGTGAAAGAATTAATAATTTCCTTGACCAGGGCGTTGATCCTTTGCTCACAGGCCTCATATAAGTGTTTGCCTTTTTCGGAAAGAGAAAGGCAGATTTTTCGGCGGTCTGTTTGTGTCTGATCGCGAACAATCAGTTTTTTATCTTCCATTCGGCGGATTAAAGTGCTGATTGAACTTTTATTGACATAAAGAACGTGAACCAGATCGGTCGCTGTGATTTTTCTTTCTTTATAGATATAGCGAAGCGCACAGAATTGATCATAAGTCAGTTGGTCGGAAAGCTCGTTTTTCATCAGCAGCCTTCCCTTTTTATGAATGTTGTAATCCAGTGAAATATATTGTTCCGCAAGATCATGCAATAAATTACACCCCCTCTGATACCTTAAAGTTAGACTGTCAAACAGTTTACGCATCAAACTATAATTGATGATGGCAGGTTTGTCAAATTGAACCGGGCAGGGATTGCTGAACCCGTATTTTGGAAATCATAAGCACGTGAAGAGCTGCCTTGAGGCGGAGGAGCTTAAAGACAAGTATTGCTGAAAACTGAATCAGAAATAAATTGGAAATCAGGAAAAAAGGAGAAGAGGAGGGAACCGGCAGGGAGGAAAAAGAAGGGAATCGTGTTAATTCTTTTAATCTCCGGTTTCCAGTAATCGCAAATGATTTAATATTTTAAAGCAAAATGAACTTTTATGTTTATAATATTAGTATATTATTGTTTTTACCTTTTAATATTTATGAAAATGATATAATTAATTTAAATTTGAAAGAAAACGGGGACGGGTGATCAGATGGATCAGCTGGATGCAGATATTTTAGCGATGTTACAGAAAAATGCAAGAATACAACTCTCTGAGATTAGCAGGCACATCCATCTAACAATACCGGCAGTTTCAGAAAGAATGAAAAAACTGGAAGCCAAGGGAATAATCGAAAAGTACACCATTAAGTTAAATCATGAAAAGATGAATGATAAGTTATTGGTTTTTATTTTTGTAAACATTGAAAGAACGGAGGATATCGAAGGATTCAGAAGGGCAGTCAGGCTCTTGGATCATGTTTTAACCTGCCATCATCTGGCAGGTGAGTATGACTATTTATTAAAAGTGATTTGCAGGGATACTAAGGATTTGGAAACTTTCATTTCTTCGCAGCTGAAAAAAATAAAAGGGGTCCGAAAAACGAACACAATAATCGCACTTTCAAGCATTAAAGAAGAGATGTAGGAGTGATTCAGGTGGATTACCTAGCGGGATTCACGTTGGGGCTGATGCTTCAACTGTCTGTCGGACCGGTATTTTTCACGGTGCTGCATTTATCCATCAAAAGGGGATTTACGGAAGGGATTAAAATGACCTGCGCCGTTGCCTTAGTTGATGCTTTTTATATTTGTTTGTCTTTTACTTCCATATCCGTTCTGCTTCGCATGCCGGACATAAAAATGATGATCAGTTTCTTCGCTATGATCGTCCTCATCTATTTTGGCGTAACCTTCATAAAGAATGCCCGAAATAAGTCAAACAAAGCAGTAGCTTTTGAGGGAAATAGCTTCAGCTATGGGATCAAAATAACGCTTATGAATCCATTAACCATTGTATTTTGGTCGGGGACATTTGGCTCATTGATATCGTCAAATAAACTCGCCGGTTTTGCTTCAGCCATGATCTATGCGTCGGGTTGCGTCACCGCCACGCTTTTCTTTTTAGGATTAACAAGTTTATCGGGAAAATATCTAACCTGGCTGGTCAAAGCCAACAAACTAAGATATATAGATTATGCAATAGGCAGCAGCCTGATCGTGTTTGGAGTGAAAATGTTTTGGACAAGCTTCAATTAAAGTATTGCCTCGTACGTAACTGATCCATAATATTGCAGGATACCTGCAGGAGGGCGCTTTTCTTTATTGAGAAGATAAAGCGAAGGGATAACTTCAGGCTCTTTGTAAAGCGGGTTATTTCTCTTGACGGCAGTGGCATTTAGTCGGTTTCCGGTTTGCGATTTTCGGCGTCATAGCTGACAACTGCTTCCGCAATATTTGAAAAGAGACAGTGAAGATGTGCTGCTTGCTAATCCGAACCGTTTTTTTATGGAAACAGGATTGGTGCAGTGAACATTGCCGGTGTATTCATTTTTGCCGATTATAATAGAGTTAAGGGAGGACCGGTTCGTGCATCAGGAGAAAAGAATGGTACGCATTAAACAGCTTCAGCTTCTTGAAGATAAGCAGGAGCTGACGACGAAGGAAATCATGAATATTTTCATATTTCACGAGATACGGCACACGACGGGATATCATTCTGCTGACGGAAAGAGGAGAGGCAAAACGTACACACGGAGGTATCCTGTCGATTAATTATTTTGGTTAGTCATTCGATTCTGCCGACGGATATCCGGAATTCTTCATGAGCGCCTTGACAATTTTCCGTCCCAATTGCCAAAGTTTATTTCTCTCGGCCGTTTACTCACTTTTATCAGGATAGTTGTTTTTCTTAACGATTGTCCGTGTTGTTGTACAGGCCCTCTTTTACAGGCTAGGAAATATATGATCAAACCTTGTATTCCTTAGTTCTGCCGACTGCAATCGCTCCGCTTATTCCTTCGGATAATAAGGGAAAATCAACCGTACTGCTGTTAAAACGTCCTTGCAAGTTGTTCTTGGTCAAACCTTTGCGAACAAAATAAAATTCTGTTACACGCCCATCAATTAAAATTTTTCATATCCTGTATAAGGAACTTGGAAAACAGAGAAAATTAAAAATCAAGACTGTCCTTTAAACAGCAGGACAATCTCGTCAATAAATACAAACAATTATTATCATCATTTTTAGATTGGGATAATGCCTTTTAATAACATGTTTTCAATTTATAAACTGATTAATATTTTCTTTAGAAATGTATTTATTACTACAAAAAACCTTTTCATCAATTATTTATCAAACTTTTTCCTCATTGAATCTTTCTACTATGTTAACAATCCCGTCTTTTCCAGTTTCTTCGGCCTGTTTAATTAACGTGTCACATCGGCTTGTATTTCTATTGATTAGGAATTCGAGCAGCATCGGAAGATTCACACCACAAACGGCGCTTAAAGCAACTCCCCTTCCTAATAACATAGCTACTGCATTGGAAGGCGAACCTCCGAGCAGATCAACGAATAGAACCGTTGGGTTATCATTATCAAATTCCTGAATTTTACATTCCAGTTTATCAACAAGACTGTCCAACGACATTTGCGGACTAAAAACCAACGGGGTTAAATTTTCTTGTTCCCCTAAAATCATTTGAACGGAATTTATTAAGCCCCTGGCGAACTCTCCGTGAGTCATAACTATAACATTTATCATCATGAAAGCACCTCACTCGAACAGATGGATTAAAGAACCAATGGCGGCGATAATAATAGTAAGAAGTAATAATTTTAATATAGATATTTTTTTCTTATCATGTAAATACCAGAGAAGTAAAACGTACGCGAAAGGTAAAATTCCCGGCATTAAGTTGTTGAGTACGGATTGCAAAGTAGTTATTGATTTACCCGTTCCCCACTGGATAGGGGTAGCAATCTTGACGAATGAAGCCGAAAGCCCTCCGACAACTGTTAATCCCAAAATGGACAGGATGCTTGTCGCTTTATCAACTGTTTCAGGGGAGAATAGTGACGAACTAATGACATTTGTCCCTTCTTTAAAGCCGAATTGCACTCCCCACATATTTATCACAATCGTTAAAGCCATCCAGCCAAGTGCAAAAATAATAGGGCCCAGAACATTCCCAGTCAACGCTAACCCCATACCGAAACTCAATAATAAAGCATTACCTGTACTGCCAAAGAGTGAGTCACCTATTGCTGCTATTGGACCCATGAGTCCTGTTTTTATTGCATTAAAGAGATCATCCGGTATATCTTCTCCATGTGCTTTTTGCACTTCCATTGCAGCAACTGCTCCGACAAGAAGCGAGCCGAGTGATGGCTGTGTATTAAAGAAAACCATGTGGCGCTTTAAAGCCTCTCCTAATTCTTTTTTCGTGTGGGTGACCTTTTTTAAAATTGGAACCATACTCCACGCAAAAGCAACATTTTGCATACGTTCCCAGTTGAATGCGGATGTATTTGAAAACATCCATCTTAATCCGACTTTGTACACATCTCTTTTGGTAATTGTTTGATTTTCCTGGTACTCCGTAGTATCTGAATTTCTAACTTCTTCAGACATTTTTGCTTTCTCCCTTCTTATTAGTAACCATTAAGTTTACCATTGCAAGTGAAATACCAATCAATGCAACTGTCAAAATTGGGAATTTCAGCAATGCAACCGCAATAAACCCGATGATAAAGTAGCTGATTAATGTAAATTTTGACATTAACATTTTTATGAGTACAGCCATTCCTAAGGCAGGGAGCATACCGCCCATAACGGTTATGATGCTTGTTAGCCAGGAAGGTATAAAATGAACAATATTTTGTGCTGCTCCAGCACCATAGTAAAGAACTAAAAAAGCCGGAATAAATCTTAAAATGAAAGCGAAAATCTGCGGCACTCCTAATGTCATAAAAGTTAATTTTCCTAAGCTGCCCTCAGCTGCATATTTATCTGCTCTGTGCGCAAAAAGGGCATTAACAGTCGCAAACAGTTGCCATACAAATGTTCCCAGTAAGCCAAGCGGAATCGCAATGGTCAGCGCCATATTAGCCGAAACATGTGCGGATAGTGCTAATGCTGTACCGACATAGCCGGCAAATGTCAAATCAGCTGCCATTGCTCCGCCGGGAGTTACCAATCCAATATATAAGGCGTTAATCGTGGCTCCTATGATAACCCCATTTTGAACATCCCCCATGATTAATCCTACAATCAAGCCTGCAACAAGGGGTTTGCCAAATACTAGATAGGCAATATCCTGTCCAAATAACCACGGGGTAGCTATCCATCCTAAATAGGCTATGAACGCAATCAATATAGCTTGTAAAAGTGTCATATTTCTTGCCCCTCTTTTTTATAATGTTTTAATTGCTTGACCAGGTACGGTCTGCATAAAACAGTGGACATTGCTGTATTCGTCTAAAGTTTTGCAGGCTTCATAATTATTTTTGTCAAGATGAACGGTTTGTGCAAAAGTTTTGCGGCCAGGTGCCATGCCGATATTGCCAATATTTAGATTCCAGTGAAAATTCATGTTCCCGTCAATCACTTTTTTAGCAGTAATAGGTGTTTTACAAATAATCAGCAAATCATTTTCGTTATAATCTTTGACACTATGGATGCCATCTGCCACTTTTTTAACGACCAGTTTTATTGATCCCGGCGTCGCCATTTTTAATGCTTGTCGGATTACAGGATTACTCGCAGCTAAATCATCGATCACCATGATGACTTTTACATTCAGTTCTCTCATCCATGCCGTCACAACCTGACCGTGAATTAATCTATCATCCACTCTGAGAAACATAAGCTTTTCCCTCCTCGCAAAGTATTGGACTTAATAATGAATTCCCCCTCGGCTTGGAGATCTGGGTCGCCTACAGTTGTTCATTCTGGAATATATCCAATTGAGTTATAGGTTTTCCCATCATCCAAACTCGAGATAAGCGCTTACATTTTTTCTTTGTATCAAACCGATTACTTCAATGGTCACCTCCTCTGACATACCAAGCAGCTAGAAGTGATATAATTTGAAAGCTCGCATCCACCCCCTCAATTATGGAGTATACATCAACTATCATCAAATTGACTCATAAAAATTCACTATTCATCAAATTGACTCATATTTATTTTGGATAAATTCGTTAAATGTTCATAAATAGTGTCTTGTTATTCTTGTATCCTTCTGTAAATAAATTTTATTTAAATGAAATGAAGCAATCAGAGATGCTCTGCATTATCCGGGAAATGACACTGATGATTCTTTGTGCCGGCAGGGAAGATGCTTGAAATTGTGTATACCCATCATGGGTCATAGCAATAAGTATACCTATGGGTCCTGCCAAAAACGTACGTTGATGTACAGGCTTTACTGCACGAGTTTGAAGCATGCAAAACTAATAGTGGAAACAGGGAGAGGGAAAACAGGCAAGGATAATCGTCATCAAATTCAAAAATTCAAGTTTTTATGAGCTTAGGAAATGGAACATTTTATACCTATACCCGTTATTATGCTTTTAATTGGTATAAGATCTTCGCCATGG
Organism: Sporolactobacillus sp. CQH2019; assembly: GCF_028765345.1. Classification (GTDB taxonomy): domain Bacteria; phylum Bacillota; class Bacilli; order Bacillales; family Sporolactobacillaceae; genus Sporolactobacillus. The sequence goes on from NZ_JARAJZ010000014.1 coordinate 59,377, forward strand.
AGGGGTTTAACGTTCTCGAAAGAATAAGGACGGTTTAAAAATTTATATTTATTTTTGCCGAATTGATGAAAAGGCAATAATTCGACTTCATTAATCCTGTGTTCTTTTAGTAAAATAGCGAGTCGCTTGGCGTCTTCGATTGAATCATTAAAACCTGGAATGATTGGGATCCTGACAAGCATATTTTTTCCGGTTGAAATTGCATAATCCAGAGCGCGTAAAATGGGTTGAACACTTACACCCGTGGCCTGCTTGTGTTTCTCATTGTCATAATGTTTGATATCGATGATCAATAAATCGATGTTTTCCAGTAGTAATTTAAAAGTCCGCAAAGAAGCAAAGGCTGATGTTTCACAGGCTACGGAAATATTATTTTTTCGGCATTCCTTCAATAGTTTTACAACAAAAGGAATTTGATTTAATATTTCTCCGCCTGTGACTGTAACCCCCCCTCCAGATTCCTTGTAATAGTCAATATCTTTTAAAATTGGGTTCATTATTTCTGCAATCGTAAGATATTTTCCTACTGTCGTATAGGCGTTTTTTGACTTATCCCATATTTTTTCCGGTATGGCTTTCTGAGATTCCGGATTTGCACACCAAGGACATCTTAGAGGACAGCCTTTAAAAAAGATTGAGGTTCTGATGCCGGGGCCGTCATGTATACTGAATCTTTGAATGTTGAAAATACATCCCCGCTCTTTAGATAGCATAATTATTTACCTCCAGAGTTCCATAAAATTTGAGTAATTCTCAATAGCAATTATAACAAGTTCTTTCATAAAGTAAATAAGATATGGTCCATTATGATTAAATATGAATAATTTTGACTGAAAATAATTGACCTCTTTAGCGAACAATGCTACTGTATAGTCAGAGTAAGCAAGAAAAATATTCTTGGACGATATTAAGTCTTGCGGTTCATAAACTACAGATACACGAGAGGTTATTATGATAGCTAAAGAAAGATTATTATACATTTTAAAAAGATTAAATGCACAACCGGCTGTTAGCGTTGCCGAGCTGTGCAAAGAGCTTCAGGTTTCAAAGTCCACTGTACAAAGGGATTTGGCAACTTTGGCAAAGGAGAAAAAAATATCCAGAGAAAGAGGTGGTGCCGTAACAAAAAAAATGGAAAAAACGATGAGTGATCTGACTGAAGTATCCGTTCTTGAAAAGATTAACGTTCATGCGGAAGAAAAACAAGCAATTTGCCAGGCTGCTGCTGAAGTTGTGCACGATGGGGATTTAATTTTTATTGACTCAGGTACAACGCCGAGTTATTTACTCCAATATCTTCAAAGTAAGAAAATCAAAATTGTAACAAACAGCTATTTCATTTTATCGAAGGCAAGAGGGACTAATGCTGTCGTCTATATGCTCGGTGGACAGTATTATCCCAAGTATGAGGTTTGTTACGGGCCCATAACAACAAAACAATTAAGCCAATTTAGATTTGACTATGCTTTTATTGGAGCAAATGGGATTGACCTTGATCTTGAAGAAGCCTATGCCAGTGAATTTGAGATAGGTGCTCTAAAAGCAGCGGCAATGGAGAGAAGCAAACACAAATTCTTGCTTGTAGATTCCTCAAAATTCGCGATTACCGGTATTTGCACATTTGCTAATCTTTCACAGTTTGACAAGATATTTGTTGATGATTTTCCGGGAAAAACGAAAAAAATTAAAAATATAGTTAAGGTGAAAATTGATAAGGAGGAACCAGAAAATGAAGACGTGTGACCCGAAGAAAAAGGCACTGTTAGAGTCATTGAAGGGTGGTTTAATTGTTTCCTGTCAGGTTCAAAAAGACGATCCAATCTACACGGAGGATATCGTTGTTAAAATGGCAGAAGCTGCTCAATGGGCCGGCGCTGTAGGGATCCGAGCGAATACCCCTGAGCAGATTAAACAAATTAAAGCTCATGTGGATCTGCCGGTGATTGGACTCTATAAAATTTGGCATGAGGATACGGATGTTTTTATCACGCCGACATTGAAAGCCTGTCAGGAGGTGTGGGAGGCCGGAGCAGAAATTATCGCACTGGACTGCACTTCACAAATTACTCATGAAAACAACTTAGCGTGGGATCTGTTACCGGTCGTAAAAAAGGAGATTCCTGAGGCAATCATTTTTGCGGATGTTTCGAATTACGATGAAGCAAGACGCGCTATTGATAATGGTGCGGATATTGTTGGTCCCACTTTGTACGGATATACACAGCAAACGAAAGACATTGAAGAACCGAATATGCGGGAATTCGCGCGCATGTGCCGCGATTTCAAGAATGAAGCCTATGTGTTTATGGAGGGTCATATCTATACACCGGAGGATGCGATGAAGTGTATTTTTCTGGGGGCACACTGTGTTGTTGTTGGAAGTGCCATTACAAGGCCGCATTTAATCGCAAAGCGATTTGTCGATCTGCTGAGCGGCTATCAGGAAAATTGGAGAATTGCGGAAAGGAGTAAGCACTGATGTTGGAAACAAAGGTTGATAATGTTGCCGGCCAACAGAACGTAGAAGTCAGTGTTAAATTGCCGAGTGAAAAATCCTTAGATGAACAATTAGCAATTATGGAAGAGTATACAAAAGTTCATAAAGAATCCTCCCGATTTTCAAAAGAAAAACGAGAAATCAATTGTCTCAATGTCATCTATCCCCGTTTGTTCCGCAGCATTGAAACGGGGGATTTAATCGCCGGAAGATTGGATTTTCTGCCGATTGGCTTTGGGTGTGTCACCTCACTTGGCGGTGTCGGCCATTATTGCGTTTTTGATAAATTAATGGAATTTAAAGACCGATTATCATCCGAAGAGGATAAGAAGCGAGTGGATAAATTATACGAATATTGGGAGGATCACGATATTAAGGCTCTTTACTGTAGGAAGGTGTTGACAGAACATACGATTGGTCGTTTTATTGATTGTAATTTCCCGTTGATGGCCACTGCCCGATTGAGCGGGATGATGCTTGATTATCCGAGATTACTGGACAATGGCACTGATGGACTCAAAGCAATCATCAGAGAAAAACTGACTTTGGATCCGAAGAATGAATTTTTGCGTGCCGGCATAGATACTCTGGAACTGTATGAAAAAGTTATTGATTACGAAAGAATGATGATTCGTAAGGCCATGCGGGATGCGGATGCCATAAGAATGAATCAGCTTCAACTGATGGATCGGGATTTAGCCGTCATTCGAAACGATAGACCGGTAACTTTCCATCAAGCCCTGCAAATGGTCTGGATGTATGCTCTGCTGGCCGGATGCATTAATTACGGCCGGCTGGACGATATTCTCGGATCTTACCTAAAAACGGATTTGGACGAGGGACGCATTACCGAAGAAGATGCTTATGACTATTTGAAGTCGCTGTGGACACTGATTGAAAATAGAAGGACAACTGTGAATGGAAGAATCATTGTCGGCGGTTATGGACGTAAAAACCCTGAAGCTGCGGACATTTTTACGAGAATTGCTCTCCGTGTGGCAAGGAATTGCAGATATGTAGAGCCTCAATTTACGTTGCGTATCACTAAAGATACACCAGCTGATATTATTGATAGAGCTTTGGATGCTTTAGGCGAAGGAGCAACCTATCCGACGCTGTATAATGACGAGGTCAATGTGCCCGCGGTTATGCATGGTATGCGTTTAGATCGTAAAACAGCAGAACAATACGTTCCTTTTGGATGTGGCGAATTTGTCATTCAGGGACAAAGTGTCGGTACACCGAATACACTGATAAATTTATTAAAACTGTTAAACATGACTCTGAATAAAGGAATCGATCCGATGGATGGGATTAAAAAATCGGGTCCTGTTGAAATAAGCGATCTTTCGGAATTCAAGACGTTCGATGATTTTTACAGTCAATATAAAAAGCTGCTGGATTATTATTTCGATCTGTCTATCGATGCACAATATTATAGTTATGAGTCGATGAATAAAGAAGTTTCATTCATGTTTGCCAGCCTATTGATGAAGGATTGTATTGACAGAGGCAAGGCAATACTGGATGGTGGAGTTCGTTATCTTGGCGGAACGAACGAAACTTACGGAAACATCAATACGAGTGATTCACTGATGGCCATTAAAAAATTGGTCTTTGATGAGCATAAGCACTCGCTTAATGAATTAAACACGGCTGCTCTGCATAACTTTGAGGGCTACAAAACGATTCGTGAAGATCTTTGGAATGCTCCGAAATATGGGAATGACATCGATGAAGTTGATGATCTCGCTAATGATTTGTATGAATATATTGCGAAGGGGATTCGTCAGCGCGGTATTGATAGGGGGATGCAATATTATCTGATCGTCATCAGCAATAACCAAACGAATACGGAATGGGGCAGAAGAACCTCAGCTTCTTTAGACGGACGTTATCGCGGCCAGTTCATGAATCCCGCGAACAATCCTCAGGGTGGCGCGGATAAGAGCGGCCCAACGGCTTTGTTGAATTCGTTAAGTAAGTTTAATGCCCAGTTTCATGGCGGTTCGGTTCAAAATATTAAGTTTACGCCAACAATGTTCAATAAACATCGCGACCAGATTAAAAATCTTTTTAGAACCTATTTTAAAAAAGGCGGTTGTCATTTGATGGTGACCGTAGTTGATCGCGGCGTCTTGGAAGATGCCCAGAAGCATCCGGAAAAATATCCAAACTTAATTGTCAGAGTCAGCGGGTTTAGCGCTGTTTTTGTCAATCTGGAAAAAGACGTTCAGGATGAACTCCTCAGCAGAATGCTCTATGACGAATAAAAATTTTAATATTAAAATCGCGGAATATGTAACTGGTATACTAAAATGGATGGATAGCTGAAAAAATGAATTTTCTTTTTGGAGAGATCTGTTACGGTTGCTGTCTGAACTTCTTTTGAATTTCTTCCATAGTCCATGAAATGTTTTTGCCAGAAAGGAAGAGTATCACAGTCGTTTGTTCTGTGATACCTCATTTTATATTTTTTTATTTAGCATTTTCCGAATATATAGAAAAGCATTATTTAGCGGTTTCTGAATGAATAAAATCGCCGGTCTTGAACATGAACAGAATGGAACATGAATATACGAAATTGAGAGGGAAAAATAAAGGAGCGGCTTAAATTGAATCATTGAATATATGAGGATAATCTGTAGAACGTTGTATTTCAAAAAAACGATTTTTTTAGCGATGATTTCTGAGGGGGGGAGACTCGGCCGTATCTTAATCTAGGTTTCCGCCAAATATACTACTATTTACAAAAATATGCTCTCGCATTCAATACGAATATTCATTAATTTGGAATAATAAAGATAGGCAGGAAACTTTCATTGCCTGCCTACCAACGGCTGTACAGCGACACAAAGAGCGAATAATCGTAACCTAACAGGATCATCTGTATAATTTAAAATTTTTATAAGTCAATGAGTCTTCGTATGGCTCAGCAAAGCCGAATGGATCTGAGATGTCGGACGGTTCAATGAGTTTTACCGATATCCGGCATCGGATCCTCGCGGCACACCCTATTTCATACATGCATATCAAAAAAAGCGGAACGAAAAGAACGTCCCGCTTGATATCCATTTAATTTATGATCAATCCCGTCTTGATTGCCCGGCATTCAAGGCCTGCCTGACACTAAAAAACGAATCAGCCGGAACGTGTGTAAGCATCGGAAATCGAGGCAGCCGTACTGATACAAGCTGTAATGATGCCGGCCGGCAGCGTCGCCTGTTCTGCCGAATGGATCGGTTATGCGGGTGAACGGAGCTTGCTCCGGCCGGCGGGGCCGGGCAATCGTCTCAGATTTTCTCTACCGCATGCATTTCTTGCAAATGACCGTCCTGCAGCCTGAGCTGACAGTCGGAAAGCTCGGATATTCGGTCATCATGGGTTACCATAATGATGCATTTATTTTCCTGATGCGCCAGTTCAATAAAAATATTAATGATTTCACGGCTTGTTTGCGGGTCAAGACTTCCTGTCGGTTCATCGGCAATAATTAAATCCGTGCCCGAACATAAGGCCCGGGCAATCGCAATTCGTTGCTGCTCGCCGCCGCTCAGCGTCAAAATTTTCTGCTTGGCCTTTTCCTCGGTGATATTGATTCTTTTAAGAAAATTAAGCGCTTGTTGCTTTGGCTGGTCGGATTGAATTTTTCGAATCGACATGGCGCTCACAATGTTTTCGATGCCGGTCATGTAGTTTAACAGATTGTGCTGTTGAAAAATAATAGAGACATATTTCTTTCTGAATTCGCCGAGGCCGATCTTCTTAATGCTCGTCCCTTCATACAGAACCTCTCCTTCCGAAGGATTATCCAGTCCGGCCGCCAGTGAGATAAACGTTGTTTTGCCTGAACCGCTTGGTCCTAAGAGCGTGTAGAACGTTCCCTTATTAAATGAATAAGAGATGTTGCTCAGGACTTTCTGATCTTTTGATTTGTACCAGTAACTGACATTTTTATACTCAGTGATCGGATTCATGATCATGCTAAAATCCTCCCTTAATTTATTTGTCCATTTATTCTTGCCGGGTCAGAATTTCTTTCGGTTTCAATCGCATGATTGCAATGGACGGAAGCAGGACCGAAAGAACGGCAATTCCGGTAGCGATGCCCACTGTTTTTATTCCGTCGGTATAATTCATCGTTACGGTCAGTTTTGTCTTAGCGGCCGTTACATTCTGACTGCCTCTCGGACCGCCTGAAGCCATCGCGGGCGCGTTTCCCGGCCCGCCGCCCTGGCCCGTTCCGGACATCTGCGTCGTGCTCGAAGTATTTGAATAGCTGTTTGCCAGTTTATCGGAGACGACATGAGCAATCGGCTGACCGACTGAAAGAGCCACAACAAATGCGAGAATGGCCGCCATGACAGTCTCCAGCACAAACTGTGAAATAATTTTCCCCTTTCCTTCGCCGATTCCCATGAGAACGCCGACTTCATATTTCCGGTTTTTAATTTGCATCATGACTACAAGGGAAATGATGGCAAGGCCGGCGATCGTCACTATATAGACCAAATTTTTCGAGAAAGATCCGATACCGGAAATTGAGCTGACAAGTGACTTATATGTAGAATCGTTGGAGATTAACGTGTATTTTTTCCAGGAAATGCTTGAAATAGCTTTTGCTTTTTTTTCAAATGATTGAATGTGGCTGGCGTCATCCATCGTGTATACAGCCGAATCAATACTCGTCGTCGTCCCTTTTAATTCATTCGCATCTTTATAGTTTACATAGATTCTATTGTATGGATTCATCGACGTAAACATGTTGGCCGTATTACTGCCGCTGGAGCTTGTTTGATAGAAACCGGCGATTTTTAAAGCGAGAGTTTTTGTTCCCTGAACATTTTTAATCTTGATCGTATCGCCGACCTTCAATCCGTCTTCCTGTGCGAGTTTCTGATTGATGACGGCTGCCGCTTCGGAGGAAGAGGTGATCGATGTTCCGGACGTTATTTTACTTGTACCTTGTTTAAATTCATCGAGGGCACTTAAATTACTGACACCTTCGATCGTTAGATCACCGGTCTGCATGCTCCTGTTTGAATTAGACTGCTGAGGGCCGCCTATATTATTTGACGACGTCTGACTGGAGTCATTGCTTGATTTTATTGCCGTAAAATTACCGGCATTTGCCTGTGCGTTGACAAGAAAATTGTAACTGGCGACATAGCTGATCGAGGCCAGCTTCTTTGCATCGGATAAACTAACTGAAGAAGTTTTAAAAGTGGGCCGTTGGCCGCTGGACGATGCTGCCAGCTGCTGATTGGGATTGTTCTGAAAGGTAACCGTGCTGCCTATCGAAGCTTTTGTCAGGGCCGTCGCTTTATTGGAAGCAGTCTGAATCAATAGCCCCGTTAGAATAAGAGACGCGACGATAGCAAGAATTAACACCTGCAACAAAAAACTCCCTTTTTTGGAACGGATACTTAAAAATGCCCGATGAAGAAAATCCACTCAAATTCCCTCCTAAGTAAAGACGTGAAATACGCTTTATAAATACAACCCTATCAGGGGAAGATGAATATTTAATTAATATTTGGCCTAGATGAGAGTGTTTTCCGCTCTCTGGAATTGACAGGTTCACATTTCAAATGTAAATACACTGCCTGTTTCCCATGATTAGATAAAATCTAAACGGCTGCGGAATGCCTTTCTGCATTTCCTCGGCTTTGACACCCTATGGATCAGAAAGCTTTCAGCAGTGGAGCCCGGATATCAAAACCGCTGCAGAAGGACTCTTTGATGTTGAAAATCAATGCCCGCCTTGATCTGCTTAGGATCCTTTCTCCTGTCAATACAATAGACGGTATAAGTAATAAATAGAGAGATCACAATGTAAGCGTATACCATCTTCTTGCAAAATCACTTTGCAAAAAGATCTACTTTTTGCCATGTATCCGATTACATATAATAGTTCCAGGGGGTTGAGAATGAAAAGTCGTACGATACAAATCATTCGCCAGTTGCTCAATTCGGGTGAAACTTCTATAGAAGCTTTAAGCAAATCATTTGATGTGTCTGAAAGAACCATACGCAATGAACTGCAGACAATTAATCATACATTGAATGATCTTTCGCTCCCTAACACTGTCCTGCAAAGAGGTGATGTTTCATTTGCTTTGAATGCCCGGCAAAAAGGCGACTTATTTGCTGAGTTAAAGAAAAAAAGAAGTGACCTGGATTATCTGGCGCCTGAGGAACGTTTAGTCATTCTTATTTTTGATTTTCTTGATGAAAGCCGAAAGGTATTCGTCGTTCAAGAGCAAAAGAAGTTTCAAATCAGTAAAAGTACTATAGACGAAGATATGAGAGATCTGCGCCAATTTCTAAAGAAATATTCCTTACAAATAGTCACAAGCGCTAAAAACGGCGTCAAGATCGTGGGTAATGAGCGCTTCAAAAGGACGATGATACATGATTTAATCAATCATTATTCAGATGTAGGCAGACTGATAACGCAGCATTCAATGTATAACGGTCCTATACCGGATCGTATTAGAGAGTTTTTTGGAGATACAACGATTCCGACCATATTAGAATTGTTCAAATCCGATTTAATATTTAGAAAAGCAAATATCAATGAACTTTATTTACAGCAAATCATCCTTATTACTTCAATTTGGGTGGTGAGAGTGCAGCACGGCTGTTTCTTAAATGCAGAATTAAAAAATGACAAACTGCAGACAACTCAGGAAATGTATCGCTTTATCAACCAATTGGTGCAGACATTTTCTTTGGAAATCAATCAGACGAGTGAATTTAAGTACATCACGTTCATTATCAATAGTTTTGACACAGATAAAGAGCCAAACATCAATAATTGGGTCAATGCGCAGATCATATCGGTTTCAATGATCGAGTTTATGGAATCTGCAATGAGCTTCCCGTTTTCAAAAAATGAGGAATTGTATGAGGGCGTTTACAATCACGTCGTCAGCCTGTTGGATCGATTAAAATGGCAGGTCCATTTATTTAATCCGCTGAAAAATACAATCAAGAATAACTATCCGGAAATATTTAATAGTCTGACTCAATTTATCCGGCATTCAAGCAGGGCAAAATATTTAGCTATTTCTGAGGATGAGATTGCTTATCTGTCCGTTTACTTCTCAACGGCAAAAGTTGAGATAGAGAAGGACCAGTATTTAAATTATCGTATTGCGATCTTATGCAATTATGGAATGGCAACGGGGAAATTATTAGCTGTCAAATTGGAAGAAAATTTTAATATTGACGTCATTGCTGTTTTGGGTGTCGCAGAGATGCGTGTTTTGCCAAAACTGTCAGTTGATCTGGTTGTCAAGACGACTGATGTGAATACCGGCGACTTGCCGAGTATTCGATTAAATCCCATTTTACAGGATGTTGATATCAAAAAGATAAAGGGATTTTTAGAGGAAAACAAAAATGTCCTTCGTTTCAACGACAAAAAGGTTGATTCGACAATCTTTTTTAAGCAGATCCTGACCCTTGTAAAGGAACATTCAGACAATAAGATAACCAAAGATTTTGTAGCGGATCTGAGAAACTTATTCAGGCGGAATCATTTAGATGTGAATGGAACGGAGGTGCAGCCTATGCTTAAAGATTTACTCAAAGATGACCAGATCTTATTAAAAGAAAGCGTATCTGACTGGAAGGAGGCGATCAAAAAAGTTGCTTCACCGCTTCTTAAAGACGGATGTATTTCACCGAGCTATGTGAAAGCAATGATTAAATCTGTAGAGGATTTCGGCCCCTATATCGTCATTGGTCCGCATATTGCCCTCGCTCATGCAAGACCCGAAGATGGTGCGAAGAAACTGGGCATAAGCATCATGACACTGAAAGATCCAGTGAACTTCGGCAGTTCTGATAAATATAAAAATAATTCCGTTTCTATTGTCTTTTGCCTTTCGGCGATCGATAATTATTCACATTTGAATATTATGAAATCAATTGTCCAGTTAATCAATGATCAGAACAAAGTCGCACGGCTGTCACAGGTTTCCGAAGTTAAAGAATTTAGAGAGATCCTCTTTGACAATTCAGCACAGCATAATGAAACGAGGTAATCAATGATGAACAGAAAGTTAACGATTTATTTTATATGCGGCGCCGGTTTGGGCAGCAGTCTCGCCTGCCAGATGGTTGCCGAAGACGTGTTGAACAAAAAAGGATTGGATGCGAAATTGGAACATGAAGCCATATCGTCCACACCCGGTTTAAGAACAGATATCATTGTTTCGGCCGAGAATTTTAAATCGCAATTTAGTAAATATGATCTGGATGATAAGATTCGTTTGGTGTTTTTGCATAATATTGTTGATCCTAAAGAAATAGAAGATAAGTTGCTGCCCGTCATCGAGGAGCTTCAGAATTAATCGGCCGACAAAATATGTATAAATTCATTCAAAGGGGGCAACTCCCATGATCGTTGTTGATTTTATTATTAAAAATATTCTGACTCAGGCAGCTATCACTATTGCCTTGATTGCTATGCTCGGTTTGATTTTACAGAAAAAATCAGCCGGATCGATATTGATGGGAACATTCAAGACTTTGCTTGGCTTCGAAGTATTATCAGCCGGTTCGGCAATTATCGTTGCCAGTTTGACATATTTCGGTACTATTTTTCAACATGGCTTTCATTTACAAGGTATCGTTCCCAGTATCGAGGCAATTAATGGACAGGCGATGAACAATTTAGGGCTGGGCAATGACATAGCCTTAACGTTCCTCGGCATCTTTATCGTGAACATCATTATCGCCCGATTTACCAAATGGAAATATATTTTCTTAACCGGCCAGGCTTTACTCTGGATGTCAACGATGACTGTTGTCGGCGGCAACTTTGCAGGCCTGAAGGGTTTTACCAATATAGCTGTAGGCAGTATTATCGGCGGCATCTTTGCTGTAGCTATGCCGGCGGTTGCTCAGCCTATCGTGAGAAAGATTATCGGAAATGATGCCATTGCATTAGGACACTTTTGTACAGTCGGTTATATGTTTGAATCAGGTGTTGCATGGCTGTTCGGTGAACGCGGCGAAAAGAAGCATTCTGTCGAAGAAATGAAGCTTCCGAAGAGCATGGAATTTTTACAGGATACGTATATGTCAGTAGCCGTTGTCATGGTTCCGCTTTATATGATTACTGCCGCTTTTGCCGGCCCTAAATGGGGGGCGGCGGGAACTGCCGGAATGAACTACATCATGTATGCATTTTTGCAAGGTATCCAATTCGTCGTCGGCGTCTATGTCCTGTTAGCAGGCGTTCGTCTCTTGCTTGGTGAAATCGTTCCGGCATTTCGTGGTATTGCCATGAAGCTGGTTCCCAATGCAAAACCTGCTTTGGATTGCCCGGTCCTGTTCCCGTATTCACCCAATGCTGTTATCCTTGGCTTTATAACGACAACGATTGGTACGGTTCTGGGCATGTTCCTGATGCCGGCTGTCGGGTTAGCCGTTATTTTGCCGGGGATGCTGACTAATTTCTTTGCCGGCGGTACGGCAGGAATCTTCGGCAATGCCGTCGGGGGCCGCCGCGGGGCCATCATTGGCGGCATTTTTCACGGATTATTTATTACACTACTGCCTGCATTGCTGGTAGGCGTTCTTCTGAACATGGGATTCGTCAATGCAAGCGCGACCGATTCGGATACGATCGTCTCCGCCTTGTTATATGCATGGATCCTGGCACCGATCCTTAAAGCCATTTAATAGAGGTGATATAAATGTTCAAAGGTTTATTCAAAAAAAGGAACAGCCATGTTCCAAAAAAAGAAGAAAATCAAACGCCTGAGACAAAGCCGGCCAGAGATCCTGAAGAATTAAAACAAGAATTGCACCACCTTCAACAACAATTGAGACAGGCCGAAGACGGTGACAAGATCACGATTCTGAATAACCTGGGACAGATATATCAGGAATTAGGCGATGCGGATCAGGCGATCCAATATTTTGAAAAGAGTCTGGCGGAGAAAGAACAGTTCGGCAGTGCTTATAACGGTTTACTCTTTTTATATGATAGAAAACGCCAGGAAGCTGCAAGGGCAAAGAATGACGATGAAATACAAAAGTGGGTCAGCAAAATGGATCGTCTTGTAGATATGTCGAAGCGCGTCATGAGATCGAGTTTATCTTAATCAGTTGATTACGGGATAATAAATCTACGATGGAGGCAATATTATGTTCAAGAATTTACACGACCTGCTTACAGAAGCAGAAAGACTTAATTATACGGTTGGAGCATTCAATGCTCATAACCTGGAAATGGTGCCGGCCATGATCTCGGCCGCAAGAGATGCCGGTTCGCCGATCATTATTCAGACAAGCGTCGGTACCGCGCGTTATGTGGGAATGAAGAACTTCGTTGCTGTCTGCCAATCGATGGCCGAGGATCTGCTTGTCGATGTCGATTTACATTTGGATCATGCAAAGAATTTTGCAGATATCAAAGATGCGATTGATGCCGGGTATCGCTCGGTTATGTTTGACGGTTCAGCATTGCCGCTGAAAGAGAATATCATGAAAACCTTACGTGTGATCGAATATGCTCATCCGCGTCATGTGTCTGTCGAAGCGGAGATCGGTACGATCGGCGGCACGGAAGAAGGGGTCACGGTTAAAGAGGGGGCTTACACCGATCCTAAAGATGCGGTTGCGTTTTGCAGACAGGCAGACGTTGATGCTTTGGCCGTCGGTATTGGCACTCATCACGGACAATTCAGGTCCAAGACCCAGCTGAACTTTCCATTGATTGAAGCCTTGCACAAAGTCTTATCGGTTCCCATGGTAGTTCATGGCGGAACCGGTGTGAATGAAAAAGATTATCATCGATTGACAGAAAACGGTATCAGAAAATTTAACGTGGGCACTGAACTGTTGGTTACCTGGACAAAAACAGCTCAAGAAAAATTCAAAACAACTGAAGTCAATGCTTCCCTGAGGAACAATATCGTGCCTTGCAATGAAGCTGTCCACGATATAGTATTCCACAAGATTAATTTATTCATGAACAAAAATAATAATGTTTTAATGGCATAATGTACGCTGAATCTATAGGCTGACTAAAATAAGGATCCATATTGAGTGTATGATCCTTATTTTATTTTGGGGAGGCAAGGATTATGGCAGCAAAAAAAGTATTGCTTTTGATTGCAGGACCGCCGGGAACGGGTAAAACATACCTCGGAGACATGATAGAAAAAGAGATCGGCCATTTTGCCAATGTTAATATGGATAAGATTAAAGAGGCTAATTATGATCAGTACGGCTTTGATAATTTAGATGAAAAGAAAAAGGTTGACCGTCAATCGCTGCAGGATTACTTTGAAGCAATTGACGAAGCGATGAAAACAGAGCGCCATATTTTGACGGATTATCCATTCAGTGACAAACAAAAACCCGCACTGGAAAACTTAGCAAAACAATATGATTATGTCCCGATTACGATCCGCCTTTATGCAGATACTGATGTACTGTATGAGAGACAGCGAAAGAGAGATCTCGATCCGACCCGTCATCTTGGCCATATAATGAATCATTATCACTATGGCGATGTTTTAGATGATCATTCGAAAGCGGACGGTTTGCCCACAAAAAAATTGTTCAGCGACAGAATAAAAGTACGCGGTTACAATACATTCAGGCTAGGCAGGTTATTGACTGAAGACGTCAATGATTTTTCTAAGGTTGATTACACAGACTTGCTGAAGAAATTAAAACAATGGATTGAATAGGTTTTGGGTTTTCCGATCCGGCTCCGAATAATCGCTGCTTTTCCGTTGCCTGATTTAAGGCAGGTGAGCGACAGCCTGAGTCCGCCGTCACGATTCCAGAGGGCCGTGCAGCTGCTCCATTAGAATGCAGAGCTATGGACCGGCCATCCGGGAATCATTAGGGACAGGGACTGCGAACGAGAACGAGATCTATCAATGAAATAAGTTCAAAGCTTCAGAACGCCGACGGATCGGATCAATGAGACATAAAGAGCAGGTTCACCATTTTCACTTTTCCGGTCTGCCGTTCGATTAATTCCGGATGTATAATTAAGTCAATTGATAGATATCTTTATCTAAAGGAGCGCTGTTAAATGACCGAATATACCCTTGATGAGCTGTGCAGGCTCATCGATCACACCAATTTGAAGCCCGATGCAACGAAAGAGGATATCGAGAAATTGTGCAGGGAGGCAAAAACGTTTCACTTCAGAATGGTGGCAGTTAATCAAGTGCAATCCGGTTTTTGTTCCCAACTGCTTAAAGATACGGACGTCCACGTCGGAGCAGCCGTCAGTTTTCCGCTGGGCCAGACCTCGATCAAGGCGAAAGCAGCAGAAGCTAGAGATGCACTTGACAATGGCGCAGATGAAATCGACTATGTGATAAACATTGCGGAAGTGAAAAATCAGAATGATGCCTATATAAAGGAAGAAATGTCTCAAATTGTTTCGGTTTGCCATCAGTACGGAGCCGTCTCCAAAGCTATATTTGAAAACGCTTATCTGACCAAAAGCGAGATTGTTAAGGTAGCAAACATTGCTAAAGAGGTACGTCCGGATTTTATAAAGACTTCGACCGGATTCGGCCCGGGCGGTGCAACCTGTGAAGACGTGCGTCTTATGAAACAGACAGTGGGGACGGCTGTGAAAGTGAAAGCAGCCGGCGGCATACGCGATGCGGAAACATTTATTAAAATGATTGAAAGCGGAGCAGAGAGAATCGGCTGCAGTTCAGGCATAAAAATCGTGACCGGGCTTAAGAAAATAATGGAAGAAACGGGTAAAGCATTCATCGGCATTGACCCGAATATTTAAACGCGCGTCAGACAGCGGCCAACTGCAAGTGTCCGCAGCCGGTCTTTCAGGATGTGTTTTGGTTGGTCGGCATTTGTTGAAATTTCATGTTTTCATCATCTCATCTTCATTTTTAACATGGGATATCCAATCTTTTAGTAAGTGATGACTATGCCCGCGTAACAGCTATGAAAAAGACCGGATCATCATTAAATTAAGAGCGGTTAAATAGCGAACATCCGGGTCACGCAAAAATTCTGCAGCGGCATCCGGCCTGTAAATGACTACGGGCAGAATACAGTCAAACAGACTTATGCCTGCTTGTGTTGTTGAGTGCCTTGCTTTTTTGCCTTCCTTATAAGATAGGCCGCCACAAGCAGCACGAACCAGACCGGTGTAACGAACAAAGCAATGCGCGTATCTGCGGCGAGTGCCAGCAGGACAATAACGAAAACAAAAAAGGCAAGAATAATCCAATTTATATAAGGTGAAAAAGGCATTTTAAAGGTATTTTTTCTGGCTTCCTCGGGTTTTAATTTTCGAAATCTTAAATGTGCGATTAAGATAATACCCCATACCCAGATAAAGCAAATAGTTGCTATGCTGGTTACAAGGGTAAAAACGGTCGTTGCATTGGGAATGATATAATTAAGCAGCACACCGATTAAGAGCATAATGACTGATGCAATTAATGCGGGAGCAGGGACGTTCCTGCTGTTCAGGACTTTTAATTTGCCTGGTGCTTCACCGCGTTCGCCAAGCGAATACAGCATTCTGCTTGTACTGAAAATGCCGCTGTTACATGAAGAAGCGGCGGACGTCAGGACGACAAAGTTAACAATACCGGCTGCACTGGGTATTCCGACCATTGTAAAAACCTGGACAAACGGACTGCTTGAAGGACTGACGTCATTCCAGGAATAAATCGACATGATCATTAAAAGGGCGCCGATATAGAAAATCAAAATTCGAATCGGTATGTTGTTAATGGCTTTAGGAAGCGTTTTGTCCGGGCGATCCGTTTCCCCGGCCGTAATGCCGACAAGCTCTATGCCGACAAAAGCAAATACGGCCATTTGGAATGAAAGGACAAATCCGGTAAACCCGTTAGGGAAAAATCCGCCGTTGGCCCATAAATTTGAAAAGGCAGCGTGCGTCTCATGATTGTGAAATCCTGCCAGTACAAGAACCAATCCTATTGCAATCAAGGCTAAGATTGCAATAATTTTTATTAAAGCAAACCAAAATTCAATTTCACCAAAAGCTCTGACAGTCGACATATTCAGAATAAATAAGGCAAGAACGCAGATAAGCGCCGGGATCCATTGCGGGACAGCCGGAAACCAAAATTGGATGTAAATGCCGACGGCCGTTATTTCCGCGATAGCCGTCGCGATCCAGCAGAACCAATAGGTCCAGCCGGTAATGAAACCGGCCCACGGTCCTATGAATTCCTCGGCAAATGCGGCGAACGAACCGGTTGTAGGCCGATAGATGAGCAATTCTCCCAAGGCCCGCATGACGAAGAAAAGAGCGATACCAATGATTAAGTAAACGAGTAAGATGGAGGGACCGGCTAAGTGAATGGATTTTCCGGCGCCCAGGAAAAGTCCAGTCCCAATGGCTCCGCCGATAGCCATTAATTGAATGTGCCGGTTCTTCAAACCACGATTTAATTTTTTATTCTCTGACATAATTCCTCTTCTTTCCTGAATGAAACTTCAAAAAAAACAGTTTGAACTTCATATTCTGCTGAACCTCGGCTTCATGAAACAGCGCTGAATCCCAGATGGCGGGCATAACCGGGCATGCTGAGAGAGACATAAAGGGGGTTTGTGTTCTCCTGTGAGGGTTCGTGGCGGGAACGGCGAGGTTCGATTCCCAGCTGTTATATACCATAATTATCTATTATAGAACAACAGGGAACCTTTGAGCAAAAAAATTTCTTGTCATTGGAATTTGTAGACGGGGAACGGCTGCAGAATGAGCAAGCAGTTTCGGACATTAATAGGAGTGCCTCTTTAGCTTATTGTCCTGCTGTGCCGTCAATGGATGTTCGACTCTTCCTGAAACCATCTATCTTTTGAAAGACGGAGAGCGTTTCCGTGACTAACAAACTTCTGCAGCAGTCGATAAAATCCTGTCGCGGTTGATAAACCGGGTGTAATAGCTGAAGACCGATTAAGCACCGTCGACGACCGATAAACTCTCTGTGACGGTTGATAAACCGGGTGTAACGACCGATAAACTCTCTGTGACGGTCGATAAGGAACTGAAATCCACTCTATGCAGCCGGGCCGCCGGCCAGTATCGCCCTGAAAAAAGAATGAATCGCCCTAAAGCAGTAGACAATCGCCCTGAAATGGTCGCGATTCGCCCTGTTTTGGTCAAGTATTGCCCCGCCAAGAGCTTATCGCCCTGAAAAAAGAATGAATCGCCCTAAAACAGTGGACAATCGCCCTAAAATGGTCGCGATTCGCCCTATTTTTGCCAAGTATCGCCCCGTCAAGAGCTTATCGCCCTGAAAAAAGAATGAATCGCCCTAAAACAGTGGACAATCGCCCTGAAATGGTCGCGATTCGCCCTATTTTTGCCAAGTATCGCCCCGTCAAGAGCTTATCGCCCTGAAAAAAGGATGAATCGCCCTAAAGCAGCGGACAATCGCCCTAAAATGGTCGCGATTCGCCCTATTTTTGCCAAGTATCGCCCCTTCAATAGCGCTTTCACATCGCGGTCCGACAGGATACCCATTTAAAAATATTTTGCAGCAGTATGCGACATTTCTGAATCTCTTTTCAGGCCGCATGATTGTTTGTCAAAATGGATAATGATATAAAAGTCTATAGGATTAATGCACTTAATCATTGACATCGGAGGCTTAACAATTTATTATTAATCACATCAACTTAATATGCTATATTTCTTATCCAGAGTGGCGGAGGGACTGGCCCGAGGAAGCCCGACAACCAGCACATTGGCGTGTATGGTGTTAATTCCAGGAGAACGATTGTTGTTCTGAAGATAAGAGGGACGGATGACAAGCCTTTTTATCTTATTTGGCTTGTTTTTTTGTTTTCGGAGTGCGGGAGGGGGGCTCGTCCTGAGAAAAAATAATAAATGGATGGATCATCATTGTTTGAGCAGGTTTATTTAAAAGAGAAAAAAGGCTGTATGATTTTATTATTTTTCTACGAGGGGGAAGAGAATTGAAAAAGCTGCTGCTTACTTTTTTTGCCGTGCTCTTGATCGCGTCGCTAACGGCATGCGGTTCGGGTACAGCATCATCAAGCAAGGGAAGTAAAGAGGGGGGATCGATTACCATTGCTGTATCAGGGGATCCGGATGTTCTGAACCCGAATTACGCCAGCGACCGTGTCACCCTGACTATTCAGCAAGCCCTGTTTGCTCCGCTGTTTTATATCAGCGGCCGGAAGGTTATACCGGCGTTAGCCGATAAACTGACAGTATCAAAGGATCAAAAGACGTATAAACTCATACTCAAGAAAAATTTGAAGTGGCAGGATGGAAAACCGTTAACGGCCAAGGATGTTGTCTTCACGATCAATACGATCCTCGATCCAAAACAAAACAGCGATCTTCGCGGCAACTTTGTTTTTAATAATGAGCCGGTCAAAGCGGTTGCTTTAGACAATCAAACGGTTCAATTCACGCTTCCGACGGTTGCCCCTTCTTTTCAGTTGAATCTGGAACAGCTCTTTCCGATTCCTCAGCATGTTTTCGCCAACGAAAGCAATCTCCAGAAAAGCACAAAAAACAACCATCCGATTGGATCGGGACCTTATCAGTTTGTCACCTATAAACCCGGCCAGTATGTTGAATTGAAACGATTCGATGGTTACTACGCAGGAAAACCGCATCTTGATAAAGTAGTCTTTCAGATTGCGAAAGATCAGAACGCGGCCAATCTTGGCCTTCAAAACGGAAGCATACAGTTGAAAGCCATTCAGCCTGAAGATGTGGCTAATGTGACCGGCAAGGGGAATGTTGACGTGGTTTCCTACCCCGAATATCGTCTGAACTATGCGACCTTCAATGAGAATGTACCGGCTTTTAAAAACAAAACGTTTCGCCAGGCTATTTCCTACGCGCTGAACAGGGAAGATATCATAAAGTCAGCCTACGGTTCTAATAAATACGCGGTTCCGGCATCTTCTATCTTTACTTCAGATGTAAAGTTCCAGGATACCAATGTTCAAACGTATCCATATAATCTAACGAAAGCGAAACAGCTTCTTGATCAGAGTAAGGTAGATAAGAAGCAGCCGTTTACCATTCTTTACCTGAATAATAATAAGGCTCAGGAAAGCATTGCGCTTTATTTCCAGCAACAATTCAAGAAAATCGGTTTGAATTTGCAGCTGAAGCCGACGGATCCGGCGGCTTTTACCAACATTGAGCTCGATCGTAAGAGCACGGCCGACGGTATTTTACTCAACGGCTATATTATGGGACCTGAAGCCGATACGTATAAGATGCTTTTCCAGTCGGCCTCGCAATATAACTATGCAAACTATCACAACGCTGCGCTCGATAAAGTTTGGGATACGGCATCCGTTGAGACAAACCAGACCAAACGATTCGCTGAATATGATCAGATTCAGAAACAGCTTGCAGATGATGCGGTACTCTACCCGATCTCTTATGACGATGCGCTTTTTGCCATCAGTAAAAATTATGGCGGCATCGATGCGGCCAAACCGCAGCCGGTGACGATTTTAAGAGATTTATCCAAACTTTATTTGAAATAATAATCAATTTGTGTCTGTTAGGATCACGGACTTGGTGGCGACACCAAGTCTGCTTTTTTGGGAGGAATAAGGATTGATGAGAATGGCAGTCAGACGCGTGCTTCAGATCATTCCATTGCTGTTTGTAATTTCTATTATCTCCTTTGCACTGATTAAATTATCGCCGGGAGATCCGGTAAAGATGTTTGTCACCCCCAATATGCATCCGGAAGATGTCGAACGGATCCGGAAAAGTCTCGGACTCACGTTTCCGGTATATATTCAATATTTCAGATGGCTGGGCCAGATCCTGCATGGCAATCTGGGCTATTCGCTGATAAACAGTCAGCCCGTTCTCGGGCAGATCATTCAAAGACTGCCTGCGACGGTCGGTTTAATGGGTACCTCGCTGGCGGCGACGCTTATGTTCTCGATTCCACTGGGCCTGATCGCAGCAAAGTATGAAAATACCTGGATTGACCATGTGCTGAATATGATTTCGTACATCAGTATCTCTATTCCGGTATTCTGGTTCGGGATACTTCTGATTGATTTTTTCTCAGTGAAGCTTAACTGGTTGCCGTCGCTTGGCATGCAAACGGTTGGTGTGAACAGCTTCGGTGATTTGGTATGGCATGCTGTGCTGCCGGTGACGACTTTGACTTTTCAGGGATGCGGGGCTTACTATCGCTATGTCCGCTCCAACACCCTGTCTGAGATCAGAAAAAGTTATGTCGAATTTGGCCGTGCCAAGGGGCTCTCCATTTGGAAACTATTATGGTATCACGTTTTGAAAAATGTGATGCTTCCAGTGATTACATTGCTTGGCATGTCGCTTCCGACATTGATTTCCGGCGCTTATATTACGGAAAGCGTCTTTTCATGGCCGGGACTGGGTTCGCTCAGTGTGAATGCGATATTCAGCCTGGATTATCCGATTATTATGGCGATGACGCTTTTTTCAGGATTATTGCTGATTATCGGGAATCTTCTTGCGGACATCACTTATCAAATTGTAGATCCAAGAATTCGAAAGTAAGGTGAACCCAAAATGTATGATGGACGTTTTGAACTTCTCAACCAGGGTTCTATTGTAACGGAACAAGTGACTTATAAGGAACGCCGAGAAACCGTTCTTTATCGGCTGATTCATGATCGCCGGGCTGTAACGGCCGGCTCCGTATTGATTGTGCTGACCATTGTTTGTCTGTTTGCGTTTCTTTCCCCTTATGATCCGAATCAATTATCGATTGCTGATAAGCTCCGGGCACCTTCATGGGCGCACTGGTTCGGTACCGATGACCATGGGCGCGACTATCTGACCCGAATTCTGTACGGAGGCCGGGTATCTCTTGCAGTTGGACTGCTTTCAATGCTGATCGCCGTTTCTCTCGGAACCCTGATTGGAACGGTATCGGGCTATCTGGGCGGCGGGGTCGACAGTTTGTTCATGAGAACTCTGGACGTGTTTATGACACTTCCGTCTTTTTTCATCCTGATGATTCTCAATGCTTATCTGAAGCCGAGCGTCGCGAACATGATCATCATTATAGGATTGTTGTCGTGGATGGACGTCGCAAGAATCGTACGGTCCCAGACAATGAGTATAAAGGAACAGGAATTTATGCTTTATGCCCAATCGATTGGCGTCAGGATGTGGCGGGCCATTTTCAAGCATCTGATTCCGGGAGTGATGCCGTCCATTGTTGTGGCTGCTTCGCTCAATGTCGCCAATGCAATCTTAACCGAATCAGCGCTGAGTTTTCTCGGACTCGGGGTACAGCCGCCTGCATCCTCCTGGGGGAGCATGCTGAATAACGCACAGGATTATATCGGAACTGCCGGTTATCTTGCTATTTTTCCGGGAGTGCTCATTCTGATTGTCATTTTATCTTTTAATATTATTGGCGATGCGTTGAGGGATGCTATTGAACCCGTAAAATAAAGTGGTTGATGAAGAAGCCAGAGTTGAGGTGGTTGATTTGACAGATTCTAAAATATTGCAAATAAATCGTTTATCCGTTTCGTTTCACACGCGGGCGGGGGATGTTCAGGCCGTCCGCGGCATCGATCTGACTCTCTATCGGGGGGAAACACTGGCGATTGTCGGTGAATCCGGTTCGGGAAAGTCCGTTACTGCCAGAGCGGTCATGCGTCTTCTTCCTGAGAAAACAGCGGATATTCAAAAGGGCTCCATTCTTTTTAACGGCATCGATTTATCCCGTGCTTCTGAAAAGCAAATGATGAAGATACGGGGAAAAGACATCGCAATGATTTTTCAGGATCCCATGACTTCCCTCAATCCAACTCTGACAATTGAGCGGCAAATGATTGAGCCCCTGCGTATGCATCAAAAATTGAAGAGAGATCAGGCAAGAAAAAAAGCCGTCGAATTGCTGAATATGGTCGGTATCTCTCAGCCGGAAACAAGAATCAGGCAATATCCTCATCAGTTTTCCGGAGGGATGCGTCAGCGCGTGGTCATTGCCATCGCATTGGCATGCAACCCTGAAATACTCATTGCCGATGAGCCGACTACGGCCCTGGATGTGACGATTCAGGCGAAAATTCTTGAATTATTGAAAGACCTTCAGAAAAGGATGAAGACATCCATTATTTTTATTACCCATGACCTGGGCGTTGTGGCCAATGTGGCCAGTCGTGTAGCTGTAATGTACGCGGGGCGGATCGTTGAAATCGGAACAGTGGATGAAATTTTTTATAATCCGAAGCATCCCTATACGTGGGGATTGATCGGTTCCATGCCCACCCTGAATCTTACGGATAAAGAGCTCCATACCATTCCGGGATCGCCGCCCGACCTAATCCATCCGCCGAAAGGGGATGCGTTTGCGCCCCGCAATCCTTACGCATTGAAAATAGATACTCTGGAACAGCCGCCGATGTTCCGTATTTCCGATACCCACTATGCGGCAACATGGCTTCTTGATTCAAGGGCGCCCGTTGTCACGCCTCCGGCGGAGATCCAACGGCGCTATGCAATTTTTAAGCGGCTATTTGGAAAGGGGAGGGTACCTTCATGAATGAAAAAGAGGAAAAGTTGTTGGAATTACGGCATGTAAAAAAATATTTTAATGCTGGAACCCGCCGTGAAGTTCGGGCCGTTGATGATGTTTCGTTTGCTGTCTTCAAGGGAGAAACTTTCGGCCTGGTCGGCGAATCGGGATGCGGAAAATCGACGATCGGTCGCACGATTATTCAATTGTACAGAGCGACGGGCGGAGAGATATATTTTAAAGGGAAAAATATCTTTAAGATCAGAAAATCTGCTGAAAGAAATGCGCTGCGCCGGGAGATTCAGATGATTTTTCAGGATCCATACGCCTCTTTGGATCCCTATATGACGGTGAAAGAGATTATTGCGGAAGGAATGGATGTCCATCATCTTTCCGGATCGCCTAAAGAACGCGATAGCAGGGTTTACGAGCTGCTGGAACAGGTCGGCCTGAATCACGAGCATGCGGGACGCCGTCCCAATGAATTTTCCGGCGGCCAGCGCCAGCGGATCGGGATTGCGCGAGCACTGGCCGTTCGCCCGGAACTGATTATTGCTGATGAACCCATTTCCGCTCTTGATGTTTCCATTCAGGCACAGGTCGTTAATTTGTTGAAGAAAATACAGCAGCAGCAGGGCTTGACCTATCTTTTTATTGCTCATGATTTATCCATGGTTAAATATATCAGCGATCGAATCGGCGTCATGCATCAGGGGAAAATTGTAGAACTGGCTGATTCAGGTGAACTGTACAGAGTACCTCTGCATCCGTACACAGAATCCCTTCTGTCGGCCATTCCGCAACCGGATCCAATCTCGGAACGAAGCCGGAAGCGGATTGAGTATCAACAGGTATCAGACGGCGAATATACTGAAAAGCTTCATGAAATTGTCCCCGGCCATTTCGTTTACTGTGCAGAGCCTGAGGTTGTGGAATACCGGCATAAGTATGCGGGTATCAGGAAAAGGGAGGGGAAAATAAAATCATGGAGTTAATTGAATCATCCGGTCATGTTGAACGGGCCCATAAAGGCGGGAACCGGATTTCTCATCAATCAGAAAGATGCTGCAGCGGCCGCAGCATATGGTCCTCCAAGTGCAGGTGCTGACACAGATAATGAACGTTACAAAGAGCGGAACGTGTATTCGCTAAATCTCTATCCGGGCTCATTCCATTTTAAGTGGGGGAGAAACAATAAAAACAGTACGTCCTGTCTCGAAAAGCTGTCCTGTTGTTTAATCGGTACGTCCTGCAGTCGGAACCGAAGAAACCGTCTCTTTTCATTGAACCCAATAAAGAGACGGTTATTCTTATATTCTTAAGCGCTGTGAAAAAATCTCAGGAAAGCTGAAATTGCAAAACAGATACATATTATACGCAAAATGACTGATTCCGGCAGGCTGAATCGATAAAGGAGTGCACGTCGGATTCAATGAAGGATGAAAAAAGTTAAAGTTGACGAACCCAATCACTCTGCTTACTCATTCAGAATGATCCGCTTTAGCAGTTGTAAAGGTGCCGATCGACAGAAACTTGGCGGTTCGCTGTTCCCGAAGCGCTTCAGGGCTCAGCTTATCGAGCTCCAACAGTGTCTCGGTCAGCGCCTGATCCAGATAACGTGCCTGTTCTTTGTGATTACGATCGGCGCCGCCGCTGACCTCCGGGACGATTTTATCAATAATTCCAAGTTCTTTTAATTCAAAACAAGTAATGCTCATCATTTGTGCCGCTCTTTCCGCAAACTTGGCGTCCCGCCACAAGATAGACGCGGCACCTTCGGGGGAGATGACCGAATACCAGGAGTTCTCCAGCATCAGTATTTTGTTCGCAACGCTGATTGCGAGGGCACCGCCGCTGGCGCCCTCACCGATCACGGCGCTGATAATCGGAACCGTCATGCCGGCCATCTCGTAAAGATTCCTGGCAATCGCTTCACTTTGTCCGCGTGCTTCGGCCTCGGAGCCGGGATAGGCACCCTTTGTGTCAACAAATGTAATGATCGGACGGTGAAATTTTTCAGCTTCCCGCATAAGCCGCAGCGCTTTCCGATAGCCTTCCGGATGCGGCATGCCGAAATTACGTTCAAGATTTTCTTTTGTATTTCGCCCGCGCTGTTCGCCGATAATGGTTATCGGGCGCCCGTGAAAACGCGCAATCCCGCCTACGATCGCAGCATCATCGGCAAATAAACGATCTCCGTGGCATTCAATAAAATCCGTAAATAAAAGATGAATGTAATCCAATGTCGTTGGCCGGGAAAATTTTCTGGCGATTAAGACACGATCCCAGGGTGTCACCGATCCGGTTATTTTTCCTTCTACTTTTTGAAGGGCTTCAGAGATCTCATCGATTTCCGGAGTAAGATCCGTATGGCTTTCGCTGATAGAACTTTTTAAATCGTCCATTTCCTGTTTTAGCCGTGCCATTGTTTCTTTCACTTGCTCTTTCGGCTCCAAAAAGCTCCACATCCTTTGCGATTAACTGCTCAATGCAAAAATTGACCTGCCGCGTACACGTGGCGGTAGGGGGTAGGGGCAATAAAAAAATTCAAATGATATTACTAGTATACAATACTTAGAGGCCTATCAATCGATCTTCGATTCAATGACGGATTCATTAGGCAGTCTGGAAATATTAGCCTCTTAATTTTTGGAACGGCCGGCAACTAAGAAGAGAGAAGAAGCCGTTCGTCATCACTTATTGTCGAACTTTTTCTGCTGATGCTTGTAAACCGGAATAGAAAAAATGAGGGGCTTTTCCGGAAGAAAAAATTTTCCCGGAACAGCCCTTCAATCATCGTTCGTTCATCATTGCTTTATTGCCTTTTCCGCTGTTTTTCAGCACTTCAAAACCGCTTCTCCGTCAATAACCGTTTTTCCGTCTTGATTCGTCACGACGGTATGCAGTTTAACAATTCTTTTATCATCCCGTTTTTCTGTTATCGTCGCCTTTGCCGTAACTGTATCCCCATATTTAACCGGCGCTGTAAATTTTAAAGTCTGACCCAGATATATGGCGCCTTCACCCGGCAATTTAGTTCCAAGCACAGCAGAAATAAACCCGGCGGTCAATATCCCATGGGCAATTCTTTCTTTGAAAAGGGAATTTTTGGCATACTCGGCGTTGATATGAACAGGGTTAAAATCTCCCGTCAGACCGGCGAAGGTTTCAACATCGTGTACGGTGATCGTTTTTGAAAAAGTTGCGCTGTCGCCAATTTTAAAATTTTCATAATCCTTTGCTGCCATCTTTCTCAGCTCCTAATTAATTAATTTTTAATCAAAATCCTTAATCACTAGCGACTAAGAATTTTAACTGTCCGATTTAAATTTATCCATTCGATCCCGAATGATAACATTTACTCTTGCCGCCCTTTTAGACGGTTCCTACTTTTTTTTCGAATTTTTCTTTTAAAGCGCTTTCGCAAATTCTCGGGACAAGCTCGGAAATGTGTCCGCCGTACTGGGCCACTTCTTTCACCATGCTCGAGCTTAAAAATGAATATTTATTGTCCGCTATCATGAAAAAGGTTTCCGCTGCCGGATAAAGCTTTTTGTTAAGCAGCGCGATTTGCATTTCATATTCCAAATCCGATATGGCCCGAAGTCCGCGAAGAATCGTGTGGATATTCTTTTCATGCAAATAATCGATAAGCAATCCGTCAAAACTGTCAATCGTCACATTGTCAATTCCCGAAGTCGCATCTTTTAAAAAAAAAAGCCGTTCTCCGACTGTAAACAGTGGTTTTTTGCAGGAATTTTTAAGAACGGCAACAATCACCTGATCAAACAGCTGACTGCTTCGTTTAATGATATCAAGATGGCCAAACGTAACGGGATCGAAACTGCCTGGATAAACGGCGATTCTGCGCATGAATACCTCCCCCCTCCGATTCTTTATCGCTGAATTGCGAAAGTAAACTTAGCTTATTTCAATTTTTTAATTTCCGAAATGACTGCCGGAACGACCTGATTCAAATCCCCGACAACCCCGTAATCCGAGATTTCAAAAATAGGCGCGTCGGCGTCGCGATTGACAGCGACAATGACTTTCGAATCTTTAATGCCCTGAACGTGCTGAGAAGCTCCGGAAACACCGATAGCGAAATAAAGATCCGGACTAATCTTTTTCCCGGACAGTCCGATTTGTTCCTGCGGAGACAGCAAGCCTGCATCAATGACAGGGCGTGTTCCTCCGACACCTCCCGCTTCAAACAGAGAAGCCAGTTCCTTCAAATCCGCCATGTTTTTATCGTTAACGCCTCGTCCTGCTCCGACGACTACCTTCGCTTCTTCAAGATTGATGGAGGAGTTGTCGGCTTTAATGACATTAACGAGTTTGACCTGAGCGGGATTCTTAGGTTCGATAGATTTCTTGATCACTTCGGCATCGGAAGGGGCTTCCACTTTAGAAAAAATACCCGTACGAACCGTAGCGATTTGCGGAAAGACGCCGTTGCCGACGACTTTTGTCAAAAATTTGCCGCCGTATATAGCACGTGTCCATTCAATGGCACCGTCGACCACAGCGGCAGCGGTGCAGTCATTGGCGACGCTTGTCCCGCTTTTAGCGGCCAGGCCTGCCGCCAGATCCTTACCATTTAACGTTGCTCCGAAAAGCACGGCTGCCGGCGCATATTCAGTGACCAGGGCTGCCAATGCACCGGTGTAGTTTTCAAGATTGAAAGTTTTATAAGCTTCGCCGTCGACACTGAGAATCTGATCAGCGCCATATTTTTTGACGGTGTCGATGATTGTCTGATTGTCGCTGCCGATAATGACAGCGACTACTTTTTCTCCGTTTTCTTTAGTCAGGCTTTTTGCACCGTTGATCAATTCCAGACTTACATTTTTAATCAGACCGTCGCCCGTTTTATCAATGTACACCCACACATTTTTAAAATTATCTGCTGCCATTATTACAGTTCCTCCTCAAAGATCAAATTAATTTTGCTGCGGCAAGCTGCTCAACCAGTTTTTTTGCGGAAGCTTCTGCCGAATCTTCATTAATAAGGATGCCGGCCGCCTTTTTCTCCGGTGCAAATACTTCTTTAATTTGAGTCGGTGACCCTTTGCCGACTTTGTCTGCTGCGATTCCGAGATCAGCAAGAGACGATGTTTTTATCTTTGCGCGCTTGGCCGTCATTTTACTCTTAATGGACGCATAACGTGGTGTATTCAGCGAATCTTCCACTGTTATTAAAACAGGGTAAGGGGTCTCGACAACTTGCAGGTCGTCATCTGTTTTTTTAGTAACGGTGATCTTGTTGTCCGCTGCTTCCAATTTAATGGCATGCGTAATCGTCGGAATGCCGAGCAGCTCCGCGACTTGCGGTCCAACCTGGCTGTCATTGTCATCCGTTGTCTGCACGCCGGCAAAGATGACTTCAAAAGTCCCCAGTTTCTTAATGGCTGTCGCCAAAGCAAGACTTTCGGCATGGCCGTCGGAACCGGAAAGGGCCGGGTCGCTGATCAGCAGGGTATCATCAGCGCCAAGCGAGAGCGCTTCTTTGAGAACGGTTTCACTGTCGGGTTCACCGATTGATAAGGCCGTTACGCTGCCGCCGAATTTTTCCTTCAGCTGGACGGCCGCTTCGAGAGCAAACTTATCGTAAGCACTCATGATGCTGGGCGTTCGTTTCGGGTCAATCTGGCCGGAAGCGTCAGTCACAATTGCTTCATTATCGAAAACTTTTTTAATAAGCACTAGAGAATTCATGATGTAAACCTTCCTCCGTTCATCCGCAAAATTTTAAAAATGATTCTTCCCGCCGGAAAATCATGCCGCTGAAGATTCATTCCAAATTCAATCTAACGCTTTGTGAAAAGGATTACAATTTAATCTTTATGAAGAACAGCGAATTATTTAGATCAGCAAACATAAAAAAGTCTTTATTTAAAAAATACTTTATAATTGCTTTTTCTTTCGAAATGATGAATTGTTCCAATCATTTCCGGATGATATTCCAAAATTTCAAGGGAAAGCGATGTATGCTCGATCCCGGTTTAAATGATTGTTCTGAGATAAAGATAGTTTTTAATTTCCAAAAGCATAGTTTAAACCCGCCTTAGGCAGTATCCGTTTTCCCCTTTTTTTCGCGTTCATATTTCAAGAAGTGAAAGTATGGACGGTTATCAAAAAACAGTCATGCGGCTTGGACCTGCTTACTTTAGCAGATGTTCGTTTGATTAAATCATCATTCGTGAACTGCTGACGGTATTTTACGCATTCTGCCCACGTGAACTAATCGGCTGCTGCCTTCCTTCCGCAGCAACGTAACCGGCAGATCAACGAACTCCAGGCGGACTCTTTTATCTCACGGTTGATTGATGAGGCGGTTTCAAAAGCCTCTTAAAGCTCAGGAAACAAAGAAAATTTATAAAAAATGCCTCTCCGGGTCTTCTTTGTGTGAAAACAGAGTTCTTCCTTCCAGGCGCAATCCCTTCAGATTTTCTTTATCTATGATAAGCCAATGCCAACGAACCGAATTCAATTGCAATTTTGTCCAACCCTCGCAGATGAAATCGTCGGAAACCCATATTCTGTTTCAGATTGCTAAAGACAGGTTTCGCCTTCAGTTTTCACTGCCGATGCTTTGCTGCGGACTGATTTCCCGGATAGCTTCTCCTCAATATTTAACTGCCTCCTCAATTGTTCTTTGTCCGATTCCTACTGCAGCGGCACCTACAGAAGGTTTTTTAAGGTCTTTTGTTTTCATTGAAGTGAAATCCAACAATTGCTTGATCTGTTTAAAGAAACATTTGAAGACGAGTGTATGTCCAACCGAAAGGGCAATCAATCGGAACCTCGAAAAGTCTTTAGGCAAGCTGCCGGAAACAGCTGACAAAAGCGGCCGCCGGTCTAATTGATCCAGGGAAAATGCAGAGCTGACAGGGATTGAGCTGCCTTTTTAACTTTCAAATTTTAGTCCTGTGAATAATAGAAACCATTCGTTTTTTTAATATAATCGGCTATGTTTGCGGGAAGCAATATAATACTTATTTGTGATAAAAGTTAAATTGTTCTGAATTATTAGCGGTGTTAATGTTGAAATGCGAAAAGAAAGGGGGGTCAGACATGACTGATGAGAAGTCTCGGGTGACTGTCATGGGTGCGGAACTGACCGGTACCGCCATTCGTCACAAGAGCTGGGAAAGAGGTGACCCCTGTTAAGGAAAGCCTCCCTGGCAGCTCCCCCCGTTTTCTCCCCTCATTCTATTATCCCGGGTTCCCTTTGCTTTTGGGGGGAGGGAAAGGAAAGAAATTAAAAAAATAGAGAGGAAGCGACCTGCAAAAATAAAAGTCAAAATGATTAAAAAATGAAAAGTCATTAAGGAGGCAGTTAGAAAATGGGCTATATTCTGAATGAAGAACAAACTGATTTGGTGGATTTGGTAAAAAAGTTTATGAATAAGGAAGTAGAACCTCACGTTGCAGAGTTTGATATAACGGGAGAATTCCCAAGAAAATTATATGAAAAAGCATTTAAAATGGGCCTGCATTGTCTGGAAATTCCCAAAGAATTCGGCGGCGGGGGCGTTGATTATATGACTGCAGCCGCTATTTATGAAGAAATGGGAAAAACCGATGCCGGATTTGCAACGGGGCTATGTGCCAACAGTTTATCTTTAAAACCTGTGCTGATTGCAGGGACACCTGAACAGAAAACCCTTTTTTCAAATATTGTTGTACCGGGCGCTTTCGGGGCTTTCTGTTTAACAGAACCGGGTGCAGGATCGGATGCGGGTTCCGTTAAAACCACTGCAGTTAAAGATGGAAACGATTATATAATAAATGGCGTGAAATGTTTTATTACTAATGGGGGAGTAGCGGACGTCTATGTAGTTTTTGCATCTACGGATAAGTCAAAGGGAGTAAAGGGACTGACTGCCTTTATTGTTGAGAAGAGTCGCGGGGGTATATCAGTTGGTAAAGAAGAAAACAAAATGGGGATCAGGCTTTCAAATACAACGGAAGTCATATTTGATAATGTAAGAGTTCCTGCTGCCAACCTTTTAGGCAAGGAAGGCGAAGGATTTAAAATTGCAATGAAAACATTAGATCTTGCAAGGCCTTTTGTCGGGGCTGTTGCAGTAGGCATTGCACAAAGAGCCATTGAAGAGGCAGTTAAATATGCAAAGGAAAGAGTTCAATTCGGCAGACCCCTTGCTAAATTCCAGGCCATACAGTTCATGCTCGCGGATATGGATATTGAAACAGAGGCAGCGCGCCAGACCGTAGTCCATGTGATACAAATGATTTTAGCTCAAAGACCGTACACTAGAGAAGCATCTATTGCCAAGTGCTTTACAGGGGATGTTGCAGTTAAGGTGGCATTAGATGCCATACAAATTTTAGGCGGTTATGGCTACAGCAGAGATTGCCCGGTAGAAAAACTCTTGAGAGATGCAAAAGTATTCCAGATATTTGAGGGAACGAACCAGGTTCAAAGGATAGTAGTTTCCGGAAATTTATTAAGATAAAACGCCTTGAATGTGTCCGATAGCCAGTGTGGAGCAAGTCTTGATGATGAGAGATCTACGGGAGGTCCGTGACCTCAGTTGCTTCTTTATAGAGTTGCAATCGACGAGATCAAGGCCGGGAAGCGGGCATGCCCTTTCCCCAAAACACGGCAGAAGCGGCCGAAAATCGTCCTCAGACCCGAGCTGGGGCAGGCCCGGTTAAAAAGGAGACATATATCAATACCAAATATTTTAAGGAGAGGTCAAGACATGAAACTGGAAAAACTGCAGTACACAGTGGAAGACGGCGTCGGTATCGTGACCATGAACTACATGAAGAATCTCAACGCCATCGACGAGCAGATGGCTGATGAACTCAAGTACGTCGTGGCAACCATGGAGAAAGACCCCAACGTCAAGGTCGTCGTATTCAAGGGTTCCGAGAAGGCTTTCTCAGCCGGCGGAGACATTGGGTATTTCTATCAGCTGATTAAGGCCGGAGGCGAGGTCAATATGGACGGCCTGATCGGGAAGGTCGGCGTTGTCACCGACGGAATTAAGAAGATGAGCAAGCTGGTTATCGCCTCTGTCAGCGGTGCCGCGGCCGGTGCCGGCGTCAGCCTTGCGCTCTCCGCCGACTTCGTTGTCTGCGCGGACAACGCCAAGTTCATCATGGCTTTCGTGAATCTCGGCCTGGTCCCCGATACCGGCGGGACCTATTTGCTGGTTAAGGAGCTGGGCGAGAAGCGCGCCATGGAGCTCTGCGCCACCGGACGGCCTCTGGGCGCCGAGGAAGCCAAGGCTGCCGGCATCGTTTACCAGGTCGTCCCCAAGGGGGAGCTGGACGCCGCTACCATCAAGCTTGCTAAGAAGTTTGCCGCCGGCCCGCTGCTCTCCTACAAGAATATCAAGAAGCAGATATACGAAGCCAGTTTCTCTGACTACAAAAAGTACCTCAACGAATGCGAGATCCCCACTCAGCGCGAATGCGCCGCCTCCACCGACTTCCAGGAAGGCGTCAAGGCTTTCATGGAGAAGCGCAAGGCTGCCTTTGAGGGCAAATAATCAAAAGACGGAACGGTAAGGAATTACATTAAGAGGAGGCAAAAATCAGCGGCGCTGCAGTACCTGAAGTCATTGCGTTTCCGCTGTTTATAACCGGTCGGCATCTATGCCGCAGGTGCCGTGCAGTCAAACACCGACTTCGGCAGGACTGTTCTGCCTTCTTCCGCTCCTGATCAAAAACAAGGTAACCGAAACAACCTGATTCTTAATGGCTTAGCTTAATATGAAAGGTGGTAACTAAATTGCAATCAAAAGTAGTGACTAAAGAAGAAGCCCTCGCAAAGATTAAAGACGGTCAGACGATCATGTTTGGTGACTGGCACGGCGAGCTCGCCGCAGAAGAGATCATCACCGGAATGCTCGAGAAGGGTGTTAAGGATATTTCTGCCATAGCCGTTTCCGCCGGCATGGCCGATCAGGGCGTTGGCAGGCTCATCAAAGCGCACCGTGTCAAGAGTATTGCCACGACACATATCGGTCTCAATCCCGTCGCCCGCGACCAGATGTTTACAGGCGAACTTAAGGTCGAATTCATCCCGCAGGGTACTTTTGCTGAGCGTGTTCGCTGCGGCGGCGCCGGCCTTGGCGGCTGTCTCACCCCGACAGGCATCGGCACCGACATTGAGACCGGCAAGCAGAAGCTCACCCTCAACGGCAAGGAATATCTTCTTGAACTGCCCCTGCACGCGGAGGTCGCGCTGATCAAGGCATGGAAGGCCGACACCGCCGGCAACATCGCTTTCAGACTGACCGGCAGAGCTACCAATAGTTACATGGCCTTTGCGGCGGACACTGTCATTGTCGAAGTCGAGGAACTGGTGGAGGTCGGAGAACTCGGTCCTGACGAGATTGACGTTGCGGCTCCTATCATTGACATGGTATATGTCAGAACCGGTGAGAAGAAACCTTTCTGCCCGATGTGGCAGCGTGCTAGGGCGAAAGCAGAAGGAGGTAAAAAGTAATGGAAGGACTGAAAGGACGCGCACTTATTGCAGCTCGTTGTGCAAAGTTCTTTAAGGACGGCGATTTTGTGAATCTCGGAATCGGCGTTCCTCTGATGTGTGTGAACTATTTGCCCGAAGGCGTCAACCTCTGGCTTGAGGCTGAGATTGGCATTGTCGGCAGCGGGGCCTCCCCTAAGTGGGAAGATGCAGACCCTGATCTTATTGATGCCGGCGGACAGCCGGCATCTGTAATCAAGGGCGGCAGCGTATGCGACCATGCGACTTCTTTCGCCTTTATCCGCGGCGGTCATATCGACGCGACTGTACTTGGCACTCTCCAGGTTGACCAGGAGGGCAATATAGCCAACTGGACCATCCCCGGCAAGCTCGTCCCCGGCATGGGCGGTGCAATGGATCTCTGCGCCGGCGTAAAGAAGATCGTTGTTGCCACCGACCACTGCGAGAAGAGCGGCCAGTCAAAGATACTCAAGAAATGCACTCTTCCTCTGACCGGCGCCAGGTGCGTAACCGACATTGTCACAGAGAGATGCTACTTCGAGGTAGGCGCCGACGGGCTGATACTCAGAGAACTGGCTCCGGGCTACACCGTCGAGGACATCCGCGCATGCACCGAAGCCGATTTCACTGTCCCTGAAAAGATTGCCGTAATGGAATAATTCAGGGCCGGGAAGAGTTAAATTTCAGAATAACGATACTGAATTGATAATAAATAGAGAACAACCTTCGTCTAATAAATATAATCCCTATGCTAGACTTCGTGTATCATAACGAGAGAAAAATTCGTTCTCTCGTTTTTTATCTTATAGCCATAGAATCATCTAACATGAATCCATCACTATGTCAATGGATTTTTAATGATCTCATAAGGGAGGAATACATGGACGGGCCCGAATCATCGATGCCTTCAGGCTTACTTTCCGGAGAACAGTCTATATCAAGCATCTAAAAGACAGTGAGGTTCAAAAGCAGAGGCAATTCGGGCACTGGGGAACGGATACCATCGTCGGTAAAAAGTTCGCCAAGGATGATGTGTTTGGCCTTGGCAGCGCAAAATCAGACTTCGGCTCGGCATCTGAGAGCCGGAGCGATGAATCTCACTCGTCATTTTTGTTTTTATTCTGACGGCCGGCAGCACGACAGACTGTACACAAAGTCGGGCACAGCTGAATTATTTCCGCTGCCGGTTTTACGCCAGAAACGTTGTTGATAAGAGAGGTGAGGCGGGTTCATGCAGCAAGCCCTATCTATACTTAGGGCTTGCTGCATTATTAAAAAGATCAGTCTAAATAAGATCCCCGAAAAATTATGTCACCCTGATCATCAATCGTTTCAGATATTTAAGACCAAACTTCTGCGCAGGAGGCTGAATGATACAAATACTAGCGAATCAATGATCCTGTTCAAGGAAGACTTTCCTTCCTTCTGGACTTGTTTCAGCAGGCCAGGGTCTGACCGCCATCTCACACTTTTAGGGGTTAGCACATAGCGGAAGATTATATTTGTTAAAAATGTGCTTTTTAAAATTATTTGCAATCGAATTTTCCGGTCTGCGTGCCGAATTGGAAACCATTAATACTGTATGCGTAATTTTAGGTACCACGTGGATATAAGCAATATCTGCCAACTGAATTCCCGTTATCAGATTCCATGGCAGCAAAGTCACGGCGGCATTTTCAGCAACAAAACCGAGTGCTGTATTGATGCTGCCTACTTCGAAATTCGTTAATCTGGGCGAAAATCCCGCTTGGAAACAAGCGTCGGCCGTTTTCTTGAGCAAGCTTGAGGACCGCGGAAAACGAATGAAAGATTCGCCGGCCACCTCATTAAGCTGAATGGACCGCCTTTTTGCCAGAGGATGCTGTTTACTGACGATAAGAACAAATTCGTCGCGAGCCAGAGGATAGGATTTCAGATGAATATCTTCAGGCTTGAGATTAGCCGGAGCAGTCAGCAGGGCCAGGT
The DNA here is from genome assembly GCF_028765345.1 of Sporolactobacillus sp. CQH2019. Taxonomy (GTDB): domain Bacteria; phylum Bacillota; class Bacilli; order Bacillales; family Sporolactobacillaceae; genus Sporolactobacillus. Next base: position 94,868 of record NZ_JARAJZ010000014.1, read on the forward strand.
CGATCTCATTATTATAAAGCAGCGGGTAAAGATTATAGCAGTTGTCTTCACGAAATTCGACAGCAACAAACGGATACTCACTGACAAACGACCTGATCCAATGGATAATGCCGTACTCCCTTAAAATCGGCATGCAGCCGATAACAAGTGTGCCTACTGTTCCTTTCGCATATTTCTGCATGGTTTTTTCCAAATGAAAGACGTCGGACATAATCCTATTGGCATAACTTATGAAATCCATTCCGGCAGGCAGAATTTTCACGGAGCGAGTTGTTCGTTTAAACAGCTGAACATTGAGCTCTTCTTCAGTTCTTTTGATTTGTTGGGACAAGGTAGAAGGAGTTGCACATAGTTCGGATGAAGCTTTGTTAAAGTTACGGTATTTGGCGACAGCCAATACGCACTTAAGCTGATAAAAATCCATTTTTCTCACTCCTGCGACAGAAATTTAAAGAAAACGTTTTCAAAAAATGTGTGTAAAAAATCTGAAAATATTGGAGACAGGAAATAAATAATTTATTAAGAGAAACTTAATAATACTTTTTACCTGTTCTCTTCTTCACAATTAATTATGGATAGTTTTAATGAAAAGATCTGTGATCAGTTTAATAACTAGATTAATAACAGATAGTGAAATTATTCCAGTAAAAATAACAGATGGTGAAAATATCCTGGTAAATAGTTAAATCATAATAATAATTAATAATAAAAAGAAAATATATAATTAAATGACTATTTACCAATTTTATTCCATCTTGATGATGAAAGGGATTACAATTTAATCTTTGTGAATAGCTTCTCATTATTTAGTTCAGCAAACATAAAACACCTGTTATTTAAAAAATACTTTATAATCGCTTTTTCTTTCGAAATAATGAATTGTTCCAACCATTTGTTGATGATATTCTTGGGTTGCAAAGGGGAAACGATATAAACCCGGTCTTGATTTAAATGATTTGTGTTGGAGTGAAGAGAAATTCTAGTAATCGCTTACATTTATTGCACGTCGTGATAGCAGAGAAGGAGTGAAAGAGTTCATGTCGGATGAAAAAATACAAGTCATTATAATCGGTGCCGGCCTGGCCGGCAGTGCAGCCGCTTATCGTCTGGCGAAAGCCGGGAAAGAGGTCATGCTTGTCGAGAAAGGGTCGGCGGCCGGAAGCAAAAACGTAAGCGGAGGCCGTTTATATACGTATGCGCTCGAAAAATTAATGCCGGGCGAATGGTCGGATGCCCCGTTAGAACGTAAAATCAATCGCGAGTTAATGATGCTGATGACTGCGGAAGACAGCCTGACGATTGATTCAACATTTTCATCAACGGAGAGTGATTCTTACTCGGTATTGCGATCGAGTTTTGACTCGTGGCTGGCCGACAAGGCGGAAGAAGCGGGCGCGATGGTGATTCCGGGAACGACGGTGGAGAATCTAATCGTCCGTAACGGAAAAGTCTGCGGAATAAAAACAGAAGAAGAGGAACTGGAATCGGATATCGTGATCGATGCCGAAGGGGTTAATGCCCTGGCCGCCGAACGCGCCGGCCTGACCAATAAATTAAGCCCATCCGATGCGGCGGTCGGGCTGAAATACGTCTTTCAGCTGCCTGAAGAAAAAATTAATGATCGTTTTAATGTAGAAAGCGGTCAAGGTGTGGCTATGCTGGCCGCCGGCGCCTGCACGCGCGGCGTAAACGGTGGCGGCGCTTTCTTATACACCAATCGCGACAGTATTTCGATCGGGCTTGTTGCCGATACGGTCAGCCTTAAAAATTCAGGGGTGAAGATCGTCGATCTTTCAAATGAATTCATTCAGCATCCTTCTTTAAGCCGTTATATTGAAGGCGGAAAACTGGTTGAATACAGCGCCCACCTGATACCGGAAGGCGGATTCCATGCAGTGTCGAAAAATAAACTGTATGCTCCCGGATTCCTGATCGCCGGCGACGCCGCCGGACTCGTCGTTAACCGCGGATTTACGGTGCGCGGCATGGATTATGCGATTATATCCGGCATTCATGCGGCCGATACGGCCATTGAGGCAATCGATGCCAATGACTTCTCCGAGCAGAAGCTGAGCGCATACGCCGGCCGCCTTCAAGGGGTTGTGATGAAGGATTTGAAGACGCTTGATAAAAGCCATGATTACATCACGCATACGAAGTACATGTTTAAGACCTATCCGGCACTGGCCACGGGCGTCATGAAAAACCTTTACACCGCTAAAGATGAGCCGCTGAAAGGGGCAATGAAAACGATCATGCAGACAGTCAAAGGACAGAAAGTATCATTATTCGGTGCTGCAAAAGATGCGTTTAAGGGAGGCCGCTCATTGTGAAAACTTATCCGATGGATGTGCGCCTTTCCAAAACACTTTTTAATAGTGACGATACGCATCCGCATATTGTGATTGATCCTGAACAATGCGTGACCTGCCCGGATGATTATGCCTGTTTAAGGAATTGTCCCGCAGAGCGCTATACATGGAATGAAGAAAAACAGAGAGTCGTTTTCGACCATGTCGGCTGCCTGGAATGCGGCAACTGCCGCCTGGTTTGCAGCCGTCTGTATGAAGGGGCAAAGGGATATGACTGGAGTTATCCAAAGCAGGCAATGGGAGTTGTTTATCGAGAAGGGTAAAAATATTCTTCCGATAATTAATAATAGATTTTAGAGTAAACCAAAGGCAACAACAGCACTTTTTGTGCTGAAAATATAGCCACCAAACCTGGCGCAAAAAAGGGGAGTTTTTAATGCCAAATGTATTGCTGGAAGTCAATGATGGAATTGCTACCGTAACGATTAACCGTCCGAAAGCGCTGAATGCCTTAAACAGCGAGACGGTTACTGAGCTAAAGAAGGTTATCGAGGACATCGCCAATAATGATGAGGCGAAGGCTGTTATTATAACCGGATCGGGCGAAAAATCATTTGTTGCCGGAGCGGATATTGCTGAAATGAGTACACTGAATTCGACTCAGGCGACGAATTTTTCACGTCTGGCACAGGGTGTATTTTCAGAAATTGAAAATCTTCCGAAACTGGTTATTGCTGCGGTTAATGGGTATGCTCTCGGCGGCGGCTGTGAATTAGCGATGTCGGCGGATGTTCGCTTTGCTTCGAAAAAGGCGAAATTCGGCCAGCCCGAAGTCAATCTCGGCATTCTGCCAAGTTTCGGCGGCACACAGCGTCTGCCGCGTCTCGTCGGCAAGGGCATTGCCAAAGAACTGATTTTTTCAACAGATATGATTTCGGCGGATGAGGCTTATCGTATCGGGTTGGTCAACAAAGTTTTTGAACCGGATGAATTAATCGCAAAATCGATTGAATTTGCAAAGAAGGTTATGAGTAAATCGCCGGTCGGCGTTCGTGTGGCCAAGGCATCGATTAATAACGGCCTGGATGTTGATCTCGAAGCCGGCCTGAAATACGAAGCCGCTTCCTTCGGCCTTTGCTTCTCGACAGAGGATCAGAAGGAAGGCATGAATGCGTTCTTAAACAAGAGGAAAGCTGAGTTCCATGACCGCTGATTTTTTGTGACATATTTGTGAATGAATTATCAAAGTCTGTTTGCATTAAAACTTATGCGAAGGAGATGGATCATCTTGGCAGTTCAGTTTTTAACACCCGATGAAGCAGTTAAATGGATTAAAGACAGCGACACGGTCAGCACGAGCGGTTTCGCTTCGGCTGCTCTCCCGGAAACGCTGACGTCGTCGCTGGAACAGCGTTTTTTGTCAGACGGTTCGCCGAAAAATCTTACTTTGTTTCATTGTGCAGGTCAGGGGAATGCAAAGGGTGCCGGTTCGGATCACTTTGCGCACGAGGGTATGGTCAAGAGAGTGGTTGCCGGACATTTCAATATGGCGCCGAACCTCAACAAGATGGTCGTTGATAATAAAATAGAGGGCTACAATCTTCCGCAGGGGACGATTGCCCAGCTCTATCGCGACATTGCCGCTCACAGAGTCGGCACAATCACGCATGTCGGCCTGAATACATTCGTGGATCCGCGCAATGAAGGCGGGAAGCTGAACAGCAAAACAACGGAAGATCTGGTTAAACTGGTTGAGATTGATGGCCAGGAGAGGCTGCTCTATAAAGCTTTTCCGATTAATGTCGCACTTCTGCGCGGCACCTATGCGGATGAGAAAGGGAACATCTCACTGGAAAACGAAGTGTGCACCTCCGATGTCAAGCTCATCGCCCAGGCAGCGAAGAACAGCGGTGGCAAGGTGATTGTACAGGTTGAAAAAGTACTCGCCGAAGGTGCGCTGAACCCGAAGCTCGTTGAAATTCCTTCTATATATGTTGACGCCGTGGTCATTGCCAATCCGGAAGATCGTCATCAGTACTTCGGCAGCAGCTATGAATTCGATCCGTCTCTTTCCGGGCAGATGACTGCTCCTACTGGTAACATCGGCACTATTCCGCTCAATCAGCGTAAGATTATTGCCCGCCGCGCCGCTATGGAGCTGCAGCCGGGGGCGGTTGTCAATCTCGGCATCGGCATTCCCGAGGGGATCTCGATGGTGGCTAACGAAGAAGGCATGGGCGATTACATGACGATGACGGTTGAGGCAGGACCGATCGGCGGTATCCCGCTCGGCGGCAGCGGCTTCGGCGCGTCGATTAACGCCGATGCCATCTTCGATGAAGGGGCGCAGTTTGACTTCTATGACGGCGGCGGACTGGATCTGGCCTACTTAGGCCTGGCTCAGGTCGATCAGGAAGGAAACGTGAACGTCAGCAAATTCGGCACACGGATTGCCGGCTGCGGCGGGTTCATCAACATCACACAGAATGCGAAAAGGGTTTTCTATTGCGGCACGTTTACTGCAGGCGGTTTGAAAATCAAGACCGGGGACGGCAAACTGACGATTGTTCAAGACGGAAAATTCCCCAAATTTATTGATAAGGTCGATCAGATTACGTTCAGCAGCGCCTATGCACAAAAGATTAAGCAGCCGGTTCTCTATATTACGGAAAGAGCCGTGTTTGAACTGCGGGAAGACGGCCTGTATCTGACGGAGATTGCTCCGGGCATTGATTTGGAGAAAGACGTGCTCAGCCACATGACGTTTAAACCGAAGATCGATCAGCTCAAAACAATGGACGAAAGAATTTTTCGGGATGAATTAATGAATTTAGGTAATAAGCAAGAAGCTGTTCATGCTTAATTTATAAATTTGAGGAGGAAACAACATGGATTTCGAACTTTCGGATGCATTGAAAACGGTTCAGGAAACCGCAAGGAATTTTGCTGAAAAGGAATTAAAACCGCGTGCAATTGAGGATGACGAAACGAAAGAGTTCCCAGCCGAACCTTTTAAGAAAATGGGTGAACTGGGACTGATCGGTACGGCCTATCCGGAAGAATACGGCGGCGGCGGCCTCGGTGAACTGTCTTATGTGCTGGCAGTGGAAGAAATATCGAAGGTGCACGCTGCACTGGGCATCACTTTGTCGGTTTGCGCGTCGCTGTTCTCCGGCGCGATCTTCGACAATGGTTCGGAAGCACAGAAGAAGAAATATCTGCCGGAAGTGCTGGCAGGCACAAAGATCGGCGCGTTCGGCGTAACTGAACCGAATGCGGGCTCCGATCTTGGCAATCTGCAGACAGTTGCCGTAAAGAAAGGCGATCATTACGTACTGAACGGAAGCAAGATATTTATTACCAACGCGCCTATTGCCGACTATTTCTTCGTTGCGGCGGTAACCGACAAGAGCAAGGGTGCCAAAGGCATTTCCGCATTTATCGTTGAAAAGGGAATGAAGGGTTTCTCAGTCGGCAAACGGGAAAATACGTCGGGCCTGCGCTCGGCTCAGGTTTCCGAACTGATCTTCCAGGATGTTGAAGTTCCGGCTGAAAATCTTGTCGGCGAAGAAGGCAAAGGCTTTATCTATGCACTGGGTACCTTGGACGGCGGGAGAATCGGCGTTGCCGCTCAGGCACTGGGTATTGCCGAAGGCGCATTTGAACGGACCGTTGAATATTTGAAGCAGCGTGTTCAGTTCGGCCGTCCGCTCTACAAACAGGAATATATCAGCTTCAAGATGGCCGATATGGCGACTGAGATTGAAGCAGCCAAGTACATCGTCTACAAGGCAGCGCTTGATAAGGATAAAGGCGGACGGTTCAGTGTATCTGCCGCGAAAGCAAAACTGATCGCCGCGAAGACGGCCGTTGACTCAACGCTGCAGGCTATCCAGTTCCACGGCGGCTACGGCTATACAAAAGAGTTCGAAGTGGAAAGAATGCTCAGAGATGCCAAAGTCACGGAGATCTATGAAGGAACGAGTGAAGTACAGAGAATGGTTATCGGCGGCTCGCTTTTCCGTTAAGATATTTAAATTTTAAAGAAAGATAGAAGCAGGATGTAAACTTAAAAGAGATCTACTTATTGGCTGGCCTTTAAACTGGCTTAAAGCAGATTTCTTTTTTTTTTCAAGATTTGAAAGAGCTTACATCTTGAAAACAATATTAATAGGAAAGAAGAGGTTATTGATGACTGCACCTTTAATCACACGTTTTTTCGCTGAAATGGTAGGAATGTTTTTTCTGATCTTTCTGGGTGACGGCGGCTGCGCTAACATTTTTCTGAAAAAAGGGCGAGAGGGCGGCAATTGGCTGGGCATATCCCTTGAATGGGGTGCTGCCGTAGCTGTCCCTGTCTGGCTGTTTGGTTCAATCAGCGGCGCACATCTCAATCCGGCTGTTACGCTTGGATTAGCTGCTATCGGACATTTTCCCTGGGCCGATGTTATACCCTATATCGTTGCTCAGTTTATCGGCGCTATCCTCGGTGCTGTTGCGGTGTACATCATCTTTTATAAGCAATTCGAGGCAACTGAGGATAAAGGAGCGATACTTGGTTCATTTTCAACAATACCGGCTGTTCGCAATTACTTTTTAAACTTTGTGGCAGAATTTCTGGAAACATTCACTTTGGTGTTCGCCATTGTTGCTGCTTCGGCTCAGAATTTTGCGCCTGGGATCATGGGCCTGATTGTCTTTTTCGTCATTTTCGTTCTCGTGATAACGGTCGGCGGGACAACGGGATGCGCCTTGAATCCAGCTCGTGATATCGGACCCCGGCTTGTCCATGCGCTTCTTCCCATCGCCAACAAGGGAAAATCCGACTGGGCGTATGCCTGGATTCCTGCCTTCGCCACGACACTTGGTGGAATCGCAGGTGCCATGTTATACGTCGCTCTGTTTTAAAATTTAGAACGTCGCAACGGATCTTGGCATTCATTGCAGGCAGCATCACAAATGTCAGAAATCTTTAGTTTTACTGGTCAGATATGTCCTTTTAGCTCAGCAAGCCCTAAACATTAATAGGGCTTGCTGAGCTATTTCGAAAAAAATAATCAATTTATGTATAAACGTAAAAGTGGTTTCCAATCGTTTCGGGGAATCGGAGAAGCCCCCCCGAAACGGATTTTGATTATCCGATTTCAGGGGGGCCAGCCCGGTGTACAGAGGATTTCATGATCTGATATATTAAGAAGAATCAATCCCCTAAAGAAAGTTTTACCCTTCTTTAGGGATCCGCTACAGGACGAGAAACTTTTTACGGTTGGCATACGAGCGGAAGATTATATTTGTTAAAGATGTAATCCTTAAAATTATTGGCAATCGGGTATTCAGGACTGTGCGCTACCTTAGAAACCATCAAAAATGTGCGTTTGACTTTAGGTCTCACTTGAATCTGCCGAATCTGAAAATTCGATAACTGAATTCCGGCAAGCTGTTTTTGCGGCAATAAAGTTACAGCGATGTTTTCAGCAACAAAACCGAGCGCCGTATCGATGCTGCCCGTTTCGAAATTCGTAAACTTAGGCGAAAATCCTGCCTGATGGCAAAAATCAACTGTTTCTTTAAACAGACTCGATGACTGTGAGTAACGAATGAAGGACTCATCGGAAATTTCACTGAGCTGGACGCAGCGCCTTCTTGCCAGGGGGTGCTGTTTACTGACAATCAGAACAAATTCGTCACACGCAAGAGGGTAGGATTTCAAATGAACATTCGTGGGCTTAAGATTAGTCGGAGCAGTCAGCATGGCCAGATGGATATCATTGCTGTAAAGCAGCGGATAAAGGTTATAACACTCATCTTCCCGAAATTCAATAGCGACAGACGGATACTCATCGACAAACGATCTGATCCAGCGAATAATACCGTACTCCCTTAAAATGGGCACGCAGCCGATAACAAGTGTGCCGACTGTTCCTTTTGCATATTTTTGCATCGTTTCTTCCAAATGAGAGACATCAGCCATAATCTTATTGGCATGATTGATGAAATCCACTCCGGCAGGCAAAATTTTTACAGATCGGGTTGTTCGTTCGAACAGCTGAACATCGAGTTCCTCTTCAACCCTTTTGATTTGCTGTGACAGAGCGGGCGGAGTTACACAAAGTTCGGATGAAGCTTTATTGAAGTTATTGTACTTGGCAACAGCTAACACACACTTGAACTGGTATAAATCCATACTTGTTTTCCTCCTAACAGCGTATTATCATATCAATGAAAACGTTCTTAAAAATGTATAGCTAAATACCACAATCCGCAGCTGGTAGGACAGGATAAATTAACTGTTAAGAATCACTTAATATATTAGAACAATCGGTCTTTATTAAGAATAACTTAATATTCCTTCCATCTATACTATAACAGCCCCCAATAAAAAGATCTGTGACGTATTTAATAATCTGTACTATAACAATTACCAAAAAAGAAATTTGTAATACATCTAATATCCTGTATCGGAAAAGGTAACAAAAATGAATCAAAAATATAATAAAAAAAGAATCATTTTAAAGCCGGTTTATTGATTTTATTCCGTCTTTTCTTAAGTCCGTCGAGTGTTCCACGGATAAAAACATATTCGACGGTCTTGTCCGCGAGTGCAAGTGCCAGCGGCTCTGTCCGGTTCCTGTCTGAACAGGGTTAAAATCAGAAGGATGGAACAACCGTTCAGCCGGGTATTTGCCTGATTATGGCCATCAGGGTTACGCACGCGAAAGTAACTAAAAATAATCCATCGTCATTGTTTCTTCCGATGGATAAACATTGATGACTCCAAATTTTTTATCAATGACACCGGCAATTCTTTTTTTCATGAATAGGCTTGTCATAAAAATAAACCGGCTGATCTTCGACTTCATCCATCATTCTCTGCTTCCTTCAATCCGGATGAATCAGACCCTGCTTCGGCCGCTTTCCAATTGCGCAATAAAATCTTCAATCATTCTTCTATAGCTCTCGCCGACGCTGACGTCTTTTCTGAAATAGCCGGCTTGCTCCAGCGAGATAAATCCGTGAATCATGCTCCTCAGTTCCCGTGCTTTATAGGTAGTCTGTTGGCAATCCAGACCGTAGGACTGAAAAATCAGGTCAATCATCTGTGTCAAATGTCTGCCTCGTTCAAGGAGCTCCTCACTCAGGCAGGGCATCCATAAAATGGTTTTATAAAGTTCAGGGTTTTCTTTGGCAAACGAGTAACAGGCCTCAGCCATAGCCAAAATGGCGTCGCCTGCCGATCGTCCGATCGTTGCAGTGCTGATCCGGTCACTCAAACGGTTCATAAGAAGCAACGATAGCCCAATCTTCAGATCGTTTAAATCTTTAATGTGATTATAAAGCGAGGGCGAACTGATATGCAGGTATTCGGCCACCTTTTTTAATGACAGGTTTTCCAGTCCTATTTCTTCAACTAGCTGAGCACTGGCCCGGATAATTTTGTCTTTTGTCAGTCCTCTTTTTTGCATGCCGATGGCCTCCAATAAATAGTCGCACAGATTTGTAAACTAATCCAATTAGTATTATACTAACATTCGTAGTTTATATCAACGCATGTTAGGAGAGATTCCAAATGATCCATTACATTGCTCTGCCCATAGTCGGACTTCTGGTCGGCATATTCATTGTATCGCTTGGCGGGGGAGGGGGTGCCATATATGTCGGCATTCTGATGACTTTATTCCACATCTCACCTGAGGTTGCTGCATCGACTTCACTTGCAACAATGATTCCCACATTGGCAGCGGGCACTTACAGTCACTGGAAAGCAGGCAATGTCAATCTGAAATTAGGAAAATATATGAGTGCCGGAGGGATAGCCGGAGTCTTAATCGGTGCTCTTCTGTCTGGCATGATTCCGGCATTCTGGTACAGCAAAATTGCCGGTGTTATTTTTGTCCTCCTGAGCATCCAGATGCTTGTCTCTATTATCGGCAAACGAAAAAAAGAGCAGCATTCCGCTGTTTCCCAGCGACCATTCACTTTCTGGAAAATCTGCGCGGCATTGGCTTACGGAGTATTAGGCGGAGTGATGTGCGGGCTGCTCGGATTAAGCGGCGGCGGACCGATCGTTGCCGGTTTGTTTGTTCTGGGAAGCAGCATGACGGAAAGTGCGGGGACTTCCGTTTTTGTCCTGACTGCCCTTTCAATTGTCGGTTTGCTGATGCACCTGAGTCTGGGGAATATCGACTGGGGGCTGGTCGGACTGCTGCTGTTGGGTACGGTTATGGGTGCTTTGATCGGCCCGGTGTTCATGAAACATGTGAATAAAAATTTACTGGAGCACATCTTGCAGCCGGTCATGTTTGTCCTGATCTTTGTCATGGGGGCGGTTCTTATTCTTTAGTACCCAATAAAATACAATAACATAATAAGAAGCTCGTTCATGCAAACGTGAAGCCGGTAACAAGAGGTACCCGTTTAAATATATTTAATCATGATTCGTCATCGCTAATCGGCGGCAAAAACCCTCTATATCCGCAGCCGGGACAAGTGACTTCGCGTTTGCCCATCGCATGGAAAGAAACCATGTAGGCCGCCACCGGTATTTTAAAGGCGCATCCGCATTCCGGACATTCAAAATGAGAATGCTTTGCGCGCCGGGCGACAAGCAGCATGAGCATAATGGCAAGAATAAGCACGATGAATGGTACGATTTGCGCCGCCATTTTTGAACGCCTCCAGAGATAGATACCAACTCATTAAGTTTAATTCTATTTTCCATATATAATAATGAGAAGTCAACGATTGATACGTTCTTATTATGTCATGGCCGGTCGCTCTTCAAATTTTCAGGACTGCCTTTCATTGTTTAAACACGTGTCCGGAAGATTCTGTGCATCTGCCGGTCTGGTGTCTGCGTTGGAATAACCTGTATAAAAAAGAGCATCCTGCACCCGGCAGGTGAACCGGCCGGATACGGGATGCTTTTTGAAGATCTTAGGTGTCCCCCATAGGAAAATTGTCTACATGGAATTTTTTTAGAATTCTTCGTATTTTGCCGGGTCCTGATCGGCGGTCCGGCCGTCTTCATGGCTTAGGCCGTTGATTGCCTGCATCTCTTCATCTGTCAGTGAGAAATCGAATATAGAAAGATTCTCTGCCTGGCGCTGCGGAGAAGAGGACTTAGGCAGCGGCAGCGCACCGAGCTGAATATGCCAGCGCAGAATAATCTGCGGGATCGATCGTTGATGGGCGTCGGCGATTTTCTTAATAGTCCGGTCCTGCAGCAGTTTATTTGCCCGGGCCAGCGGGCTCCACGACTCGGTCACAATGCCGTGCTCCCTATCCCACGCCCGCTGCTTCTCCTGTGAAAAATAGGGATGCAGCTCGACCTGATTGACACTCGGAGTCACGCCGGTCTCCTTAATTAGGCGTTCCAGATGTTCCGGCAGGAAGTTGCAGACGCCGATGGAACGGATGAGCCCCCATTTTCTGGCATCGATCAAAGCCCTCCAGGCTTCAACATACAGGTTTTTGCTCGGATTCGGCCAGTGAATGAGATAAAGATCATAATAATCCAATCCGGCCCTGAAGAGAGATTCCTGAATCGTGGCCAGGGCTTCCTGGTATGAGTGATGGCGCCCGGGCAGTTTGGACGAGATCCGCAATTTTTCACGCGGGACCGAACTGCGCCGGACCGCCTCACCGAGCGCTCCCTCATTCTCGTAATTAAAAGCTGAATCCAGCAAACGATAACCTGCATCAATAGCACTTAAAATTCCATTGACGCCTGACGCACCGTTCATTTTATAGGTGCCGAAACCAATCGCGGGCAGCGTTAATCCGTCATTCAGTTTGATTTCCGGAATTGATGTCACCAAAGCAATCGCTCCTTTCTTTTAATGAACTCTACTGAAGTTTAACACTCACAAATTTCTTTGATCCGGACACTATAAGAATAACACATAATTTTTTACAATAAATTGAATTTCATGAAGAGACACCGGAGGAACTGATCCTGTACAACAAACGATTTGTCCCCGGATGGAGAGTATTTTCTGAAAGAAGCCGGAAAGTCGTTGCCGATAAAGAAGCTAACAACCGTATTTTTTATTTCATCGATTGCCTTGACAAATCTTATATATATAAATATTATATGAATAACTTATATATATAATATTTATATATGGAGGGACTATTGATGAATAAACATCAGAAAACGGTTGTTTTTGCCATGTCGATAGGAATTTTTTTGTGTATGCTGGATACAACGATTATGAACATTGCCTTACCGGCTATTCAGTCCGGGCTGAATGTTTCGCTGGATAATCTTTCATGGGCCCTGAACATTTATACAATTGTGTTTGCTGTGTTTACGATTCCGTTCGGACGCTTTGCCGATCTTTACGGCAGAAATAAAATTTATGTATTAGGACTTATTGTTTTCGGTATCGGTTCGATCATCAGCGGTCTTTCCGGAAATGCAGCTTTTCTTATCCTGGGCCGTGGGATTCAAAGTGTCGGCGCTTCTGTTGTTTTCCCCGCCAGTATGACAATCGGCATTTCACAGGCAAGTGTTGAAAAACGCACCCAAGCGATTCTTATTTTAGGGGTCACGCAGGGACTTGCCGCCGCGCTGGGCCCGACAATCGGAGGGATTGTGACGCAATACCTCGGCTGGCGCTGGGTATTTTTAGTTAATGTTCCGATCCTGCTTATCGCCTTGATTTTATGCTTGACAGAACTTGACTTCCAAGGCGAAAAAAAGGTGAATGCGAAACTCGATCTCTCAGGTTCAATGATGAGTATGCTCTTTCTGTTTGCGTTGACGCTGGCGCTGATAAAGGGAAGAGACTGGGGATGGCATTCACTGTCGATTACGGGTCTGTTTGTCATAAGTATTCTGTCATTTGTCGTTTTCATTTATCACGAACATAAAACAGATTCGCCGATGATTAATATGAAGCTATTCCGGTATCGTCAGTTTAACGGTTCCTCACTGACAGCCATTCTGAGCCAGCTGTTCCTCGTCGCTGTGATGGTTATCATGCCGACATTTCTGACCCGGATACAGAATGAAACCGAATTGACAGCGGCCATGCTGGTCACGCCCATCTCCTTCATGACTTTCGTCTGTGCGCCGATTGTCGGTCTGCTGGTTCATAAACTTGGCGCCAAATTTACGATTTTCATAGGGTTTCTGGCAATGGCTTTAGCCTGTTATTCTTTCTATCACTTGGATGTCTCACGCAATTACTGGCAGTTAATCCTTACCTGCATGCTTCTCGGGATCGGCTACGGCATCATTGTCGGTCCGATTACGGTGCTGGCGGCTTCAGATTTTCAGGGAGAATTGCTGACTGCTTCGCAAAGTGTAATCGGCGTTTTAAAACAACTGGGGTCTGTATTGGCGGTAGCCATCTTTGTTTCCGGCCTGACCGGCAATATCGGTCAGGCAAAACTGGCTTCGGTTCAGTATGCGAAAAAACAAATCGAGACACTGGATGTCTCTGAAACCGATCGGCAGGCGGCAATCAATAAAGCTGTTGATTCTATTGATCAGGAACGGTCCGAATCGAATAAACCGGCTATTTCCCAGGCAAAAGAACGGTCAATGATCACTGCGGCCTATCACCAGGTGCTTGCACAAAAACATATCAACGAAAGGGAGCTTGCCGATCCGGAGAAAAAAGCGATGACGGCGAGTGTCACACAATCTGTCAAACAAAGAGTGAATCAGATCAATGATGATGTAAAATATAAGAGTACGCTGATACAGAATAAGACGAAGGCAAACATGAAGGAAGCATTCTTATCGCTTTATGGATGGGCTTTTCCATTTGCTCTTGCTTCATGTTTCATTGCCTTCTTATTCAAAGGAAAAGCAAGGGGGTTCGTTCATGAAAAGCGAAGACGTCATTCTGGGAATTATCAATGAAAACTCGCGGACCGGTTATGAAATCGTTGAAGTCTTTAAAACCATTTTCTCTCATTTTTTTGACGGTTCATATGGCAGTGTTTATCCTGCCTTACATAAACTGGAACAGCAGGGCATGGTCACGAAACAAACGGTTGTACAGGAAGGAAAACCGAATAAGTTCGTGTATTCCATCACGGCACAGGGCAAAGAACAGTTTAAGAATTATTTAAAAACATCTTTGCAGCCTGAAAAAGTAAAATCTGATTTTTTGATGCGCATGTACTTTGGCGAATATCTTACCAAGGAGGAAATACAGGACATAATCAGCCACGAAATCAGGCATAAAGAAGCCTTGCTTGAACAGCTTAATTCCAATTATGATCACTGGCATTCAAAAATGTCCCGTCTGCAACAAGTGTGTTATCAAATAGGGATTGCCCGCTATCAGTCTGAACTACAGGTTTTGAAGGAAAACGGCATAATTGAGTGAAGCGGCCGCAGTCTGCGGCTAATTTCGCGGGCTGGCCAATGTCAAGACATAACAATATGCTATAAATCGAACGAAATTCATAATATTTATGATGATGGATCCTATTCACTCGCCCGAGCCGAAACTGCGATTTAAGTTTTCGGGATGATTGTCCCCCTACTGTCGAAAAGGGACGGATTCCTACGAAAAAGTTTATTCGTAACTCTGATTATTCAAATTTATTGATTCTTTGGCTTTTGCTGTTGATGTTCTGTGTTTTACTGCAGACATTATATCCTTTGCTGTAGATTCTGTGATGGCAACTGTTGATATTCCGGCGATTACTGATGTAACTTTGCCATTTTCTGCTGATTTTCCGATGTTTCCGAATGATTATCGTCATGGGACTGCTGAATATGCAGCATCGAAGATAAATATCGGCCGTTTTCGGAATTTAGCGTCTGTCCGTGAATGATATTATCCTTCAGAAGAGTTTATCGGCACTCGTATGAATTTTTGGCTCTCCATCAAAAGATGAAGGATGGTGCATTTACACCACGGCCCTCAGGCATATGGACCGGTGGGGGACTCGTTTTTGTTAATGGAATGTTTATCATTAACCTGCCTAAGAGAGTTTTCAATAATCTAGGCGAAAACTGTAAAAGGAACAGATTTATCGGTAAACGCAATGGAACGGTTTTAACATAGTAATAATATAGAAGAAATTATTTGCGCCATTTGCCGGAACCGAGTTTTTTATCAGCTGCCGGAGCTGATAGGGAGCGAAGCGGTGACGGCGGCCGCAATTTTTCCTTGGAGACGTCCAATCCGGCCTATATTGTGCTATGATCATCATGCTAGCTCCTTTCGTATAATGGCTCTGTTTGGAAATGAGTATCTTATTCCAATTAACCCACGGATCTACGATCAAGGAGCTAGTTTTGTTCACGGAGCCTTGCAATAATATGCCGAACCTGTGAATATTATTTTCCGGAGGAGAATTATTGCCAAATCATATTGACATTGAAAATCATTATCAATAAAATGAAATTAAAGAGTTCTTGGCATGATTATGAAGCAATAACCATAAGAAAAAATCACAAGAAAAGGGGGAACCGGAGATGATGAAGAAACAGACTGATTTATCTGATCGGGATCATAGGGCTGGTCCGGCGGGACATCGGCCTGCATTCCCGCTGAGCATGGTCCGTGCCGGGGAGCAGGTTCGTGTTCAGGCTGTTTCCGGCAAAGACGAGACCCGGCATTTTCTTCATAATCTGGGATTCGTGGACGAGGCCGTTCTGACTGTTGTTGCAGAAGTAAAGGGCAATATGATTGTTAAAATCAAAGGGACAAAAGTAGCGGTCAGCAAAACGCTGGCCAGGCGGATTATGACTAATTAACGGAGGGATCCGGCTAATGAGAACACTTAAAGAAGCGAAACCCGGCGAGGTTGTTTCAGTCGTGAAACTGTCGGGAGCAGGAGCGCTCCGGCGCCGCATGATGGATATGGGAATTACAAGAGGAACCAAAATTATCGTACGCAAGGTTGCTCCATTGGGGGATCCGATTGAGATCAGCTTACGCGGATATGAACTTTCTATTCGAAAAAACGAGGCTGAACATATTGAGCTTGCCTGAACCGACAAGGTTGTTTCACTCGTATAGAAACGTTAATGAATCCTTTTTCCGAAAGGACAGATAGTTATGGAGATACGAATCGCGCTTGTCGGCAACCCGAACTGCGGCAAAACGACTATGTTCAATAATTTGACCGGCAGCAGCCAGTATGTGGGGAACTGGCCCGGCGTGACTGTTGAAAAAAAAGAAGGCAGATTGAAAGGCCATAAGGATGTGATGATCACTGATCTTCCGGGGATTTATTCACTTTCTCCGTATACACTGGAGGAAGTGGTCAGCCGCAATTATTTGCTTCATGAGCGGCCGGACGTCATCGTTGATCTGGTCGACGGAACGAATCTTGAAAGAAATCTTTATCTGACGACGCAGGTATTGGAGCTGGGCATTCCGGTTGTAATCGCCCTGAATATGATTGATGTCGTCAGGAAAAACGGCGATCGAATAAATATCGGCAAACTGAGTGAAGAGCTGGGATGCCGTGTAATAGAAACTTCGGCTGTTAAAGGGACAGGACTGGCAGAAGTTATGGAAACGGCAATCGAACTGGCTGATAACGCAGATAACAGCCGTACCCGGAACTTTTTCAGCTTAGATACGGAGAAGATGCTGGACTCGGCAGCCGATCTTGTCAGAAGCAAAGTGGACCCTGAGCGTATCCGCTGGTATGCAGTCAAACTTTTTGAAAAAGATGAAAAAGTGCTGGCGGAGCTTCACCTTTCGGATGATGCGCTTACCCGGTTGGAAGCGCTGACATCCGCTGCCGAAAAAGAATCGGGCGATGACGGCGAGATGATCATTACCAACGAGCGCTATGATTACATTGCCCGGCTGGTTGATGAGTGTGTACATAGGAAGGCGCAGCAGCTAACCGTTTCGGATAAAATTGATCGAGTTGTGACCAACCGATTCCTTTCGCTGCCCATTTTTGCGGCCATTATCTGGCTTGTTTACTATATCTCCGTGTCAACCGCCGGTTCTTATGTGACTGACTGGACCAACGATACGCTGTTCGGAGACTGGATCACGAACGGAGCCACGCATTTCCTGAACGCAGTCGGCGCGGCAGACTGGATGACCGGCCTGATTGTGGACGGTGTCATCGGCGGTGTCGGCACGGTCCTCGGTTTTGTTCCGCAAATGCTGATTCTTTTCTTTTTTCTTTCCATCCTTGAAGATTCCGGTTACATGGCGCGCGTTGCTTTTATCATGGACCGGATCTTCCGCCGCTTCGGTCTGTCCGGAAAATCGTTTATCCCGATTCTGATCAGCTCCGGATGCGGTGTGCCGGGTATTATGGCGACACGGACGATTGAGAATGAAAAAGACAGGAGAATGACGATCATCCTGACGACATTCATGCCCTGCAGCGCGAAACTGGTGATCATCACGATGATTGTCACAACCTTTTTCCCCGGATCCCTCTGGATCGCTCCCGCCATGTATTTTCTCGGCATCGCGATGATTGCTGTATCCGGTATCATCCTCAAAAAGACAAAAATGTTCGGCGGAGAACCGGCTCCCTTTGTCATGGAACTGCCCGCTTATCACATACCCTCGCTTAAGGGCGTGTTGATTCATATGTGGGAACGAGGTAAACATTTTATCACGAAAGCCGGAACGATTATTTTTCTTGCCTGCAGTCTTATTTGGTTCCTTTCTTCATTTAATTGGAGAATGCAGATGGTTGCCAGTGTTGACACAAGCATTCTTGCCCAAGTCGGCCGTGCAGTCAGCTGGTTTTTTGCACCTCTTGGATTCGGTTCCTGGAAAGGGGCGGTCGCGACCATCAGTGCGCTCGCAGCCAAGGAAAATGCGATCGGTACATTGGCCGTTCTGAACGGTGTATCGGACACAGCGAACACGCATGCATTGGCGGAAGGCGTTCGCTCCATGTTCACTTCACTCAGTGCTTTCTCATTCATGCTGTTCAATCTGTTTAATCCGCCGTGCATCGTCGCCATGAGCACGACGGGCAGAGAGATGAACAGTTTCAAATGGACGCTGGCTGCCATTGGCTATCAGACGATTCTTGGCTACAGTATCGCTTTTGTAGTCAATCAGCTGGGCGGCGTACTGTTCATGGGAAAGAGTGTCCTCAGCACAGGACCGATTCTGGCAGTAATCATTCTGATCGTTGTTATTTATCTGCTGACCCGTCCGGCTTATGGAAAAAGGACCGCACTGCATCATGCCGACGCCGGCATCTGATTTTTTAAAAATAGAGACATCACGTACAGGACAGGAGGCATGTTCGTGTCATGAATTTAGCAACCATTTTAATCGGCGTTGTTCTGTTTTTCAGCTATTTGCTGGCTATCCGTCATGTATGTAAAAACGGAGCCTGTGCGGACTGCGGGCTGCAGGGCGTCTGTCCGATTCATACTTTGCAAGACTCTAAAAAACCGAAACCGGCGGAGCTGGAAGCGATCAGGAAAAGTTCTCCGAGGCCCGATATTCGGGTCACGATTCATCGCTGATCCATCGTCGCAGAAAGAACTGCCTGCAATTTCATAACGGAAGGAATGAAAAAAATGGCTACGATTCTGATCGGTGCGCTTTTGGTCGTGTTTCTGTGTCTTGCAGCCCGCCATTTATTCCGAAGCCTTCGCTCCGGATGCTGCGGGACGGGCAAAACAATGAAAAAGATCCATTCTGCAGACAAAGTTGCGGCTCATTATTCTTATGTTAAGGTGTTAAAGATTGAAGGGATGACCTGCCGGAACTGCGTGATCCGCATTGCAAACGCACTGAATTCATTGGAGGGTGTTTTTGCAAAAGTAACGCTCGGCAAGGCGGTCGTCCGCATGAAACTGAATCTTCCCGATGACCGGCTGCAGCAGGCGGTTGCAAAAGAAGGCTATACGGTGCTGGCCATTGAAAACGGCCGGAACAGCAGCATGACAAGTGCTTTTTCGGAACATGAGAAGAGAACCGCGGGTATTCAGCGGTGAAAATGGTTTTGAAACGTCGAGCATGGACGGCGGCATCTTCTGATAAATTTAGAGGGGTGCACAGCGTGAATTCTGATCATTTCAAGATTTTTAGGCGAGCATTTTTTGAAGCTTTTCTCTTTGCTCTTTTTTTTGATGCACTGATTGTTCTGGTTTTCGGTTATCTGATGAGCGAGGTTTTGCCTAATCCGGGACTGATCTGGGCTGCTGTATTCCTTTATTTTTTAAGCGTGAGGCTGCTTCTGCTCGAATGACACAAGAATCGGAAGCAGGGATGACAACAGTCTGTCACATTTTGCGAAAAAAAAGTTCCGAATCCTCGCGCTTCTTCAACTTTTTCCTCAAAATGTGGTAAAACTAAATTTGAAAGGGGTGTTGGAAATGGCAAAATACAAGTATGATTTTCCAAAAACGAAAGCGGCGTTAAATCAGGCGATTGCTGATATCAGTGAACTGAGTGCGAAGGTCCATCAGGTTCATTGGTACATGCGCGGGCTCAACTTTTACACGATGCATCCGAAAATGGATGAATTTATGGATCTGTTGGGCGGTCAGCTGGATGAAATCGCTGAACGGCTGATTGCGATTGGCGGTGCCCCGTATGCTTCGCTTGGCGAATTCCTTGAACACACGATCCTTAAAGATCAGAAAACGACGTTTGAAGAAAAAAATCTTCCTGAACGGATTGACGATCTTGTGGCTGATTTTAAGACATTGCGCGATGAATATCAGGCGCTCATCGATGTCAGCGGCGATGAAAATGATCTCAGTACCCAGGATATGATTATTGGCATGAAGACGGAAATTGAAAAGAATATCTGGATGATGCAGGCCTTCCTGAATAAAGCGCCATTAGATGACGAAAAAGTAAGGATCAGCAAACTGCAGTATAAATAATTCTTTAAAAGTTATTGACGGGCAGTAATGGGATGGCCTGTCAAGGCTATTGTCGGCATTGATAATGAACCGGGCACCGATCAGATGTAATGAAGGATGATAAAATACGGCTGAGCGTCGATTCATTTTTGCGGCGGGACAATACAATTGCCGGCCGGGCCGTGTTGCTTTTCTGTGTCAGTGCCGGTTGGTCCATTTTTTTAATAGTTAAAAAGAGGCTGTCTCAAAAGGTCAGTCTGTAGTGAAAAACGAGAGGGACATTTTTTCCCTCTCGTTTTTCGCTCATCCTTGAAAGATCACAGAAAAAAATCGCCTCTTTTTATATAATGAAAAGGA
>NZ_JARAJZ010000015.1 GCF_028765345.1 Sporolactobacillus sp. CQH2019
AAACACTGCCGGGCGAGGCGGAGCATGCCGCTGAAGGGGTGCGCCGGGGCGGCTATGTGGTCTCGGAAGCGGCCGGCGGCCGACCGGAAGGGATTCTGATCGCGACCGGGTCGGAGGTGGCGCTGGCTGCCGAGGCGCAGGCGCTTCTGGAGCGGGCCGGCCATCCGGTGCGGGTGGTCAGCCTGCCGTCGTGGGAGCTGTTCCGGCAGCAGCCGCAGGCGTACCGGGACCGGGTGCTGCCGCCGGACGTCCGGGCGCGGGTCGGCATCGAGATGGCGTCGCCGCTCGGCTGGCGCGAGTTTGTCGGGACGGACGGGGCGCTGGTGACGATCGGCCGCTTCGGCGCGTCGGCGCCGGGCAGCCGTGTGACGGCGGAGTACGGCTTCACGCCGGAACATGTCGCCGAAGTTTTCCGATCATTAATCCGATCGGCTAGTGTTTGATAATTGTTCTTTCCAATGGCTTATATTAGAAATCAGAGATAAATCAGAGACACCTTGCGCGCGACTGTTCAGCCGCGCGGTATTTTTTTGAAAGAGGAACAAAAGAATTAAAAATAAATATATCCTGATTAAGAAGGATGGCAATCTTCCACTAACGAAGAAGGAAACAAATGGTTCCCCGATTCCTCTCTCCGCGTTCCGGCATCCGGCATATGGTAAAATGGGAAATTATAGAAAATATCAATTCCCGATTGACTAGCGCCCATGTTTTATATGTAGATCATTTCATAGGCAACGCGTTAGGATCTTTAACTCAATCTCAATTTAGCTCTATAACAGCAGTAATATGAGACATACCTGAATCATTTTCATGTACACATTTTATATAAAAAATGATATGGATAAACGTGTCTGTTCCCGAGAGAGAAACAAAATCGGATTTCCTGCATAGGTTAATCTATTAACAATGAGAGTAAAGGAGGATGGATGTTCCATGTCAGGTGCAAATATCGGCCTGCTTCTAAAATCCTTGCTTGAGAAACGCGGGCTGTCGATGCGCAAGTTAAGCAGACTGTCGGGAATCGACCCGGCGACGATTTCCCGAATTATCAATGGGAAACAGCAGGCAAAGCTGAGCCACCTAAAACAGTTTTCCCGGCATCTGCACGTTCCGTTGGAAGAACTGGTGAACGCCAGTGTCGGCGATGTTCCGAAAGCGGTTCGGCATTCCAGCGATATGTATCATTCACTTGATTCCATTCAGGATATCCTTGAATCGTCCGACCTGTTTGATCAACAATTTACGGCCGACCGCGTTCGCCGGGAGCTGGAAAAATATGAAAAATATGCGCTGACGGCTGAAGGAAATCGGATCATTCATGACGGTTTTCGCTCGAAAGTGGAGCAGGTCAATGGCACCGGTCCCTTTATAGAACAACTGAAACAGATGTTTGATAAATTTTGCGATGAAAATACTTCTTTGGATGAGCATGCCATACTTGGAAGTGTCCTCTTATACTTTATTTTATCGGCAGACATCATACCCGATTATGCGTTTCCAATCGGTTATTTGGACGATGCAATCGCTGTGAAAATTGTGCTGGACCGTCTTTCTTCAGCCGACCGGCCCGCGGATGCCGGTCTTTAGCGAACGGTTTTATGGCTGAGAAGATGTTGAAAACTGTTTCTTTTTTCTCAACATCTATTGACGATTATTCACATTCTTCAACACCCCGGAATAGACTGTTCAAAAGCTTATAAAGTCCTGGGGATGTGAAATTAATGAATAAAGTCAAAGCGGCGGCCGCCTTACCGGATGCCGGCCGGCCTAAATTTCATGAAATGGTTTCCGGCCGCAAGAAGGGATGGAGACGATCTCTATGGCTGCTCTGGGCGCTTATGGGCCCGGGTTTAATTTCCGCCATGGCAGATAACGATGCAGGCGGAGTGATTTCCTACACGGTTACCGGAGCAGTCTTCGGAGTCGGGCTGTTTGTCCCTCTTGTACTCTGCCTCGCTCCCCTGACCTTTACGATTCAAGAGATGAGCATGCGTCTCGGAGCTGTCACGCGAGTGGGATTTTCAAGACTGGTTCTGCAGCATTACGGCCGGTTCTGGGGCTACTATCTCATTTCAACCCTCGCCTTTGAAAATCTGCTGATATTGATTACGGAATTTATCGGAATGACTGCAGGACTGGTATTATTGGGTCTGCCTCTGTGGCTGGGCTCCGCCCTGTGTTTGCTGCTTGTCGTCGTTTTTGTACTTTTTACCGGATATTGGACGAAAGAACGAGTGGTTCTGTTTGTGGCCGCGCTTAATGTTGTTTTCTTAGTGGTTGCGGTTATGACGCATCCGGACCCGGCTGCCATAGGCCACGCCTTTGCTGCTTGGGATATCCCGGCATCGCTGCATGCCGCAGTAGTTTGGTATATGATCGCAACCGTCGGAAACGCAGTTGCTCCCTGGATGATTTTTTTCCAGGGGAGCGGAACGATTGATAAAGGGGTTACATCGGAGGAACTGCATCTTGGAAGGCTGGATTCCGCTTTAGGGACGGTTCTTCAGGCTGTCGTTGCGGCCGGTGCTATTATTGCGGGTGCAGCGCTCTTCGGCCACATTCAGAATATCGGCGCTGCCGGTCCGGCAGATCTGATCAGAGCGTTCGATGATCGTATAGGGCGCTGGCCGGCTGTTCTGTTCGGCATAGGGCTTTTTAACGCCGGTTTTCTTGCCTCAATAACGGTTTCCCTCTCATCTTCCTGGAGTATTGCGGAATTATTCGGCTGGTCTAAAAGTCTTAATGACAAAATCTCGGAAGCGCCGAAATTTTACGCGGTTTATATCGGCAGTCTTGTTTTTGCCGCCTTCGCCATTTTAGTTCCTCATTTGCCTTTGAATTATTTTTCGATCGTCGCACAGGTTATCGGCGGTATTCTGATGCTGCCCCTGCTCATATTCATGGTCTTAATGACGAATGATCAAACGCTCATGGGGGAGTACAAAACCGGAACATTCGGCAGAATCTGGGGCTGGTCCATGGTCGCTTTATTGATTGCCCTGACTTTGGCCGGCCTTGTGCAGATGCTTTTTCATTAATCTAAAAAAGGCTTCTGGCAGCCGTTCCAGTGCTTGACGGCAGGCTTCTGCTTTAAAACCGATTTTCATCGGGATGTTTTGAGAGGCGTCAGTAAAAAAAGTTGTGTCTAAGGATACAGTGATTTTTCATGGCTGAACGGACCGGAAGACTGGACGGCCGGTTCTTTTTTGATTTCTTCGGGAAGATGGGATGAAGCATCGGGAATTTTTCGCGGCTCGGTATTAATCACGTCGGAAGAGTAGAGGGCGACGGCTATACTCCCCCCGTATTGTTTTGCGCGGATCAGGATCGGCTGATTATATTTATTTTGAAAACGCAGATCCGGCCCGTACCAGCTGACTGTTGCATCACGTCCGGGGGGGACATAAGGCACACTCCTGCTGTGGGAATATCGTTCCACAATGCTGAGACCCGCGTTGTCGGCGGCATTAAACAAGGTTGATGAGACCTGGCAGATGCCTCCCCCGATATCTTCGGAAAACTCGCCTTTGACAATGATCGGAGCGCTCATGTATCCTTTGCCGGCAGTTCTTTTTCCGACCACTTTATTGAATGAAAAGGTTTCACCCGGGAAAATAACGTGATTGTCAATGGCTTTTGCCGCGAGTGAAATATTGTGCGTTCGATTTTCATTACCTGCATTAAAATAGGTCGCATACCGGCCGATTTTTTTTACCCGGATGTTAGCCAGCAGTTCGCCGTCTACTTTCGGATAAGTATCCAGCAGGGGCGTTTCTATTGTAGAAGGCCCGTACCCGTAAAAATAAGCATTAAACTGATCTTCAAACGTCTGTCTGTATAATTTGTGACCGGTCTTTCCCTGGATAATATCTCCTTGCTCGCTGAGTGTTGCGTTCACAGGATTCTGGCGGACTTGCTGATCAATTTTACTGATAAATTGGTTGAACTTTCGGCTGTCAATGATCGGCGTGCCGGGAATGGACGACGCAAAATCAGTACGATTGACAAAAGCAACGGTTTTTCCCTGTCTGGTGATGGTTAAGCCGTCTTGAGGCTGGGCGGTTTGAGCAGAGAACAAGAGGAAAAGAACGGACATCCATAGATTCATCATGAATTCGGCACACCTCCAGACGTTAGTATGAGCAGGATTTCTTCCTTTAATCTTGATTTCTGCACGTTTCCCCGATTCGGTAAATGGAGGCGGGCCGGCCGGAAGGGCGCCCGAATCGGCCGGAAGAGCACTGAATTCGGCCGGAAGAGCACTGAATTCGGCCGGAAGAGCACTGAATTCGGCCGGAAGAGCACTGAATTCGGCCGGAAGAGCACTGAATTCGGCCGGAAGAGCACTGAATTCGGCGGGAAGAGCACTGAATACGGCCGGAAGCGCACTGAATTCGGCCGGGAGAGCACTGAATTCGGCGGGAAGAGCACTGAATACGGCCGGAAGCGCACTGAATTCGGCCGGAAGAGCACTGAATTCGGCCGGAAGAGCACTGAATTCGGCCGGAAGAGCACTGAATTCGGCCGGAAGAGCACTGAATTCGGCCGGAAGAGCACTGAATTCGGCCGGAAGAGCACTGAATTTGGCCGGAAGAAGGCCCGAATCGGCCGATAGCTCGCTCAGCCCGAATCGGCCGGCCAACGTGCAGCAGCAGAAAAATGACAAGTATTTGCAATATTGACTGATCCGGTCAATAACTATATACTTTAGTTGACCAAGATGGTCAATAACCTGGCAATGAGAAGGTGATCGGTTGATTCAAAAATTTCTGAGCCTGGAGCCTGAGAAACAGACGCGCATTATTAATGCTGCGCTGGCGGAGTTCTCGGAAAGGGGGTATAAGAACGCTTCGACAAACGAGATCGTGAAAAGAGCGAACATCTCCAAGGGACTGCTCTTCCATTATTTCGGCAGTAAGAAAAAGCTGTTTCTGTTCCTTTATGATTATTCGATGAATCTTTTCTTGAATGATTTTTACAGCAAAATCGATTTCAGTGAGACCGATCTGATCAAAAAGCTTAGACAGGCCGCACTGCTGAAAATCGAGCTGATTCAGAAACATCCGGATTTGTACAATTTTATCCTTACTTCGATGGTAGACGACAGCTTTGAGATCAAGCCGGAGCTTGAAGATAAGTTCAAAGCTATTGCTCGGGAGGGCTACAGCAGGCTGTTTGCCAATATTGACGTCTCAAAATTGAAAGAAGGACTGGATGTACGCCATGTGACGGAAATCATCATGTGGGTCGGCCAGGGCTTTGGCAACCGTGTACTCGAACAGATGAAGCGGGATCCGGATTATAAACGTAACCTTGATATTCAGAAGTTCATAACTGAGTACGATACGTATATCGCTATTCTGAAAAATGCTTTCTATAAATGATTGTCCGGGAGGAAGGAACATGAGCGCTATCGAGTTCAAAAACCTGACCAAGAACTACGGCAAGTCGAGAGGGATTATTGATGTTAACTTTAAAGTTGAGGAAGGGGACATTTTCGGATTTATCGGGCCGAACGGAGCGGGTAAATCGACATCGATCCGGACGCTGCTCGGGCTGATTCATCCGACAAGCGGCAGTGCGGCGATTTTCGGAAAGAGCTGTATCGAGCATCCCGAAGTGAAAAAGGACGTCGGTTATCTGCCGTCCGAAGTGTTTTACTACGATCATATGCGGGTTATCGATCTGCTCAACTATTCAGCAAGCTTTTATAAGAAGGATTGTAAAAAAAGGATCCGCGAGCTTGCCGAAATCATGGATCTTGATTTGAAAAAAAAGATCGACGACCTTTCGTTCGGCAACAGAAAGAAGGTCGGTATTGTACAGGGATTGCTTCACGATCCCAAACTGATTATACTCGATGAACCGACAAGCGGGCTCGATCCGCTGATGCAGCAGAAATTCTTTGAACTGATCAGGGACGAAAATAAAAAAGGCGCGACGATATTCTTTTCCTCGCATATTCTCGGAGAGGTGCAGCGCCTGTGCAATCGCGTTGCGCTCATTAAAGAGGGCAGGATTATCCGGCTTGAAAAAATGAGCAATCTGAGGAAGAACAACTACAAAAAGATCCGGATTGAAACGCCTGAGGCCGTTGACCGATCGTTTTTTGAGATCCCGGGCGTCAGCAAACTGGAATTTAAAGATCATGCAGTGAATTTTTTATTCAAGGGCGATGTCAACACAATCGTCAGAAAGCTTTCGCAGACCGACATTACCGACCTGTCGATCGAAGAGCCCGATCTGGAGGAGATCTTCCTTCATTATTATGAAAAGGAGGGCGGAACGGTATGAATATGTATCTGCATGAGCTGAAATCAATGAGAAGATCAACGCTGATCTGGACATGCGCCATGATCGCGCTGGCCGCACTCTATTTTTCAGTATACCGCGGCATTGTGAGCGATGCAGCGGGATTTAAAAGGCTGCTGGGCGGCTATCCCGAGCCGGTGCGGGCGGCGCTCGGGATCTCGATTGACAACATTACCTCGCTTCTCGGCTTTTATTCGATGATTTTTTCATTTGTCACACTGTGCGGGGCCATTCAAGCGATGAATCTAGGCGCTTCCGTCCTCTCAAAAGAAGTGCGGGAACGGACGGCAGACTTTCTTCTGGTTAAACCCGTCTCGCGCGCGGCCATCGTCAACGCCAAACTGCTGGCTGCACTGACGATGGTTGCGGCGACCGATCTCGTCTACTATCTTGCCGTGTCTCTGATGGCGTCGATTGTGAAAACGGCGGATTACAGCGGCCAGGTCTTTTTCCTGATCAATCTGACCCTGTTTTTCATTCAGCTTATATTCCTGGCAATCGGAGTCGCTGTCTCGGTTTTTTTTGCCAAGCTGAAATCTGTACTTCCGCTTTCGCTCGGCGTCGTTTTCGGACTTTATATGATCGGTGCGATTATAGCTGTCGGCAAGGATAATACGGCGGCCCGTTTTATTTCTCCTTTTAAATATTTTGATATGACCTACATTATCAAGCACGCCGGCTATGAGCCGTCTTATCTGATTACCGGTGCGGCTATCGTTGCTGCGGCGATAGCGATCAGCTATTTCATTTACGTGAAGAAAGATGTTCACGCCGTGAGCTGAACGGTTCGCGGGGCATAAGAGGAGGTCTGATGATGAATATTTTTTTGAGAGAACTGAAGGCGAACAGAAAAGCCTTGATTATATGGAGCATCTGCATGGTTTTAGGTGTTTTAAGCGGCATGAGCAAATATACCGCCTATTCTTCAAACGGACAGAATAATGCACTCTTCAATAGTATGCCGTATTCACTTAAGGCACTGATCGGGATCGGTTCATTTGATGTGACGAAAATGAGCGGATACTTTGCGATGCTGTTCCTTTATATTGAGCTCACGGTCGCCATCCACGCCATTCTGCTCGGTGCCGGCATCATCGCCAAAGAAGAGCGTGACAAGACGACCGAGTTTTTGATTGTCAAGCCGCTGTCACGAACAAGTATCGTCACCGCCAAACTGTTTGCCGCCCTGGTCAACATATTCGTATTGAATATCGTTACATTGGTCTCATCCGTTTTCATGGTCGCCGCTTATAATAAGGGGGCGGACATTTCCGGCGAAATTGTCCGCTTCATGGTCAGCATGTTTATCGTCCAGCTGATTTTTCTGTCACTCGGCGCAGCGCTGGCGGCATTCATCAGGAATCCGAAGGCATCAGGTTCGCTTTCCGCCGCCGTACTGCTGGTATCGTTCGTGGTTTCGAAAATAACCGATCTGACCGACAGGCTGAACTTTCTCAACCTGCTGTCGCCCTTTAAATATTTCAGCTATAAAGATCTGGCGGCGGGCAGCGGTCTCGGCATCGGCATCATCATTCCGTCGCTTTTGCTTGTGGCCGTCTTTTCCGCATTGACCTATTTCTTTTACCGAAAGCGGGACCTCAGCGTTTAATCCGGCAGCCGGATTTCGGCATTTTTTCAGAAAATATATATGTTTGTGAAGACCCGGCGCCATGATCGCCGGCTTTTTTTATAACTTGGAAAAGAATCTGTCTTTTTCCCGGGCTCAGATCGTTTGCCGGGACCGGCCGATGCATATAGAATATAGATATCATTTGATTGCGGCGAATGGATCGTTGATCGAGCCGCCGCTTCCGGCTCGCGGTCCGTCACGAAACCGCGCAAACTGCAGAGGATAAGGTGTCGGTACGGCATGGGCATTGATTCAGACAGGCATGTCAGCAAAGGCCGGCATTTTATCGACAGATTTAAATAAAAAAAGGAAGCTGATTGCGGAAAATGGAGCGTCCTGTGCAAACGACAGAGCAAACGATCTTTTCGCTGGCGCCGATCATCGATCCGGATTCGCGGGTACTGATTCTCGGATCGATTCCGGGCCGGATTTCATTAATGAAGCAACAATACTATGCTAATCAGAGAAATCATTTCTGGGCGATACTCTTCGTGCTTTTTGGAGAGGCGCAAAAAAATAATTACGTGGATAAACTGGCATTTCTGAAAAAGCATCGGATCGCTCTCTGGGATTCGATCAGACAGTGCATGCGAAAGGGAAGCCTGGATTCAGCGATAAAGGCAGAAGAGCCCAACGATATAGCCGGTTTATTAAAAATGCATCCGGGCATCAGGCTTATCGCATTTAACGGCGGCAAGTCCCGTTCGGTATTTAAAAAATATATCGGTTTTACTTCGATTCAGGATGTCGATTATATTCAGCTCCCTTCGTCAAGTCCCGTACCCGGGCGCTACACGAAATCGTTTGAAGAAAAGGTCGAAACCTGGAGAGTGATCAGGGATTACCTGAAATAGAAAACGGCCGCAGCGCACTTTTGCGACGAAATACCTATTCAGGATAAAAAAAGCTGAAATGGTAATGAATGCCTATATACTGAAATTTGCGAAAAACAGCTTGATTCACTTTTTGCGTTCAACTAATATAAAAAGGAGAAAGGCCTGCGTCATTTTAGCGGAAACTGACGTGTGATGATTGATGATTGATGATTGTGCGCACAAATGATCAATTAATGACGGAAATGTCCGGACTGCCCGAAAGCGTTCCGCAAAGATGGCTGTGCCTAGTTTTTTGCTGCAATCTCAGCCTTTGACGGGGGAAAAGGTTTTACCATGCAAGGTTGGGAAGTAGAGAGAGATTGCCTGTTATCTTAATGCTATGATCACGAAGAGGAGCCATTATGGAAAATTCAACAAACAGTATGCTGAAAGTCGATTTGGGGAATACGGACATTGAATCGGGAGTCACATTCGATCTGCAGGTAGCGCCTGAGAATCTGATCCGCAAGCTGAGACGCCATCGCAATATCAACATTCAATTGTATCAGGAACCGAACGGTGTCCCTCTGGCCGTTCAGTCCGGTCCGGAGAGCAGTACGTATAAGAACGTAGACGGAGAATTTGATTATTCTTTTTCGGTGCGCCATGACCGGATGCAGGTCTCCATTCCTTATGCCGTTTTGCCGCTCTTTCACTACGGCGATTTGGTTTCGGCAAGGATCAGCCTGGAAAATTCCGTTACGGGTGAGGTTCTCAGCCATGAAACACTGTCGCTGTTCGTGACGAAAGAAGAATTGCTGACGCTGCTGACACCCGGTGCGCTAGAAGCGTATATCAGAAGCGGAATTTCTCTGGAAGAACAGTGGGAAAAAACGTCTTACTGGCTGGAGATATTTTCCGAAGACGACGAAGTGCTGAGTGCCGGAATCGATTTGTTGAAGGAGCTGGCTGTCGGCGGTTTGCCGGAAGCAGAAAAGAAATTGTATGAATTGTACAGCGATAAAACTCTTTCCGTCTATGATGAAGGCGAAGCCAAGAAATGGCAGGAACGGGTCGAGCAGAAGGATCAGGACGCTTCTGCAGCAGCCGGAGAAGGAAAATCCGCGGATTCAAAAGACCTGCCGGAAAAAATTACAGATGAGGCAGCTCTCAGGACAAGTGAACAGCTTGCTGAGGAAGGCAATCTTGAGGCGATGTGGATGATTTTTTCATTCAGCCTTTCGCCTCAGGGAGCTGCCTTCAGCAAGGAACAAGCATTTTCATACTTGAAAACGGCTGCCGCCGGCGGTTACGAACAGGCGGTAAGTGTGCTGGCGGATGCCTTTGAAAAAAATTATGTATTTATTTCCAAAGAAAATGCCGAGGATTATCTGACTGTTCTTGAATCCGCAGCGGAGAAAAAGCTGTCTCTTGCCGAATATCTTCTTTTTCAGGTCTATTACGATGGCGTTTGCCTCGGTCAGCCTGTATCCGGGGATAAGAAGAAGGCGTATACGATGCTGCATGCGGCTGCTGAAGACGGCAGCATTGAGGCGGCTTACAGATTGTGGGATTTCTATGAAAATGGAAATGAATTTCTCATGGAGCAGGCCGATGCGCTTAAATGGCTGAGTGCGGCTGCAGAACAAGGGTACGCGGCTGCTGAGGCGCGTCTGGGGGATCTTTACATAGACGGAGAATGTCTGAAGAAAGACAATGAGAAGGGGCTTTATTATCTTGGAGAAGCGGCCGAGAAGAATAACTGGGACGCACAGATGAAACAGTTCCAAAGTTATTATGAAGGACGCTATAAAGATATTCTGCTTCAGAAGGATACTAAAAAGGCTTTTGCCTTGCTCAGAAAATTTGCGGATGCCGGCAATCCGAAAGCACGGATGCTCATTATGGAGAAATATGAGAACGGCAATGAAATGATGATGGAGCACAGAGAAGCGGCCGGTTATCTGAAGGAGGCCGCAGACGCCGGATTTGTTCCTGCCATGTACAAGATGGCCAATGTTCTGCTTGACGGCCTTTATTTCCGGCAGGATACGGGGGCTGCGAAAAAATTATTAAATAAAGCGGCTGCGGCCGGCTATCCGGACGCTCAGTTTGCCCTTTATCAATACTACTTCTCCGGATATAAAACGCTCAAAAACGGGCAGGTCAATAAGGAGCGTGCTTACAGATGGCTTCTGAAAGCCGCCCGGACTTTGCCGCGGGCTCAGTACGAGATATGGCTGCTGGCCGGCGATAAGAAAAATTCCGATCTCGATATAACCATGCAGAGCGCGATCGAATACCTGTTCCGCAGTGCTGCTCAAAAGTACAGCCCGGCGCTCTATCACGTAGGTATGGCCTTTGGAGAAGGCGGTCAGGTAAAGAAAAACACAAAGCGGGGCATCACCCTGATTGAGGAGGCAGTCTCTCTGCGCAATCCGGAAGCAATGTATACCCTCTCAGAAATACGGACGAAAGGCGAATTCGGAGGCGAATCCGTAAAGCAGGACACGGAAGACGGTCTGCGTCTGCTGCTGCTGTCCGCCGAATTGGGTTATCCGCCCGCATGCAATCGCGTCTGGCAGCTGTATTCGGAAGGAAATCTGGCAAAGGAATCGGAAAACTGGATCCAGGCTATCCGCAATACCGCGGTAGAGGCGGGGTATGAAATCAAGGAGAAAAATCTGGACGGAGCCAAACAGGAAATTGCCGGCTCTAAAGAATCCGAATAAGGGCATGCGCCCGGAATCGGATTGATTGGCTGATGATACAGATGCTTCAGGCACAACTGCGATCCGCGCGAATCGATCGCGGTTTACAACGATACGGTCTCTGCCTGGCATTATTTATTATTTAACGGAGCCATGGTCGAATCGAATACAGGGAACGGCACAAGTGAAATCTATCGGATCATTTTCACTTTTTGGGAGGCAGATCACATCGCGTGGGCTGCTTTCTTTTTATTTTCGGACAACATAAATTTTTTCGGAGACATAAATTGAAAATCCGGATGAGGTTGGACATATCGAAAGGGCCAGGAAAGGGACTTATGAACGGCGGCAAACATCATGACCGCATATACTCATCTAGTCAAATCGGCCTGTTCATTACAGCTGATGTTCACAAATTAAGGCGTACACTTGGCATGGCATGGATCAGCAGTTTTTTATTAAAATAAGCGGCCATTCAAAGAGGTTGTTCACTCAGATAGCTGTTCGCACCGAATCGAGGGAAAGCCGCACCGAATCTGGGGAGTCGCACCGAAACAGGCCAAAGTCGCACCGAATCTGGGGAAAGTCGCACCGAATTATGAGGAGTCGCACCGAATCGAAGGAAAGTCGCACCGAATCAGGAGAAAGCCGCACCGAATTGTCAGGAGGTCGCACCAAATTTGGGGAGTCGCACCGAATCTGGGGAAAGTCGCACCGAATCGATCGGAACTCGCACCGAAACTCCAGAATATCGCACCGAATCGAGGGGAAGCCGCACCGAATTGTCAGGAGGTCGCACCAAATTTGGGGAGTCGCATCGAAACAGGCCAAAGTCGCACCGAATCTGGGGAAAGTCGCACCGAATTGTCAGGAGGTCGCACCGAATTTGAGGAGTCGCACCGAATCGGGGGAAAGTCGCACCGAATTGTCAGGAGGTCGCACCGAATTTGAGGAGTCGCACCGAATCGGGGGAAAGTCGCACCGAATCGATCGGAACTCGCACCGAAACGCCAGAATATCGCACCAAATCAGGCCGAAGCCGCACCAAAATTGAATTTAAAATTGGACCCGGCTGAATCAACACGGCTGAAAAATTTTTCTATCCAGATCTTTCTCCATTGCATAGCTTTATTTTATTTCTGTCGATTTTACTTACAATCCGGTGCTGCTGCATGGCATCATTCGTTCTCAATAAAGGATTTTCTTGTAAATAAAGAGCGGCGCTCGTTTTGATTGTTTCCACTGTTGCGCCGCTGATTTTATGATAACATAAGAGAATGATTAAAAAATGTCCTAGTGAGGTATTCAATGAATCCGATCGATCTGCACTTCAGAATGCCGGCTGAATGGGAGACTCATGAACGCACATTCATCTCGTGGCCGGTTCGGGAATCCATGTGTTTTCCGGAAAATTACGAATCTGTCTGCCGGGGCTACGCGGCGTTTATTCAGGCAATTTCCGAATTCGAACCGGTGACGGTGATCGTCAATCCGGCGGAATGGAATCGGGTAAAAGTTTTTTTGAACGGATTGAAGGCCGAAATATTGGCGATTGATCATAATGACTCATGGATTCGCGACAACGGACCGACTTTTCTCATTAACGGGAAGGGGCAGCGGGCCGGTGTCAACTGGGTGTTCAATGCATGGGGAGAAAAGTACGCATCATGGGAGCTGGATGACCGGGTCGCTCCGGCTGTACTGGATCATTTCCGTGTCCGGCGTTTTGATGCGCCGCTGGTGCTTGAAGGAGGATCGATTCATGTGGACGGGGAAGGAACGCTGCTGACGACGGAAGAGTGTCTGCTCCACCCTAACCGGAATCCGGACCGGACCCGCAGCGGAATTGAGGCGGCACTCGGGCAGTTTCTCAATATCAGGAAGGTGATCTGGCTGAAACGGGGACTGAGCGGCGACGAGACCGACGGACACGTTGATAATGTTGCCTGTTTCGCCGCGCCGGGCAGGATATTGATGCAGGTTTGCGACGATCCGCAGGACGAAAATTACGGAATCGTCCGGGAGAATCTCGACATATTGGGCCGTGCTACGGATGCAAAGGGAAGAAAGCTTGAAGTTGTTGCTGTTCGTCAGCCTCCAAAAAGAGAGTATAAAGGGGCACGGCTGACATTGAGCTATCTGAATTTTTACTTCGTGAACCATGGGATCATCCTGCCGGTTTTCGGCAGTGATGCCGAAGAAACGGACCGGATGGCGGAAAAAGTTCTGAAAGATCAGTTTCCCGACCGTGTAATACGGAAAGTAGACGGCACGGCGATCATCAAAGAAGGCGGCAACGTGCACTGTGCAACCCAGCAGATGCCCCTGCCGTGACAAAAGAGAGGCGAAAAATTCTTGAGAAAGGTCAAAGTGGCAGCAACGCAGATGAGCTGTTCATGGGCAATCGAAGAAAATCTGGCGAAAGCGGAGGCACTGGTCAGAAAAGCTGCGAAAAAAGGCGCACAGATTATTCTACTGCAGGAATTGTTTGAAACGCCGTACTTCTGCCAGAAGGAAAAAGCGGATTATTATGCACTGGCAGAGGAACTGAACCGGAACCGCGCTGTGAACCGCTTCAGAAAAGTGGCCGGTGAATTGCAGGTGGTGCTGCCGATCAGTTTCTATGAAAAGAAAAACAATGCCCTTTATAATTCGCTGGCTGTGATCGATGCGGACGGATCGGTTCTCGGAACGTATCGGAAAAGCCACATCCCGGACGGACCGGGCTATGAAGAAAAGTTTTATTTCAATCCGGGAGACACGGGATTCAAAGTGTGGAAAACCCGCTATGGGACGATCGGCGCCGGCGTCTGCTGGGACCAATGGTTTCCGGAGGCGGCCCGCTGCATGGCGCTGCTGGGCGCCGAGCTGCTTTTTTATCCGACGGCAATCGGTTCCGAACCCTATGATTCATCCGTTGATTCAAAAGAACACTGGCAGGCCTGCATGCTTGGGCATGCGGCGGCGAACCTGATTCCGGTGATTGCATCGAACCGAATCGGAACTGAGAAAGACGGGGACTCGCAAATTACGTTTTACGGATCTTCGTTCATCGCCGGACCCCGCGGGAATAAAGTTGCTGAGGCCGACAGGGAAACAGAGGCGGTGCTGGTCGCCGAGTTCGATCTTGATCGGCTCCAGGCTCAGCGCCTCGACTGGGGCCTGTTCCGGGACCGGCGACCGGATCTGTACGGGGCGATCACTACCTATGACGGGGAACAACAGACCCGCCGCTGATTTTCCGATAGGATGCTGCAGACTGTTATAACCTGAAGAAGGATATTGTTCCGGGAAAATGAAAAGGGCACCTGTGCGTCGGGGTGCCCATAAGGAATGAAATGAACGGCTGCCGATAATCAAGGAGCTCAGGAAGCAGATTAGTAAACGAAGGCAGCACCGACAATGATCAGCAGAATAAACAGAACGACAATTAAGGCAAAATTGTTTCCGTACCCGTAGCCGCCGCTATAGCTCGGATAACAGCCGCAGCCATAACCGTAACCCATATGCCTCAACACCTCCCCCGGACTTGATACTGCATTCTATGTAGGCTGCGGCGTTTGAGGAAGGGACAAATGGATAAGGTGAAAAGCCTGTTTCGTTCTAACTGCGCTCGGATAAACGGATTCTTGGGGGAAATATTTTTGGAGATCCCCGGGGATGATAGCGATTGTTCACAGATTCTGGACCGGGTTCTTTCCAAAAGTCAGACATTGAGCAGCCCTTTCTTAATCCCGTTGACGACGGCGCCCACCCTGGAATCGGCGTCCAGCTTACGCATAATAGAAGCAATGTGATATTCGACCGTCCGCTTGCTGATCGACAGTTCTTCGCTGATTTCGGCGTTGGTCTTGTCGGCGGCAATCTGCCCCAGGATTTCCCGTTCCTTGGCGGTCAGTGCCTCCCCTGCCTGCTCCCGATGCTGATAAGGGAAAGTCCGCTGTCCGCGGCAGGCCTGTCTGATCGCGGTGATCAGTTCCGTATTTGATTTCTCTTTAGTGACATAGGCATCTGCTCCCGCCTGTTTGGCGGCGTCAATATATTCATCGTAATTGTAGCCCGACAGGATGACGATTTTTAAAGCGGGAAATTCTTTCCTGACAATTTTGGCCAGTTCAATCCCGTTTTCTGTTTTCATCCGGACATCGAGCACGATCACGTCGGGATTCCGCAGCCTGATTGCGCTTTCAAGAGCCGACGGATCGGACAGCGTAGCGACGACGTGCAGGTCGGGTTCCTTCTCCAGAATTTCTTTCAGTCCCATCAGCATTAATACGTGGTCATCGACCAGCAGTACGTTGATACTCAAATTCATCACTCCGTTCCAGCGGAAGAGTAATGGTAACTGAAGTGCCCTTGCCCTCCTCTGATGCAATGTCAAACCGGCCGCCCAGCTGATCCACCCTTTTTTGCACAGTGATTAACCCAATGTGGTTCTCCTGGGTCAGGCTGGACAGGCCCGCCGGTAATTTAAATCCCTTCCCCTTATCTTTAACGTTTACAATTAAAGTGTGATCCAGACTCTTCAGCGACAGAGAAACAAAAGGGGAGGATGAATGCTTGATCGCATTATATAAGAGTTCTTTAATCATCCGATAAACCTGGACGGCCAGTCGTTTCGATATAACCTTTAGGCTGAGATCATATGCCGTCTGAATGACGACATTATAGTTATTCTGCAGTTTGCGCTTCAATGCCTGCAAGCTCTGCTCCAATCCCAGATCTTCAACCATGAACGGATGCAGTTCACGGGACATCTCCCTGATCTCGTAAATGCCGTTCATAAAAATTTCTTTCATTTCAAAGTACGCCTTATCTTCGATCATCTGCTCATCATGCATGGCTTCGACCTTATTGGCCATCAGGATCACATTCTGAAGCACTTCATCATGCAAATAAATCGATAGTTTCCGTTTTTCTTCTTCGCTGTTGATCAGCAGCGCACGATTAAACTGTTCCTGCGACAGAGAACGGTTTTGCGTCTCTCTTAATTCCCTGTCTAATCCGGAAAGGGCTTCCGTACTCGTCAGCAATTCTATCGCATCGGACTGTATTTTCTCAAGCAGCAGGCGCTCGTTTCGATCCAGCCGCGTCGCATTAGTCTTTTGTCCGATGATCATCCATCCCTTATTGCCCTGATCGCCGTCCAGAGGAAAAACATGGCAGTTCATCGTTTCGGAGCGATGCTCATTT
The DNA here is from genome assembly GCF_028765345.1 of Sporolactobacillus sp. CQH2019. Classification (GTDB taxonomy): domain Bacteria; phylum Bacillota; class Bacilli; order Bacillales; family Sporolactobacillaceae; genus Sporolactobacillus. The sequence goes on from NZ_JARAJZ010000015.1 coordinate 16,665, forward strand.
CTTTTATGATCCAGATACTGCATGCATTCATCGGCGAGAGAGCCGTCCGCAAAGATCCCGCTTTTATAAATGATCCGCGGTGTTTGATTGTTCTTCCAGATCAGGCAGGCGCCGTTGATATCAACCGTCTGATGAATCAGGCGGATAATCAGCCGCCCGCAGGAAGTCAGATGCTGGCCGTTCAGAATCTGCTGCAGGATGATCTTTTTTTCTCTCTCGATATCGTGCTCTTTGCTGGTCCATTCCTTTTTGACCAACGGCTTGATGATTTTCTTGATGAGATTATAGACCGCAAGAACGGCCAGCATTAATCCGTTTAACCGATAAAAGGATCCGGGAGTCCGGGGATAGATCAGGAAGAATATACCATTAACGGAAATCAAAGAAAACAGCACAGCCAGTATTTCGAAAACAATCGGTTTCAGGCTCATCTTTATGTCGATGATTTCCTGCTTGGTTAACAGGTAAGCCAGGGTTATCGGAAACAGGACGATGCTCAGCAGGCTGAAGAAAAAAGGAACGCTTGCAAGATGGAGAATTTCTGGAATCAGGCTTAAAAAGATAAGCGGTAAAAAAGATATGATCAGACTGGCAATCAAAATAGACAGCTGATTTTTTATTTTGGAAGAGTTTTTCTTCAGATGCAGATAGGTCAGGCAGATGCAGGCGATCAAAGAAATACAGACATTGGCAATGACGACGGTTCGGATGAATTGGAGCAGCTCGGGACTCCTACTTAAACGGTCGGGATAAGTGTCAAAAAATACGATATTGATCATCGTTGCCAGCAGCCAGGCGACCTTCCGGATATATTGAAAGAACCGCGGCTTCGTAGACGATGGAAAAAATTCAAAGAAGCGCATCAGAAAATAAGGCGCAAAGCTCGAGGCGATCACTTCAATTTCTTTAGCGGGCGATACATCGATGCTCGAAGCAATTGAAACAGAAATAGCAAGTCCTGAAGTGTACATAAGGTAAAAAAAATGGCGGGTAACGACTGAATCCGGTTTGATTAAGAAGCAGACGAGGCCAGTGCCGACAAACACAAGTCCGAGAAACAGCAGCGAATAGTAGTAGCCAATTGAAGAAACTTGTGATAAGAGACGGAGCAGCGTGTAATCGGTTAACACGCGGCCCAGACAGTAGAGATTGACGATGACGAAGATAAATAAAAGAAGAATCGGGACCGTTTTTTTCATCATTCACGGTCACCCCTCCAGGTAGTCTATTAATTGCTGGATCCGTGTCTTATCGCGCTGTGTTTCGCCACAATTCTTAATCAATTGAACGGCCCTGTTCAGATAGACCTTCGAAAGGATCAGACAATAATCAATGGCGCCTGTTTTTTTTATATAGTCTCTGATATCCTGCCGCAGCCGGCTGCCGTCCCGGGAGGTGCCGAGAAGCTTCAGCTGATCGAATAGCCATCCATTATCCTTTTGCTTGCTGAATTCGACGGCCTTGATCAGCGGCAGCGTCGCCTTGCGGTTGGTCAAATCGCTTTTCGCATCGCGCAGAATATCGGCGGCATCGTTTCTTAACTGGCCGGAGAATCCGATGTACCTCGCGATGTTCTCCCAGGCCGGCACGTTCTCAATCGCATTCACTTCGAAAACAAGCCGTAATAAGGAGACCGATTTTTGTTCAATCAAGGAAAAATAATCGCGTTCCGAAGGTACGTTTTCGGTGATTCTGAAAGACAGATCTCTCCATTGGCCGATGGAAGCCGTCCTCAGATTCCGGATCACACAGCTTAACTTTCCGAGCCGATCCGCTGCCGAGTATTTTAAGATCAAGTAAAGGGACTCCATTAAAAGCATGCTTGATAAAGTCAGCGTTCGCTGCGGCGTCAGCTTGGACAGCACCGGACTTTCCATGTCGCCATCCGCCAGTTCATCAATGATATCTGTGGCAAGGATCAGCAGCTCAACGGTAGCCGCACAGGCGGCCTGTTCGTCATGAACCGCGGCGTCCTCGCAAAAAACGGAGGAGATATAGAAAGAGAATTCACCCCAGGTAAAAAGCGCCGGCTCATGAAAAATCTTCCCTTCACCGTGCAAAAGGGAAGAAATCAGATTGCATGTTTCACTGTCCCATTCACTGTTTTTCAAATAATCGAGAAGAAACCGTCGTATTTCTTTTTTGATATCCATTTTACATACTCATATCCAAGTAAGAGTCTTCGTAATGATTCCCTTCTCAACCTGTTCCTTAAAGACTTGAAATACATCGGCATCCAGACTTTGTCTCGCAAGGGCCATTTCGTTCGCTCCGATGACTTCCTTTCCCGAAAACAGTTGAATCATGTCCCAAAGCTTCTGATTCATACAACATTACCTCCAATTTGTAATATTAAGTACATTTCAAAATTCAACATCATTTGCTGTTTTTCCTTTTTTTCTACCAAAAAAAATAATATTTTTGACGATTTTAAAATCAAAGGCATCCGGGCTCTGCAATGAGAAGAACCCAGGATGCCGTTTTGGCAGCTATTTTGATTAAGCCTTAAGACGGATTGCCTGAATCAGAGAAACTATTGGGTTAGATGGATACTGGAATCCGCGAGCTGGTTCGGATGGATAATTTTTGCGAGTATTTCTTCGACGTATCTGCCAAATTTCGGATTGAATCTTTTCCGCGGACGGATCAGATCAATAGGAATATCAAGACTGATTCGGCCTTTTTCCAGTAAAATTACACGGTCCGCCAGTCTGACCGCTTCCTCAACGTCATGAGTGACGAGTATCGCCGTCAGGCGCTGCGCTTCCCATATGGATTCGACAAGGTCCTGCATATCCAGTCTGGTCAGTGCATCCAGAGCACTCAGCGGTTCATCGAGAAGCAAAAGATCCGGCTGATGAACCAGGGCCCTGACGAGGGCCACTCGCTGCTTCTGCCCTCCCGACAGTTTGGCCGGATATTGGTCCGACCATTCTTCAAGGCCGACGTGACGCAACATTTTCCGGGCTGCGTCCTTCCATTCTCCTTTTAATCCGACGCCGACATTATCAATGACCTTTTTCCATGGGAGCAGCCGGCCGTTTTGAAACATGACGCGAGCGGATCGATTGATCCCCTGTAGAGGGACATCGTCCTGAATGATCGATCCTCCTGTGGCAGTTTCCAGACCGGCGATCAGTCTGAGAAGGGTGGTTTTCCCACATCCGCTTTTCCCGATAATAGCAATGAATTCCCCCCTTTTTACCCGGAGTGTCACGTCTTCCAGAACTTTCAGATCCTGATATGATTTTGCGATATGATTTAATTGTAAAAAGTTTTCGCTTTTTTTCATGTTTGCTCTCCTCAATTTTCCTGCATCATACTTTTTTCTATACGATTGGAGCAATCAGGACTTTTAGGACCGGTTCCAGCGCAGCCATCTATTTTCAAAAAATTTGGCAATAAGATCGGATGCCTTGCCTAAAAGAGCATAGATCAGAATGCACAAAACGATGACGTCCAGCTGCATAAATTCTCTGGCATTCATCGAAAGATAGCCGATGCCTGAATTCGAGGCAATCGTTTCGGCAACAATCAATGTCGTCCACATAACACCGAGCGCATAGCGTACCCCCACGAGGATGGAGGACAGGGCGCCCGGGAAGACCACGTTAAAGAAAAGGGAGGCGCCGCTTAATCCGTAACTTTTTCCCATTTCGATCAGATCTTTGTCCACAGATCGAATGCCATGGTACGTGTTGATATAAATGGGAAATAACGCACCCAGCGCAACGAGAAACACCTTGGAAGTCTCACCGATGCCGAACCAAAGAATCACAAGCGGAATCAGTGCCAGGTGAGGAATGTTTCTTAACATCTGGACGGATGTATCGAGAAAAAGATCGGACAGCTTGAAAAATCCGTTCAGAACGCCCAACAGGAAACCGATGGAGCCGCCGATTAGAAATCCGGCAACGGCGCGGTACAGACTGATTAGAAGACTGCCGGTCAGTTCGCCTGTTCCGATCATTACGATGCCTGTTTTCACCACATCCGTCGGTGCGGGTAATGTCGTCGGCGAGATGATCCCTCCGATGCTCAGAAATTCCCATAAAAGGAGTACAAATACCGGCAGGACGCCGGGCAGGAGACGCCTGATCCATTTTTTCTCAATGAACTCCATATTTGTCACCCCCTTTATTTCAGAATCGCCTGATGCACATCTATTTTTTTCGGAATCAGTTTTAACTGGTAAAATTGGTCGGCAATCGACTGCTGCTCGTCAAGAATCTGATTCGTTATTTTGCCGACACCGTAAACGCGTCTGTTGACAGCGAGAGTGATTGAAGCACGATCCATTTTCAAAGTGCTTGCCAGTTTTGAAATCAGTGCATCGTGGTGTTTGTTTGCCCACACCATGGACTGTTCCACTTCATTCAGAATGAGCGCCGTCACTGCCTGATGGCTTTTTGCAAAACTGCGCTTAGCGATAAAGAAATCACGGTCCGTCGTGAGTCCCTGTCCGTCTACCAGCAGTTTTGCGTTTTCATTGGTCTGTGCTGAAGCCGTGAACGGATCCCACACAACCCAGGCATCGACATTTCCTTTTCCAAAAGCGACACTTGCATCAGCCGGCTGCATATACACCGGAGTGACGTCTTTCATCGACAGCCCAACTTTTTCGAGGCCTTTAACCAGCAAATACTGTGAACTGGATCCCTTTGAAAAGGCAATCTTTTTGCCCTTTAAATCGCTTAAAGATTTTATTGAAGAATTCTTTTTGACTAAGATGCCGCTTCCCTCATATTTTGACGCCCCTGCTCCGACATAAACGATATTTGCCCCCGAAGCCTGTTCAACAACCGGTGGGGTGTTTCCTGTTCTTCCATAGTCAATGCTTCCGGCATTAAGAGCTTCCAGCAGCGACGTCCCGTCCTGAAACTCGGTCCATTGAACTGTATATCCTTTTTGTTTCAGAGCTTTTGCCAATGATCCGTTAATTTTGGCAATGTTAAACTCGTCGCCTTTCTGGTAACCGATCCGGATGACCCCCTGATTTGTCTTCTGCTGAGCCGAGCTGCATCCGGCCAGCAGCAAAGCAACCGACAGAAGAAGAACAAACATGCGTTTGAATTTTGCGTGCTTTATCATCAATAATCATCTCCGTAGTTAAGGTAGCTGAATTTTAGAGACTTTTTTCTTGAATGATTTCTCTGCCTGCGATTATTTGTTTCTTAAGCAGGCTTCTCTGGATCTTTCCTGTCGGACCGGTCGGAATCCGATCGACGATTTCAACGCCGGCCGGGCATTTGTAATCGGACAATGTCTGCCGGCAATGATCGAGTATCTTCTCAGCGAGATGCTCCGTCGCACGTCCCGGACCGGGGACTGCATAAGCGACCACTTTTTCTCCGTACAGCGGGTCCTGAAGGCCGATCACCGCCACTTGCTTCACTTCAGGCAGCTGCCGGATAGCTTCTTCCACTTCGTAAGGGCTGATCTTCTCACCGCCGCGATTGATTAATTCTTTTTTCCGGCCGATGATAAAAACATAACCTTCTTCATTTACATAACCGATATCGCCCGTATGGAACCAGCCATTTCGAAAGTCGTCCTGATTATCCGCCTCGACGTAATGCGTGATAACATTTTTCCCGCGGATCACGATTTCTCCCGTTTCCCGGGACGGCAGGACGTGATCTTGTTCGTCGACAATTTGCAAAGAGAGTCCGACCGGCAGGCCGACCGAACCGAGTACCCTTTTTTCAGGAGGAAGGGGGTTGACACAGATCTGACTGGCGGCTTCAGTCATCCCGTAGGACTCGATCACCGGCACGCCGAATTTCTTTTCAAACTGTTGAGCGTGGAGCAGCGGCAATGGTGCCGATGCCGAGCGCACGAATCTTAAACCGGAGGAGATGTGATCGGGTGCGCCGGTGTGCAGCAGTATCGAAAGGACCGCCGGAACTGCCGATACCCACGTGACATGCTGCCCGTTGACAACGTTCCAGAATCTGGAGGCGCTGAATTTAGGAGCGATAATCAGTTTTCCGCCTGAAAGGCAAGGGGAAATCAGTCCGACAACCTGTGCGTTAATGTGAAAAAGCGGCAGAAAACTATAAACAATATCCTTGCTGGTCAGTCGGTGCGCCCAAATGATATTTTGGGCTGCTGCATAGATCTGGCCGTGCGATAATCCCACGGCTTTTGGACGTCCCGTTGTTCCTGAAGTATAAAGAAGAACGGCCGGATCATTTTCCAGCGGTTCCGGGCTTTCAGTCAAAAGTCTCTGTTCAGTCCGATCTCTATGTTTCCATTTCAAATAGTTCAGTTTTGATTCTTTTAATATCAGTCGTGCAGTTAAAACCTTCTGAGATGTGTACGGTTCAATCAATCCGGCCGACTGTTTCTCAGTCAGGAATCCGCCGGCCGGACAGCAGCGTCTCAGAAATGTCTGCAATTCGGAAACAGGCATCCGCGGATTGATCGGGACAGCAACTGCTCCGGCCGACAGGATTGCAAAATAAATCGCTATAAAGCGATAAGAATTCGGCAGTCCCAGCAGCACCCTATCGCCCTTTCGGATGCCGGCCTGCTGCAGAATCAGTCTGACATGCTCTATGTCGGATTGCAGATCCTCCGTCGAGTTCCAGCATTCGTTTTCCTGGATCAGAGGCCGGTCCAGTGACTGAAGAACCTGTTTTAAGTGATCGATTAGTTCGGACAAAAAATCAACTCCCTGAAAGTTAAGATTGCGGATTTTCCGTGGCTTCTATCTTTTTGAGCTTTTTAAACCGTTGGAATAATTTTGAACGCACCCCGATGCAATAGGAAAGAACCGGGGTTTTTAGGAAACAGACGGCGAGCAGCATGGACGAAAAATAAACGAACAAAACAGCCATCGGCAACGACAGGTAAAACAGCCACGGATGCCCTGTCAGACGGGGCACAATAAGCTGACTGACGACATAAATCGGGATTGGTTGAATAAGAAATGTGCCGAATGACGCCTTCGAAGCGATTTGGATGAAGCGATTAAACAATCCCTCGCCCCTTTTCTTTCGATGCCTGTCCCATATGCGTCCCAGAAACATGACCAGCCCGATATACAGCATCGCATAAGGAAGATAAATGGGCTGCTGAACGGAAATTGCCATTGAATAGCTGTATTGAAGAAACGTGCGCACCAGGATATAGTGGCCGGACATGATGAAAAAACCGGCCGCGAACAAAATGACCATTAATCGGATATGCCTGTCTATAAATTCACCGATCGCCTGATAGTGGCAGGCCGCAACGCCCCCCGCAGCAAAATAGCATACATAGGGCAGCATCAGTGATCCGCTGTGAACGAGAAGATAAGGCCAATCGGCTGTGTCCAGCTTCGGGACTGCAAAAGTAATCAGCGACATGATAAGCAGCTGCAGGAGGGCGCTCCAAACAAAAATCTGAGGATGACGTTTCTCAAATTTACGGAGAACGAAAAGCATAATCGGGAAGACCAAGTAAAATTGAAGCGTCACTAATACATAATAGATATAAAATAAATTACCGCGGCTCAGCGATTCCCAGAGGAGAGTCATAAACGTTTTGAAAGAAGAAAAGAGTCCGGGCGAATAAACATCTTTAATGAAAAAAAGGTAAAAGAGATTCCAAAATAAATACGGAATACCAACCAATGTGAAACGTTTCTTCCAGAAATTAAGAACATGAAAATCACGTCTGTAGTACACAAAGAACAGAACGAATCCGGTAATGAACATGAAGGCCATCCGCGTGACCTCAATGGATGCGTGAAAGGCGGAGAACAGCACGGATCCCATACGTCCATCTGACAAATAGCCGTTATATGTCGAAACGGTATGTACCGAAATGACTCCAAACATGATAAACGTCCGCATAAAGTCAATTTCATATAAATGCTTTTTCTTCAAGAAGAGAGAAGGCCTCCTTAAATTCCCAGTGTTTCTGACATTTGTAATCCGTTTACAATCTCCATACTATGTGATGAATCTTAATTTTAAATTAAAGAATGCAGCGGAAGGATGTTCCGATTCCGGTGCCCGCTCCAAAAATGAATAATTTTTTGCCTTTTTTGCGGTAAATACGGATTTAATCTAAGTAAAATTCTAGTATATTGATATTTAACAAAGAGGGGAATTTTAGAGGGCGGATTCGGTGAACGCTGCTTGAGCATTTTAAAAACATGCCGTCCGGAAATCCTGTGCCGATGCTGTAAAAGGAAAAAACTTCATAAATAGAGGTGAAAGTTCATGACGTTGTCGTCTTATGACAGTTTTTCAGTCAAATATCTCACGGCCTTATATTTTTTTATAAAAACAAATATCGAAAAAGGGCTCTTGTCTCGTGCGATGTGTCAGGAACTGGTGCTGATCAGAGAAGCAGCGAAAAGGCAGGGAGTCCTCATCATGTGCAAAAGCGGCGCCTGGACGTCTCAGCCCAGACATTTCAGAGGCGAGATTTAATCCGGAGCCGCTAAAGACCGATCTCCCTGTCGTCTCAATGATGCTTCACTTGACCGTATCCTCGCCAGCCGGCAGGTGAAGCCTGTTCCTATCCGCCTTGAACTCAAAGATTAGCGCTTTAAATGCGAAAAATCACCCCTGACTCGAGGAATATCTCCCCAACATCCTTCAATTTATCGTGTTTGAAAACTCATATCCGGATGAACCAAAGAGATCGTCATTGAAAATAAAAGAATGAAAAGGCGGTGTTTTGTGCTGCCGCTTTTTTGTATTATAGACAAACATAAAACATGAAGGTATCACGGGCTTGAAAACGTGATACCTTTTCTTTATGGGAAAAAAGCAAAGGAAATAATTACCGCGACGAAAGTATCTTTTACCAATCTGCTGTGACTATTGGCTTAAGCAGATTGAAAATGGATCTGTGTACAGGACTTGAGGGCTTTCCGGATGGACCGGGTGCTCCTATTGGCAGAAATTGCGAGTATATCGTCATAAATAAGTATTTTATTCGCGTAAATTGATGCTTTTACGGATAAATCGGCTGTTTGCGCTTTCTTCCGGCAGTCAGTAGCGAAAATGGAAATAAACCTGTCTTTCTTCTAACATTTCTCGTATAATAGAATAGAAATTTTCGCTTTTTCATGCATTTTTTGTGAGCAAAAAGTCCCGCTTTACGGTGATGACAACACATGTTTCTTTCACCTGGTAAAATAACAGAAAACGATAAACGCACCACAGGAAATCTGTCCGGAAGCGATTGCAGCCGGACGTCAGTACATAGCCTTGTAAATCGTTGCGGTGGATATCAAGTTTTATGGAATGTGCCGGCAGTTGCGGAAGGGGAGAGGATGAGGGATGACAAAAATATTGATTGTTGATGATTCCAGATTTTCACAAAGAATAACGTCATCTTTAATTAAACAATTTCTCGATGATGCGGAGTTTGAATTTGCCGGCAACGGCGAAGAAGGTTTGGAAAAATTCAGAGAGGGATCCCCGGATTATACCATTGTCGATTTGCTGATGCCGAAACTTCGCGGTGGAGATTTAATTGAAAAAATCAAACAGCTGGATATTGATGCCAGGATTTTCGTCATCTCGGCGGACGTACAGAAACGCGTACGGGATGTTGTTGAAAAAATGGGTGTCCTGTCTTTTATCAACAAACCTTTGGATGAAGAGAAGGCGAAAAAGATATGCGACATCATAAGGAATGATGCCCGGTGAGCGATCAAGTGAGCAAGGAAGACATTCTGAAAGAATTGTTCAATGTCGGCGTCGGGCATGCAGCGGCAACGCTGTCCGATATTATTGACAAGAAAATTGTCTTGAATGTTCCTGATGTCAAGATCCTCGATATTGAGCAGGGGAAAAGTGAGCTGGACCGGTTTCTTCACAATGTCGCCGAAGGAGCGGTCATGGTTTCTTCCATTACTTTCGACGACCAGCTCGAAGGAAAAATCAGTCTGATTTTTCCTGCCGATAAAATGCATTGTTTCATCAGCCTGTGCCTTCATGAGGAGTACGAAGAAGCCGGGGATATGGAATTTACGGATATAGATTTTGACACGATTAAAGAAATCGGAAATATTGTTCTGAATGCGATCATTGGCGAGCTGAGCAATACGGTTAATATTCCTGTGCGGTACTCGCTGCCCGAAGTAAAAGTCCTTAATGGAGCGAGTGCGGAACTTTTTGTCGGCGGATGCGATTATCATCTCGTTTTAATGCTGTACATAACTTTTAATATTGAAGGTACGGAGATCGAGGGTGCCATTGTGATCAATATGACATTAAAATCTCTGGAGGACATCGTACAAACCATTGATAGACTGTTTAACGGAAGATGATTGAAATGGATTCTTTTTTGCCGAGCATATTGAGCTGTATAAACGAGGGCATCGTGATCATGACCACGGATCGGACCATTGCCTATTGGAACCCGTTCATGGAGGAACTGACCGGCAGGAAACAGGAGGATGCCCTCGGGTTGAATGTGGATAACGTGCTTCCCAATCTGGATAAACCCTTCTTTCATCAGGCTGTGGACAGGGTCCTCGGGGGCGGCAGTCCGGCGTTCTTCTCGGCCGCGATGCATCGACGGATGATCAGTGACACGCATAAGGTGAATATGAAAATGAATCGGGTCATCGACGGAGAGCAGACTGCCCTTTTACTTGAATTCATTGATGTAACGAATCAGTTTCACCGGATCAGCCAGCTGCGGGATTTTGTCAGGCAGCTCTCACGGCTGAACAGTGAGCTGAAACAAAAAGAGAAGGTCATTGAAAAACTGGCCTATTATGATACATTGACCGGGGTGGCAAACCGTGCCCTTTTTGAAAAATTTGCCGACAAGTACCTGAACCTGGCAAAGAGAACGAAAAGCATGCTGGGTCTGATGTTTGTGGATGTCAATGAATTCAAGCTCATCAATGATACGTACGGCCACCACATGGGCGATAAAATCATGATGCGGGTCGCGGCTTTCCTGACGGAATCGACGAGAAAGAGCGATATCGTCTGCCGATACGGAGGCGACGAATTCCTGATTCTTCTCCCCGATCTTCAGAGTTTTGAAGATTATCGGCAGATTGCCGGGCGGATCGACGCACTTAAAAAAAAGAAAATTATTCAGGACGGACATACAATCGGCCTGTCTCTGAGTATCGGAGCAAGTTTTTATCCGAACGACGGAACTACGATCGAGGAACTGGTTGCAAAAGCCGATGGGCTCATGTACATACAGAAACACAGATCGAGAATGGAAATGAAGAAACATCTGTAAGGCCGGAAAAAAATGCACGGCCGGATAATCTTTGTCCGCCCAATCAATGACAGCTTTGACTGATTTAAAATTGAATTTCTAAAAAAGATCGGCCCGTTATAAAAGATGCCGATCTTTTTTTATGGAATCCGGTGGTTTTAAGGGCTTCGCCAAGTTGACAGAAAGACGCTGTCATGGCATTAATAATAAATGCGGATACCGCTTTGAGTGAAAAGATTAAGTACGTGATTGAAAGAAGTGTCGGATTGATGACAGAGGATTTGAAATGAATAAAATGAAGGTATATCAGGATCTTATGCGAATCGTTCAGGATGGAGGCCGTGTGAAACATGATGATATGCTCAGTGCATATACGTTTACGAAGACGGGCGGGGAAGCCGATGTCCTTGTTCTTCCGGAAAGCTACGCAGAAGTTCAGAGAATAGTCAGATACACGGCCGCTGAAGGAATCCCCATGACTGTTCTCGGAAACGGATCGAATGTCATTGTTCGTGACGGCGGCATACGGGGGGTAGTGATTAATCTGACCCGATTGAACGCGATCCGTCTCGACGGGCATCATATTATCGCTCAAAGCGGTGCGGCGATCATCGATGTTTCACGCTTTGCGCTGAAGCACGGCCTGACCGGGATGGAATTCGCCTGCGGCATACCTGGGTCGGTCGGAGGCGCTCTTTATATGAACGCCGGTGCATACGGAGGAGAAACGGCCGACGTGCTCGATCATGCCGTGGCGGTCGACAGCTCAGGGCAGCTGCTTCAGCTGAATCACAGCGATCTGCGGCTCGGCTATCGCAACAGCGCCATTTCAAGGAACGGCTATATTGCTCTGGAAGGGACCTTTGCCCTCACCCCGGGGCACATGCCTGAAATTAAAGCGGAAATGGATCGTCTGACCCGCCTCCGCCGGATGAAGCAGCCGCTTGAATTTCCTTCCTGCGGCAGCGTATTCAAACGTCCGCCCGGATATTTTGCCGGGAAGCTGATACAGGACTGCGGCCTTCAGGGGACACGGATCGGCGGCGTGGAAGTTTCGAGAAAGCATGCAGGGTTCATGGTCAATGTCGATCACGGGACAGCGACGGACTATATCAACTTGATACGCCATGTGCAGAAAACGGTAAAAGCAAAATTCAATGTAGACCTTGAGACTGAAGTCAAAATCATCGGCGAAAGCGGAGAAGTGCAGGACCGGTGAAATACGGACCAGGAAAAGATCCGTAAATTGAAAAGGGCGGCTCAAAACCGAAAAGCCGGTTTTGAGTGCGCCCTTTTTGACCCTTGTCGTCAAACCTGTCCGTATGCCTTTTTTCATTTGAACCCTACTTCCCGTGCCGGATAACGGAGCGGTTATTTCAACAAATTCGTTATGGATGCCGTTTAAGGCGACTCCGGCATGGCTTTTCGAACGGGTTATTCGGCCACCCTTCTGCCCAGAATCAACAGGTCTCTTTCCATACCGTCCAGCTCGGCCACTTTCGGGAGGCGGCCCCATTTCTCAAATTCAAAATGCCGGAATAAACGGAGACTTGGCGTATTCTGTTCAAAGATAAAAGCGAGCAGCGTCCTGACCCCCCAATTTTTACACTGGCCGATGACTTGATGCATCAGGAATGAACCGATTCCTTTGCCGCGGCATTCCGAATCAAGATAAACGCTGATTTCCGCCGTCGCCTGATATGCCGGGCGGCCGTAGAAAGTTTCGAGACTCAGCCATCCGCAGACTTTTCCGTTAAATTCCGCGACCCAAAGAGGGCGGTTTTTGTCTGCAAGATGTGTTTCAAGCCACGGCTTTCTGTCGTCGACACTGATTTCCGTTGTATCGGCGGTGACCATCCTCCCCGCGATCGTCGAGTTATAAATGGCCACGATAGCCGGTAAATCTCCTTCAGAGGCATCACGTATTGTAATATTCTCCAGCATAGAACTCACCTGTACTTTCCTGTAGTATGAATGAACGGATCCGATATAATTGTTCCGATACCGTGTATGAAGTAACCGGGAGCCGAATGTGTCCCCGTTTGTCCGCCGCCATGATCGTCATTCTGTACCCTGACTGCAGTCAAAGCCTTTTTTGCATTTTTGTGCCAAGCTTTCAGAAAGATCCCTGATAGGGATTTCCTGAACCGGGGTGATCTGTATCATTATATCAATAAAGAGATTCGTTAAGCGGAAAAATCTTCAACGATACTGATTTTCAGTCATTCTGCGGTAAATCCCCGGAATTTTAAATTCACTCGGATAAGAGATTGATGACGGCATGTGCATCTGCCGAGAGTGTATGTGGTGCATTCTGTGCTCTCGCCCCGCCGAGCGCATTGAGCTGCCGGACATAGTCTTGGAGGCAGTAGACGGCCGTCGAAATTTTATCTTGCCTGTAAGCAGTCTGCGCCTGATTCAGCGTATAGGACAGCGCAGCGGTATCCGGTTCCGACAGATTTTTTGCTTCAAATTCGGAAATCAGCTGCCGGCGCATCGTGTCAAAGCTGCTGCCGATGTCCGAATAGCCGAGCAGCTGATATTCACTGATGGCAAGCGGTAATTGACTGCTCTTTTCTGTAATCTCCAGCTTATAAAATCGATAGGCCTTCGCGTTTTTTATTGAAAAGGAGCGGGTCATTGAACGTGAGCCGAATGTTTCATTGGTGCGGCTGTCAAGCATCGTCCAATTGCTTCCGTCGTCGGAACCGAACATGATCCAGCTCTTCGGATCGCTTGTTGCCAGACTGCTCGCGGAAGAAGTCAGCGTGTACATCTTCACCTTAGGGTCCTCCTCCTTGAAGCGGGTCATAACCGATGGCTGACTGCCTGAGAAGACAACCGCCGTGTCGGACTGATTATCAAGCAGCGGGTCAAGAGAACTGTTGTCGCTTGAGGTTGTTTCAGCCCGGCTGTCGGATGCCGATTTTCCGGTCAGATCGGTCAAGGGCATCGGATAGATAGATGATCCGTCGGTCGACAGCGGCGTCAAGGATTTCGGCAGTTCGCTTTCGGAGCTCCCCCAATTCGAAGGCTTCGGCCCCATGCGAAAGGACAGCGTGCCTCCGCCAGCAAGCAGCTGATGGGAGATGGAAGTCGCAGATAAAGGCCGGCCGTTGAATGTGACACTCTGGACAAAGCGATTCGTGTTGCTGACATTAGGCGCGCTGATGACAAGATCATGTCCATTGTCGAGGTGAATCGTCATTTGTTTGAAATAGGGCGCGCCAAGCACATAATCCGGAGTACCCTTCTCAAGCGGGTAAAAACCCGCCGCACTGAAGAAATAGAAACCGGACAGCATGGCGCCAGTGTCGTCTCCGAGATAACCCTGGCCGATGCTCGCGCCCGAATAGAAATGGTTCATGATATTTCGGACCGTCTCCTGAGTTTTCCACGGCGCTCCCGCAAATGTATACATATAGGGAATGGAAGGCGATGAAGGGCTGTCCAGGGTAAACATGCCGCTGTGGCCGGCAGCGGCTTCCCGGGCCGCAGAATATTTTTCGGCTGAAGCAGAGCCGGGGACGGCCGAAAAATATTTGTCAAGCTGATTCAATAGCCCGCTCCGGCCGCCGTAGAGATTGGCCAGCCCCTGACCGTCCTGAGGCACGTTAAAATCAAGATTCAGGATATTCGGGACGGCCTGATCATTGCTCCAGGATTGCGGATCGGATGCGTTCCCGCTTTTTTGCCACTGTCCGTCCGCAGTCTTTCCGTTAAAGGAACCGGTACTGCGGTCGAAGAGGTTCAGGTAGTTCTGCGCCCGGCTCAGGTAATAAGCGCTATCGTCCGCATAGGACCCGCCTGCGGACTGCTGCGCTAGATAGGAAGCCAGACTGCCGAGTGCGAAATCGTTGATGCTGTCGGATAATGTCCAATTGATGCTTTGCTTCTGATCCGTGTTCGTGTATCCGGTAAAGGGCGCGCTGCTTTGCTGCGGACGGTTCTGAATGCCTGACACGCCGGCAGCGGCTTCCGTCAGCAGGGTCCGGTAGAGCTGATCCGGATTGACACCCGGAACGCCTTTGACGTATGCGTCACTGAAAGCACTATCGGCAAAGGAAGCGGAGGACGATTGGGAAATTGTGCCGCCGTTGTTCTCATACTGCAGAAATCCGTTGATCAGCCGGCCGGCCAGCTGCGGATCAAGCAGTACGTAAGCCGGCCAGACGGTCTGGGCACTGTATGCAAAATTGCTGTTCACATAGATTTGGCCCTCCTTGATCGGGGCTCCGGTTTTATTTGCCGTATTTTTGCCTGCGAGGCTCGCAGACAGATCCGCATAGCGATAGTCGGGATCCTGGTTCGTCCCCGTATTTTCGAAGCCCGCGTTCGGATAGAGGAAAAGGCGGTACAGGCTGGAGTATAAGGTCGTCTTTTGTTCGCTGTCCGCGCCCTGAACGGAAACTTTTCCAAGCAGGCTGTTCCAGGCGTTCTTCGCGTTTTGCCTGACCTGGTCGAACGACATGCTGCCGATCTCCAGATTCAGATTCGTTTTTGCCTGGTCGACACTGATCAGTGAATACCCCGTGCGCATGGTGACCGTTTTAGTGCCCGACGTATTAAATTTATAGAAAGCCGTAACATGATCCCGCCCCTGCCCGGACAACTGATTGGAATCAATCACCGGTTGGTCGAAGGACGCGTAGAAGAAGAGGCGGTCCGTATTTCCGGTTGTACTGTCCTTGACATCGGAATAGCCTTCTATCGATTTCCGGTCGGCACTGAGCGTCAGTCCGCCCTGATTATCGAGATTATCGAAAATCAGATTTCCCGTCTTTCCTTTGAAAGTAAAACGCAAAACGGCGGAGTGGCTGGCGGGTGCTATCTCCGCCTTGATACCGTTCAGGAAAGTGACGCTATAATCATAAGGCTTTGCCGTCTCCTGAGAACGCTGGAACGCGAGTCCGCGGTTCAGCCTGCTCGCACTCGGCGTTCCCGAAAAATCAGAGGGCATGACCTGGAGAGACTGTCTGTCGCCGCTTTGGAGATTGGGAGAATGGCTGAGCGAAAAGGACTGAATCTCAGGGAGATTCTGCAGGTCGTTATTCTCGCTGTACGGATAGGGCCGGTCTGAAGAACTGCTGTCGGTAGCGGGAGACCAAAAGGCGAAGCTGTTCGGCACGGCAACGGCCGGGACCGTATTTCCTCTGGAAAAATCAGAGTTTGAGGCCGTCCCTCTTAGAATATTTACCTCGTCCGCCGGGGACGAAGAAGCGGTATTTTTAGGTGCACTTCCGATCCGGATATCGTCGACGGCTCCCTGAAAAGAGATGCCTGATTTTGGGGCGGAGTAGGCGATCAATACACGGGTAATCGTTTTTCCTGCGGCCACTTTTCCAATGTAGGCAATTTTTTGATTCCATTGATTAGCGATCAGCGTTCCGGACTGCCCCTGGGCCGACGGTGTCATTCTGACGCCGTCCTGGTCCGCAGCCCGACTGATCTGGTGGAGATAAGTGCCGTCGGAAAAGGCCAGATCAATGGAAACATAACTGGATGCCGCGGAAGCGGGATTGTTTTTGGGCGCGACAGGCGCGATAAAATAGGAAAGCTGCGTATCTGCCTTAACCGGAATATTGA
Source organism: Sporolactobacillus sp. CQH2019 (assembly GCF_028765345.1). Lineage (GTDB taxonomy): Bacteria > Bacillota > Bacilli > Bacillales > Sporolactobacillaceae > Sporolactobacillus. The sequence continues at coordinate 33,447 of NZ_JARAJZ010000015.1, forward strand.
GCATGTACAATTTATTAATAGCCAGACTGCCTTTTTTCCCGACGACTTTACCGGAATAAGTGAGTGTATGGGTGCCTGTCCATCCGCCGTTGTCAGAAGAGGCGTAAAGACCGGCAGGTCCGTTTCCGACAGAGGTACGCATTGTTTTCACGGTTTTTCCGTTGACCGAAGCAACGATGCCTGAAGAGAGCACCTTTCCGTTTTTCCCCGTTTCTGCCGTATTTGTCCAGGAGGGCACAGGATCACCCTTTTCGAAGGATGTGAAAAAGGGGGACGAAGCCGTCTGTGCTCTAGCTATCCGGCTGAAAGGTGCCGGAAGTGGCGGAACGGTCAGGCCGAGGCAAAGCAGGCTTGCAACCGTTATCGTGAAAATTTTTGTTCTCATAGAACGGGACACCTCTCCATTACATTAAATGACACTTATCCGTCAGCTGTCCTGAAGACAAACAGCAGCCCGGCCGTCAGATCTTTAAACGGATCATTTACCGATGTTTTTCTATAATCATTATAGTGAAAACACAGCGGCCTGAAAACAGCCGGCCGTCAGTCAGCCTGATCGTCTTCATTGAAATCGTTCAAAAGGCGCCGAAAAAGCAAAAAAAATATGCGGTGGAAATGCTTGCCGGCATTCCATCGCAAACGAGTAAATGATGGTTTCCTAAATTAAGATCGGACATCTTAACTTAAGGGTTAACTGCAACAGAAGGTGTGTTAAAGCTTACTCATTTATCATAGACGCCCCGATGCAAGCATTCAACATTCATGTCATAAAATCTAACACAATTTCTTTTCAATCAGGAAAAATAATAAAAATGTCTCTGCTGTCACATCTTCCGACAGCTGTTACTTGGAAAAAGGCCTGCTCATCTCGCCGGCACGGGCAATGGCCTGATGCACGCATTCGATGATCGCTTCCCGGGTCTGATATCTATTCAGAGTGTCGATACCTGCCTGCGTCGTTCCCCCCGGTGTAGCCACGGCCTTGAGCAGATCGCCCGCCGTTTTTCCGGAACGGTTCAGCAGGGCAACGGCACCGTTCAAAGTCTGCAGAACGAGCTGAGCGGAGGCTTCGGCGGAAATTCCCTCACGGATACCGGCCTCTTTCATCGCTTCGGCAAGATAATAAAGATAAGCGGGTCCGCTTCCCGATAAGCCCGCGATTACATCAATATCCGATTCTCTGACGACGGTTGCCGTACCGACCGTTTCAAACAATTTTACCGCAAGATCCATCTGTTCGCGGGAAACGAATTCACCGGCAGCCATACCGGTAGCCGAGAGCCCTATCGAAGCGGATGTATTCGGCATGACACGGACGATCGGCAGATTCTTTCCAGCAACGGAAACGATATAAGCAGAAGGAACCCCGACCATCAGCGAAAGGACCAGCTGATCCGTCTGAAGGAAATCCTTCATTGAGATCAGAGCTTCCTTTGTATCGCCCGGGCGGAATGCAAGAATAACCACTTCGGCCTGCTCCAGTGCAGCAGGCTTGTCCTGAGTCACGTGCACGTGATACACGCGTTCGAGATAGTTAAGACGATCTATGCTGGAATGGTTATTGATCCAGACACGATCGGCACGGATAAGATTCTTGTTCAGAAAGCCCTTTAACAGGGATTCCGCCAATTCACCTGCGCCGATAAATGTAATTTTGTTAAGCATCGGTCGATCCCCCAATAAGGTCAATTACATCTATTATAGCTTGGAAATACCCGGTTGATAAGAGCGATCATCGTTATTTATAACTTTTATGTGAAAACCGGCTCTGAAACCGGGGAAGCGCAACCGTTTCTTATGGGCGGTCGGTCAGTGAATGAATCAGATCGGCTTCTCTTTTCTGCTGCTGTTGATCGATCTGCACTCCGGAATAATGTATAGAGGCCACCTTTCGATCGGCGCTGCGAAAATTTGTGAACGCACGCATCTGCGACGTGTAGCGGCTCCAGCCGGCGACCAGTGCCAGCACAATAAGCATAACCTGCGGCGATGAAAGTGTAAAATCCATAATTCCGTAAGCGATAATCGTCGGAAGTGAAAAGAGAAACAGATTGACCGCATATCGATTTTTTTTATCGCTTCTCAGACATTGAAACAACAGGTATCCGCTGAATAACATAATGGCAGTAAAGAACAGGCCGACAAACACGCCTGAAGAGTCAAAAATGGAGAGAAAAAGATCGTGCGCGTGCGATACCATGCGTCCCGTCAGATTGAAATATTGAATGGGAAATCCCAGGGGTGTTGTGCCGAAAAGCGGCTGTTCAAAAAAAATATGAAGACTGTTCTTCCAGATAGTCAGGCGATCGCCGAGTGACGAGCTCGTGTTCTCCGAACGGGGCATAAACCTGAAAATGAGCGGAGACAGTAGGACGATGCCCCCTGATGCGGCAAAAAACAGGCGCTTATCCAGCTTGGCCAGAAAAAGCAGCAGCAGCAGCAGCATAATGATAAAGCCGGCCCGCGATCCCGTGTCATAAACTGCCAGGCCGAGTATTGGGAGCAGAACCAGGCAGAGTGCCCCCGTCCTGTAATTGTTCCGCCCGATGGCACGTAGCAGTTCAACGAGAAGGAACGCCAGCGCGAGAATGAGCAAATAACACGCATAATTAGGATTATAAGCCGATCCGTAAAGCCGGTTTTCTCTGGTGAAACCTAACAGCAGATGTCCGGTCATCAGGGCGACTCCCTGTCCAACCAGCGAATGGTCGGAGAAAAGGTGGAAAAATTTATCAGATAGGTAAAGATAAACCCCGCCGAAAATCGTAATCCAGACATACTGCCTTATCTGCAGAAATTCGTGATGATGCAAGTAATAAAGATAGACGCCCATGTAGCCCAGGATCATCAGTGTCGACAGCAGATAGAAAATCCGGAGAGTGCTGAGAGCGGCGCCGACGGAAGCCAATGCTATCAGCATAAACAAAATGCTGATGGCATCCTTCGGCAGAGGGCGCCTTTTTCTGACCCTATCCGTCCACTCCACGGCGCCGAGAGCGGCGAGCCAGGCTATTCCCAGAGGCGGAAGAATATATAGCAATATAAAGCCGATCATAAGAGGCTGATTTCTGATGATTTTAATCCCGTTCATCTTGTAAATTCCCCCGAAAATGGCATGATACACTCAAGTCCATTCCTTATATTCTATACAGTAATCTGCGGATAAAGGAGATTTGTGTGTAAATTTATACATCTGTAAATTATTTGTAAAGACGGATGCGGTTGCCGAGAAGCTGCTTCAAGCTAATAAAGGATATCATGGAAAGCCCGGATTGCCAAACCCTTGGCACAGCCTGCGGAGGTCGGGACGGCCTCGTGGCGGACAGCGGCTGCTTATCCGATAAAATTTTGTACTTCCCTATATAATATAAAAAGAACGGTCAAGAATCATCAATCGGAATTTTTTATGAGAACGGCATGCAGCGAAAAAACTGCCGGCATCACAAATAACGGCTATAATAAAAAGGACAAGGTTTGCACTATGTTGGAGGCGATCATGATGAAACTGGCAACGATCGGAACGAGCAAAATTACCGATTCATTTCTCAATGCCGTTGAGAAAAGCGGAAGGCTGACCTTTGAGGGCGCCTATTCGCGGACAGAGGAAAAAGCACAGACATTTACTGAAACACATCATGGGAAAAAATGGTTTACATCAATTGAAAAACTGGCGGAAAGCAGCGATATCGATGTCGTTTATGTGGCTTCGCCGAACAGTCTGCATTTTGAACAGGTGAAAGTGCTGCTCGGCGCAGGCAAGCACGTGATCTGTGAAAAACCGATCTTTGCGACTGGGAAAGAGTTTGCCGAGGCATTTGAATTGGCGGAAAAAAATCATGTTTTCCTGTTTGAAGCAATCCGCAACATTCAGACACCGGTGTTTGCCCGGCTGAAGGAGGAGCTGCCGAGAGCGGGCAAAATCCGTTCTGCGGTCCTGCAGCTGATCCAGTATTCTTCCCGATACGATCAGTTTCTCGAGGGAAAAATCACAAATGTTTTCTCTCCTCAATTTGCCGGCGGCGCGCTGGAGGATCTGGGCGTTTATCCGCTGTATGTTGCTGTTGCGCTATTTGGCGCTCCGGAAGACGCGGCTTATTACCCGGTCAAGCTGTCAAGCGGCATCGACGGCAGCGGCACACTCGTTTTGCGGTATGAGGGGTTTGTCTGCACGATTCTTTGCTCAAAGATCGCCCACTCGGGTGTGCCTTCGCAGATTCACGGCGAAAAAGGGACATTCAGCATCAACAGTTCGTCCGACATTTCCCGGCTGGAATGGCAGGATGCGCATACGAAAGAAACGGAAACCGTCGCTTCAAATCCGTCGGACAACGACAAATTTTATGAAATCAACCGTTTTGCCGATATCATCGAAAACGGACGCACATCGGATTATCTGCATTTGAAAAACCTGAGCCGTGAAGTGCTTCGCGTGATGGAAACCGTCCGCAAGCAAAACGGAATCATTTTCCCAAACGACCGGTGAGCCGATTCAGTTATGGAGCGCCGGGGTGTCAAAGGCTGAAGAAAAAATTATGCTCATATTACAAAAAAGGCATCAATTACGATGCCTTTTTTGTATTGCTTCAGACTGAAACAGCCGATCAGGCAAAAATAAAAACGCTCGGCGGCTGCATTGGAAACGGGAGAAAATGAGCGGTCCCTCCTGTTCCCTTTTTTAATACATGGAGGGGCGCTCCCTTTTCAAAACAATGGTTCAAATTAAAATGGCATTTTTGTTTGCGTTATATATAACATTGTCTTAATATAATTATATTGTTATATAAACAATGATGAATATATGAATAAGGAGACCGGGATTGAAGAAATTTCTTCACCATTGGAGGTTATTGGCGACAGGAGACGGCTTACGATACTCGCCTGTTCAGTCGGGAGAGATATGTATCTGCGAATTTTTCGATTTATCACAGTCGGCCATTAACCGCACCTGAAAAAATGAGTTGGACCGGCGTCATCCAGAGAATGTGGGTCTACTTTCGCTTGAAGGAGGATCCGCCCGCCTGCTTGACGGCGATCATTCGGGTACCTCCCCGGCAGATTTCGGAAAACGGCGACCTGTCGGAAAGATCGAAATCAGGTTGCCATAAAAGGGCAATACGAAAAAGGGCACAGGCAGTTTTTCAAAATTCGGCATTGCGCGGTTTATCAGCCTGTCGCAAGTCAAATTAAAAATTTTGGTAAAGGGGTTTGCATGTATGAACACTGTTTCAAATGATCAAATCAGACAAAACGTCCGAAACCGATACAGACAGATCGCTCTCCAGGATATCTCGGCCGCAGCTGGCTGCTGTTCACAGGGCGCCGGCTGCGGCAGCACTCCGGCCGATCATGACGGCGTGTCGGAAAAACTGGCTATTCGGCTGCTGAACTGTCTTCGGTTCCGGCGGGCGCCAATTTAGGATTGGGCTGCGGAAACCCGCAGGCGATTGCTTCGCTGAAGCCGGGGGAACATGTACTCGATCTTGGGAGCGGTGCCGGGTTCGATTGCTTTCTGGCGGCACGTCAGGTCGGCGCAAAGGGCCGTGTGATCGGCGTCGATATGACCCCGGAAATGATCAGCAAGGCGCGCCGGAACGCTTCTGCAGGCGATTTTCCCCATGTGGAATTCCGGCTCGGGGAAATTGAATATCTGCCGGTTGCAGACCGCTCCATTGATGTCATTCTTTCCAATTGCGTGATTAACCTGTCTCCGGACAAGCAGCAGGTGTTCCGTGAAGCTTTCCGCGTACTGAAGAAGGGCGGCCGCCTGGCCGTCTCCGACATTGTCCTGACTGCGGAATTACCGCCGGATATTAAAAACGATCTGGATGTTTCTTATTCAGGATGTATTTCCGGTGCCTCTTCAATCAAAGATCTGCAGTCCATGCTGGAACAAAGCGGGTTTTCGCAGATCGAGATTAAACCGAAAGACGAATCTAAATCATTTATTAAAGAATGGATGCCGGGAGCGGGCATTGAAAAGTATATTGTCTCTTCGACGATTCAGGCGCTGAAACAATAAATGTCATTATCAGCAGATATTTTAAAAACAGCAAATCGGGCAGAAGATCATTTCCGTTCATCATAGCAGTTATTTCCGGCTGCCTGCGAGTCCCGCATACCCTTCGCTGAATTGGAGAAAATGAAAAAAAATCAATCATAGCGAAGGACTGAACATCATGGATCAAAAAAAGGTTTCTTTTTCTGAAGAAACTCGTTCGGTATGGCGGGACTCGGTACATTTTCCCACATTCAAGCCTCTGGAAGAGGACATTCAGACCGAGACGGCGATCGTCGGCGGCGGAATTTCCGGAATTGCAGCGGCCTATTTACTGGCGAAAGAGGGGATGAAAGTCGCCCTGATCGAAGCAGCGCAGCTCTGCAGCGGAACAACCGGATATACGACGGCGAAGGTGACGGCTCAGCATGGTTTGATTTACAATGAACTGATCGGGCATTTTGGCGTGGAAAAAGCGAAACTTTATTATCAGGCTAACCGGGAGGCGCTCGATTGGATCGGCCGGATCGTCCGGGAACAGGATGTTCGCTGCGGCTTTCAAAAACGGCCGGCCCTCGTTTATGCAACGTCCGCCCGGAAAGCTGAAGAGATTGAAAAAGAGGCTGAAGCCTATCGGAAACTGGGCATTCCGGGAAGCCTTTCCGATTCGATCGGGCTGCCGCTCCAAGTTAAAAGAGCCCTGACCATGCCGGAGCAGGCGCAGTTCCATCCGCTGATGTTTCTTCATTTTTTGATCTCGGAACTCGTTAAAATGGATGTCCCGATCTATGAACAGACACTGGCGGTGAATATTGAGGAAGAGCCGTCCTGTGTCGTCCATACCGAAAAAGGGCCGCGGATTCATTGCCGGGAAGTATTAATCTGTTCCCATTTTCCCTTTTATGATAAGGCCTTCTACTTTTCGAGAATGTATCCTGAGCGTTCTTATCTGATGGCTGTCGAGACAGATCAGTCACCTGAAGGCATGTACCTCAGCGCAGAAGAGCCGAAACGTTCGATCAGGAGCCTGACTCTGGACGGGCGTTCGCTCGTGCTCGTCGGCGGCGAGAATCACCGAACCGGCCGCGGTGAGAACACGGCCGCTCACTTTCAGAATCTGGCCGCGTTTGCCGAACAGGTTTTCGGGACGGACTCAATCGTTTGCCGCTGGTCGGCTCAGGACTACACGACTCTTGACAAGGTACCGTATATCGGAAGACTGTCGGCTGGAAAGCCTCATATTTATGTAGCGGCAGGTTTCAGAAAATGGGGGATGACGACGGGAATACTTGCCGCGAGGCTGCTTGCAGATCAGCTTCTGGAGCGCACCAATCCATACGGCGCAGTTTTCAGCCCGTCGCGCTTTGCCGCCGATCCGATGATCAAGCGCTTTTTCATTGAAAATAGTCAAGTAGCTGGCCACCTGATCAGCGGAAAGCTGGCCAAAGCATCGACGTCGATTGAAGATCTGGACGCTGACGAAGGCGCCGTCATCTCTTTAAACGGGAAACGTGCCGGTGCCTATAAAGATAAGAACGGTCGGCTGACGGTCGTTGATACGACTTGCCCGCACATGGGGTGTGAGGTAAACTGGAACCAAGGTGAGCGGACATGGGACTGCCCATGCCACGGATCGCGCTTCAAGGCAACCGGGGAACTGATTGACGGTCCGGCGAAGAAGCCCCTGAAGCAGCTTTACGCGGAGAAGCGGACCGACGGCGACACGAGACAGGTGTAAAAGAGGTGTTGTTCACTTGAGTATTATTGATATTCTGGCGGAAGAGAAGATTCAGGAAGGGCTGAAGTCGGGAGCTTTCGACAACCTGGAGGGGCAGGGCCGGCCGCTTAAGTACGAAGATTTATCGGCGGTTCCGGAAGATTTGCGTGTCGGCTATAAAATGTTGAAAAATGCCGGTTATCTGCCTGAGGAACTGCAGTTGAGAAAAGAGATCGTTACGTTGAACGAACTGATCCGCTGCTGCGGGGACGAACCGGAACGGCGGCGCCTCAGCGGCGAGCTGCGGATCAAGAGACTGAAATTCAATCAGCTGATGGAAAAGAGATCCGTCCGCACATCGCAAACGTTCCGCAATTATCGGAATAGAATGTTCAGCCGGCTGCATATGTAAAGAAAACGTGCCGATTGGTAGCCTTTAGGTTCAGCCGGCTCCTAGCGCGGCGTGAAAGTGACGTGAACTCTTCTTCTTCTGAAAAGCGATCACTTGGCACGGACGCCGGTCTGTTTCTCTGAATGTTCATACGAATGGCGATTTTGTTTCTCTGAAAAAGATCGGTATCATGCGCGGACAGGCGTTGCATGGCGAAAACAGCCGATCTTTTTCGGCCGGCTGCCTGCGTATTTCGGTAAATTGTGGTGGAAATCGCCGGGAAATGCGGTATAAAAGCAGAATAGCGACAGCAACGTGCGGAAAATCAACAGTAACGGCCAAAGAATCGGCAATAAACGGACCGTAAGCAATAAGTGCGGATAATCAGAACAGAAAATCGTCTCTGATGGATGGATCAGCCCGCGGCCGGAATTTTATCGGTCGACGGAGTGGGTTTAACGACGGCGCCCAGGCTTTCGGTCAATGTCGGGAGTTTATCGGTCTGCGTGTCCGATTTATCGGTCAATGCCGCGATTTTATCGGTCGCCGAATCCGTTTTATCGGTCAGCGCCGTGGATTTAACGATCGGCGCTTGGGCTTTCGGTCATGGTCAGGAGTTTATCGGTCAGTGTGCCCGATTTATCGGTCAATACCGCGATTTTATCGGTCGCCGAATCCGGTTTATCGGTCGACGGAGTGGATTTAACGATCGACGCCCGGGCTTTCGGTCAATGCCGTGAGTTTATCGGTCGGCGTGTCCGATTTATCGGTCAATACCGCGATTTTATCGGTCGCCGAATCCGGTTTATCGGTCAATACCGCGATTTTATCGGTCGTCGAATCCGGTTTATCGGTCAGCGCCGTGGATTTAACGATCGGCACAGGGCTTTCGGTCATTGCACCCGGTTTATCAGTCGCCGCGGAATTTTATGGATTGCGGAAACGTTTTTCGTCTTTCGAGAGATTGACGGTCTCAGGAAAAATCGATCATTATTGGACGGCTCAGCAGGAAAATGAGTTAAGGTGATACTCATATTATTTTATAATACCAAAAAAGAGCGGATGAACCCCGCTCTTTTTAATCCGCATTCGGTTTCGCTCGATATAAGAACAATAAGCATTGGAACAAGCGTGAATCGCCGCAACGGGATCGCTTCCGCACGGAACCTTTTGACGGCCGCACATGCTTTAATCCGGCAGAACGGAAAACAGGCAGGGACGGCATCCGCGTTTCCTGCCTGTTTTCCGTTTATTTAAGTCCCGTATAAATGAGAACCGCGTCGCGCAGCATTTTTGCCCCGCCCTTGCCGAGCCGGCTGTCATAGTGTTCTGTAAAGCGCGGATCATCGACGTACATCCGGACAAGTCCCGCGTGAGCTTCTTTGGTATAGGAAGTCCAGAAGTAGCCGAGCCATTGCTTGTGCAGAGCCGCTGCGCGCTGGGCCGCTGCGCCGTGCGGATCAGCGGCTTTCATGGCTGCCTCCAGTTCGGTAAACATCTCCTCCTGAATCCTGACGGTCCGATCATAGTCCTCTTTGCTCAGACTGCCGAACTTTTTGTAGGATTCCTCGACCGTCTCAGCCCCATATTTTTCCCGGATTTCTCTTCCAAATTGTTCTTCGTTCCGATCGATCAGATCTTTCTTAAATCCTTCAAATTTCTCCCGGTCGGTCATTGTGATCTCTCCTTTTTTAGCGGACAACGTTTTTTCGACTGTCGCGATCAGCCTATTCAAACGTTCTCTTTCTTTCAATAATTTGTGATACTGTTCCGCCAGAGCAGAATCGATATCAAAATCGGGTGCGGAAAGAATATGACGGATATCTTTCAGGCTGAAACCAAGCTCACGATAGAAAAGTATCTGCTGGAGAAGGTCGACCTGTTCGCGGCTGTAGATACGGTATCCCGAATCGTTGATTTTTCCCGGTTTCAACAGATCGATCTGATCATAGAAACGCAGTGTCCGTGCACTGACACCGGCCAGATCGCCAAGCTGTTTGACAGTGTAGTTCATGCAATCGCCCCCGACGTTTTTTATGCTACACCATGACGTTGCGTCAAGCTCAAGACTTTTTCATTAAATAAATTTCTGCCGTTTAAGCCGGCAATGCGGATCGTGCATTTTCCCGCTGCGAGTGCATGTCCAAACGTGCGGCAATCCTTTTGTCTTCCGATTTTTTCCGGCACGGACAAAAGCTGTCTGCGCCACGTCCGGTTTAAGGCGGGATGTTTGCTATTTTTCGGCTCGTTCCATAAAATAAAGATGGAGTCAGAAAGGCAAATTCGCTTCATTGGGCGGGAGGACCTGCCTGCGGTAGCCGGCGGAACATATTGGCCGGCAACGGGCGAGTCCGCATTCCAGCTACAATTAAGGAGGATTTCTCTATGGCAAAAAAAGTTGCTGCAGTACTTGCAAATGACTTTGAAGATGTGGAATTCACCGCTCCGGCCGATGCTTATAAGAAAGCCGGACATACTGTCACGGTCATCGGAACGGAAAAAGGTGCGACGATCATCGGAAAACATGGGACGAAGGTGACGGCGGATGCGTCGATCGACGACGTCAGGCCGGAAGATTTCGACGCATTGCTGATCGCCGGCGGCTACTCGCCGGACAATCTGAGAGGCGACAGCCGTTTTGTTGCTTTTGCGAAGGCGTTTATGGATGCCGACAAGAGCGTCTTTGCAATCTGCCACGGGCCGCAGCTGCTGATCACCGCGGAAACGCTGAAGGACCGCAATGTGACCGGCTACAAATCGATTGCCGTGGATCTGAAAAACGCCGGTGCCAAGTATCATGACGAAGAAGTCGTTGTTTGTCACAATCTGGTGACAAGCCGTACACCTGATGATATTCCGGCCTTTAATCGTGAAAGTCTGAAAGCTCTCGCCTGAAGATCCGGATCGATAGCAGGCCGAAGCCGCTGTTCGCGAAGAACGGCGGTTTTTTTTAGAAAAAATCCGGTCTGAAACTTTTGCAGCTGTATCGATATCGAAACTGTGCCCGTCCGCCGAAGAGACGTCCTTTCCGCAGTCTGTCGTTTCCCGGCTTCAGCCATCGGAATGGGTACGCAATGCCTCTGTCCGATTTTGCGGATGGCTGTTCAATGACTGAAGAAAAATCCGGGCTATGTCCAGATTGCATTGTTCATTTATCTGCAGCCGCCGCAGGGTTGTCCGATTGAGATGCTCATGCGGTTTTATCGGCCATTCACCGCAGACGTCGATCTCTTCGACTTCTTTTATTGATAAGAGCTCTTTAATAGATTGACAAAGTTGGCCAATGGAAAGCTTTCCCTGGTCCCAGTTTGTTTTTACAAAGCGGGGAGAAAGAATATCTTTGTCGATGCTGATCTGAATGGCTTTCGTCGGAATAACGGAAGCGATCCGCTCTCCCGGCGGAATCCGATTTTCGGGGAAAACAATCACTTTCCGCCTGATCATTGAAGAAGCGGATCGGACGGAAAGCGGATCGGGGCCGATTATAATGACTTTTTTCAGGCGGGGAACAGCGGCCAGAGCATGATAAACCCATGAACTGCAGGAAAGAAGCGGCCCGATCTGTCCCTTGCTGAGATCGGTATGGTGATCAAAGAGCACCAGAGTAAACGGATGGACGATTTCCCGCATCAGAGCCAGTGCGGCATAATGATAGTTGCCGCTGCCGAGAAACGCGAGCCCCTTATCAGGGATGAGTGCGAGCCTGTCGCAGATGATCCGGAAGGCGCGCGGGGAACAATAAAGGCTTGTTTCGCGCAGATTGCTGAAATCGATCCACTGATGATGAATAGATGCTGTCAGTTCTTTCTGATGCTCGTAAGATCCGTCAAAGTTGAGAAATACGACTTGATCGTGCAGCATGACCATCCTGTTCACCTCCTGCCCGGTTCAGTCCCGCAGGTTTCTGTCATGGGGAATGAATTCGTTTACACTGAATATTTTAACGCTTTTCAAAATAAAGAAAAAGCGGATTCAGCAATCTCTCCTGCCGGCGCTCTGCACAGACAGGCCAGGGAAAGAATCCGCGGCAAAAAAATAGATCATTTTATCAGCATAGATTATGATGAAAACGTTAACAAAAAAAGGAGGGGTAAGATGTATCCTTACGGCAAACAATTTCCGAAAATTGCTCCCGATGTCTTTATAGCGCCCGGAGCGCAGGTTATCGGGCAGGTTGAGCTGGCGGCCGGTTCATCGGTCTGGTTCAATGCGGTCCTGCGGGGCGACGTGGCGGGGATCTTCATCGGCGAAGGATCAAACATCCAGGACGGTACGATTGTCCATACTGACACACACCACCCGGTGAAAGTAGGCCGGAATGTGACAATCGGCCACAATGTCACGCTGCACGGCTGCACGGTTGAGGACGGGGCGCTGATCGGCATGGGCTCGACCATCCTTAACGGCGCTGTCATCAAAAAAGGGGCCCTGGTCGCCGCCGGATCTCTTGTTCTGCAAAACCAGGTTGTTGAAGCCGGCGTGCTGGTCACCGGGGTTCCCGCTCAAAAGCGGCGCAAACTGACGGATGCCAATGTCGCCTATCTGAAGTATGATGCGGCCCATTATATAGAGCAGGCGAAACGTTATATGGACCTGGGGATCAATCAGAACCGCACCGGCGAATAAAAAAGATTTCCCGGCGTCCCATAGGTCGGCACGTGATCCGGCCTCCGCTCACTGCGGATGACGGTTACTTTGCATCCGGCACTTGATTTCTTTCACAATGGCGTCAATATAATCCTTGATCGGCACGTCCGCAGTACACGGGATGCTGATGTTCGGATGATGCAGAGGGAGCAGAAATTTTTTGCACGTAAGATTTGAAAAAGAACGCACCATATTTCCTGTAATTTCCCCCTGGATAGAGCCCGGCTGAATGATTCCGATCGGAGCGATAATGCAATCAATCGATTCGCGCCTGCAAAAGGAGCAGAAGCCTCTTTCGCCGCTGATGCCGATATCGGAACCGGCCCGGACCATTTTCGTTGTGGCGAAAGTATTTGTTCCCAATGCGACAATGTACAGACCATGGGGGAAGGCCTGACGCAATTTTTTTACGACGGTTTGTCCGAGCCCTGCGCCCTGACCGTCGAATACAGCTATTTTCATGTCTCGATGCTCGCCTACCTGTGCAAAAAAGCGTCATAATTTTTTAAGCTGCCGACAGCTAATTATTATATAATTAGATTATATAATAGGAAACAATTTATTTCCTAAAGGAAGTATTCTTAATAAAAAATCCATTAAGGAGTACCGGGGGTATGGAAAAATGAACACGATCAAAGTGGTTAAGCAATTGTTGGAATGGAATGAAGACTGCAGCAATGAGGTCAAAGATATCCTGAGCGGGAAAAAGATATTTGCGATTAATATCATGTCGGCTCCCGGTGCCGGAAAAACGAGCCTGATCATTAAGCTGATTGAAAAATTGCAGCCCAATTACCATGTGGCCGTGATCGAAGGCGATATTGCCGGTCAGATCGATGCCGAGAAACTGGATAGTTTGGGCGTTCCCGTTGTTCAGCTGAATACCAACGGCGCTTGCCACATCGAGGCGATGTCGATGAAGAAAATGCTCGGCTATTTTGATCTTGACGACATCGATGTGCTTTTTATTGAAAACGTCGGCAATCTGGTGTGCCCGGCTGAGTTTGAGGTCGGCGAGGACGCCAAACTGGCAATGGTCAGTATTCCTGAAGGGGATGATAAAGTCGTAAAATATCCCCTGCTTTTCTCTAAAGCCGATATCGTCGTCTTGAATAAGTTCGATATGAAGCGCTTTTTCGATTTTAATGATCGGGAGCTGGAAGGGGATGTCCGCGCTCTGAACGGCGAAGCGAAAGTTTACCGGACGTCCTGCGAAGCAAATGAAGGTATCGATGCCCTCTACAAGGACATTGAAAAAAGAATTGTCGGAAAACTGGGTGAAAAAAACGCTCAGGCACGATAATCTGCTCCTAATAACAAAGCCGCGAAGACGGTTTTTATCTTTGATAAAAATCGGTTTTCGCGGCTTTGTACGTTTCCACGGCAGCCTCATTCATAATGAAATCATTTTGCCGATCGGCAGGCAGCGTGCATCTTCACCGTGGCCAAGCTGTTCCGTTTTGGCTACCGGCAGCCCGTATTTTTCCGTGATGCCGAGAACAAGCCGCTCGATAGCCGGCGTTTGTTTCCCGGCTTCCATAGCGGTAAATGTTCCGAGCAGAACTCCGGCGCATGAACGAAAGACGGAAAGCTGATCTAACTGAGCGAGCAGCGAAGCAATGCGCGCGGGTCCGCCGCCCAGCGCCTCGAGAAAAATGATCTTGCCCGCGGGATCGGGAAAATAGTCCGTACCGGCCAGTTTCAGAAAGCAACGGATATTGCCGCCAATTGTTACGCCGGCCATTCCACTGCCGCGCAGCCAGTGATAATCAAAAGCGGGTGAAGGAGCGGATGCTAAGAATGTTTCGCGGAAAATCCGTTTTTGCTGCTCGGCAAAAGGCCCGGCCAGATTCTTGATCCGGTAATGCCAGGCGGCCGCTCCGCTGCATGCGAAAACAGCGTTATTAATAACGGACAGGTCGCTGATGCCGACAAACGGCGTATCCGCCCGGCGGATTCTGGCAAAATCGAGATAGGGCAGAATCTGATTGGCACTGTCGCCGCCGGAGACGTCGAAGATCGCTCGAATTGCATTATCGGAAAAAAGACGCATAAGTTCCGAAGCACGTTCTTCGGGTGTGCCGCTGAAGGGCGTTCCTGTCCTTCGGAAAAGGGTATGCGCTCTTCTTGTCTGCAGCCCGGCAGCGCCGAGCACCCGTTCAATCTTTTCAATCTTCGCCCTCTCTTCAGGAAAAAGCCCGTCCGAGCAGGAGATCAGACCGACCGAATCTCCTTTCTGCAACAACGTCATCAATGGTCGCTCCTTATCTGTTTTCATGATTCAGCGCTCTCTGCCGCAATCCTTTCGGATAATAATTTTTTAGCAGCCCGCCTGCGGCTTTGACCCAGCCCAACGGAAAGCCGTCGATCAGTACGGCCGCCCAGCCTTTGAACCCGGCCGGGGCAGGCAATGTTTCTCCGCGCAGGTAGGCTTCCCAATCTCCATTTTTCGAAGTCATGGCAATTGTCGATCGAAAAGCCTGAGCCGGCAGAGCCAGCGCGAGCGCGTGGTTCGGTTCAAACCGCTTCTTCTTCTGCTCGCCGAGATGCAATCCCGCGCGGATTACGTTCAGCCCGTCCAAATCCGGGCAGCCGCCGGGCAGCAGGAAAAGCTGTTTTCCCGCAAAGAAAAAAATGCCATTCAGCTTTTCGGCAAGCGCTTCGCTCTCGAACAGCCGGTAATCTTTCAGCAACGTTTCTTTGGCGGATTTCGCCGTCCGGCCTTTCTGTACCGTTTGTACGGTTTCATATTTCTGCAGTTTGGCCGCAAAATGGCCTTCTCCGGCCAGGCGATGCGGCCAAAGGCGGGCCGTCCGGCCGATCAGCGAATTCTGAGATTCCGTCCATTCCGGCCTTCCGTTCTCAATCCCGTTCTTTTTCTCGACAGGCAGGAGTTCCAGATCGGGATATTTGGCCAGCAGGCCGTCGATCATTTGTTCATTTTCTTCAGGCGAAAAAGTACAGGTTGAATAAACGAGTATACCGCCTGCTGCCAGCATCCGATACGCATAATCAAGAATCTTTGACTGCAGCGCCGCGCATTTCCGAACATGGGCGGTACTCCAGTAGTGCACAGCCTGCGGGTCTTTCCGGAACATGCCTTCCCCCGAGCAGGGCGCATCAACAAGAATTCTATTGAAATAGCCCGGGAAATAATCGGCCAGCCGTTCAGGTGTTTCGTTTGTGACGAGTGTATTCGTTATCCCCATGCGCTCGATATTTTCCGATAATGCCCGGGCCCTTTTCGGATAAACCTCATTGGCTACAAGCAATCCTTCATTATTCATGGCTGCCGCAATCTGCGCCGACTTGCCCCCCGGAGCAGCGCACAGATCGAGCACCTTTTCTCCGGGTCGCGCGCCGATCTGTTCCGCAACAAACATCGCGCTCGGTTCCTGAATGTAATAGAGACCAGCCTGATGGTACGGATGTTTTCCCGGCTTGTCTGTTTCTTCGTAGTAAAAGCCGGACGGGCAGAAGGGGATGGATTTCAAATGAAAACCGGATTGCTTCGCCAAAGTTTCCGGAGTGATTTTCAGAGAATTGACCCGCAGGCCGAATGCCCGCTGCTGCCTGTAACTCAGGAAAAAGTCGGCGGATTCGCTGCTCCCCATCAGATCGGTCATTTTTTGAATAAAAGCTTCGGGCAATGACAAAAAAGCCCACCTCCTTATCCGTTGCGCCGGTTAATCAGCCGATACGGAAATATGTCTGAACGCACGCACATCAAACAGCCCTGTGTCGGTCAGTTTCAAATCCGGAATGACAGGGAGGCTGAGAAACGATAGGGTCAGAAAAGGATTGAACGAATCCGCTGCGCCCAGCGCCGCCGCTGCCTCGCGCAGTTCTTTCTGCTTCTCTGCGACCTCTGCAGCCGGAGCGTCGGTCATCAGCCCGGCAATCGGCAGGGCCAGCTCTGCGCTCACTTTTCCGCCGTTCACGACGACCATGCCGCCCTGAATGTCCTTGAGCCGCTGCACGGCGGCGATCATGTCCTCGTCGCTGCAGCCGGCAACGACGAGATTATGTGAATCGTGCGCAATCGTCGTGGCGATGGCCCCTGTTTTTAATCCGAATCCGCTGACGATTGCAAGACCGACCGTTCCGAGCCCCTTATGACGCTCAATGACCGCGAGTTTAAGAAAATCCTTCTTTTCCGAGAAGCTGAATGCACCGTTTCGGACCGGAACCTCCTCGACACGGTCTTCAGTGACGAGACTGTTCGGGATGATGCCGATCACATGTGCCTTGCGGGACGGACCGATTTTCAAAGCGAGCCGTTCAGGCGTCAGCTCCGGTAAAATCAGCGGATGCGGCTCAGGCTGCGTCCGGGTGCCACTTTCTTCGGAGAAAATTCGTCCGCCCTCGGCAACGAGTTCTCCGCGAATATAAACCTGATTGATTGAGAACTGTTCGAGGTCGTCAAGCAGCAGAAAATCGGCTTCATAACCCGGTGCAATCGCGCCTTTCGTCGTCATTCCGTAACATTCCGCCGGATTGAGCGACGCCATTTTGATACAGGTGACCGGATCCAGACCGCTGCGGATCGCCATGCGGACATTGTGATCGACGCTGCCTTCCTTGATCAGATCGTCGCAGTATTTATCATCGGTGCAGAACAGGAAGCGCCGGCTGTTGGTCTCATTGACTAGACCGATCAGCTGAGGAAGATCCTTGGCCACGGTGCCTTGACGGATCATGATGTACATGCCGCGCGACAGGCGTTCCTTTGCTTCATCGATCGTGACACATTCATGATCGGTGCGGATTCCTGCCGTCCTGTATACATTGATTCCTCTTGCGTCGAGTCCGGCGCCGTGTCCATCGATCCGCCATGTATGCTTCCGGGTCATCAGCAGTTTGTCGATCATGACCGGATCGGCATTGAGCACAGCCGGGAAGTCCATTACTTCCGCGAGCCCGAATACACGTTCATTTTTAAAAAGCGGCTCGAGGTCCGATGCATGAAGCGTCGCACCATTATGTTCAAACGAGGCGGCCGGTACGGACGAAGGCAGCATGACATAGATGTCGATTTGGCTGTCCGCTGCCCGCTGAAGCATGAAGCGGATGCCGTTCGTGCCGAGAACGTTGGCGATTTCATGCGGATCGATAATTGCCGAAGTGACTCCGTGCGCCGCCAGTACAGCGGCAAACGCGCCCGGCGTTAAAAGCGACGATTCGATGTGCACGTGCGCATCGATCAGCGACGGGCTGATGATTTTTCCCGCCGCATCCAGTGTCTTTTTCCCCTCATATGTCCCGAGGCCGACGATCATGCCTCCGCTGACGGCGACATCCGCTTCGATCAGTCCGCCGCTGAAGACGTCAACGATTTTTCCGTTTTTGATCACGAGATCCGCCGGCTCTTTTCCGGAAGCCGTGCGGATACGTCCGATCAGATTCTTTCTTTCTGTTTCCATAACTATACCCCTCTCGGAATCCGATAACATCTATTTTTCCATTATAGATCATTATGATTATTATAGCTGAAAATCGACAATCGGGAAAAAGGGCGTCCGCTGCGGGGGACAGAGAGTTTTCCTCACAACAGACGCCTGTCTGATTCATTCAGATTTATGCCTGATTCATTATGCCGGCCGTCCGGTAAAATATTCAATGTGAGTATCTCTCTAGCTCATTTTCCTGCCGGACCGGCAGATGATAATCGACTTTCCTTGGGACCGTCAATCTCTCGATAAACGGAGAACGTGTCCGCAATTGCTAAACTTTCGCAACGGTCGCTAAACTAGGTGCGACGGCCGATAAAACCCGTGCCGACCGATAAATTGCCTGCGATGACCGAAAAGCAGCGTATGCCGACCGAAAACCTGTCTACGTCGGCCGATAAAACCCGTGCCGGCCGATAAATTGCCTGCGATGACCGAAAAGCAGCGTGCGATGACCGAAAACTTCCCCGTAGCGACCGAAAAGCAACGTGCGCCGACCGAAAACCTGTCTACGTCGACCGATAAAACCCGTGCTGACCGATAAATTGCCTGCGATGACCGAAAAGCAGCGTGCGATGACCGAAAACTTCCCCGTAGCGACCGAAAAGCAACGTATGCCGACCGAAAACCTGTCTACGTCGACCGATAAAACCCGTGCNGCCGATAAAACCCGTGCTGACCGATAAATTGCCTGCGATGACCGAAAAGCAGCGTGCGATGACCGAAAACTTCCCCGTAGCGACCGAAAAGCAACGTATGCCGACCGAAAACCTGTCTACGTCGACCGATAAAACCCGTGCTGACCGATAAATTGCCTGTGATGACCGAAAAGCAGCGTGCGCCGACCGATAAACTGCACCTGCCGGTCGATAAACTAGGCGTGCCGACCGAAAACAGTTGCTAACTGGCCGAAAATCTTCTTATTCATCGATTCATACGGCGGGTCGCGTGTTTGTTGAAAATTAAAATTCCGGAAAAAAAACGCGGTTTCCGTGGGGAAACCGCGCGTGACTTTCAATTGATTCCGATTTACGCATGAAAGAACTGGCCGACCGTGTAAGTAACCACCATCGTCAGTGCGCCGACGAGGACATTCCGGGCGATCGCCGGCCAGCGCGGAGCGCCGCCCAGCTTTGCGCTGATCAATCCGGTCAGCGCCAGTGCGATCAATACGGCGATTACCGTGAACGGCACACGGAACGAGCCGGGGATCAATGCGATACAGAGAAAAGGCAGAATGGCTCCGATGGTGAATGAGATCATCGAAGAGAAGGCCGCGTGCCACGGATTGACATAATCGGCCGGATTGACGCCCAGTTCTGCATCGGCATGGGCTTTAAGGGCGTCCTTGCTCATCAGTTCGACGGCGACTTTTTTAGCCAGCTCTTCAGACAGGCCGTTATTTTCGTATATTTTCGCAAGTTCGCTGATTTCGCCTTCATAATCATCCTTGAGCTCGGCCTGCTCCCTGGCGATTACCGCCTTTTCCGAATCTTTCTGCGTGCTGACAGAAACATATTCGCCGCCGCCCATCGACAGGGCCCCGGAAACGAGACCGGCCAGGCCGGAAATAACCAGTGTCAGCGTGTTTGTCGTCGCCCCTGCGACGCCGATCACGATCCCGGCGGTCGAGACGATCCCGTCGTTCGCTCCCAGAACGCCCGCCCGAAGCACATTCAGTTTCTGATTCATTCCGCTCGTTACTTGTTCTTCCAAAATTGACAACCTCTTTTCATTTAAGTGAACAGTCTGAGAAAACGAAAATAATAAGCGCTAATTGAAAATAGTAATCATCGTCATGACCCCTAATACGCGACATGCTGCCATCCGTTGGGATGACAGCATGTTGGATAAGTTAAAATTATTATTGACTACTACTTCATTATTCTATAATCAATCGTGGCTTTTGTCCATTAACTTTGTTCAGAGCAGCATTTATTCGGTCAGTTCCAGAAATTCCCGAACATCGCGGACGCAGTAATCGAGGGCGGACCGCCAGAAATCCGGAGCAGTCAGATCGACGTTCAGATGTTTCTCCGCAAGCTGTTCGGTGGTCATCCTTCCGGTGTCACGAAGCAGAGCATCATATTTCTCGGCAAATGCCGTTCCTTCCTTCAGTGCCCGGACATAGATACCGGTGCTGAACAGGAATCCGAACGTATAAGGAAAATTGTAAAAAGGCCAGTCTGTGATATAAAAGTGAAGTTTGGATGCCCAGAATGTCGGGTGATACACATCCAGCGAATCCAGATAGGCTTCTTTCTGGGCTTCGACCATCAGCTGATTCAGCCGGCCGACACTGACGGTACCCGCTTTTCGTTCTTGATAAAAGCGTGTTTCGAACAGGAAACGGGCATGGATATTCATCAGCAGAGCCACGCAGCGTTCCAGTTTGCCGGAAAGGCGCTCAATTTTTTCCTGACGGGTTCCGGCGGCGGATTCGGCGGCGTCGCTGACGATCATTTCTGAAAAAGTCGAGGCGGTCTCCGCGACGTTCATGGCATATTGCTGTGACAGAAAAGGCAGGCCGTTCATGACCGATTGATGGTAGGCATGTCCGAGTTCATGAGCGATCGTCGATGTATTGGTCGCTGTTCCGCTGAATGTCATGAAGATGCGGGATTGTCCGCTGATCGGAAAACTGGTACAGAATCCGCCGGGCCGCTTGCCCGGACGATCTTCTGCTTCGATCCAGCGGTTCTTCAGCGCCTGATCCGCGAAATCGGCCATTCTTGGATTGAAGGCTCTGAAATGGCTGACGACGAAATCGCCGGCTTCTTCATAGGAGACTCTTCCGCTTTCTTTTGAGAGCGGGGCGTCCACATCGAACCAGGCCAGTTTTTTCAATCCGAGCATCTCCGCCTTGCGATTCAAAAATTTCACAAGAGCCGGTTTGTATTCATCGATCGTTTTCCACATGGTGTCCAGTGTTTTCCGGGACATCCGGTTATAATCGAGCGGTTCTTCGAGAAAATCAAACCAGCCGCGCGTTTCATAGGCGGAGAGGCGGAAACCTGCGATCCGGTTCAGTGTTTCCGCAAACAGTCCGGCGTTTTCAGACCATGCTGCCTCCAGAGCCGTAAATGCGGTTTTTCGCACGGCGCGGTTCGGATCATCGAGAAGATTATTGGCCTGCCCGACCGATAACCGTTCCGATCCCTTTTCAGGATGGCTGAACGGAATGTTTATTTTTCCGACAAGGGTGTAATAAAAGCTGCCCCAGGCGTGGTAACCGTCAACCGCCAGGCTGCTGATCAGCTGTTCCTGTTCGGGCGCGAGTTTTTTCCTGGAAAGATCTCTTTTTTCCTGAAGGGCGAAACGCACCCCGTCCATCGCCTTTCCGGCCATCAAAACCGTCCAATCTTTATCCGTGATCCGGCGCAGCTGTGCCTCAAACAGGGCATCGCAGGCTGCAAATTTTGCGGCAATGGCCTTCAGCCGATTGCTCCGTATGAGCGCCGTTTCATCCTTTATGTTCTGCGCTGTGATGCATTCTACGAAAGCGGAGGCCTCGTCAAGCCGCTTCAGCAGTTCCTCATATGTATGCACGATTTTTTGAAAAAGTATCGTATCGGCCGAGGCAAATGTCCCGGATCCAACATTGATAGCGGTTTCAAAAAAGGAAATATCACTTTCAAGCTGCTCGAGAAAAGCCGTGAATTCGGGCGATCCGCTTCCGCCTGGGAAAATCGGATCCAGATCCCACTTCTGATTCAGTTTTTGCATTATGTTTCCCCCTTTTCTTATTCTTTCACCAATTGTAGCATAATCCGTTTCGTTTGCCGCTTTTCAGGTTTGTCCGCTTTCTTCTTTAAAGAAATAGCGGTTATTGTTATCATAATAGAGGATATTCGTATGTACCGGAAAGAGGCCGAGCGGCGGCCCGTTTTCATCGGGCCCGTGACGGCTGTAATGGTTCATCCGGAGAAGAGGGGTTATCGTGATTCGTATACTGTTCGTCTGTCTCGGCAATATCTGCCGTTCGCCGATGGCGGAGGCCGTGCTGCGCGACAAAATAATAAAGGCAGGTGCCGGCGATCGGATTGTGGTCGATTCGGCGGGAACGGGAAACTGGCACATGGGCAGCATTCCGCATCCCGGAACAAGAAAAATTTTATCGAGGGAGGGCATATCTTTTGCAAAAATTAGAGCCAGGCAAGTCATCCCGGAGGATTTTCAGCGCTTTGACCGGATCATTGCCATGGACAGATCCAATGAGCGGGATCTTTACAGGCTGGCGGCGCCGAGTGAGCGGGACGGGCAAAAGATATTCCGCTTTATGCGGCTTTTGGATGACCGCCCGTCCGCCGATGTTCCGGATCCTTATTATACCGGCCGGTTTGATGAAGTCTTCCGCCTGGTCGATCGGGGGACGGATGTACTGCTAAGGCAGCTGCTCCGTTGATTTTTTTGAAGCACGTTTCTCATTTTTCACCACTATTTAGCAGACGTCCGCCGGCTTTTCCCCTCATATTAATCAGAGACGCTGTACAGACTAATAAAGTAATCCTCAAGGATTATACACACCGCAAGGAGGCCGAGTCCGATGAGTGTTTATGGCAGAAGCAAAATGGGGAGGTTCATGCTGATCGGGGGCATGGTCGGCTGCGCTCTGTCGCTGCTTAGCCGCGAGACACGTACAGTCTGGGGACATAATCTGTCAACAGCAGCCTCCGGCAGCGGCAAGCTGATTCAAACGATTTACAGGCATCCGGATCAGGTGGGGCGTTATTTTCAGACGACGGGGACCCGTCTGAAGTCGACCGCCCGGGAATTATCGGAAGATTTTCAGCAAATGATCGACCATGCTGAAAAGGCGAGAACGAGTACGACCGACACGTATCAGTATGTCATGGAGGCCGGAGCCGAGATCACGGAAATGGCGGGGAAAATTAGACGCGCCGGACAAAGCATCACTCGTTTTCAGGAACCCGTGCTGGTGGATACGGAGCAAGATGCTTTGCAGCGGCTTGAAAATGAAACATCCGTCCCGAATCCGGGAACCATGCCACGGCGATCGTTTGAAAAGAGCAAGAAACCTGCGCAGTCGAAGCCAAAGAATGACTTTAATTTAAAAAGCGACAGTCATTCGAAATAAAAGTGCTCTACGAGAGAAATTTGCGGAGATGGGGAAAGTGGGGAAAAAAAAGAAGTTTAGAGAAATGGTCCTGTTCATTAAACTTCTCGGTAAAAGATTCGTGGAAGACAATACAGCGGATTTAGCGGCAACACTGGCCTATTACTTTCTGTTGTCGCTATTTCCGCTTGTTATTTTTTTATTTGCGGTTCTTCCCTATATGGGACTGACCCAGCAGGAATTGCTGCCCTTTCTCAGCCGTTATCTTCCGGGTGAAGTCATGTCCCTTATCCGGGAAAATCTCGGTGATGTGTTTACAAGAAGCGGCGGCCTGCTTTCGATCGGCATTATCGCGACATTCTGGGCAGCGTCAAACGCCATCAATGCACTGATACGGACGCTGAACCACGCCTACCACGTAAAAGAAACCCGTTCTTTTATCGT
This sequence comes from Sporolactobacillus sp. CQH2019, assembly GCF_028765345.1. Lineage (GTDB taxonomy): Bacteria > Bacillota > Bacilli > Bacillales > Sporolactobacillaceae > Sporolactobacillus. Next base: position 57,168 of record NZ_JARAJZ010000015.1, read on the forward strand.
TATCCGGATGCTGGCAATGCTCCTGACGCTGGCGATGGTTTTTGCCATTGTCCTGACGCTGGCGGTTAACGTGTTTTCTGTAGCTTTCGCCCAGAAATTTTTTCAGAAAGTCGGGATAGCGGATAATTTTGCCGATATGTGGTCGGCCGTCAGTCCGCTCTTAACCTTTGTTGTTGTTGTATTTATTCTGGCTTATCTTTACGCCCTTGGTCCCAATATGAGATTGAAACTGAAAGAAGTGAGGGTCGGTGCGCTTCTTGCCGGAAGCGGATGGCAGGCGGCGTCCTACGGATTCTCATTTTATGTCCGCTATTTCGGCCACTATTCGGCGACTTACGGTACGCTCGGCGGAATTATTATTCTGATGCTCTGGTTCTATATTACGGCCATGACGATTATTGTCGGCGGGCAGATCAATGCCATCCTTCATCATCTTCAGATCGGCAGGGGAATGTAAAAAGCGGTTTCTTCTTGTTTTGAACGAGCGAACGGATGTATGAAAGAAAACCGGCCTGTTCACAAAAGGGACTGCCGATTCTTGGGCGAAGCCGCGGTGCCGGGACGGTCCGATGATGCCGCGCTCCGCGGCGCTTATGCGGCAATCCGCTGAATTTTATATCTTCTCTGTAAATATAAATAAAAGAGGGGGGCTGGTACATGGCTGACGGGAAGCGCAGAAGAAAATTGCTTGTTATGCTGCTGTTCATCGGTTATCTGTCCCTGCTGCTGTCTGTCACTTTGTTCACGCATAATTACTATACTTACGGGCAGTCGAGCAATCTGCTGATTTTCAGCAGTGTCCGTTTAATGCTGATGAGCGGGAACAGCGGCCTGATCCTGAAGAATGTGATTGGAAATATCGTTCTTTTTATGCCGCTCGGCATTCTGCTTCCGCTGCTGATCGAGAAAAAGCAGGCCTTCCGCTGGCAGCTGCTGTTCGCCGTCCTGATCAGTCTAGTGATTGAGATTTGTCAGTTTTGGTTTGCCGCCCGTATTTTCGATATAGACGATATCATGCTGAATGTGGCCGGTGCCCTGGCCGGACGTCTTATCCTCAGTGTTTTCCGCCTCTTCGTGCGCAGGATTGTCATTTTTTACTCGGGATTCCGCTGAAACAGATAATCGATCGTTCGACTCATTCTGAGTGCGCCGAATTCGCCGAAGCGGGCCTTCAGAAGCCGCCCTTCTTTATCAAACAGATAGTATGCAGGAACGTAGCGGTTATCGAATGAGTCGGCCAGACGATGGGTATTGTCGATCAGCACGGGATGGGATATCCGATAAAGCGTACAGGCTTCGGCAACCTCCGCAACGTTCAGTTCCTCTTCAGAAAGAGGCATATGGACGGCGACGACATGAAGCAGGCCGACATATCGATCGCGGATCGTGTTGAGCAGCGGCATCGACTGTTTGCAGTAATGGCAGCCGATCGACCAGAAATGGATCAGCGATGGTTTCCCGAGCAGATCATTCCTTACAGCTTTTTGATTAATCCAATGCGTCGCCGTGTCCAGTTCCGGAAGTATCAGATTTTTAATCACCGGTCAGTCCTCCCGAATTCAGCGCCTCATTTCTGGGCGCCTCTTTTTCTGCCATTGTATGCCGGCCGGGCGCCATACGTTAATTAACCGGGTGACCGTGCCGCGCTAATCGCTTTCGGTTTGCACGCAGCGATTGATGAATGGCCGAACTGAGCGTGACAAGGATCAGCGCCAGGGAGATCCCGTAAAACAGACCGCCCTGCGGGACAAGGCCGATCAGCGTATTTCCGGCTATCGGCCCGGCCATACTCCCAAAACTATAGCACACGCTCATCAGGATGTTCCCGAGCGGAATCAGCGATGTGTCGAGCATGTCGCTGACGTAGCCCATGCTCATTGAGTACAGCGATCCGGTCAGCATGCCCGCAGCCGACAAAGTCAACAGGAGGCCGTAGAAAGAAGAAGAGAACAGTCCGGAGAGAATGAAGACCATGGCGCCAAGCAGCGATAAAGAGGGGAGCAGCCTGGCGCGGCCGAACCGATCGCCGATGACGCCGATCGGCAGCTGCGTCAACAGTCCGCCAGCGACGAACATCGGAAGCAGTGAAGAAATGTCCTCCAGCCGGAACCCGTTCCTTAAAGCGAAGATAGGAAAACTGTTGTTTAAGGATGCCTCGAGAAAGCCGAATCCGAATGTAGCGATCAGTCCGGACCAGGCAGCAAAGACCACCTGCCCGCAGCGGTTCAGCCAGCGGTTCTGTGCACGGTCCTCGTGAGACGGAGTTTCCGGGTATTCATTTTTGAGCAATATAAGCGGTATCAGAAAGACAAGACAGGCGGCCGTACCCGCGATAAAGGGGACGGCCAGACCGAAAGCGAGCAGCCGGACAAGCAGGGGACCGGCTGCAAAACCGAGGCCGAAAGACAGGCCGTAAAGAGCAATATTCCGGCCCTTTTTCCTGTGCGGACTGCCGATTGTAATCCATGTCTGCGCAGCAAAGTGAAGCATGCTGTCTCCGATTCCGACCGCGAGGCGCAGGATGAACCAGAACCAAAGATTAATGTAAAGCGGAAAAAGAGCAAGCGATAGCGTGATCAGCATTAGCCCAATGAACAGAAAAGGCTTATATCCAAGACGCTGCATCGGCTTCTCCATAAAAGGAGCGGGAGCAAGCATACCGATGTAAAGCGCGGTTGTTCCGATTCCGTTAACGATCGGCGATACGCCCCGTTCATCGAGCAGTGCGGAGATCAGGGGGAGCAGCATTCCTTCGGCGACGCCGCAGACAAATACCGATCCGATTAATAATGAGAAACGAAATAAATGATACGAGCGAAAAGGCATGATCCAATCCTTTCCCGGCGGAAAAAGATGATTCGACGATGATCCGGAAGCGTCGAATCAGTTCTTAAAAAGGCCGGCAGAGTATAAAGCAGCGTTGTCTCAATCAATTCCGGCTTTTTTTTTCGGAATATTGACTTTGTCAAACCGGATCTGAGCGCGGACGCGGGCGGCAATATCCATGCAGATCCGTCATTCTCCGTTCAATAAAGTTCCGGACGGCGGTCTTCGAACACGGGAATACGTGAGCGGACGGCGGCGATGGCGGAAAGATCGAGATCGGCGGTCAGCAGGCATTCTTCTTCTCCCGCTTCCGCGAGAATTTCACCCCACGGGCCGATGATCATCGAATGTCCGGCGAACATATTGTCCGGATCGCTTCCGGCCCGGTTGCAGGCAATGACAAATGCCTGATTTTCAATGGCCCGGCATGCGAGCAGGGTCCTCCAATGATCAAGCCGGGGTTTCGGCCATTCGGCGGGAATAAACAGAAGCCGTGCTCCGGAGAGAACGTGCCTTCTGATCCATTCGGGGAAACGGATATCGTAGCAAATGAAACCTGCGGACGGAATGCCGTCAAGGTCAAAGAGGCCGTCGCTGTCTCCCGCGTGCAAAAATTTGTCCTCATTCATCAGACGAAAGAGATGAATCTTGCTGTATTCCTTGACGCATTCACCTGCACGATTGATGACAAGCATGGTATTGGTCACCCGGGACGCAGAGCGTTTGGCAACGGATCCGGCAATGATCGCGACATGATTTGCTTTTGCCAGACGTCCGGCAAACCGTTTGGTCCGCTCAGCCTCGCTGTCGGCAGTCTCGGAAAGCCGTCCGAGGTCATAACCCGTTGTCCACAATTCGGGCAGCATGATCGCATCGGGTTTTTCTTTTAAGGCGCGCTGAATAAAATTTTCCGCGCGCAGATAATTTTTTTCCGGATCGCCGAAGGCAATGTTCAGCTGAATCAACGTGATCTTCATAATATAATGTCCCCCTTTATTATTCGGGAAAGCCCGCCGCCCCTCCCGAGGCTCCGGCCCGTTTCCCCCCGGCCTGATATTTAAAGAGCATTTTTTTAATACACGGTATCCTGATAAGGATACTCTTTACAAATCGATTTATTTCTCCGACAATAAAGGAAGCTATCTTCATTCATTATAAAGGTTCTTGCATGTGATTGAACAGGGCCAATTTCTAAGAAGCGGAAGTGAAAATTGATGGTTTACTATCCGAAATCCGATGCGCTTGATCGGCTGCCGAAACAATTCTTTGCCGATCTTGTCGTCAAGACAAATGCTGAAATAGCCAAGGGATTCGATGTGATTAATCTTGGACAGGGCAACCCGGATCAGCCGACGCCGCCGCACATTGTTAAGGCGCTGCAGGAGGCTGCTGGGAATCCTCTTTATCACAAATATTCGCCCTTTCGCGGCTATGATTTTCTGAAAGAAGCGATCGCCGCTTTTTACAAGCGCGAGTACAGTGTCGATCTTGATCCGAAGACGGAAGTCGCCATCTTGTTCGGTTCGAAGACCGGGCTGGTGGAAATCGGCGAATGTTTGCTGAACAGCGGAGACACGGTACTGATGCCGGATCCGGGCTATCCCGATTATTTGTCCGGTTTCGCGCTTGCCAACCTGCACATGGAAAAGATGCCGCTCCGCGAAGAAAACGCCTTTCTTCCGGATTATGGATCCCTGCCTGAAGCCGTGCTGGACCGAGCCAAGCTGATGTTCCTCAATTATCCGAACAATCCGACGGCCGTGACGGCACCTGCCGATTTCTTCGAACAGACGGTTGAAACGGCAGCGAAATACAATATCTGCGTTGTGCACGACTTCGCATACGGAGCGCTCGGCTTCGACGGTGAAAAGCCGCTCAGTTTCCTGCAGACGCCGGGGGCAAAAGACGTCGGTATTGAGATGTACACCCTTTCGAAGACCTATAACATGGCCGGATGGCGTGTCGGCTTTGCGCTCGGGAACCGAAGCGTAATCGAAGCGATTGAGCTGATTCAGGATCACTATTATGTCAGCCTGTTCGGCGCCATTCAGGAGGCAAGTGCCAAGGCGCTGCTCGGAGCGCAGGATTGTGTCCGGGATCTGGTCCGGCGTTATGAATCGCGCCGGGATGCATTCTTCAGCGCTGCCCGCAGTATAGGCTGGGATGCAGTTCCTTCCAAAGGTTCCTTCTTCGGCTGGCTGCCCGTTCCGAAAGGATTCACTTCCCAATCATTCTTTGATCATGCCCTAAAGGAAGCTCACGTCGTTGTCGCTCCGGGAATCGGCTTCGGCGGTGAGGGCGAAGATTACATCCGCGTGGGGCTGCTGACCGAACCGGAACGGCTGACCGAAGCCGTGAGGCGGATCGGGGAGCTTCGCCTGTTCTGAGGATAAACCGATTAGCCGCCGGGCGGGACGCAAGTTCTTTTGCGTTCCGCTTTTCTTTTTAAGGATGGCAGAAGAGCGGGGCGGATAATTTTTCTTCGGAGAGAAAAGAATAGGAGAAAAAGGAGCTGTCCGCCCATGAAAAAATTTCTGTCAATTCTCTGCTGCGCGGCTGCCGTTTTCTGCTTCTCAACGGCCTCTGCTGCAAAAGAGCCGCTTCCGGCAAAAGTGCCCGATTATGTTGCCGATATTTCAAAAGAAAATACTTACCCCAATCCGTCGCATGATCAATCGGAGCTTGTACCGAGCGGATATACAAAATCGCTGCTGCAGTCATCGAAAGTCGCAATCGACAATCCGGCGCTGATCAAATTGCTCAACGAATCGTCTCTTCATCCGTCGAAGTGGTCGATCGCTTATTCTGCACGGATTTATTTGGGCGAATGGCCGCTCAGTTATACATCAAAAGAAACGACGGTAAACTGGGAGTATAAGAAAATCAGCGATAATGCTGCGGATGCAAGAGGAAGCACAGGGGGACAGAAACTCAGTTACACTCAGGAGAATGAGGCCAAAGTAACCGGCGGACTGACGGCGAATGTGCCGAAAAAGGAGGAAGTCAGTCAGTTGATTATGGCTAAGGCAATGAAAAAGACGCGGCTTCCGATTTCCTTTTCCACAGTTGTCGGCCGCGGGACGAAGGCAGACCGCCCCTATCAGGTGGATGCGAAGCATATCGGCCATTTATACGGCTATGTTCCGGCAGTTAATGAAAAAGGGAAGATCACCTACGGAGAAGTCTTTCTTGTCCTTAAAGGAGGAAAAGCCTTTCTTGAAGTCAAAAATGTTATGGAACAGGGAATCGGGGCGTGGATGCCGATCCAGGACCACGTATCGCTTCGTTATCTTGCTAAATAGGCGGAGATACGTCGTCTGAAAACGCAGCTGCTTCTCTTCCTGAGAAAAACCGCTGCCGCCGAAAAATTTCAGCGGGCTGGCGGCCAACTTTTTGTCCCCGTATGTGCTAAAGTAGAACCGGTACGAAAAAGTGCAGAAAGCGGGGATGAAGAATGGGCAGAGCGGCCATATCAAAGTCTGAACAGGTCGGCTATTTAAAAAAGCGGATCAAACTGCTGTCTTACGTGATCAATGCTCTGGACGATGAAACGGCGGGTCCCGAAGATCTGAACCACATCTTAGGAATGATCGGGGATCTTGAAATCAAAATCCGCCGTTTCCGCGATGATTGGACGGAGGGGCAAATACCGAACCGCACATAAAAAGAATGAATACGGTCACCCTATATAGAAACGGAGGGTGATTTTATTTGAAAAAGATGATTATAGCGATGCTTGTTGCGCTCATTGGACTGGCCGGGCATCCTCTAGCAGGCGAGGCGAAGGATTGGTATTTTAAGCCGGCGAAAAACAATCAGCCGGCAACGACGGAGCCGGAGTATGAAATGCTTCTGAAAAAATACGACGGCATTTATATCGGAGACACGTTGAAAAAAGATATCTATTTTACATTTGACAACGGTTATGAAGCGGGGTATACGGCCAGTATTCTCGATACGCTGAAAAAAGAAAAGGTTCCCGCCGCCTTTTTCATTACCGGCCATTATATCACCGATCAGCCTGGGCTTGTGAAAAGAATGGCCAGAGAAGGTCATATCATCGGGAATCATTCCTGGGGCCATCCTGACCTGTCCGCGATCGGCGATGAAAAATATAAGCAGGAGCTGCAAAAACTGAAAACGGCCTATACAAAACTGACGGGACAGACCCGGATGCTTTATCTGCGTCCGCCGCGCGGAACATTCAGCGAACGCTCTCTGAAGCTGGCCAGAGATCAGGGGTACATCAGCGTTTTCTGGTCTGCCGCCTACAAAGACTGGGTGCGGGATCAGCAGAACGGTGCGGATTATGCCTACCAGCACATTATGAAGCGGATTCATCCCGGTGCCATTTTGCTGCTGCACACCGTTTCCAGAGATAACACCGAAGCATTGCCGCGTGTTATTCATGATCTGAAGAAACAGGGATACCATTTCCGCAGCCTTGATCAACTGGTGGCGAAAAAGCATCTGCCCACCCATGATCGATAAATTTATCCGTTTATTTCTCTTCGGCGAGCCGGGTCCCGCATGAACGAAGAGATTTTTTTTTCAGGCGGCCCGGTCCGGCCGCTTATCTTATATTGTAAATTGTAAAGAAATAAAGCGATTTTAGTCAATTTTTGTTGAAAAAAGTTAGTAACACAATCCACAGAGTTATCCACACCCTTGACAAATATGCGGGTGCATTTCAGCGGATTTATACAAGGTTATTCACATTATCCACAGCGATTGGGAAAGTTATCTACAAAAACAGTCACAATTCGACTGTAAGCACAGCAAGGGATGAACAGAGTTATCCACTTATCCACAAAGTTATTGACATTTTCGGATGTGTTGACCTTGCAAATTCAGAAAAATAGATTTTATCCACTTTCTTTCCGTCTATTTTCCGATACTGTTTTTTAACAAAATTCATAAACGATTAACTTTTCGGGGACAGAATGAGACGGCCTGGCTTTGCCGGGCTTTTTGGCGCAGACGGACGGCTGCATGCTGAAAGGCTGCGAGGCCCGCTGTTTCCGTTCGCTATAATCTCCCTCTTATTTTGCTAAAAAAAAGGAAGCTCCCGGCCTGATAGAATATCCTTGTGAGGCCGGCCCGGCATGGGAAGATACGTTTTTTTATGACTTTCGGACATCCCTTTTTAAGAGCGGTATGATAAAATAATGAATAAAAGGGGAGGGATGAGATCGATGCCCGTAATAGCCCGAATCAGTACAGACGGCAAAAATGACGGCTTTTTTGAAATTGATATTCAATTGGATGACGGCAGGACTGAGACGCTTCATGTACATGAAGACATCCTTGTGCAGGATGAATTGCGCAAGGGGCTTCACCTTACAGAGCATCGTCTTGCCGTTCTTCATTTTGAAGCTGAGGGCATCAAAGCCTATCTTGCCGGCATCCGCTATCTTTCTTACCGGATGCGCAGTTCTCATGAAATGAAAGCTTATCTGGAGAAAAAGGGGTACAGTAAAAGCCAGATTGAATATGCGCTCGGACGTCTGCAGAAGGAACAAAAACTGGATGACCGGGCTTTTGCTGTAGCGTTCACACGCACGAGAATCGAACTGTCGACGAAGGGGCCCCAGTTGATCTATCGGGAACTGCTGCAGGCAGGCATTGCTCAGTCTATCGCAGCGGGAGCGGAATCCCTTTATCCTATGGAGGAGCAGCTGGCCCACGCCCGAAAATATTTGGCGAAGAAAACGGCGTCGGTCAAGAATACGAAGTCTTCTGCCGAAGCGAAACAAATTCTTTCCCGGCTGCTGATGCAAAGAGGCTATTCGCGGGAAATTACGGATCAGGTCATCGGCGAGATCGGCGGTTTTCTGGCGGACAATGAGAAAAACGCACTGGCCTGCCAGGCGGAAAAGGCGATGCAGAAGTATAAAAAATACAGCGGGAATGAGTTTTTGCAGAAGGTTAAAGCTTTTTTGTATCGAAAAGGTTTTCCCGCCGACGACATTACTTCGTTTTTACAGAAACGGATAAACATTAATAATTAAAAAAACGTCGCCTGTGTCGAAAATTGTGAAGGCGGCGGAAATGAAAGGGAGATGGATCATATGGAGCAGCGGTTCAGCGAAATGACGCCCTATGAGCTTACGCAGAAAATTGGCGAGTTTACGGACAAGGCGAGAAAAGCGGAGCAGATGGGCATGATCAATGAGCTTGCGGTTTACGAACGAAAGATCGACATGGCCAGGGCTTATTTGATGGATCCGGAAAGTTTCCGGCCGGGCCAACTATATTATGTCGACGACCGGGCTTTCAGGATTGATTATATGAAAGGAAACTTCGCCTGGGGGAGATTTGAAGACAGTGAAAAAATGCACGGTGTTCCCATTTCTCTTTTGAAAAAGGCGAAACGGCAAAGAGTGGAATAAAGACGGCCCCTGAATATCTCCTGCAGGACGTTGTTATCGGCATCAGGTCAAGTGTCAGGGGATTGTTGATATAGAGCGGCAGGGCGTCTCATCATCGAAAATCGACGAATAAGACGCCCTGCCGCTTTTTAAAATCGTTTGGAAATGATCTGCATGCCGTCTCTGAAACCGACGGCTAAGCCGTTCTTATTTATTTTGACTGTGCAAGCACGAGTTTTTTACGCAGTTTCTTTTCACTGTAAACCCACCCGGTATAGGAACTTTCCACAACAAGATTTTTGTTAACCCAGACCGTAGCCGTGAAAGGATACATGCCCTTTGCAAAGTAGCGCAAATCGACAAACTGCATGACGAAGCGGCCGTTCTGTTCGCGGATTTCCCAGCGGTATATAGGCGAAAACGAGAGAAATGCGCGGACGTTTTTATCGCACATCGCCGACTGAATAATTTCATTGTCCGCGTCGATCGGCCGCCGTTCGAAGGTATCGATCAGCTTCAGCTTCCGGCCGTCGGTTTTTCCGACATAGAACCGGTCGGCGCTTTCGGCCGCCACATGATAATGCGACCAGCGCAAGGTCGGCGACAGATAGATGTTTTTCAGGCCGGGCAGCCGGTGCCTGATAAAGCGGACGGTTCTTCGATGCTGCAAGGTGCGCAGGATATAATAGCCGGCCAGCACCGCATAGATGGTAGCGAATGTCTCGCCGGGATAGCCGGTCGCCTGCCAGATCGCGAATCCCATCAGATGAAGGCTGAAAATAAAAGGGTCGAAAATATTAATGATTCCGAGCGCGATCCATTTTTCTTTGATGGGCCGGGCAGCCTGTGTTCCGTATGCGTTGAATATATCGACAAACACATGCAGCGAAACAGCGAGGAGCGTCCAGAACAGAAACGCATCGACATCCGCCCCCGGGAACAGCGGCAAAAGACATGCAGCGATAATAAACGGCCAAAGTACGACCGCCGGCAGGGAATGAGTCCTTCCCCGGTGATTGCGGATGTAGGCGGCGTTGTTTTTTAATTTCAGGACCGTGTCAATATCCGGTATAACGGAACCGGCCACGGCACCAAGCATGACAGCGTGAAAAGTCAGGGGATCTGCGGCAACAGCCGGGTCAAGAGTTGCGAGACCTGCCAAACCAAACCCCATCACAACATGAGTGGCTGTATCCATCTAATTTGAATGCCCTCCTTGTGGCAAATCACTCACGATAAGTAAGATAAAGGAAACAAATTTACGCGCTTCCATTGTCACACAAAATGAACTATATTGAAAGGGGTAATTATGTCAATTTTAAATAAATATTGATCAGAGAAAAATGCTGGAGTGAAATATGTGAATGCAAAGCAAATCAGACAATTCGACGACGATCTCCTGACCTGGTTCCGCGAGAACGGCCGCCGCCTTCCCTGGCGCGGAACCGACAATCCATATTATACCTGGGTTTCCGAAGTCATGCTGCAGCAGACTCAGGTGGATACGGTCATTCCTTATTATAACAGATTTATCAGCCGTTTTCCGACGATAGAAGCTCTGGCGGAAGCGCCGGATCAGACGGTACTGAAATACTGGGAAGGTCTCGGTTATTATTCGCGTGCGCGCAACCTGCACCGGGGGGTGCGCGAGGTGGCCGAGAAATACGGCGGAAAAGTGCCCGAAGATAAGGCCGACCTGCTTTCGATCCAAGGAATCGGTCCCTATACCGCAGGAGCGCTGCTCAGCATTGCATTCAGCGAACCGGAACCCGCTGTCGACGGCAATGTGATGCGGGTGATGTCCCGAGTATTCCTGATCGACGACGATATTGCAAAAGCGAAAACGAAGAAAAAATTTGAAAATATTGTCGGCGCCCTGATCGCCGAAGCAGACCCTTCCGCTTTCAATCAGAGTCTGATGGATCTCGGCGCGCTGGTCTGCCGCCCCCAAAATCCGAAATGCGATGAATGCCCTCTGAAGGCGCACTGCCTCGCCCGCGAAGAAGGGGTGCAGCTTGAATATCCGGTCAAAAGCGGCAAGGCAAAACCGCGATCGATTGATTATGCTGTCCTGCTGCTCAGCAATGCGAAACGGCAATATCTGATTGAGCAGAGGCCGGACGTCGGGCTGCTTGCCGGTATGTGGCAGTTCCCGATGGTGGCGCACGATCCCGCCGGGAGTGATGAAAAAGCGCTGGAGGCCGCCTGCAGGAAATACGGCCGGAAAGCCCGGCTTGTCCGGACAGCTTTCTCCTATACTCATCGTTTTTCCCATCTGATCTGGAATCTGTCGCTTTACGAGGGAACGGCCGAAGAAACAGCCGATCCCGGGGCAAGAACGGCCTGGGAATCTCTGGATGAGCTGCTGCGCCGCCCTTTTCCGGTACCCCATCAGAAAATCATCGAATGGATCAAAAAAAATCGACAGAATCATACATAAAATGAAAGGAAGTTGGCTAAGTTATAAGTCGTGGAGGTGATACTCAATGGCTAAGAAGACAAATGTGGGCACGGATGTAGAACAGGTTAAGAAACAGAATGCCCAGGTCGGCAGCAGCGGACAGTACGGCAGCGAATTCGCCAGCGAAACGAATGCTCAGGAAGTTCGCCAGCAGAACAAAAAGTCGCAAGCAAATAAACAGTAATCACCTACATGACGGGAAGCTCCCTGCCTGGAAACGGGCAGGGAGCTTTTTCAGATGCGCTTTATTTCCTGCGCTTTTCAGAAATAAATGTGCCGCCTCCTGCGCCTTCCGTATTCTGTTCCGGTCCGGCTCTGCTGGAGCGAGAAACGGTCCGGCCGCGATCCGATCGCTTTAACCATAATTTAATGTATTGACATCCCTTGATTTTAATTGTAAAGTTTGTTCAGTCTTTAAATGTTATAATAAGTGACATGAGGAGGTGAAGAGGTTGAATCAGCCGATTCTTGAAGTTAAAGGGTTAAAGACCTCTTTTTTTACTGACGACGGCGAACTGCCGGCAGTTGACGGGATTGATTTTTCCGTCGGCGAGGGAGAAATTCTGGGGATCGTCGGCGAATCGGGCTGCGGGAAAAGCGTTACTTCGCTGTCGATCATGGGTCTTCTGCCTTCTCCTCCGGGGAAAATCGTTGGAGGAGGTATTTATTTTAAAGGCGAAGACATCAGCCATGCGAAAGAATCCAAGATGAGGAAACTGCGCGGGAATGAAATCGCCATGATTTTCCAGGAACCGATGACATCGCTCAATCCGGTTTTTACAATAGGCGATCAGTTAATGGAAGCCATTCGCCTGCATAATCGTCTTTCAAAAAAAGAGCTGATCGAACGGGCCGTCGAATTATTAAAAATGGTCGGCCTTCCGAGAGCCAAAGAACTGCTGAAGGAATATCCTCATGAATTGTCCGGGGGAATGCGGCAGCGGGTGATGATTGCCATGGCCATGTCGTGCAATCCGAAAGTTCTGATTGCGGACGAACCGACGACCGCCCTCGATGTCACGATTCAAGCTCAGATTCTCGATCTGATGATCAAACTCAATCGTGAGACGCACACGGCTATTATCCTGATCACGCATGATCTCGGGGTCGTCGCCCAGGTATGCAAACGTGTTGTCGTGATGTACGCCGGGAAAGTCGTTGAAGAAGGAAACGTCAAAGACATTTTTAATCACCCGAAGCATCCTTATACCGAAGGGCTTATTCGCTCCATTCCCGGTCTGCACTCAAAAAAGGATACGCTCTATACGATCAAGGGCAGCGTTCCCAGGCCCGGATCAATCAAGAAGGGCTGTCTTTTCGCACCGCGCTGCGAGTATGTCATGGACAAATGCCGGACGGATTCTCCCGAACTCGTCGGCGACAGCCATAAATCACGTTGCTTTCTTCATCAGGCGCAAGCGTAGAAAGGAGTTCCATCCATGAGTGAGCCGCTCTTGAAAGTTGAAAATCTAAAAAAATATTATCCTATTAAAAACGGCATTTTCGGCCGCGTTTCGGAAACGGTACGGGCTGTGGATGGTGTCAGCTTTTCTGTAAACGAAGGGGAGACGCTCGGTATTGTCGGTGAATCGGGCTGCGGTAAGTCGACAACGGGACGCATGATCATGCGCCTGATCGAACCGACTGAGGGGAAGGTTGTTTTTCAGGGAAAAGATATCCTCAATCTGTCAGGAAGCGGTCTTCGGCGGATCAGAAAAGATATCCAGATGATCTTTCAGGATCCTTTTGCCTCGCTGAACCCCCGCCATACCGTCGGGAAGATCATCGAAGAACCGATGATTGTTCACGGAATGGGCAATCGCAAGGAACGGAAACAACGCGTCGAAGAGTTGCTTGAACTGGTCGGGCTCAGCGCGTACCATGCTAAGCGCTACCCGCATCAGTTCAGCGGAGGCCAGAGGCAGAGAATCGGCATTGCCAGGGCTCTGGCGGTCCGCCCCAAGCTGATTATCGCCGACGAACCGGTATCGGCCCTCGATGTTTCCGTGCAGTCGCAGGTGCTGAATCTGCTCCTGGACCTTCAGAAGAAGTTTCATCTGACCTATATTTTCATTGCACACGACCTCAGTGTCGTCCGCCATATCAGCGACCGGGTCGGCGTGATGTATCTCGGCAAAATCGTTGAATTATCGGACAGCGAAAAACTGTACGATCATCCGAAGCATCCTTACACAAAAGCGCTGCTTTCGGCTGTCCCGATTCCCGATCCGGACAGCCGGACGGATCGGATTATTTTGTCCGGCGACGTGCCGAGTCCCGCTCATCCGCCCTCCGGCTGTACTTTCCATGACCGCTGCCCTGCGGCTATGGACATATGCGCCAGAGAAAAACCCGTCATGAAAAAGATGGAAGACGGAAGGCTCGTTTCCTGCCATCTGTACGACTGATTGAATCTGTTCTGAAAGAGGTGAACTTTGGTGCTTTCGTACTGCATAAAACGTGTGCTGATGCTGATTCCGGTGCTTCTCGGAATGACTCTGATCGTTTTTGCGATTATCCACGCCATACCCGGCAATCCGGCATTAACGATATTAGGAACAAAAGCAACGCCCGAAGCCATACACAGTTTGAACCGATCGCTTGGGCTGGATCAACCTTGGTATATTCAATATTTTACATATCTAAAGAATATTCTGAGCGGAAATCTCGGAACGTCTATTCAGACCAATACGCCGATTGCCAGTCAGATCTGGCCGCATCTGGCAGCGACGATCGAACTGTCTTTTGTGGCCATGATCATCGCGGTCCTGGTGGGAATAAATGCAGGTATCATCAGCGCATGGAAGAAAAATTCTGTTTTAGACTATACGGCGATGATCGTGGCTCTGGTCGGCGTATCGATGCCGATTTTCTGGCTGGGCCTTCTGGAACAATGGGCATTTTCTGTAAAACTGAACTGGCTGCCGTCAATCGGACGTGTTGATATCATCAGCAACGTACAGCCGATCACAAATCTCTATTTAATCGATGCTTTGCTTGAAGGACACGCCGATCAGTTATGGATGGTGATCCGGCATCTGATTCTGCCGTCCATTGCCCTGGCGACTATACCGACGGCGATTATTGCACGAATGACCCGGTCAAGCATGCTTGAGGTGCTGAAATCGGATTACATCCGGACGGCAAAAGCGAAGGGGCAGCGCATGTTCTGGATCGTCTATAAATATGCGCTGAAAAACGCTTTTATTCCCATTCTGACCGTCATCGGACTGCAGACCGGCCTGCTGCTCGGCGGAGCCATTCTGACAGAAACCATCTTCGGGTGGCCCGGAATCGGCCTTTATATTTATAATGCCATTCAATATCGGGATTATCCGGTCATTCAGTCCGGCATTCTCGTCATTGCTTTCATTTTTGTCATGGTGAATTTTATTGTCGACCTTTTATACGCCCTGATCGATCCCCGTATTAAATATCGTTAAGGAAGGAAGGGTGAAAGATGTCTCAAACTGCGCAGAGTCAGACGCCGGCCGCCTTAAAGGAAAGAAGCCCGTTCATCGCGGCTCTGGCCGACTTTTGGAAAGCTTTTCGCAAAAACAAACCGGCGATCATCGGGACAGCCATCGTTGTTTTCTTTATTTTACTTGCCCTGTTTGCCAACTTCATCGCGCCGCAGGGAGTTAACAATCAGAACATCAACATTCGTCTGGAACCGCCCTCCGCTCAGCACTGGCTGGGAACGGATGACTTCGGCAGGGATATTTTCAGCCGAATTGTTTTCGGAGCCAGACTTTCGCTCAGGGTCGGATTCTTTGCCGTCGTCGGCTCGATTGTCTGCGGAACGTTTCTCGGTGTGATCGCCGGTTATTTCGGAAAAGCGATTGATGCCGTGATTTCACGTTTCTTCGATATCCTGCTCGCTTTTCCGAGCATTCTGCTTTCGATCGCGATTGTTTCCATTCTGGGACCGTCGCTGAATAATGCGCTGGTCGCTATTGCAATCGTCAATGTCCCTGTTTTCGGACGGTTGGTGCGGTCGCGTGTCCTGACGGTGAAGGAAGAAGAGTATATTATGGCTGCCCGCTCGATCGGTATGGGAAATACGCGGATTATTTTTAATCATATTCTTCCTAATAGTTTTACTCCGATCATTGTTCAAGGAACACTGAATATTGCAACGGCGATCCTCGACGCGGCCGGTCTTGGTTTCCTCGGTATGGGGGCACAGCCTCCCCAACCCGAATGGGGAACCATGCTTTCCGATTCCAGGCAGTACATCACCGATGCGCCGTGGACCGTTCTATTTCCGGGCCTTGCTATCATTCTCGTTGTGATTGGCTTTAACCTGATGGGCGACGGTCTGCGTGATGCACTCGATCCGCGGATGAAAAACTAAAGTGATTGAAAATTGCTAGTTTTTATCGAATTTTATATTATATTTAATTGTTCATTTTTTAGAATTGGGGTACAATAATTAAGAATTTCTAAGAAATCAGAAAAACAGGGGGATAGTCATGAGAAAAAAGTATTTGGTTCTGACACTTGCTTTAGTTCTTGCGCTGGCTGTGGCGCTGACCGGATGCGGTTCCGGAAGCTCTTCGTCAAACGCGGCGGGCAAAACACTGATATTCGGGCGGGGCGCCGATACAACGTCGCTGGATCCGGCGACGGTGACCGACGGTGAATCGTTCCGCGTGACACAGAATATTTTTGATACGCTTGTTTCCTATGATTATAGCAAGCAAAGCACGAACGTCATTCCCAGTCTTGCGACAAGCTGGGCGATTACGAATGGCGGAAAGACTTATACCTTTAAGCTGAGAAAAGGGGTTAAATTCCAGGACGGAACCGATTTCAATGCACAGGCCGTTGTCTATAACTTTGATCGCTGGATGAACGGCAAAGCATCGGGCAAGTTTGCCTATTTCCCGTCGATGTTCGGCGGCTATAAGGGAGATGCCGGCCTCGTTATCCAGAGCGTGACGGCTCCCGATGCCAATACGGTCGTCTTTAATCTGACAAGGCCTTCCGCACCGTTCCTGAAAAATCTGGCTATGTCGCCTTTCGCTATTTCCAGCCCTGCCGCCATTAAGAAATACGGCAAGAACTACGGTACGACTGCTGCGGTAGGCACAGGTGCCTATGTATTCAAATCCTGGAAAAGAAACGATACGATCACTCTTGCAAAGAATAAAAACTACTGGAAAAAAGGACTTCCGAAACTGGACACGATCGTCTTTAAAGTCATTCCGGATAATAGCTCTCGTCTGAATGCCTTGAAAAACGGCGAGATTGACCTGATGGACGGTGTCAATCCGAGCGATGTCAGCGGGCTTAAGGGCAACAGCCAGCTGCAGGTTTACTCCCGTCCGCCGATGAATGTGGCTTATCTCGGCTTTAATGTGACCGTTAAGCCGTTTGATAATCCGAAAGTGCGCCAGGCTCTCAATATGGCTGTCGACAAACAGGGGATCATCAAAGCCTTCTACAACGGTGAGGGACAGGCTGCCACGAATCCTATGCCTCCGAGCCTGCTCGGATACGACAAGAGCATCAAACCTTATTCATATGATTTGACGGCGGCTAAGAAGCTGCTTGCCGAAGCCGGCTATCCGAACGGTTTCTCGACAACACTCTATACAATGTCGAACCCGCGTGATTATATGCCCGAGCCTCAGAATGTTGCTCAGTCCATTCAGTCGACATTCGGCAAGATCGGTGTAAAAGTAAACATCGTCACCGTTGAATGGTCGTCCTATATCGATAAGCTGATGAAGGGCGGCATTCCGATGTACTTGATGGGCTGGATCGGCGACAACGGAGATCCGGACAACTTCCTTTATACATTGCTCGACAAAGACAGCATCGGCTCCAACAACCTTTCGTTCTATTCCAACGATCAGCTCCATAATGTTCTGATTGCCGCACAGTCGCAGACCAACGACGCGCAGCGGGTAGCACTCTACAATCAGGCTCAGGTGATCATTCACAACGATGCACCTTGGGTTCCGCTCGTCTATGCGAAACCGGTGCTCGTAGGGAAAAGCACCATTACCGGTTATAAACCCAGTCCGACGGGTTCAGAACCGCTTGAAAATGTCTCGATCAAATAAATGGAAAACAATCAATAGAATCCAAAAAGGAAGCTCCCGAAGACAGCGTGACGGGAGCTTCCTTTTCCGTGCTTTAGCGACAAAAGTTTTTCGGGATTACGGCGTAGGCAGCCGGCTATAAGCACTGCGTCCCCCGGTATGTTCGGCATGATGACGTCCCGGCCGCGGCACCGAAGGTCCGTTTTTTTAACATGAAAAGCGGAATTCGGTTTTTCATTTTGTCAGGTTGTGCTGGAAGGCATAAATAACGGCCTGGGTACGATCCTGAACTTCGAGTTTGCTGAGAATGTTGCTGACATGAACTTTCACCGTCTTCAGAGCAATAAACAGCCTGTCGGCGATTTCCTGATTGCTTTTCCCTTCGGTCATTAGCAGCAGCACTTCCATCTCGCGCTTTGTCAGCGTTTCATGCGGCGGCCGCGACTGCTTCTGCTGCATCCGTTCCATCACTTTTTCCGTCACTTCGGGTTCAAGAACGGATTGTCCATTATAAGTGCTGCGGATTGCCTCGGCAATGTCACTTGCCCGGGACGTTTTCAGGAGGTAGCTTGTCGCTCCGGCCTCGATTGCCGGATAGACTTTATCGTCGTCGAGAAAACTGGTCACGACGATGATTTTTGCCTCAGGCCATTCGGCAATAATCCGCCGCGTGGCCTCGATTCCGTCCATCTGATCCATGACCAGATCCATCAGGATGACGTCCGGCCGGAGCTTCAGCACAAGATCCACGGCTTCTCTTCCATTGCTCGCTTCGCCGACAACGCGGATGTCGGGCTGTGCGGAAAGATAGGCGGACACGCCGATACGCACCATTTCATGATCATCCACAAAGACAACGTTAATCATTGCTTTCATCCCCTTCCAGGATCGGAACTTTTATTTCAAGACTGGTTCCCTTATTCGGAAGACTGACCAGTTTCAGCTGACCGCCGATCTGCGCTGCTCTTTCTCTTATATTCAGTAGGCCGTAAGAGCCCGGTTTTGCCGTTTCCGGATTGAAGCCGACGCCGTCGTCGGTGACACGCATAATCACCAGTTTTTCACGCCTGATCAGCAGGACATCCAGGGTGCTTGCCTTCGCGTGGCGCAATGTATTGGAGACGGACTCCTGCAGAATTCTGAAAAGCTGGTCTTCAATGCCTTTATCCAGGCTGACGGGTTCCACGGTCCAGCTAATCTTCATCGGTATTTTCTGTTTTAATTCGTTAAGCAATTCCTGTACGCCGTCCTTCAGCGATTTGCCGTGCAGCTGAACAGGCCGGAGATGGAGGAATAAGGCGCGCATTTCAAGCTGCGACTGATGAATGGTCCGTTCGACGAGCCTGAGCCGCCGTGTTTCTGTATCATTCGCCTGCGGCCGTGTTTCATTAATGGTCGACAGCAGCATCGATGCGGCGAAAAGCTGCTGGCTGACGGAATCGTGCAGTTCGCGGGCCAGCCTGTTGCGCTCTTCCGAAACGATTTTCTGCATCGCCTTTTCTTCGATGTCTGCCTTTTCGTTTGCCATTTTCTGCGCAAGCTGCGTCTGCATGGCGATCTGCCGCCCGAGCCGCTCGATACGCTGCAGAACGGCCTCGCTTTCTTCAACCGAAGCGTGTACGGGAAGCGGTCCTTTCCCCTGTTCCAGGAGCTCGAGCGTATCATCAATCGTCAGCAGGACTTTTCGCCAATAGATCCCCGAGATGAAACCGGCAATGCCGCCTGCAAAAAGCGCAATGATCGGGATGATAAAAACAAACGGCAGATGCCAGATTTGCCGCTGCCAAAGAAGGGCCCAGTCGCCGACCGGAAAAGTAAGAAAGAAAAACACGGCAAAAATCACAAGGAGGAGCAGAGAAAAAAGGGCACCAGTAATGACCTGCCTCTTGATCGCTGTCATATGTGCCGTACCTCCAGGTTTCCGGCGATTGCAGAAACGATTATTTTGACCTTTTGGGCCGCCTGATCATAGCCGTCTGTCTGGAAGGCAACGGATTCATTAATAAGTCTTGGCTCCCGGTGTTCGAAAAAATCGGCCTGCCCGGCGACGACGGAATAACGCAGTGCGACTTCGACGCCGTAAGGAACGAGGACGCGCACCCGCCCGGCAAAATGGCGGATGAAGATCACCGACTCTTTTTTCGGAAGAATCGTATGGCTGAGATCGATCAGCGTATCGCCGACGCCGGTCTGTATGTCGATATCCTGCCACGCGTAGTTCTGATGGGGCGTTTCCTGATTGCCGAACCATTTATTTTTCAGCAGGACAGGAACCGCTTCGACCTTCGTGCCGTCATCGTTCATCCGGCTGCTGAAATCCGGAATGACGCGGTTCGGGCGCCTTTTTGATCGAATAAAGTAAATAATGAACAGAATAAACAGGGCAAGGACGATAAACTTAAAAACAATCAGATTCAAGACAGTAAAGCCCAGCCCGACCACACCGAGCCAGAAAAGCAGTTTTCCTTTGCCGGCCTTGCGGCGCT
Source organism: Sporolactobacillus sp. CQH2019 (assembly GCF_028765345.1). GTDB lineage: Bacteria > Bacillota > Bacilli > Bacillales > Sporolactobacillaceae > Sporolactobacillus. The sequence goes on from NZ_JARAJZ010000015.1 coordinate 77,365, forward strand.
TTCTCCCATAGTGGACCATGGCCCCGAAAAGAATGCAGGGAAAAAGGAAGCCCCATCCGCCGAAAGAAGTCTGTATGACAATCAAAAAAAGGCCAACGATGAGTATCCAGCTGTATTTATCGGTTTTGAATGAAGCAAACATGAGGATATCAGCTGCCTTTCTCAAATTGCCGGCAATCTGTATGTAGCGGGAAAGGTGCATAAAACACACCTTTCCCATTGTAGCACCGTTTATTTGGACTTGCTATAGATTATGAATACAGGAATTTCCGCGTGGCACGGGATTCCCGGGATTATCCCTGTTTCTTTTCCAGCTCGCGTTCCAGCCGGCTGATGCGGGCATCAATCGTGCTGTGATTGTAATCTGCGTTAATCTTCTGTTCCAGTCTGCCCAGATACATTTCGCTTTCTTCAAAACTTGAGAATGATTGTCCGAAGACATTTTCAGGCCGGAGAACGCGTTCCATCCGAAGGTTGGCATTAGCGATATTTTCTCTGCTCATCAATTCCATTCTTTTCAGATACATATCTTTCAGTTTCCGCTTCATTTCGGCATATTTCTGTTCCAGCTGTTCCAGCTGTCTGAGCGTGGATTCATAGGAAGCTTTCAGACGCTCCGCTTTCCGGGCGTAGTCTTCCTGCTCCCGCAATGCAAATTCATACAGCTCGGTTTCCGAAGCCCGTTCGGCTATTTCGGCCTGATGCTTCCGTTTTTCGGCCATCTCGGCGGCGTGATGATATTCTCTGATGAACGTATCTTTAAGCACATACTGGCGGTTGAGCAATTCGCGTACCCGTTCGGTTTCTTTTTCACAGCGGCGCAGATATTGATTGAGCATGGCAATCGGATTTTTCTGTTCTTTCTGGTCAAGCAGTTCATTGAGATCGGAGGCAATGGAATCCTTGATTCTTGTAAGTAAGTGGCTCATTTTTTTCGCTCCTTTAAAATTGTTTTTCCTGTTTCGTCGTGCATGCCCCGGCTTTGGATCTGTAACGGGCTCAAACCGGTCACATCATTTCTTTCCACTGTTTTTCAAAATTGTCGAAAGGATCGTCCGGTTCGGGTTTGCTGGTTTTATTCTTTTTCCATGATTTGTACACGAAGTAAATAGCTGCAAGCGCAACGGCAGCGATGATCGCCGGTATATTGCCGATCGAGAAGAATAAAGCGATGATCCCGATCAGTGCCCAGAAAATTTTACTTCCGGCGGATCTTGCCCGGATGAATTTTCTGAAAGCGAAGTAAAGAATCGCCAGACTGATTAAAAGGGCGATCAGCGAACCGATATGCGCCATGAAAACGATAACGGCTATGACTCCAAGTACAATGAGTCCGAATTTTTTCATGACTGTTGTCCTCCCTTCCCTGATTCAATCATACAAAACGATGAAGGAACAGATAATGAGCCGAAGCTGTATTTTTATCTAGGGCTGAAGGCTTAAAGCATGGTTCCCTGCTGCGGATGGAGATCGTTCCGGGCTGAGCGCTGTCCGGCCGAATGAAAGGATTTACGGAAGAAAAAATGCCGGGGGTTCAACGGTATACCGCGATCAATCCGGAAATCCTGTTTGTCCTTTTAAGTTAAAAATGGTCTCTTGATGGAGGGAAAACAGAAGGCACTGATCCTTTGCGGACGGCGGTCTATGCGCCTGGACGCCGGCGATTCATGCGGACGGAAGTACCTTCGATGGAACCCCGGTGTTTTTCTGCGCCGATACCGTCGAAGTTCCATTTTCTTATGTTCTGCAGCTGCCCATGCAGAGTTAAACCCCCTGAGTTTGGAACAGAGTTGTCCAAACTCAGGAGGTCCGTTCAGAATCGTGCCTTTAGGAGATTTTTAAGAAGGTTTGGAAAAAGTCCGGCCAAACAAAAGTCTTTATTCGGCAAGCTTTGAAAATGCATAATCGACGGCGTCGAGTGTATCGTCAATGTCTTTCTCCGTATGCTCGGTTGTCAGAAACCAGGCTTCGTATTTCGAAGGAGCAAGATTGATTCCCTTTTCAAGCATGAGCTTGAAAAAACGGCCGAACATTTCGCTGTCCGTTGCTTTTGCTTCCTCATAGTTGGTCACTTTATGATCTGAGAAATACAGCGTCATCGCACCGACAATCCGGTTGATCGCAATCGGAAGATGATAATTTTCGTTAATCGAGAAAATGCTGTCCTCCAGCTTCTTTCCGAGGCGGTCCATTTCTTCATAGATTCCCGGGGTCTGCAGCACCTCAAGGCAGGCAATGCCGCTTGCCATCGAAAGCGGATTGCCGGCCATGGTTCCTGCCTGATAAGCCGGGCCAAGCGGAGCCACTTCGTCCATGATTTCCTTTTTGCCGCCGTATGCACCGATCGGCAGGCCGCCGCCGATGATTTTGCCCATAGCCGTCAGGTCGGGAATGACGCCGAGGTAATTCTGTGCGCCGCCGTACATGAAACGGAAGCCTGTGATCACTTCGTCAAAGATGACGACCGATCCGGCCTTGTGAGCGATTCGTTTAATTGCTTCGAGAAAACCGGGTTCCGGCATCACCATGCCGAAATTGCCGACAATCGGTTCGACAAGGACACCCGCAATATCGTCGCCCCATTTGTCAAAGGCCTGCTGAAGGGTATCGACATTATTATAAGGAACTGTTATGACTTCGAGCGCCGTGCTTTCCGTGACGCCGGCAGAATCAGGAGAACCGAGAGTGGAAGGCCCTGAACCGGCGGCAACAAGCACGAGATCAAAATGTCCATGGTAGCAGCCGGCAAACTTCAGAATCTTATTGCGGCCGGTATAGGCGCGTGCAACGCGCACGGTTGTCATCACAGATTCGGTTCCTGAGTTCGTAAAACGGACTTTATCCAAAGAAGGAATGGCTTTTTTGAGCATAACTGCAAGTTCTGTTTCCAGTTTTGTCGGCGTTCCGTAAAGGACACCGAGTTCTGCCTGCTTCTTGATCGCTTCTGTGATGTGCGGATGGGCAAAACCGGTAATGATCGGCCCGTAAGCCGCAAGATAGTCGATATAGCGATTATCGTCTTCGTCCCAGAAATAGGCGCCCTTTCCTTTTTTCATAAAAACCGGAGCGCCTCCGCCTACCGCGGCAAAAGAACGCGACGGGCTGTTAACACCTCCGACGATATTTTCCAAAGCTTCGTCGTAAAGCCTTTCAGATGTTTTGATGTTCATGAATCCTGTCGCTCCTTTGAAATGAATGACTATTTCAGCTGTGCACTTATTTCGGGGGTCTCCCTCAGAGCGCCGGCCAGAATCAGTATCTAACACCCGGAGCAATTTTACAAGCCGTTCGGATTATTTCTGCTGGAAACGGTCTCCAAAACAGCGGCTTTTACTCAAACATCCGATGATTCATTAACGACACAAAGTGTTCAAGAATGCGCGCGGTCAATCCCCAAATGGTCCGTCCTTTATAATCATAGAAAGTTTCGAGCATTTTCCGGCCCCTGAAGGAATAATGATGCCCGGCAACGATTCGTTCAAAAGGAAAATCCTGATCGATATCTGCTGAGAGGCTCAGCGTGTATTTTTCGGGCATCTGTTTCATCAGCCAAGGGAGCGGGATGGTAAAAATTTTCTCCACTTCCTCAGGATTGGGAACGGGAACGGTACCCGACTCGATCACGCCGACGAACGGATAGATGAATAATTCGGATGTTGCGATACACGTTCCCATTCTTCCGATGATTTTGATCGATTCTCTGGGGACGCCGAGCTCCTCGCAGGTTTCCCGGATTGCCGTTTCCCGCAAAGTAGCATCTCTTTTTTCACTCCGCCCGCCGGGGAAGCACACATCCCCCGGTTGTCTGCTTAGCCGTTTCGAACGGACCTCAAGCAGGATATCCCAGGTATCATCTTTCGGAATGAGAGGAATTAAGACCGATGACTTCATTGCCATGTCTTCGCCCATAATGGTGCCGTCATTTTCAATTCTTCTCTGAATGCTGTTTAAATCCATTTGATCACCCGCCGTCCAACTATTCTTTCCCATTTTAGCACATTCTCCCACAACCGATGCGGTCTATCGTTTGAGTAATTGTGTAACTTTTGAGAGAATAAAGGAAGAGGTGATTTTAATGCAGGCAGTTGTTCATCAGGGCCATGCAGGTTTCGAGGGATTAAGCTACCGCACAGATTTTCCCGATCCTTCCGTAAAAGCGGGAGAGGTCAAAGTCGCGCTTAAATCAGCCGGGCTGAATCATCGCGATCTGTTTATCGTTCAGAAACGTCACCAGGCAGATGATCCGGCGGTGATTATCGGTTCAGACGGCGCCGGTATTGTTTCCGAGATCGGGGAAAACGTTACCGCTGTCCGCGTCGGCGACGAGGTGCTGATCATACCCAGCCTTCGCTGGGAGAAGAAATCTCCCGCTCCGCCTGATGACTTTGATATTCTTGGCTTCCCGGATCACGGCACTCTTGCGGAGAGCATCGTGGTTTCTGAGAAGCAGGTCGCAGCAAAACCCGGCTATCTGACCTGGGAAGAGGCCGGAGTGCTTCCGCTTTCCGCCTTGACCGGATATCGTGCCCTTTTCACAAGAGGCGGATTGAAACCGGGCGATACGGTTTTCATCCCGGGTATCGGCAGCGGCGTCGCGACGTATATGCTGCAGATGGCCAAAGCGGTCGGTGCCAGGGCCATTGTCTCTTCAAGAAGCCCGGAAAAACTGGACCGGGCCCAAACGCTTGGCGCGGATGTTTTGCTTGATAATGATCAGAACTGGACGGAAGCAGTCGAAGAAGGCTCCGTCGATCTGGTGATTGAGAGCGTCGGTGCCGCCACGTTCAACCGTTCGCTCGAATTGCTGAAACCGGGCGGGACAATCGTTGCTTTCGGCGCATCGGCCGGTGATGAAGTTTCGATTAATCTGCGCCAGTTTTTCTATCATCAGTGGAATCTGCACGGGTCGACGATGGGCAGTATCGAAGAATTTCAAGAAATGCTGAATGTATTTAATAAATATCAGATTCATCCGGTTATTGACAGGTCTTTTGAACTGAAAGAAGCCGGAAAAGCTTTGAAAAGACTGGATAAAAGCGTCCAGTTCGGGAAAATCGCGATTCTGATCGACTGACGGACCGGGAAAAGAAACGACCCGCTCATTACGGCCCCTGCCGTCGGACTCTTGTCCGACGGCTTCGGGGACCGATCATATAGATTCGGCTGCTCGAATCGGGATACCCGTGGAGAGTCGGCCGCAAAGGTTCTATAAACTCATTCTAAGGAGATTTTGATAATGCTTAAAGCGGAGGAAACGGCACCTGATTTCACGTTGAAATCAACTGAAGGGAAGGATGTCTCTCTATCCGGTTTCAGAGGAAAAAACGTTGTGCTTTACTTTTATCCGAAAGATATGACGCCTGGCTGCACAACGGAGGCATGCGATTTTCGTGATCAGAACAGCCTTTTTGAAAATCTGAATACGAGGGTGATCGGAATCAGTCCCGATCCTGTCGAAAAACATCAGAAATTTGTAGAAAAGCACGGACTTTCTTTTACCCTGCTTTCGGATTCGGATCATCAAGTTTCGGAAGCGTACGGAAGCTGGCAAAAGAAGAAAAATTTCGGCAAGGAATACATGGGTATCGTCCGGTCAACCTTTATCATTGATAAAGAGGGAAAGATCGCCAAGGTTTGGCCTAAGGTAAAGGTCAACGGACATGTCGAGGAAGTTTTTCAATTCGTTAAAGAACATCTGAGCTGACTTCGGTAGGGTAAAAAACCGGGACTTTCCCGGCTTTTTTTATTCCATATTTATTGCCGTTTTTTAATTTCCGGCCCGCAGCCGAATAATAGTTCACAATTTTATGCCAAGCACATTTTAAATAAATAATTTTTTGCTCAACGGCCGCCTGCATCATTATACCGATGAAAGGCGGATGAAACTAAAATTCTTTATGGACGCGGCTTTTTAAACATTGCGTTATCATTTTTTCCATCCGGATTAAAAAGGCTAATGCCATGACATTTTTCGGGCATTAATGATATGTATCATTGCAGCAATGCTGTCGGCTTCTTCAGTAAAAATCCTTTAACAACACGGATTTCTGACTAATGTACTGTCGCTTACCGGGAATAACGGATAACAGCAATGTTTCATAAATAAAGCAGAAAAATGATCATTCAGACTCACTTTTTCACTGATTTGTGAACGACAAACGGATTTTTCCTGATATAATAAACTTCGGCGGCAATATTGACCGCCGATTCGCATCTGAACAAAAGCTGCAGATTTTCAATGCTTTTTAATACATAGAAGTGCCGGAAATGGATTAAGCTAATATTAGCTGTTCTTGTCCGGCGGATTGAGAAATATAAATGAATGCGCTTCAAAATGGCTGCGGTATGGCCTGAAAGGTTGTTCTAAACCGCTGCCGCCGGGGGGAAGCCTCCGTGTCTGTTTGTAAATGGTGCGCCAGCGTTGACAGAATCAGTCCGTTCAATGTAAACTGAAAATGTAATTATAACTATTTTAATTTGATAATCAATGTTCTCTGATTATGATAATTAATAATGTTTTGAAAGCGAGGTGCATGGCGATGAGCAAAGATGCTGCAGCTGTTGAGAAAGCAATTAATTTGCTAAAAGATTCCGGTGTCAGGATTACACCGCAACGTCATGCGATTCTTGAATATCTGGTTATTTCCGATGCACATCCGACGGCGGATGAGATTTATAAAGATCTTGAGCATAAGTTTCCGAATATGAGTGTCGCAACGGTGTACAATAATTTGCGTGTTTTTAAAAAGACCGGGTTAGTTAAAGAACTGACCTACGGCGATTCATCAAGCCGTTTTGATTTTTCGACAAAACAGCATTATCATATTATCTGCAGTAAATGCGGAAAAATTGTCGACTTCTTTTATCCGGGACTGGACGAGGTTGAAACGCTGGCGGCTCAGGTGACCGGATTTATTGTAGATCATCACAGGCTGGAAGTGTACGGAATCTGCCCGGAATGTCAGAGTAAAGAAAATAAAACAGATCAGGAATAGGGAATGGAATGGCTGCGCCTCACAGCTTCCGTTCATCGTAACCGGACCGGACATCATGGTCCGCTTTTTTGCGTGAAAACGGCTGTTACTCCGCCGGCCGCTTCTTCCGTATAAAACTGTGCAGGCCGGGACCAAACGGAGTCTGCTTTATATGGAATGGATCTTGACCATGTGATCTTTGAGCGGGATCCGCAGAAATTATGCGGGCTGTTCCGTGGCGCCAGCATATCGTTGAGAGGCAGACCCGACTGACATATTCGCGGGGCCTAAAAAAGTGCCGCTGCGGCCCGTTTACATTTATGTAAACGCAAAGCAGCGTGCATGCAGGACAGCCTGCGACTGGCCGCCTCACCGTTGACTGAGTCCGATGAAGCATGTACCGAAAATGGTTCATGGGCATGTTGTACAGGAGGACCGGGTGATTTGAGACCTTTTTCAAATGAGCTGATTTCAATGTCCGGGATCCTGCGTCCAGCACTCTTGATTGAGAGGACAGAAGAAAATGGGAACCCGGTTATCTGACGTGGTGCTTTTTGCCGGTAACTCCGGGATCCTGAGAAGAGCTTTCAACATGCCCGAGAGGGAGAACAGTTACTCAGACTAAAGGGAAAGCCGGTCTTTTTTTCGGATGCCGGATCCAACAACCGGAGAGTCGAACAATGATCCCGCCGAATCAGAGCCCGCCGGTCGTCTTTAGATCAGCGGGCCGCCTCATTTATTTACATTAAGGCTTTTAGTAAAATGATATTGACGTATTCGCGAATACATGGTAAATTATATGTCGTTGTTTTTAGACAGGCCGTAAATAATGGGACCGTTTCTGCTTTAGATTGCAAAATCGGTTTTAAAGATGAGGCTTGTTGACATGCATATTGATGCATGTTAAAATATTTGTTGTCTTTTTGAAATCTCTTGTTGTTGAAGCAAATGCAACGCTTTGTGAATGATTTTGATAGAAAAAGATGTTGACATAATTCGACAGAAGAGGTAAACTAATTAAGTTGCTTTTTGGAATGTTCCTTGAAAACTGAACAAAAGCCAAGCGCAATTGAGAAGGGGCCCACCCTTCAATCAATTCAAACAGCTGAGGAATCAAACACGGAAACAACGGATCTGCGGATCCGAAGCAA
>NZ_JARAJZ010000016.1 GCF_028765345.1 Sporolactobacillus sp. CQH2019
GGTCAGAGCGAAGAGGATCCACCCGTTCCCATCCCGAACACGGTCGTTAAGCTCTTCGGCGCCGATGGTAGTGGGGGGCTGTCCCCCCGTGAGAGTAGGTCGCTGCCAGGCAATATGGAACAAGCAGGAAGCCATCAGTTATGGTGGCCGCCTGTTTATTTATATATGTTTATGTGAGCACTTCCATAGTAAGAAAAAGATCACAATTATTAATTATTCCACAGTAGCTCAGCGGCAGAGCAATCGGCTGTTAACCGATCGGTCGTAGGTTCGAACCCTACCTGTGGAGCCATTTATTGCTTCCATAGCTCAGTTCGGTAGAGCACTTCCATGGTAAGGAAGGGGTCGCTGGTTCAAGTCCAGTTGGAAGCTTATCTATAACTCCTTATGTATCAAGGGTTTCGGCTATTTTGAAATCCTTGATTTTTTGGTTGCCTAGGCGGATTGGTGCCTAATTGGTGACCTTTAGCGTGCTAAATCGAATACATGATCTTATTTCTCCTGCTGTTTGAAGAAGAAGTCACCAAAATTTTTTACGGCCTGCTCCTGTTTTCCGGGAAGCACATGATAATAGGTTTCAAGCGTAATTTTGATGTCTTTGTGACCGAGCCGTTCGCTGACCATCTTAATGTCTGCTCCGGGTTGTTGAAGAATAAGCGTGGCATGAGTATGCCGCAAATCGTGAAAACGGATGATTCGGTTTCCAGATATGTCGATCAGTTTGTGCCAAACGCGCCTCAGATTTGATGCATTAATCGGTGTGCCGAGTTTGGTACAGCAAATCAGGTCATTATCTTTGTACTTACCACTGAGCTTTGATTTCTCTGCGGTTACAATAGCCTTCTGGCGTTTTATCATACCAAGCGTAAAATCATCGGCAATCAGTGTGCGATTGCTGGAATCCGTCTTAACAATATCAATTAATTTCATACCGTTCCGCTGCAGCAATCGACGTACGATGACTGTTTTCTTGACGAAGTTAACATCACGAAATTTAAGCGCAAGAACTTCTCCGAGACGCATACCCAATGAAAATGCCAGCAGGAAGGCAATATATTCTCTGCTCTGCATGATTTCCTCGTTGTTGAAAAAATTCTTTGCCTCTTCCTCATCCCAAAAATCCATAATACGTTTCCGAACTGATGGCGTGTCCACGAATTCGGCTGGATTCTCTCGGATTTCTTTGTAACGTTTGGCTTTGTCGAAAACCATCTTAATGATCGTGTGCGCCTTAAAAACGGTCCAATCCGCATATGCCTCTTCTTTAAGTTGGCTATAAAGCCGATCAAGATCAAGGGCCTTAATTTCATCCAGCTTCTTATTGCCGATTGCTGGATTGATATGCTTGTCCAATATGAATTTGTAGGTTGTATAGGTCGTCTCCCGGACATTATGTTTTTTGCTTTCTATCCAGTCAATGGCATATTGTTCAAACGTTTGATTAGAAGGTTCAATGAAGTCGTTTTTAGAGATTTGATTAATGGCTTCCGCCATTGCTTTTTCGGCATCTTTCTTTCGCGTGTAACCGGAGAAACGTTTTCTCCGCCGTTTTCCTGTCAAAGGATCGCGTTCTAAATCTAGGATGAACGAATACTTGTTGCCTCTCTTTTGAATATAGCCGCGCAAGAAAATCCCTCCGATCGAATGTGCGTTCGCTTAATGAGAATTAAAATACCGGATAATTGTCATCCATCCAGTTCGGGAACGAGCATTCACATGTATTCTTGCATTTCATAAGGAATGCCGTATTCTCTGCAGACATTCTCCTTCGTCATATCGCTATTCTCCGAAATTCCATACAAAAGCAGTTTCGTAGAATATTCGCTTGCCTCACGTTCAAATTTTCCAACGGGATATAACGTATTTCGACTTAAAAACATGGTGTTCATTCGCGTATGAAAGAGTGCATGATAAACTTCGTGACCGCATGTGAAGATTTGTTGACTTATTGAAATGTTGCGGTTGATAAACACGAAACGGTTTCGGCGTTCATAACGGTACATGCCGAAGACTTCATGATTAAAGAGCCAATATTTTACGATGATGTTATTCGACGCCGCGATTTCGAAAGGATCATTTGTTTTGAATTTCTTAACATGCGCGGCAACAATCTGATCAATCCGGCTGCTCATTAAGATCATTCCTTACGAAATTTCTTTGGCGTGTATTTTTCATTAATTCGCTTGGACTGGCGAATCGCAAATTCCATTGCTTCAATAATGGATTGTTTCGCCTCCTCACTGATGGGCTCACCCATCAACATATATCCATCCCCATCTTCGGCATTCTCAAGTTCCTTTTTAACTTTCTCAAGGCGCTTAGCCACGTCTTTTTCATCTTTTTCAGTGGTAGAGGCATTTGATAAAATTCCTTTATCTGCGCCAAGCTCTATAGGATTGACATTAAATATTCGAGCGATGTTTTCCAAGTCTGATGCATTTGGTGTTGTGTAGGCTCTTTCCCAGTTTGAAACGACTTGAGGAGAGACATTTAATTTCTTTCCAAATTCCACTTGAGTCAAATGATGCTCTTTTCTTATTTTTTTTATTCTATCCTTTAAATCCATAATATCACCCACTTATTCCGTTGCTAATACGTCAATATTATCAACAAATAACGAAAACAGATAGTTATATAACGGAATATGAGAATAAATATAATTATTGTGTTGACAATAACGGAATACGTTATATAATTAACCTAACGATAAGCGTTAGAAGGGAAGTGATAAAAAATGATTTACGAAAACGTCGAAAAAATTAGATTTGCCAAAGGTGTTACCAAAACGTTTATCGCAAATAAAGCGCACATATCTTTGCAGGTCTATCACAATATTTCGAAAGGCTACACGAGTCTTGATGTCGAGAGATTGAAAAAAATAGCAGTTGCTTTAGGTGTTAACCCGGCCATTTTTTTTGATGACAAACTAACGGAAAACGTTATAAAAGGAATTCAACTTAAAACAGGAGTAGAGACCCAACGTGATATTTGATGCTTATTTTTTAGTTTAACGCGTTTTAACACCTAAAGAAAGGAAGCGAATTCAATGCCAACCATTGAAGAGGCAATCAGACAATCGGTACACGAGGCGCTAGTTCCTATTGCTGAGGAGATCCATCTTCTTAAACAAAAGACAGTGGCACAGTATCCACCAGCGGTAAAGGCAAAGGATGCCGCCAAGATGTTAAGCCTTGGCATTACAAAAGTTTATGAATTAGCTCATAATCCAAATTTTTACCCAGCCATATGGGTCGACGATCCAGAGCATCAGACGGGGCGAGTCATCTTTTCAAGCGAGGCCATTCTGAAATGGATTAGCGAACATTCAACGGAACGTTTGGCAAAAAAGAGAATGAGAAATGAACTATCGACAAATGATCACCACTATTCTTACTGACTTACATCAAACTGAGCGCAACATGGACGGTTTGCATGACTGCGGCAAGGATAAGGAAATTGATGAGCTGGGAAACAGACTGTTTTCTTTAAAACTTCTTGCTGGTGCAATGGCTGATTCTAGCTATGACGCGCTGAAAAAGCATTTGAAAGGTGGTGAAAAACATGAAAACGCCTGAAGAACTTTTCCTATTCTTTGCTGGTTTTCAAACGAAAATGGTGGCTAAACATTGCATGGGGCCGGCACGATTCGCGCTAAAAATGAAATCCCGCTATTTTCGCCAGATGAAAGCGGCTAAGCAATAACTAAAGGTCATTGAGAAAGGATGAACGCTTGTGATTGTTAAACTTGATGGTCTTAAGGGTGATCGTCTAAAACTTGCAGAAAAGATAAATCTTGTTGCAGATGCTTGCAAGGAAACCGTCAAATTTTCAGGAAATGACTCTGATTCATGGCTTCATGGTGCAATAAGCAGTTTAAGCATTCTGGCAAAGTCATACGAACTTGAACGGGTAGAAGGGGGCAACGAAAAGAATGAAGGAAAAAAAGATGATAATGAAATCCTCGCCTGATGGAGAACTGAGGAACGATTTGATCAAGGCTGAATTGATTAAAACTGCCTGCTATTTTTGTGACGCTATTTTGGATAATAACTTGTTCGCTGCTGAAGACCGATTGGCTGAGACAGTTGAAACGTTTAACCATTTGAAAGCAAAGCGGAAGGACGAACAATCCGTGAAGCATCTGCAGGAATGGCAGGACTATCTTCATTCCATTCTTGATGATAACCAAATTAACCAATTACTGATCGCATTGAGGGATGATCGTCCGATCATTATCGACGGTCCGCAGGGACCAACCGGCAAAACGGCACTCTGCACGCTTTTGAAGAATCTGAACGTGGAAGCATCTGAGGCGTGGGATCTTCAGCAATATCAGGAGCAAGCCTATCAGCGCGCCGTTCGCCTGGAACTGGGCAAGCGTCTATCGCCTGATAAACAAGCCAAAGAGCCTATTCCTCTTTATCTTTTTGAAAACGTCATTGATCAATGGTACAGGAACTGGCTCAGTCAGAGCATCGCTTCACAGGATTTGAGCCGGGAATAATGCCTGATCTTCTTTTTCAAGATCTTTAAGAGAAAGGAAGAATGGGGCCTGTGGAAGCAGTCAATCTTGCGGAAATGTTTCCGCATACCACACTCAAAGTGATTCGCTTGGCTGGGTACAGCCGGCAGAATAAAGTAAAAGGTTCCAGCCAACGTTATCAGGCGGCGAAGCGTCCCTGTATGCGTGACTGGTCAAATCTTCAAAAACCCGGTCTAAACGGAAAGGCTGCAGAGCTATGGCTCGTGCAGAAAGGCTGGACGGGTCTTGTCATCCCCAGCGACTACGTGGTCGTCGACATAGACGACGAGCGAGAGGGCGAGCAGGTCCTTCATGCCTTGAACCAAGAAGGCCTAAAATTTCACGCGATCCAGACGCCGAATGGTTGCCAATTTATTTTCAAAGACAGTGCTGCAGCGATTCGTAAGCAGGGAACGAAGCTGTTCATGGCCTGCGGCTGCGCTGGTGATTACCGGACAGCCGATCGTGGACAGATCGTCCTGCCATCCAGACAAACGCCGGGCAGGACCTGGGTACGTACCGAGACAGGGCGTTTGTCGGAAGTCCCGATATACTTTTACAGACTTTTCAGTGTTAAAAGTCATCCTCGGCCTTTTACCTTACCCATCACTGAGGGCGGACGAAATGACACACTTTATAAACATGCCTGCCGACTGATTGAATTTGGCTATTCGCCTGATCAAGTCCGGCAGATTGTGGAATTTATGAATCATTATTTTCTCTCACCGTCACTGCCGGCGGATGAAGTCGCGCACACGTTGAATAGTGCACTAGAAAAACCAGCCAGTGGAAAAATATACGCCGGATCGCCTCCGGACAAACAATCGGCAGCCGAGGGAGAGACCAAAAGCTTCAAACTCACCGAGCTTGGCAATGCGGAGCGACTGGTTCATTTCAACGGGAATAACCTATGCTACTGTGTGGAATTTGAAGAATGGTTGCTTTGGAACGGTCACACCTGGATTGAAGACAAAATGAAGCGCATCGAGCGCGTGGCCATGAGAACCTTTAGAGCCATGTATAAGGAAGCTGCAATGTTACATGACGACACAAGACGGCAAGAGCTCTTTAAATGGGCGAAGACGAGTGAAAAGAGCAATGTTTTCCTCAACAGCATTCACCGTGCAGAGGCGATGCTTCCCGTTAGTCAGCAGCAGCTCAACAAAGATAAATTTCTACTCAACTGCCAAAATGGTGTGTTGGATTTGAAGACAGGCCAGCTGCTTCAGCCAGAACGTCGATATCTGATGACGATGAACACCCATATTGTTTATGACGCTCAGGCGCGCTGTCCTACTTGGATGACTTTCTTGAAGAGCATTCTTTGTGAGACAGATGGAACGCCCAAGCTGGAACTCCTCGATTTTCTGCAACGGGCGATCGGCTACGCCCTGACGGGTGATACAAGGGAGCAGGTCATTTTCTTCCTGTGGGGGCAAGGCAACAATGGGAAATCCACGCTGCTCAATGTGATTAAAGCTATGCTGGGCGATTATGCCAAGCAGACCAATTCAGATACGTTCACAGCGAAGGTAGACGTCGGCAACGCGATTAATAACGACATTGCCCGTCTCAACGGTGCACGTTTCGTACCGGCAACCGAATCAGAAGAGGGCAAGAAACTGTCAGAAGCGCTTGTCAAGCAACTGACGGGCGGCGAAGCGATTACGGCCCGGTTTTTAAGAAAAGAGTTCTTTGAGTATACGCCGGAATTTAAGATCTTTTTTGCAACCAACTACAAACCCATCGTGCGCGGCAGCGACGACGGGATCTGGCGACGTATTCGCTTGCTTCCCTTTGAGCATAAAGTGACACCGGATCAAGTTGACAAGGAGCTGCCGGAAAAATTGATGAAGGAACTGCCAGGCATCCTGCACTGGGCAGTGGAAGGCTGCCTGAAGTGGCAGCGCGATGGCCTGGGTACACCGCGGGAAGTCAGGCAGGCAACCGCGGACTATAAAGAAGAAATGGATCTGCTGCACAGCTTCATTGCGGACTGTTGCCTGGTCAATTCCCATTCCAAAGTGCTGGCCAGTACGCTTCATAAAACCTATCTGCGCTGGGCCGAAGAAAATGGAGAGTTTCAGATGAAGCAACGTGCCTTCAATACGAAGATGGAAATGCGAGGTTTCCAGAAGCGACGCTCGACAGGGAACAAGGTGTTCTTTTTTGGAATCGGTCTGTCTACTGATGCGCCGTTACCCAGCAGTTTTTTCTGAAGGCGGACTTACTGCGTGCCTTTTCGATATTGGAGATTTAAACCAGTTACTTAGTTACTGAAGTTACCAAAAATCCTATATAACCCTATAGAAATTTTTATAGAAGTAATAGGGGAAAATTGATAACTCAAGTAACTAAGTAACTTGGAAAAATAAGGGAGTGGTTTTTAATGATTACTGCTCTTTTAGATCATGTTTATCAGAAAGATATAAAAATGATTCAAAAAAATAAAAGCTATCAGTTTTTTTCCTCTCAAAAACTGGATTCTGCTTTAAAAAGTGCCGTGCGCATCAACCAGGATGCCCTTATCCAACGATACCTGGAGAATACTAGAGCCCGACAACTCGGCTTTCTCGTTTATGCTCACGGTCAGTTTTACGAACTTCAGTATGGCCGTACATCGTTTCTCTATATCGAGCGTTTTTCCCTTTCCGGCGACTTCGAAGCAGCCAGCGTGTGGCGAGAAACCTATCTGTCTGGACGGAAAGCAAGCTCAAAAATGGTTGTAATGGCCAAAGATGTATCCTTTGCCAAAGCGTTCGGCCAGGCCACTTCTTTTATCGACTGGCTCAATAAAAAACGCGGCCATGTCATAGCTAATCAGCAGCCATCAAAGCAGATCACGGTATGGGAGATGGATTGAGCGACACCAAGCAAGAACCAAATAGTTTTTTTAGGAGATGTTTTGGAATGTCAGTTAAAACACGAACGATTGCAAGAAAGAAACAGATCTACACAAACGATCCCATCAACATCAATGGACAGATCGTGACTTATCGGCTGACACCGGATGAGTTAGCCGAAGTCCATCGAAAGTACGGCCCCCCAGGGACTGTAAAATATCCGGAACGAATGACGAATGCAAAAGGCTATCGTTGGGTCGCAGAACAGCAGAAGGAGGGGCGTTCATGAGAATCACACTGAATCCTCATCAGGTGAACATGTTGGTGAATATGCTGCATGATCGGCAGGATATAGCCGGCAGACTCTACGAGCTCTTCGAGTCGGTCCAGTCTCTGCAAGTAGCGCACATTCCTATTGTTCTTAAAAACGAGCAGGCGGTTATTGTAAAGGATTTGCTTCAAAAGGAGATTGAGGGAGCGTCCAGTATGGCTTGGTATCTTTACCGGAGACATGGATTTGACGCCTGGAGTATTCCAGCTTTTGAGATACTGGACGATTTCTACAGTATTTGGCGATTGTTAAGGATCGCTGAGGAAACGTTGCAAACCCCTAAAAAAGAGGGCAATTAACTGGAACGACCCAGCGAAAGGGAAGTGATTCAATGACTTGTACGATTCTGGCTGAGAAACCGGATCAAGCGCGGCATTATGCTGCAGCTTTCCGGCAGGCTAAACAAAAGAACGGTTATTTTGAGGTTAAAGACGATCTTTTTGACGAACCCGTTTTTCTCACTTATGGCTTTGGTCACTTGGTGGAGTTGGCTGAACCCGCAACCTATAACGAAACCTGGGAGAAGTGGTCACTTGCGACGTTGCCCATGCTGCCGGGCCACTATCAATTTTATGTCCCAGCGGATAAGCGAGAACAATTTGCGATCGTGAAACGACTCCTGGATCAATCAGACAAGATCATTGTCGCAACGGACAGCGATCGGGAAGGGGAAAACATCGCTCGCTCGATCATCGCACAGTCTGGCAATACTGGCAAACCGATTCGGCGTTTGTGGATTAACTCGCTTGAAACGTCGGAGATCCGGCGAGGTTTTGCTGATTTGAGGGATGGTGACGACTTTGTATCGAGTTACCAAGAAGCTCAGTCCCGACAGATCGCAGACTGGTTAGTCGGTTTGAATGCCACACGATTGTTTACATTGCTTTTGCGGCAGAGAGGTTTGCAGGGAACTTACTCGGTTGGCCGCGTGCAGACACCGACGTTGGCTATGATCGCCGAACGGCAGCGGGCAATTGAGAACTTTAAGCCTGAAAAATTTTATGAAATCCAAGCGGAATTTGAGACTGATTCTGGCCATTACACGGGCAAGTATGAAAAACGGCTGTCGTCAGCAGGTGAAGCGGAGGCCTTACTTCAACAGCATGATTTAGTGATTGAAAAGTCATCGGAGGCTGTAGTGCAGTCAGTGGTCAAAAAAGAAAAACGCGAACCGTCGCCGCACCTTTACAGTCTGAGCGATCTGCAGGCACGGGCCGACAAAGTCTATCATATCGGACCAGCTAACACGTTGACGGCCGTACAGGCGCTGTATGAGGCAAAATTGCTATCTTACCCACGGACGGATTGTAACTTCATCACAGACGGCGAATTTACCTATCTTTCAGAACAATTATCCGATTATCTGCGGGTGATCGACGTGCAGCTGGAGCATCTGGAAATGAGAGCTAAAAAGCGGTATGTGGACGGTCAAAAAGTTCAGGAACACTACGCGATTATTCCCACCCGTCGATTACCGTCTGTTACGGATCTTAATGCGCTTCCGCCAGCGCAGCGCACGATCTATTTGGATGTTCTCGCGAATACGGTCGCGATGTTTTGCGCGCCACATGTTTTTGAAGAAACAGTGATCCTGACGGACGCTAGTGGCTTGACTTTTAAGACGTCTGGAAAGACCGAACGTGATCCCGGCTGGAAAGTGTTATTCAAATTGGATCAGAACAAGAATCGGCCACCTTTACCGATGGTTAGCGAGGGACAAGAAGTGACGGCCACGACTCAGCTGAAAGAAGGGGTCACGACGCCTCCTAAAGCGTATACCGAAGGTCAGCTGATCACGCTGATGAAATCGGCTGGCCGTACCCTGAATGCCTCGGACGAGGAAGCCCGGAAGATGCTGGCCGAAACGGAAGGTCTCGGTACCGAGGCAACGCGTGCAAGCATCATTGAAACGTTAAAACATCAGGATTACATCGTGGTTCATAAAAGCACCGTGTCCGTTACGGACAAAGGCCGGTTGCTTTGCGATGTCCTTGCAGGCAGTAAGCTCGCTAGTCCGGCTTTTACCGCTGAGTGGGAGACTTATTTAAAAAAGATCCGGATGAAAACCGGCACGCAGGAGCGTTTCTTGGGTGGCATCCGTCATTTTGTCCAGTATCTGATGGACGAAGCCCCCAGAGCTCTGCAGGCGGTGTCTGCGCAGCTTGATCGTCTTGCACAGTCGCAAGCGGTAGGCCGTTGCCCTATTTGCGGCAGCCCAGTCATTGATAAAGGCCGGTTTTATGGCTGTTCCGGTTACGTGAATGGCTGCGCGTTCACCTTACCGAAGGAACTACTCTCAAAAACCCTTGAACCTTCAGCGATTCAGGCACTTCTTGCTGGCAAACAAACAAAGAAACTGAAAGGCTTTGTAAGCAAAGCAGGCAAATCATTCGATGCGGCTTTAGTGATCCAGGAGGGCAAACTGGCTTTCCAATTTGACTCATCCAGGAAGAAATCGTCTCGTCGTAGCAGTGGCAACAAAAGAATCGCGAATCGCAGGTTGAGAAGCTCATGAACCCAATTACAAAAACACTCATCGCTATCCATCGCGGCGAAAACCGAATGACTGATCGACAATTTTCACAGGTGTATCATGGACGTCGTCGAGAGATCCGGCAGGGGATTAGCGAGTTTGAAAAAGTTTTAGAGCAGGAACGCCTAGAGATTGAACATTCTAAAAAATAAGGCAAGGGAGAGGATCCAAATGATTAATAATGTCACATCGAATGGCGTTGCAGTAGTCCAATTCACGCTTGCGGTCAATCGTCCGTTTACAGGGCAGGATGGCGAGCGTCAGGCAGATTTCATTCCTGTGATTGCCTGGCGGGGGACAGCTGAAAGTACGGCCAAGTTTTTGAAAAAGGGCAGTCTGGCCGGTGTTGAGGGGAGAATTCAAACGCGGAACTATGAAAATAGCGAGGGTCGGCACGTCTATGTGACAGAAGTGGTCGCCCGTCAAGTTGAATTTCTCGAACCCAAGGGGACGCGGCACGAAGGAACCGCTTCGCAGGACCATGGGGTATCGAATTATGGTGGTAATGCTGCATCGACTCCTGTCTCGTCTGCAGTTGGTGATGATCCTTTCGCAAATGACAGCAAGCCGATCGACATTTCTGACGACTTGCCCTTCTGATTGACGACGGTGAATTGACTCATTAGAGAGGAACATCAGCCCATTCAGGTAAAGTGACGCTTATGATCCTTATAGATAAATAGATCAAGCCGGCAGGAGGGCAGCGGCATGACAATCTTTCATTTTATCTTCATCGTACTCATTATTATTACTCTGATATTTATTGGTTTAGCCAGTTATGCGTGTCTGGTCATCGGAGCTAGAAAAGAAGAGGAGTGGCGCAAGAGTGAGCGAACGTCTTGTGAGCATCAGAAAAACATTCATTAACGGTCCAAAAAAATTTTTCGAACGGACTCCGATGAACGTCTTTTATTAGAATCTCAGTTGATAACCGATGAATATGAGCGACTTGGACGAATCAAGAGGGTATTCTTTCTCGTCCTTTTTAACGTGCTACATGTCAATGAAGTATTGATCAGAATTGAATAAGGAGAAGTGATAAAAAAATGGAAGCCACCATAGCAATATTCGCAGCAGTAATGGCAATTGGTGCAGTGATAGAACTTGTGTCACAATATATTAAAACTAAAAACAAATGGTTTCTTGTGGCGCTTTTTCTTGGAATCTTTATTCCCTTAATTGCAGGTACCTTCTTAATGTTGCACGTATTAACTTTGATCCGATGAGGGCATTAGAGAATTTAAAGAATAGGCTTTTGCAGAAAGGATAGGGCAAAATATGAAATACATTTTGGGACAGCTTGCAATGACGGCTGGATTGGCCACGGTGTCTCTCTATGTCACTATGCTATTAATTTTTGTCGCTCAAATGATTAAGTACAAAAAAAGTGAGCACAAAAAAAAGATAAAAATTGAGATAATGATCGGCAACGCCATTCATTTTCGCAAAGAAATCAGCAAGATAATGGGCTTGATCATGACTTATGCATTGGCGTTTTGCTTATTGACTCTGATAACAGAAACGCTATTCGTGTTAATAAGTAGGATCATGGACATCTATTACTGATGCATAACCGTTTTCAAGAAATAGTCAATAAATGTCCAGACAATTGTCAAATGTAGTGCGATGAACAAAAATACAAACGCCACACCATTTTTCAGTAAATGAAAAACCATTTGCGGTGTCGATAAATTATTCCAACGCAGAAGATCGGCTTTGTATGTACGAGGAAAAAGATAAGTGATTGATCTCCATGCCATTAATGAAAGGGCTAATAGGCGTGCAGCTATATAGAAAATAAAAAAATGGTTGCGATTGATAATAATTTTGACGATGAATGCACCGACGTTCGAAAGATAATTTTTAATTGCGGAAGGAAAGGGCTGCTGCCAGTTATAAGAATGAGATACTTGTTCAATCATGTGTTCAATGGATATAGGCATAGATAGAGTGGAAAAGGAAAGAAAACAAATACACAAAGCATAAATAGAAAAAAATATTGAAGTGTATCTATTAACAGAGGTCGTTTTGTTATAAAAAAATGTCACAATTAATACAATTGTGAGGAGCACTGACA
Organism: Sporolactobacillus sp. CQH2019; assembly: GCF_028765345.1. Lineage (GTDB taxonomy): Bacteria > Bacillota > Bacilli > Bacillales > Sporolactobacillaceae > Sporolactobacillus. The sequence continues at coordinate 12,307 of NZ_JARAJZ010000016.1, forward strand.
TGAATAGAGGGATAAATTTGTAGAAAAGAGCGTATATAGCAAAGACAAGGATGAAAATGAGTAATGCTTTCCACCATTCGTCCTTTTCATTATTTTGAGCAAGTACTGTTTGAACGGTGGTGGTCTGATAATTTGATATAGTTTGATTGTAGTTTGAAATATAATTTCCGTTTCCATTGACGTAGTTATTTATGCTGGTTTGGTTTGTAGAGTGATCTTGTTTATTTCTTTTGAAAATCTGAAGAGTGGTAAATACAATATTTAATGAATACATCACAATAGAAAGAATGTTTGCCACTTAATACAGTCCCTTCGGGGTATATATTAAGACACATTATTTATTCTATATGAAATTATATAGCAAAGAAATATAGATTTGATATTTTGCATAACAGCAATTCTTAACTACCAGACCAGTACAAGCGTAATCATCACTGTGAACGCCGGCTCATGCGCTCATTTTAGTGACAGTGGCAACATGAGTAGCAGTTATATTTATCATTTTTCCGAATCTTACCATGATGCCAAACATTTATTTCATCATTACAACTATCGCGGGTGAAAATATATAAATGATATTTAGAAGATGTATTTCACGCCTTTAAATCAATGAATATATCAAATAAATAGCTGGAAGATATACAAATGCTTGATTATTTGTTAATCAAGCCACGGGCGAGATGACATGATATAAAAAATCTATCTAATTTATAGAGGAGAGATAGCAAAAATGAAAATGCTGATTGCTGACGATAATGGGAATTCGACAACTAAAATGATTGTTAATGAATCATTAATCAAGCAACCAACAATGGTCCGACGTATTTATTCAGCGCCAACGGTAGCGGATGGGACAATCAACGAAGCAGTTAGCACATTGATGGATCGGCTTCTGTTGGATATATCATCCCCAGCTGTTCGGCGAAACGGCCTGTATATGATCGGACAGCGCGCTAAATCGTCCAGTACGCAAGCTGAAGCGATGAACATTCATGTTGGACGAAAAGCGGATAGCGATATTCCCCTGATTACGACACTCGGCATGACTGCGGCAAAAGCTGTACAAGACCGTTTCTTTCAAACGCTGCAGTTTCCGGATACAATAACGGCAGAGGCCTACATGACCGGAGCTATTCCGGCCAGCGAATACACAACAAAAATCGCCAGATCCCTAGAGGACAAGTATATGAAGGTGCCTCACATTGTTACTGTCCATGTTCTCGATAAAATTGTTACCGTCAAAAATATTTTTAGACAAGTGAAAATCACACAGGAAGGCATTCCGGCGCTTTATGCTCTACTAGAAGCAGACGCTGGTATCCTTAAAAACTATAAGGGTGAGGAGACTTCACCGAGAGATTTTAAAAACAAGCGCGCGCTGCACGTTGATATTGGTGACGGTACAACGGAGTACATTTACACGGAAGGTGTGAATCCAGTACCGGATCAATGCAGTGGCGCACGACGAGGTGTTGGACATGCGACCGAAGAGGCGATTAAAATGCTGTCGGATTTAACCAATGGATACGTAAAGTTGACCCGTCAGCAGTACATGGATGTCCTCTCCGATCCGGATAACAATTATTACGCTGAAGCTAAGGGATATTTTGCTGAGACTTTGCTTGCACAGGCTGATAAAATTCAGCAGGATGTCGAAGAAAAATTTATGGAACTTTCGGCATCTGTTGATTATATTGTGGTTTACGGCGGTGGTAGCATTGCTTTTTATGATACGCTTTATGAAAGACTTCAAACATTCGCCGAAAACGCCAATACAAAGCTTTTGTGGGTGCCGGCAGAATATGCTGTAGACATGAACGTGAAGGGCATGGACAGCCTGAATAAGCATCTCTTCTATAAGGATGTTGCTAAGAATATTGCTGTGAGTGCCTAAGAAAGCAGGGACTGGTCATCATGATAAAAAAGGAACGAGGTTCTTATCTCTGGCGTTATGACGCCGATTCGGGCGTACAGCAGAAAATTAATGCCTGGATGGATCAGCAAAGCAATGTCCGGGATTCGTTGCAAATGCTGGTGTTATACTTTGTCGATCGATTCGGTAATGTGAACGTTATGGATTACGACGTACAGAAAAAACTTTATGCGGATGTGTTAGGACAGGAAGTGCCTCCAGTCCAAGCTCAGGTGCTGGAGGAAACGGAGCGAACAATGAAGAAAGAAAAAGAGGAGAGCGATCACTCTCCATTAGCCCCTGATACCGGCAATGAGGAAAACGATATATTTGACGGAGTTAATCCGAAAAATATCTGAGCGCATCCTAAAGGGAGATGATTGGAATTGTTGAAACTGCCAAATGAGTATTTGAAAGACGTGCTGGTCCGCTTGGCTCATCACTCAACGGCCATTGAGGGCAATACTCTCTCACTGGCTGAGACGGTCTCCATTATCCTGCATAACACATTACCGCCGACGTCCCGGAGTATTGATCTGCGTGAAATTTACGAAGTTAAAAATCATGAACAGGCCTTTCGTTTTGTACTGGAAGAGCTGGAGCAGAAACATCCGCTGAGTATTGAGACAGTCAGGGGCGTCCATGCAGATTTAACTGACCATCTGCAGCATGATCGCGGCCAGTTCAAGACATCAGACAACGCGATTCTTGGCGCAGAGTTTCACACGGCCAGCGCTGCAGAAACGCCCCTGTTGATGCGACAATGGGTCGACAATCTAAATTACCGTCTGACAAATACTGAAAAGGCGACCGATCGTTACTTGACCATCAGTGAGGCGCACATTGCTTTTGAACGTATTCATCCATTTTCTGATGGCAATGGACGGACGGGACGGATGCTGATGAATTATTCGTTGTTACAAAGTGATTTGCCACCGGTTGTGATCAGCAGTCAGGACCGAACAACTTATATCGCTCTCCTCGCTCAGGAAGACGGGGCTGAGCTCAGCCGATTTATTCAAAAGGAATCACAAACGGAACTGGATCGTATCCGGCGATTCCAAAATCAACAGGCACAGCAGATTACGGTGGATTTACCGCCTAAGAAAAAAGGCCAGTCTCTTCCTAAAAAGCAAGATTCACGTGAGCGCTGAGGAGGGAAAAAACGAAGGACGAGCAAAAAATTAGTGTTGTTGTCCAGGAAAATGATAACTGAACGATTAAAAAGTATTTTTATCATTAAAATGTCTATACTGTGATTGTTCAATCTATTCCCTTAATTCCCTGCACTTCGGCGCGGGGATTTTTTATATTTTGAATTTACACTTTAAGTGCTCTGAAGGTTACTCAATTACCGATTTTCGGGTATTTATTTTGAAAGTCATTTTTCTGCGACAATACAGGGAAAAAGGTAACTTTCATCTTCAAAAGTAACTCGGGAGAAAAAATATACATAAATTTGCAGAATGCTCTTTACAAGCGAACGTGTGTGGGTGTATCTTGCTAGTGAGGACAAAAAAATAAGAGGGCAGTCCTTCAGAGAGTTGGCGCTCACTGAAGTGACCATAGCTCGTTAAACAGTTCCAGCTGTTTACGAACCCGCCCTCAGGTGCACGGCCACAAACCATGCAACCAAATTATAACTGACATTTTGACTATAATCAAAACCGGTCGGTTATAAAGCAGTAGAGGTTGTAGTTTGTTGCAAGATGTCGCGCAACTGACGGAGCCATTCGGATCGTAAACAGAATCTGAATGGCTTTTTTAATTAGCTGGAAAGGAGGAATGCAGAGACACATGCGAAAGAGAAACCCGATCCAACGTGTCTTTACGCCGAGAGAGGTTGAGCGTTTAGGAGACAGCGTTCGCATGAAAAATGGCAACTATGGAGAGATTGATGGCAAATTTATTGTTTTTTTGGAAACTGGAAGCATCCGACCGATTGACAGCGTATATCAAGAAATACGCACGGTACGTAATGGAAATGGACAAGTGATTGCTAAACGCGTGGGGAGATGGTCTAAAAACCTATGGGCCATTGAGGGGGCCTATCCTCAATTGAGAAAGAAAAAATATATGGTGATCCATTAATTAATGGATCTTTAAGGAGGTGATGAATCAGTAACCCGACGACGCGCCGGACAAATAGACAGGGACGTAGCGGCCCCTCCAGACGTATAAATCCGTAGCCATGCAATGCGTCTGGATTGAGATGGATCTCCTGGTGTGATGACCCGAAATCGGGACAGCAGGTATGGCTGCGCATTCTCAGATCTGATATGCATCTGTGTTTCTGCTGACTTCCGGCGCTTGTCAGATACTGTGCTGAGATAGAGTTCACGGAATAAACCACTGCTAAAAATCCGTACATACGCCACAAGTCTATTCGTTATCTGATTGTGGCGATTATTATTATCGGCACTGAATTTGGTATCAGGTAAATTATGGTATAATAAAACCATCGAACTATATCAGACATCCCAGTGACCGACACATAACATACAAATATGAAATAAAAGGGTGGTGGGACAAATGAAAGGCAAACACTTTTCGGTGAAGGACAATGCGTTGAAGACCAAAATGTTGGCTCTAGTCAAACGGTTGAAACATCGTCCTGTCTTTCTATCTGTGGTAGCTGCCGTTGTGCTGATTATCGGTGGGGGTGGTGGCGCGCTAGTATATGCTGCTTCTCAGCCTTCGCATTTGGCGAAAACGACCGCTGCAAAACAAAGCAAGGCTCAAGCGACAAAAAAAGTTGACAAAAGTAGTAGCCAAGAAAAAACGACCCCTAAAAAAGCAAAAACTGCCGTTGTAACCGTAACAAATCATCCGACTGCTGCTAAACAATCTGTTACTTCTTCTACTCCTGCTAGTGCAAATAAACCGTCATCGTCTATTTCTGAGCAGGATAAGGTAACTCAGGGCAGTTCAACAAGTTCTTCCTCTTCTTCTAGTGGATCGAGTCAAGCATCGTATTCTGCTCCAGCTCAACCAAGTTCGCCGGTGAAGAGTAGTGGATATTCAAGTCACAATAGCGTAACTTCAACTTCAAGATCGTCAGGTACGGCTTATAGGGGTTCATCGTCCACTGGATCCACTAGTCATCGTTCAAGTGGCAGTCAGTCAACAAGTGTTACTTCGACTGATTTAACAGGTGTAATTAATCAAATTAATTCCGGACATACAAGCCAGATATATAGCGGAACTAACAGCGGGGGCGTTCATTACACTGTTACTGGCGTTGGCAAATAAGTACATGGAGGCGGTAAATAAATATCCCTGTTTAGTTGCTTTTGCAACGGCTTGTTTAACCTTAGACTACTCGATCAGTTCGGATTAAGGTCACGACCTAACAGAGAGTTTCGATGACGGTGTGAAATGAATTGATCTCGTCGTTATAATCGGTCAGTTCCGCTTGTCAGGAATTGCCGGTAAAGGAACTGTTTCCCTCAGTTATATTCTCAAGTAGACAGGGGCCTTTTTCTTTTTGAAAACTGCCGAAATGACGGAGGGATTTTAGTCATTTTAAATCATAAATTTTTATATATAGGGAAGGATCAGCTGAGGTTTTTTATGTAGTGATTCTGGTCTGTATGTTTTTTGGAGCTTAAAAAAAAACCCGTTTCGAAATGAAACGGGTTTTTGAGTTACGAAGCATCAAGGTTGACCATATCTTTCAATCAAGGTTTCAAATGGAGGCGCAAAAATTTGGGAAAAAAAATAAAGGGATTATTTATTTTATCCCTGCTAATTCTATCTTCTCTTTTTCCCATACTCAATCCTGCTAAACAGGCTGAGGCGGCGACAATTCATGCCGCTGGGGATTATACGTGGGTGGATGCTGCAGGATATTACCATACGACTGCATATTTATTAAATGGTAGCAATCTTGTTTATTGCTATGCAGAAAGTAATTTGCCTCCCACTTCAAATGGAACAGGTTATAACAATGGAACAGACGTTTATGATTTTCATATAACTTCGCTTCTTTATTACGGATACGGAGGGGGAGGTTATAAAGGCAATGGATCAAAAACGGATTATGTAAAAACATGGGTGGCCTTAAATAATTGGAAAAATGGACAGACAACCGTGCCACAATCAGCTTCAAATAGCGATTCTTTCGTAGCCAGTCTGATTAAACATGCAGAACAACAAGATGCACCGAGATATAATATTTCTTTTAATACCGGATATGTTTCATCCAACATATCCGGAACTGTACAAAAGTCGGGAACAATAAAGGTAAGTGGATCCAATGCTAGCTATGCTAGTTTGAACATTCCCAGCGGTATAACCATTCATGTCATCGGAGGAAAAGTACAAAAGGGTGGTTCAATTAAAGTAAAGGGCGGACAGTCTTTTTATTTTACCGCTCCGTTATCGTATAATTCTGATTATAAGACGGGTAATGTGAATGCTTGGGAAGCAACAATTGCATCTATTTTATATATTCCATATAACCAAAGCTATCAAACAATTTTAGCCAGTCCGTTTATTGTGGACGACCCTACAACAAAAGCAGGGTTTACTGTCCATTTTTGGACACGAACCGAAAAGGTTACACGCCACTATGTGGACGATTACACAGGAAATAAGGTAAAGAGTGACGACACCAATACCCTAACAATCGGTTCCTCTTTCAGTTACACGCCGCCGAAGACGATCACGTCAGGCGGCGATTCTTATGACGCGGACAGCACCGCACCGTGGAAGGGAAAGGTTCCAAGCAACAGTATCGACCACACTTTTGGGTATAAGCTGAGACGAGAAGTGACGGTCAACTATCTGGATAACCGAACCGGCAAGCCGATAGCGTCTTCGGAATCTTACAGTGTGCATCAAGGCGATCATTATTCGGAGGCCCCACCGACAAATTTTAAAACGAAAAACGGTGAATATACCTACCGTTATGTCAAAGAATCTGGAGATTCTCAGTCAGGTACGATCAGTCGGAATAACATCACGATCAATTATTATTACGATATTCCACTCATCAAGACGGGCCTTAAAGATCTGAAGATCTACACAGCTCCAGTTGCCGATGGGCTGCCGGTCAGCGTTCAGCTGAATAAAATCTTTAACTACAGTTCTTCACTGGCTGACATGTCCAAGAGCCCAATTGCCGTTTCGCTCTATCAAGGTTCAAAACGGATTGCCACACAGACTTATACCGCAGCCTCGCTGCCGGAAGATCTCACCTTTAAGATTTCATCCAGAAGCGGACTTGTGAAGAATACGCACAAGCCTTATACGGTCAAGTTTGAAAACTATAATGCCAATGACGTTAAGATTGAGGACGACACAACGGCTGCCGCACAGCTAACGACGGACGGTTATACGAGTTCGGAAGACACTGTGACACTTAACTTGAAAAATAGCGTGAACGATTTGGACCAAGCGAAACGGGTCGTGATGACGGAAATTGCACCGAAGCAGTCGATGACACAGATATATGAGACCTTTAACTACAGCGCGACACCGCTGCCGAAGACAAAAACGGGATATGGCGTTGCGTCAACCGTTCGTCTTGATTATCAAAATGAACTGGGAGTGAATTACAACTATGCAACGCCGGTGAGTGAAGATGATTTTACTTTCCAGGCTCCCTCCGTGCTGCAAGATAAATCGTACTTGGATTATCCCGTCAAAAATGGAGACGTCAATGTGCCCATGACGGCCACACGGATCGCGTTTGTCAACGGCAGCAACTATTGGCGTGACGAGTCCTTCGTCTTTCCTCATATGAACGTCGAAGATGACACAGGACATTTGTTCACTGACGAGCAGGCTGCCGCTAAAGATTCGCGCATCAAGAAAAAACTATACAATGGTCACAATGAGTTCTACACGCCGATTTGGCCAGACAAGTCGCAGACTATTCCAGCGACCTATAACGTGGATTATTCAACGAATCCGCTCGGCGTAAATAAAGTGACGCTGAAGATTCAGGATCAGCTGCAGCTTGTCGCCTATATGTACGCCTGGATGGGCAGTTCGACGATCAATAAAGACGAGCTCCTCATGGAACCGGTGAACACGGACAATCCGTTCCCGAATGGGCTGCCGCCTGGATGGACAAAAAGCGACGAGCAGTGGATCGAGAACGATTAACTGATACGAGGAGATCTGTTATGAAAAAACATCTGTCCCTTCAAAACGTTTTACACGATCTACACACGCTTCAAGCCGACGAAGAACAACTACAAGCCGATCTCAATGAACAGGTAAAAAAACATAAGTTCAAGAATGCAAAGACCACGATCCAACAATTGAAGGAATTAAATACAGATATTAATAAAATGCTCAACACCGTCGTTGATATTTGAGTAAATCGCTTGTGAGAGTAAACAAGGTTTGCAAGTAAAGAATTTTATTTCCATGCAACAACAGCGGACAAGCCCTGCAGGGCCATTCAAAAGTCAGTTCATTTGAATGGCCCTTTTTTTGTTTTCAGAAACACGAAGGGAGGCGAGGAGAACACGTGAATGTCTACACGCGTTTTTTTCTCATGTTCATTATTTGGAGCGCACTGATGGTTGTGCTCAATACCTGGCTGTCTTTCGATGACAAGCACAAAGAAGTCATCATGGACATGACCGAATCCGCAAAAACCGCAGTGATCGTCGATGCGAACGAGCGGTCGAGGGCCGATCCGGGCGTTTTGCGGCTAAACGAGGAGGCGTTTAAACAAGACTTTGAACAACTGTTTCAGAAAAACATGGAGATTCATCTGACGGGGGTGCAGTATACTTTTGGTTTTCTAAATGACAGCCAGACGGGCGCGGTGAAGGCAATCAAAATTAAGATTCACGACGGCAAGGGTAATGATTACCATACCACGTATGTGGCTAACGTCACCGCGTCTAACTAAAACGAAAGGAGATTTCAATGGAAGGCGTTAAGGATTCACAAGGCAAACTGTTGCCCAGCACACTAAAAATTATAAAAGATCAGCTGCTGATTACTCACGCCAAGCTGATGAACGAATGCTACGATGGTGATGCAAAATCACGAGCTGATCTGGGTTCAGTTATCATGACGCAATTTCCAGAACTCGTCAAAACGGAAGCACAGGCGAATTACGCTGTGCAGGAAATTGTCGGGCTGGGCATTCTTGAAGAACTGCAACAGGATCCGAAGAACACGGATGTTGGCTATAACGGTTCCCGGTTGTTTCGAAAAACCAATAACGGCTTTTATTACATTAAAGATCCCCGGGTGAATGATGACTATATTAATCGCCTACTTCAGCGCTCGGCTTCCCGGGTTAAGAAGGATTTCAGCAAAAAAGAACCGCGTCTGTCCGGACAAATCGGCAATCAGCGTCTGTCAGCCCGGAATCAGTCCATGACGGTCAGCGGCCCGACTTTTTCCATTCGCTTGTCGCGTCCGGGGCTGGTGATGACGGAGGCGACGATCCAAGATTTTTGCCCGCCTAGCATCTTCAGATTTTTTGCTTCAAATTTATGGGCTCACAATAATATGCTTCTGGCTGGCGACATGGGGACCGGCAAGACCTCTTTTCAAAAACTGGTTTTATCCAAGGCCAATCCGGAAGAAAAGATCATCCTGCTGGAAGATGAGGACGAAACCCATGCTAAGATGTTGTTTCCGGACTTGAACATTTATGAGTGGTTGGTCGGTCCGGGCGCGAATTATGAAGAAAGTATTGAGGACGCTTTTCGAAACGATGCCGTATGGGTCATGCCATCCGAGATCCGCGGCCGGGAAACCGGCACACTAGTGGAAGGTGCGATTGGGGGCACGCACGTCTTTACAACGCTGCACACCCTCAGCGCGCCGATGATTCCCGATCGCCTGCTCAGCATGATCACGAAGTATCACAGCGTGAATGAAGAAAGGATGCTGAAGAATATCTATTCCGCCTTTCCAATCGGCGGCTACCTGAAGAAAAAGAAGGAGAACGGGCAGACGCTCCGCTGGCTGTCCGAGGTCATTGAGTTTTATCCGGATTGCACGGCCCGTCCGATTTTTCGTCGTAAACGTCGGAACGGCCAGTTTATCGATTCGTTTTTTCCTCTTAGCGGCCAGCTCCTAGAGCGTTATGAGGATGTGGATGAAGTGGATACGGACGAACTGAAGGAGGTGTTTGGCAACGTTTAAACGGCGAACCTGGACGCTTGAGGAAATCAACGTCTGGCGCGAGAAGTATGGACATAAGATTCAGGCCCGTGAACTCTTGGCCCGGTTTGTTATTGCCTTTCTCGCGCTCTATATCATGTCATATATTCTCTATCGCTATTGGTGGATGTCTGCCATTTATGGACTGATGGGCGTACTGGGCACTTATCTGTGGGTGCTTCCGGCTGAAGCACACCGCGTCTATGAGATGCAATCCTATCGGGAGCGAGACCGCTTCACGAATACATTCACGCAGATGATTAAAAACCCGGCTCGGTCCTTCGTCAGTTGTCTCAATGAAATTGCGAGCATCACGCTTGGGGAGCTGGGCGGGCAGCTAACGACGCTCACTGGGAGGCTGCGGTCAGCTAGCGAAAAAGAGGGCATCACGGCCATTGAATCGCTCAAAAGGCAGTACAAAAAGGACATTTCCTTTGTTCACTACCTGGAACAAATTGCGACGATTTTTGCCTTTGGCCGAATAAATACGAACGTGCTCGATCAGATCACTCGGCAGCACAACGAGGTCCTCATAGAGCGTGAAACCTTTATCGAGGACAAGAAGGGGCCGAAGAGCGAGCTCTTGATCATGCTGTTCATGACGTTCTTTGCTTTCTTCGTTCTCAGCCATGTATTTACGCTGGAAAACTGGATCAACTTGTACAGCCACCAGCCGACCGGCTGGTTTTGCAACACACTGTACTTCGTGTACATTGGCATCATTTATCGTATTTTCTTCAAAAACTATGTCGATGACGAGGTGGAGGAGATCAACTATTGAAAGTCTTAAACTGGCTGTCCGGGAAACTGTCGGAGCCGGATTATGAAGAATTGCTAAAAACCGTTTATGCAACGGAAAAGGGACGACAACGGGAAAGGGGCCGACGATTGCTTGTGCCGCTTTTACTTTTTCTGCTGGCCGTCCTTTTTGCCCTGATTGTGCGATCGGTGCTTCCGGCTGTCATTGCGCTGGGTGTTGCTTTTCTGATTTGGAAGTTTCACTACGTCAACATTCGGCAACTTGCCCAGCTGTCGATTATCAAGCGGCGCGTCAATTTTGCCCTGTATTTCCGGGTTCTCGTGCCGATCGCGGAACAGACCTCCTTCACTGACGCATTGGAACAGGCGCTTAAGCAGAATCCAGAGATCCCGATCGCGGACGATGTACATCGTCTCATTGGTCGCATGATTGAGCAGCCGGATGACATTAAAGTGTTTTGGGAATTTGGCGAACGTGCCGGTGCGGGGAGTGATCAAGCGCGCACACTTTGCACGGCTCTGTTTGAGTTTCAGCAGAATACCAAAGATCCAGATGTGCTGCGTAATTTGGCTAAGATGGCCAGCGACGAGCTGTTCAGAAATCGGAAAAAAATTCGCGAGATGAGAATTGCTCGCTTTAATTACCTGGCTTTCGCGATTTTCCTCGGCATGCTGATCCCTTTTTCCGGTTCGCTGATCAGTTACCTATCGAATTTTGGCAAAATCATGACCTTTCACGGTTAAGGAGGGGAGGTAAGCTATGCGAACTTGGGTACTGAATATCGCGACGCTGATTATTTTTGCGATTCTGATCGCCGCTCTTGGTACGTCTGCAGCATATTGGGCACAGCGCAGTCAGGCGTATGATTTCCGGCAGTATGTCGACTATCAGATTCAGCGCAACGGAGGGCTGACTGGCAGCGCGATGACGGAAATCAACGCCTATGACCAACAAAAGTACGGGGGACGCTATCGGTTGGAAAGCAAGAGCGGCAACGGGGCACAGCCTTATGGCAGCGTGATCAACTATCAGGTCAAAGTACCGGAACGGCTGACTCTGCTCAATATTCAACTGCCTCCGCAAACCATTTCGGGATCAGCCGTTTCTCTAGTCCGGGGGGACGGTTCTTGAGGGGCATCGTTCGGTATGGAACTGATTGAACCATTCGAGTCCCAAACATTCAAATATTTGCTTAAAAGACCCTGATCCTTTGGATCTCAGGGCTTTTTATATATTTTTAAAAATCTTCTTTAGAGGAGGTGAAATACGTGCGGACCTGGATTATGGAAGTCGCAGTCGTTGTCGTTGGACTGGCAGCGACTCTCATTGTTTATACATCGGTGACTGGGCATCTACCGACTGAGCTGACATCGATGTGGAACTGGTTTAACACGATCTGGCAGGGCTGATCAGTCAGGAGGAAAAAAGGAATGGGGAGGTCTGTTTTGACGATCAACGTGGATTACGAGGAATATCAACAAATTGACCGGGACAAGCGTTTTCTTTGGCAGCCAGACAGACTGCCAGTTCTGGTCAAACATTTGCCGACAAGTGAGAAGATGGGGCGCTTGTCGGTCGTTTTTTACTGCGGAGTGATCAATTCGCTCCGCGTTTTTCATATCCAGCGGCTCGTGCCCCATGAGAAGGGCGTCGAGCTGCAGCTGAATTAGGCTGTGAAAACAACGAAAGGGGGCTGCGGATGTCAGAGAAAACGGAACGCGCGGAAAGGCGCAAGCGGAAGGAAATGGCCGTCAAAATCCTGGCGGCACAAGGCCAAGATTACGAGGACTGGCTGGACACTCAGCACCGGAGGGTCATTGAGGAAGGCGTGCCGACGCTGGATGCGGCGCTGAATTTATTCATCGAAAAACAGAAGAAGGGTCGGGACTAATATGCCATCAGGGGTCGTCAATATTATCATTGCCTGTTTAAATTTCGTTACCACAATCAGCGGGGCCTATGCCGCACTGAAGTTGTCGATCTACGGCATTGCTTATATGCAGAAAAATCCACAGAAAATTCAGGAAGCCAAAGACGGCATGGTCAACGTAGCCATCGGGCTGGCCGTCTGCATTAGCTCTCTGTCGATTTCGCAGTGGCTGCAAGGCAACCTGAAATTTTAAAAGAGGGTGGGCTGTTTGTTAACTGTCTATTTTGAAGCCAGCCGGCGTCTACGAAAACGAGTGAAGAAAAATCAACCGCTATCCATTCGCCGTGCCAGTGAAATTTTAAAGGAACTGGAGGAGGAGGCGCAGGCTGCCGGATCTAGCGAGGCAGTCGTTTATGTGATCTATGATGGGAATCGCCTACTTTTTAAAGACCGTCATCTGATCGGAGTTGGACAGCCAACAAACTTGCTGTTTCTTGTACAGGAGGCGCTGACGACTGTGTTCGTCGATGAGCCGGAAGCGGACAAAGACCGGTTGCTCCAGCGAGTAGCTGAAGCGATGCGAGCACCAGAGGAGCCTGAACCGGCCGATGTTCCACCGTGTGTGCCAAGTGGCCGGTTTTTCTCTCGACTAGCATTCTGGCGAAAGCCCAAGGGTGATGATCGTCGGAGGGAAGTGCGTACGCATGCCTCTCGTGTGCGACTGCCAAAGGATCGGCATCGTCCAAAGGCTCCAAACGAAAGGACAACCCATACAGCTAGTGACGTGAATAGAAACGAGAAACAAGAGCCGGCAGCAGCGGTCAGCCAGGAGCCGAATCAGGAACGTGGAGAACCCGTCCACGTTCCTGCCAAGGGTCGACGCGCATTCGAACGCTTGGTCGGTAGGCTCAAGACTTGCCGTACAATCTGGCAGAAGTATGGGCCTGTCGTGAAGCAAGCGGTCAAGCAAGTCGCTAAATCCACGGCAACCGGAATGAAAATCATGGTTCAACACCATCAGGCGGCGCAGCTTCGACGAGAGGAACGACGGATCAAAGCACTGGACGTGCAACTTGAGCAAGCAAAACAAAAAGCAAAGCTCTACGAAGAGCTGGCAGCGGACCGAGAACGGGTGAGAAAACAGGTGGAGGAAGATGCCCGGCACGAGGAACGGCTGGCCCGTGAGCTGAAGGAAGCCCGAACGGCGAAGGTGCGCAGCGGGCATGGGAGAACTTGGATCGGCGGGCTGGTGCTCGTCGCTTTCTTTTTAAGCGGACTGTGGTACTGGCAACATCCAGATCAGGCTCATCAAGCGATGGAGACTATCGTCCACTTAAAAAATCAGGTCCTGAGTCAGTTCGGGATGCACTGAAGGGAGGAATGGGTTCATGCAGAAAAATGAAAACCGAGCCAACTGGCCTGCCTTTATGCTGCGTCCTTACGTGTGGCCGTTCTGGCTTGCGGCTGTTCTGTTTTTGGCTTATGTGGTTGCGAATATCGGATTAACGCTGACTGGCCAGCTGCCTGACATGCTTCATACATTGCTCGCGCAGGCACATCGTGGACATCTGTTCCAGATAAAGCTGCCCAACTTGTTTTCGGGCTCGACGCTGTCCTGGCTGTTTCATCCGCACCTGACATCCTGGCCAGTTTATGTTCTGGGAGCCGGGGCGCTAAGCATTGAGATCATCCGGCTATTTCGCCAACTTCGTCGAGCCGCTGATCCGGTCAATCGGGGGCAGAGGCAATGAACAAGCGTTACAAACAGTGGAAGAGGATTCTGGCGACGCCGTGGTTCTTAACGGCCTATGCCATCGGGGTAGTCATTCTTGCCACACTGGCCGTGAATTTCGTGCTGAATATGGTCATTCGTTTGCCAGGATACCTTCACACAACCCTGACGACTGCAGCTAGCCAAGTCGCGCAGCGTCCCTCTTTCTTTACGGGATGCATGTCCTGGCTCGTAACGCCTGTTCCTTCACTATTCTTGGTTTATGTTGTCGTGGCAATTATTCTGGCCATCTTTTTGCCGATCCGACTGTATAAGATGCGGATCGCCTACAGAGACATCAACCTGGGTACGGAGGGCACGCGGCGCTGGACCACGCTGAAAGAGGTTCAGGAACAGTACAAAGCCATTCCGGACAATGATGAGGAATACAAGGGACAATCGGGATATCCCGTGTTGCACCACCAGCACACGCTGTACATTGAAACGATGAACACGCACTCCGTTGTGGATTCCTCGACACAATCCGGCAAGACAGAAACGTTCACGTATCCCTTCCTGGATGCCGTGATGCGCGCGGAGGAAAAAGATTCGGCGTTCATTACTGACATCAAGGGTGATATTTTGAAAAATACCCGGGCCGAGTTCATCGCGCATGGCTACGACGTGAAGGTATTCAACTTGCTCCTGCCGTATCAGGGAATTGCTTACAACCCGCTGGAACTGGTCAAAAGGGCTTATTTGAAAGGTGATTACGCGAAGGCCCAGATGCTGTGCAACACACTATCCTATTCGCTGTTCCATAACCCAAACGCCAAAGATCCCATGTGGGAAGAGTCCAGCATCTCGCTGACGAACGCCCTGATCCTGGCTGTCTGCGGAATCTGTAAGAAGATTGGTCATCCGGAGTGCATCACGATGTACACAGTCACAGTCATGCTCAATGAACTGGGAAGCGATCCGGATGAAAATGGAATGACAGATCTGGATTCGTTTTTTGCCAACCTACCCGTGAATGATCCGGCTAAGCTGCAGTACGGCACGGTGCAGTTCTCACAAGGGGTCACGCGGTCCGGGATCTTTACCGGGACGATGGCCAAGCTGAAGAATTACGCTTACGACACGATTGCACGCATGACCGCGCAGAACGATATGAATTTTGAGGACATGGCGTATGGGGAGAAGCCTGTCGCCCTCTTCATTGTCTATCCGGACTGGGACGACTCCAACTACAGCCTGATTTCGACTTTTCTCAGCCAGGCCAATGCTGTGCTGAGCGAAAAGGCGACGCTGTCGAAGGAAAGCCGGCTACCCCGACGTGTCCATTATGTGCTGGAAGAAGCCGCTAACATCCCAGCGATCGAAGGCTTATCGCGAGCGATGAATGTCGGTCTGAGCCGAAACATTCTCTATCATTTAATCATTCAGAGCCGGGCACAATTGGAGGACAAATATGGCAAGGAACTTGCCGCGGCGATTATTGGGGCTTGCGGCAATCGTTACTACATCATGTCGGACGGTCCGGAAGATGCGGAGGAATTTTCCAAACTGCTCGGTAATCAGACGGCTATTGCGCCGGATCGGCAGGGTGATCCGCTGGCGATCGACAAAGTCTTTTCTGAGCGCGAGGCTCAGCGTCTTCTTTTAATGCCGGACGAGCTTTCTTCGCTTCAAGATGGCGAGTGGGTGCTTTTGCGTACGAAGCATCGCCGCGACCTGAAGGGCCGGCGTATCAAGCCGTATCCGATTTTCGCGAATGTTGCTGAGGGTACGCAAATGCTCCATCGGTATGAATATTTGATGCATCGTTTCAATCACCCGAGTACATTTGAGGACATGAACCTGTGGGGATCGCATAAGGACATTGATCTTAATAAACTGGTCATTGACTTTCAACATCCGGAAAAGAAAGAAGGTGATCCTTTGGAGGACAAGCACATTGAAGGCATTCCGGAAACGGAAACCGGTATTTTAACCGTACTAACAGGCGATCAGCTGGAGCTGCTCAGGCAGTCCTTTGCCCGGCTCGATCCGGACCGTGCGGCTACCTTTAATCAGCTGGATACCGTTGAAGCGATTCAGCAGTTTTTTGGCTATGAAGGCAATGTGGCACTAAGCCAGAAGGACGGCATCCGGCAGATTCTTGCACTGCTTTCAGAAAGAAAGGAGGCTTGATCATGGGGCTCAGTGACAGCCAAATTATAGCCAAGCTGAAGAGCATTCTTGACTACCTGAGCCTGAACTCGCCGGGAACAGATCTGCTTCGTTGGATCGGTTGGTCAATCATTAAAGGGCTCTCCGCCGTTGATAATAGCCTGAGTAATGGGGTCACACAGGCCTATAAACTCATGGCATTTTATGATTCTTCAGGTTTTAATGCCTTCATTAAGCCCTATCTGCCTTTTTTCTTCACGATGGCAGGGCTGGCTCTTGCTTATTTAGGCTGGACAATCATTATCCGGCATCGGACGGATTATAACAAGCTCATCGTCAATTTTCTAGTCATCGTCACTTTCTTTGCGGCGATGCCCTGGGGCATGCAGCAGATGTACAAGATGGTCAACTATGGGCAGAGCGGTTTAAGTTCAGCCAAGAGCTTGAGCAGTCAAATGGGCGACGGGACACAGGTGATTAAATCCAACATTACTGATCTTTACTTATTGGATAAAGCCAAATTCAACGCCAGTAAAATGAGCAGTAAAAACTACATTTCAAGCGACAGCGATGTGTCTGTTCTGGATATTAATGAGGCGGTGGATACTGGCAACAATTCGCCACTGTCTGATGATGGCAAAAAGATTTTTTCAAAAAAGCTTAGCAATTCCACCGGGAAACTGACACTCGAAGATATGCAGACGCATTGGTTTACCGCGGATGAAGCGTATTATCGTTATTCCTGGCATCCGTTTCTTATGATCATCAGTCTGCTGATGACCATGGTCGTCGTGTTGAGCACGATGTTCAAAGTAGCCCAGCTGAGCATGGAACTTGCCCTCGTCAAAACGATTGCGATTGGCAGCTCATTCACCGATCTGGAAAGCGGTCAGCGGACAAAGAAGATGATCCTCAAAATCCGGAACATTTTTATCGTACTCTACCTGATGGCGCTGACCTTGAAGATTTATTTCGTTTTTCTGGACTATATCTCCAGTGTCAAAGGAATCAGCGATCTGGTGCGTGTGATCTTTACGGTAGCGGCTGGTTTTCTGGTTATCGACGGACCGAACATCGTCGAAGAATTGTTTGGCATCAATGCCGGCATGAGCAGTGCGATCAAAGGCGCAATGGGCCTCATGGGAGCCGGCTTTCTGGCTTCCCGTGCCGCTGGCGGTGCCCTCGACGCTGGGAAAAAGGCACTGGATGTCGGCAAGAAAATGGCTGGCCGCGCAGCCAACGTCGGCGGCGCGGCATTGGGCGCAGGCAAGGGAGCTCTCGATGGATTTAAGAGCAAGGCGACGAACGCCGCCGACCCATCTAAGTCGAAAAATGTCAAGCCGGATGCCCAGCCTGGCAACAGCAAACAGCCGGGTGGACTGGGCGAGATGAAAGCCCCGCTGTCTGACGAGGCGGCCGCTCAGAAAATGGGCGACAAAATTGCTACCGCTTCCAAAGGGCTCGGCTTTAGCACCCCCGGGGCCGGGGGAACTTCTGCCGGGCCGTCCGTAGCGGCTGCGACTAAACCTTCTGCTGCAGTTGCAGGAAATCAGCTGGCGACTGCAGCTTCCCAATCCACTCCTGCTTTCGGCAACTCGGATCAAGGGGGGGCTGCAATTCCCGACAGTTCCGGCAGTATAGGCGGGACCTCCACTGCTGCTCTAGGCGATGCGTCTGCCGGCGGCGGTCCGGAGACCCTCGGATCGTCAGGTCCTCATTCGAGTGGAGCATTTTCCGGTTTTGGGCATTTTTCACCGCAACCGATCAGCACCGTTAGAGGGACCGGTCAAGTTCATCTGCCGGCTTCGGTTGCTCAGCGTGCCGCTGCAGGGAAACAGGCAATCGCCGCCACCGAACCGCAGCCGACGACACGCGAAACACTGGGTCAGGCCGCTGGACGGAAGCTCACCAATAGCTATGCTGGCATGGCGCAAAGGATCTCAGATTCTGCGCCCTTCAGCGCTTACCGAAAAAGCCGCGACCTGACCTATAACTCGATTGCGGGGCCTCCCCCAGCCAGCATTCCAACTCAGGCAGATAGCGGCCCAAACAGTCCGCCTTCTGGACCGACAAGTTTGCCTACTCCGTCTATTTCGTCGAGCAGTCAGCCCTCGCACCCTGTTCTTTCAACAACGAGCGCGAACCCCTCGACTGCGGCTACGAGTTCACCGCAACCAATTGCAGCCCCACCCGTTCCGCAGGCGCTACATGCTTATTCTAAGGCAAACCAGGCCAGCATTCGAGAACAGTTTCCGAACGCGCAGGCAGTAGGTTCCGCCAGCTTTTGGCACAGTCACGGGGCAGCCATTCAGTCAGGTGCTCAGCCGATCACCGTGACGGTTCCTGTAAAAGATGGAGCTGGGAAGGTCACGGACTTTCAGCAAGGAGAGGTCTATGACATCAGCCAGACAACCATGAATGCTTCAAACATTCCAGGCTGGCTCTCCAAAAATGTGAAGAAGGGGGTTAAACAGTGAGCCGCATGCGCACGTTTATTGAAACGCCGCACAATTTGCAGGTGAAGCCGGGTATATATGGCTTGTCGATTGCACAGTGGCTGATCGTCTTTGCCAGCGGGGGTCTGGCTTTCTTGACAAAATTCTTGGTCCTGCCAGGTTTTTCATACATCTACGTGGCACTGGTTCCGACGACGGTGTATGTGCTACTCATGCCGAGCCGACACGCAGCGGGTAAAACGATGGTTCAAGAAACGTTGACCGTTCTGTTCCGCGATCATGGCGTCTACCGCTCTATTTTACCGCCGGGAAAGGTGAAACCAACCGAAGGGAGCAAGAGCAATGCCGTTTAACGCGATTGAGAAACGGGAGAAAGAGCGACAACCAACGAATCGTCGTGAGAAGAAAGCACTGGCCGAACTGGATCAAATCAACCGGATATACCCCGTCCACGGGTACACGGACGATGGCTATGTGATAACTAAGGTATTAGGGTTCATTGACGGGTTCATCGAGATCCTAAAGCTCCGGCAGTACGATCTTTATAAGCTGGACAGTATGCAGTACGATACGCTGACGTCTGGTCAGTGGAACCTAAATAAGTTATATGTGCCGCCGCTTAAAGAGGTGTATCTCAACTTTCCGGAAGACAATCAGGATCAGCAAAACTACTGGAAATACAAGATAGAACATACAACGGATCCGAATCGACTACGCATTCAGCAGTTTGAGCTAGAGAAGCTGAGCTACATCGAAAAAAAGCATCGAATGCGCAACGTTTATCTGTTCGTTTTTGGAAAGACGATCGAGGAACTGAAAACCCGTCTGCAGGACCTGGAACGGTTTAAAGATCATCTGGGACAGGAGGCGCTCTCACTTCGCGATAAAAAGCGGGTGCTTTTTAGTTTCAACAATCAATTATGAGAGGTGTGAAATCATTTTGCCAACGAATGCTCAACTAGACACCGACGTAACGATCGCCGCAGCTGATCAGCCAGTCCTTTGGATGCAGCAGCCTCCGCTTCCGGAGTTCGCGGGCGCAGAGGAGGATGTTCCCGATGCCGAATAGGCGCTACTCTCCTAAAACGCCCGAGGAGAAGAAAGCAGAGATCCAAGGCCTAATTGGCCAAATGGATCAAGCGATTGACGGCTATTTTGTCGATCCGGAGAAGCTGAAAGAATATCTATCGTTTATGAGTCAGTTTTATCGCTACTCGCCGGCGAACGCTGCACTGATTCAAAAGCAGTTTCCCGGTGCAGTGGCGGTCGGCTCCTATCCATTTTGGAAGTCTAAAAGTTATACCGTCCGAAAAGGCGAGCATGGTCAAAAGATCTGGGTGCCCATTCAGGTACCTGCCAAATTCCGAACCAAGACAGGCGAATGGAAGCCGCTTAGGAAGGCGACTGCAGAAGAGCTCAGAGCGATTAACGAGGGGGCGCTTCGCCAGATCGAGGCGCACAGGGGTTTCACGACCGGAACGGTTTTTGACATTTCCCAGACCACCTGTCCACTTGAGAAATTGCCGGAACTCTTCCCTAATCGCCATATCACCGGAGAAATCAAGGACTTCGACCGTTGGATGAAAGGATTGCGTCAGGTGGCCAAAAATCTGGGAATGTCGATCGACGAAAGCAGCCCTTATACCGGTGGTGCGGCGAAGGGCGTCTTTATCCCGACGCTTAAAAAAATCCAACTAAACCCACGGAACACGCCATTTGAGAATGCGACGACTCTGACGCATGAACTGGCACACGCGGCCCTTCATCCGGTGGACAAGCTGGGGAAGACTACCATGAGGCAGAAGGAATTTCAAGCGGAGATGACGGCCTATGTCGTTCATAGCCACTTCGGAATTGATACAAAAAATGAATCCTTGCACTATCTGGCCAGCTGGACGAAAAATAAAACTCTGAACGACAAAAAGAAACTGATCGGAGAGGTCCACGAAACGTCGTTAAGTTTCATTTCTACTCTGGAAAACAAATTAGGAAGAGAACCTCAGCAACGCCAGAATGAATCGTCAAAATCCGAGGCTTCAGCCGTTTACAGTTTGCCAGAACGGTCTTCAAAATTATCCGGAAAATCGAAGCCAAGGTCAGCGTCACTGACGCCGAGCCGCTGAAGGAGGTGAGAGGAAAAAAGGCTGAAGTCGATGAATGTGAGTCGGTGAATTTCAAGGAAAGGGGTTTAAATCTGAATGGTTCATGTACAAGTTCATCATCAATTTTTGAAAACGGCAGTCGCGCTTTTTGTGGCTGCCTTAATTTTTATTTCTGGCCTTGGCGTGACTCATGCGGCTGACCCAACGGCCACCCAGACCGCGAATGTGACGATTAATGGAGGTGCACGCACGGTCCCTCTGGTAGCACAGTCACGCTACCGGCGGTTGGATTAACGGGTTACGACACGTCTGCAGCGGTGTCACTCGGCAATGTGTCCGTGACCGATGCTTCGGGAACTGGCGCGGGCTGGCATCTCATGGCGAGCTGCCCCAAGGTGGCAGCGGGTTCAAAATCGCTGCCGACTGGATCGGCAAGCATTGATCCGGTGGTGTCTGTCAACAAGATTGATCAGACATCGAGCGCGGTCCCAACGATCAGCACAGGCGCAGCTGCCGCTATTGATAGCGGTGCAGTGACATTGCTGGATGCGACAGCTGGAAACGGCATGGGAAGCTATACAGCAGCACTAAAGAATCTGACTGTTAATGTCCCGGCTAATACCTTTGCTGGCACGTACACAACGTCTATCGTCTATGATCTGGCAACTGCACCTTAAGGCTGTTTTCGAAAGACACAGGGCTTCCCTTGTGTCTTTCTGAATTTCAGTTTTCTTTTTTGCGTGAAAGCTGCCATTCAGAAGGTCATAAGGGTCAAAAAATGAAAAGGAGAGTTGATGATGTTCAAAAAGATTTATTTTTATTTAGTGTTAATTCCTGTGGTTGCCTTTTTCTTACTTCCAGTACTGCCGACACAAGCCGCGTCACTTAATTTTGATGTGCAGCCGGCCGATTCAGTGGCCAGTGCGCTCGGGTATTTTCGTTTTGCGGCGCAGCCCGGGCACAGTTATCCGCTGACCGTTGCCCTGCATAATTCCTCAGACCGCGCGGCAACGGTGAATATGACGCGGGATAATGCCCTGACCTCCACCTTTGGAGGCATTCAATACACCGCAGAGAAGGGTCTCCCTTACTCACGATTAACAGACCCGAGTCGGGCGATGGCTCCATTGCTTTATGGGCCCAAGTCAGTCACACTGGCCGCTGGCCAATCGCTTGATGTGACCTATACGCTTAAACTTCCAGATCACCTGAGCACGGGTGTCCTACTGGGTGGCCTTTCCTTTTCTTCCCCAACCTCCCAGACGACGAGCACAGGAAAGTCAAAGAATCAATCCATCGTCATTCACAGTCAAGTGGATCGCGTGATTGGCATTGAGGCTATTGTCGGTCAGGCACCGGCTGCGGACGTGACTTTTCATCAACCGTCTGTTGCCATCACGACGAGCACGCCGATTGTATTACCTAAGATTCAGAACAGATCGGCAACGATTGCAATGGGCGTGAATTTCAGCTGGGAAGTTTATGACGCTTCCGGAAAAAAGCTGTTTGACGGCCGTGCCAACGATTTTAATATGGCCCCCTGCTCCTCTGTGGGGTATTCCATTCCGTGGGGAGCTAAAACATTTTCTCCTGGTGATTATCAGTTGGACATCATTCATGAAGTGAACGGAAAGACGGTTCGTGACCGTTATTCATTCACAGTACCTGACCAAGCAGTGGAGAATTATCAACGCGAGACGCAAACACGTTCGGTTGCGGCCCCCTATGATCATTTGACAATCATTATTATTTCTACCCTTGTCAGCCTCGTGATCATTTTGGCTTTGCTCTTAGTATTTATCCTTTGGAAACGGAGAAAAAATGATGGAGAAGAAGACCAGAAAGCGAAAAAAGGAGAATGATGCGATATGTCACTGTTAGGACTGAGGAGCCGGTTCCTCCGTTTATCCGCTGCACTCATCCTTGCTTTTTCTTTTTTTCTGGATGCCTGGCCGATGGTCGCGTCGGCGAACAGCAATTTTAATTTAACGGTCGGCGGTGCAACAGGATACAATCCGACTGTCGACGGATCAAGTTGGTGGGACTCATCCAATTTGCGTGAATTTCTCAACAGTTCTGCAGCTGCAGGCCAGGTTGCTTATACCGGCGCTGCTCCTTCGACGGCTTCTTCCGAAGGTTTCCTGCACGAGTTTACAACGACCGATCAAAATGCGATCGCTGTCACGCGTCATCGGGTGAACTACACGCCGGCGTATAGCAGCATGTATAACGCCGGTAACTCCAGTACCTACGCTTCCAATGTAGGCACAGGACAATCTTCGTCTTTGACTTTTTCAATTCCTAATTTGTTGAGTGGCGGCGCGAATTATGCAGCACACCTTGTCAACGATAAGGTCTTCCTGCTGAGCGCTTGGGACGTGTACCAATATCTGCAAAAGCGCGGGTACAGCATGGACCGTACATTGACTTCTCAAGCAACAGCCCTACGCGGCGTTCCAGATGATGATCATTGGTGGACGGGTACGGACTTCGCTCCGCTTAGTAATTGGGACACGGTCGTCACGATCGCTGACGAAAAAAATGCCGCCAACTACGATGTGCCCTGTCAATCTGAGGGGGTCGTCCCAGCGCTTAATCTTAAGCCTACGGCCAGTGTAGGCGGAACCCTGGCCAGTAATCTCACGATTGGCCAGACTGTTAATTTTGGCCAATTTCTCGGTGTGCCCGTCGAATGGCAGGTGGTCAACAAACAAAATGGCTATGCTCTGCTTATTGCGACGCATGCAATCGATGAGATGGAATACGATGCCCAAGAGTCAGCCGTACCTGTCAATTCGAACACGATCAACTATTCTTCAGCTGACGTCGATTACTCCAACGATCCGTATACGCCGACCCATGGCACAACGGACACGACACCGCCCACCCTGACCGTCACAAATAGTTCTGCGCTCACGCAACGGCAGAATGGATCCTACGCTTTGAATTTCTCAGCAACCGACGATTCATCCGGAGTGGCCTACACGCTGCTGCCCGATGGCACGAAAACAACAGCTACATCGTTTTCATATAAGATCAAGAGCAATGGCTACTATGTCTTTAAAACAGTGGACAAGGCTGGAAACTTCCGCAATTTGACCGTTCCGATTAGCAATATTAACCCGCCAAGCAACATCATTGTTTCCCAGTCAAGCAGTGATTGGACGACCCAGCCGGTCAGCGTCACGATCACTTCGGATAATCAAGTTGGAACAACCGTCACGGGCGTTCAGAATTATCGAGATAACGTTTCCTATCTTTTCCCCAATTACACGAGTTACAATGGGAAATCTATAACGATTTCGGGCGCAGTGTCCTTTAATTCTTCCAATATTAATTTAAGCAATAATTTACAAATCGGTTTTATGTATGACACGCTGTCCTTCGTCAATGGCGAATTTAATCTTAATCGAAAATTTCAGCCAGAAATCACAATGACCCTTGCCTATATCAAAGCTCATGGCACGGTTGGCTTTAACCAAACGTTCACGGTGCCTTCTGACTTTGCCATGGACCTCTACATGTGGAGCAACTTACCGATTGTTAATACGGGCGATGCCAGCATCACTTGGAACCCGCTCGCCTACCAGCTGAACGATGTATCTGATTTCACAATCAAGTCGATCACCTTGCCAAACGGTCAGACGGTGAATGCCGCCAGTTACACCGGGACACTCAATCAGGCGGGCACTTATATTTTTACGATTATTGATAACCGAGGTCAAACGACTCAGGAAACGGTCACCGTTAAAATTGATACCTCTCCGCCAACGCTCACCGTCTCCGGCAATCCGACATCGACCGTCCATTCGCCTGTCACCTTGACCGCTCAGGCAGTCGATAGTCAGTCCGGCGTTCAGGCAGTAAAGACTCCGGACGGTGTCTGGCACACGAGCAATTCGGTATCCTATAAAGTTTTACAGAATGGTTCGTACACGTTTCAGAGCAAAGATGCTGTGGGCAATGTATCAACCCAGACCGTCACGGTGAGCAATATGGGCAGCCTGCTTTGGATTAATCAAACCCCATCGACGAGTTTGTCTGCTTCAACTTCTGACAACGGGAAGAGTCAGACGCTTAATTTTTCAACGGGTGCCTTCGGTGTGCAGGATAACCGGGGCAGCGGCACTGGCTGGCATGTCACGATGCAGGCGAGCCGGCTTTCCGGTCATGGCCATACATTGCCAGCCAACACTCTTCAGGTCGGCACACCGTCGATCAGCGGCAGTGATGGGACGGTTGGTAGCCCACTCGGCAGCTATCAGGCGATCGATGCTGGTAGCGCGGTGAGCGTGGCTTCGGCGGCCTCGGGAAAAGGGACCGGCAGTTATACGATCAACGCCCCCCTGCGCGTGACTGCGCCGGCAAGCGCCTATGCTGGTTCCTATCAGACGACGGTTACCGAGGATTTAGTCAGTGCCCCGTAGATATTGAGCGTACAAGAAAAGGAGTTGTTGCCATGCAGACCAGCGAAGATGCTGTCACGATTCGGGCTCCGACACGATCAGATAGGGAGATTGAGATCCAAAACAAACAAAGGGAGTGAGTATATGGCATCTGATTTTGATAATTTACAGGATAACCAGCCGCCTGAAGATCTCTATGGTGCGGATGTTCTTAGAGGCGTATCGCCATCCTTGGCCAATGAGGACATGTGGAAGGCCTTCTCCGATCGTTTCTTTGCCTACCTGCCCCCGCGCCTAGAGAAAAGCGAGAAGGCCGAGCAAGAACTTGCGGCCCGGGAACAGGTGGATATGACCCTTAACCCTCAAGAGGATCGGACGAACGCAGAACAGGTTACCGCAGAAAAAACACAGGGAAGACAGGCGGAAACGATCAAATCGAAACAGGCAGATTCGGGGGAAACGCATCCGACGGCCACCTGGCCAGCAGGAAACACACGATCGAATCAGCGCCCTGCGCCCAGCCCGCACCTGGAAGATCTGGCCGTGGCGAACCTGACCAACCGCCATCTCCTGGGTGTGTATCGTCATCTGGAACGCCGACTGGAACGAAAAATCGATCAAGCCAAAGCAGAGACGCTTTCGGCTAAAGATGTTGAACGGCTGCTGGACAATCATTTGAAACAAGTGCATGGTCTCTTGGACAAATATTTTGCTGAACGTGAGGCACCAACACCGGCCAAAAGCTGGCGGCAGCGACTGGGCGATTATAAACAGGGCTTGGTCGATCGGATGGAACGGTTGAAAAATCAGGCGGATCGACGGCTGAAAGCGGTCAAAGCAACTCCAGGACAGCTGAAGACGGTGCTGCAGGACAAACTGATCGACGGCTTCATCAGCCTGAACGGCCGCATTGCCACGCACGCTGATGCGGTGGCTAAGCGGGTCGCGCTTCATCGCAGTGTACCCAAGGGCCCTCCGCGCCCAGGAGATGAGCGGATTGCCGAAGCGTATCGTCTGAACTATCAGAAGATCGTGTTCAATGATTTTGTTGGCCGGGAATATTACCCGATCGACAAACAGG
The DNA here is from genome assembly GCF_028765345.1 of Sporolactobacillus sp. CQH2019. Lineage (GTDB taxonomy): Bacteria > Bacillota > Bacilli > Bacillales > Sporolactobacillaceae > Sporolactobacillus. The sequence goes on from NZ_JARAJZ010000016.1 coordinate 38,922, forward strand.
CGCTCGCTGCTGGTGATGCTATGTTTTCTCCGGATGCCCGTTTTCAATTGCGACGGGAGGCACTGAATACCTGGCTGAAGCAGGGGCCTGTTCTCGGACATGGCGAGCCGGGAGAACGGGAAGCCGAACAGTTCCGACAATATCTGATCAAACGTGATGCCGCACTGGCGACGTCTCCGGCATCGCTGACCAAGCGTCAGGCTTTCCTCGATCAGGATCTGGGGGACTGTGCGTCGGATGTCCACGCCTTACGTCAACAGATCTCAACGAAAAACGAGACTCCGGATCGAGAAGCGACACCATCCTACACGTTGCCCCCGCGATCGAAAGCCCATCCTTCCGTAAACAACAATCGAGCGGCGGCCGCGGAGCACATTCTTTAATAACATACACACGATCTGGGAACGGCTTCGGCCGTTCCCTTTTTTACATACCAAAAAGGGGGGATGCACGGTCTACAGGCGGCAGGCTCGTTCTTTAAAGCTCAATAAACTAGGAAGGTGAGATTTTGCAGTTTCAAATTGCCGGTATTTTCGAACGAGATGATTTTGAAATTGAACTACTTGTTCAAACGCTTGAAGCAGCATCGGGCGAAGAGGTCAATCAGTATGTGCGCAATGCGAATCTTGGTCGTGTTTTTTACGATCCGGACGGTGCACGGCTCTGCTACCTGAAGCCTGGCAGCAAAATGCGTGAACTTCATGATGGCGAAAACTGCCGCTGTGCGGTTCTTCGGCCGTCCAATAAAAGTCAGGAGTACATGGCCAGAGTTCCTCTCTACGAGGAAGATTTTCAGGAAACATCCTTCGCTCATTTTCTGACGATGCTTTCGGAAAAAGTCCCCCTGGGGCGGCGCGCGTTCTTTGAGTGCATTGCCTATGCACTGACCACGTGCAGCGATGCTGCAGCCTTGAAGAATGCGGATAAAAAGAAGGGAAGTGAGCATCATGCCGTCCATTGAACAAGACCTGCAGTTCGTGTATGACACGCAACCGCAAGGCGGGCTATCCTTCAAGGACGAACTCTTTATCCGGAAAGGAAATGGCTATGAGGGCTGTATTCATATTTACCGGTTCCCCTTTCAGTTTTCCGCTTACTGGCTGAACACCATTACCAGTCTGCCGGACACGATCGTCACCGTCGACACGATGACTGAGACGAGCATCGACTATGGTGCACAGATCAAGTATTCTACTGACGAACTCGCTGCACGGGTCAAAGAGGCGACACATCAGCAGTATGCCGACGTCGCTGGCGAAGAACTGGCGACGCTCCGTCAGCTCGGCCTGGATGTCCGGCAAAATGGGGAGGTCATCAAACGTGTACAAGTACGGATCTATCTTCATGCGGCCACCCGGGCGGATCTACAAAAGAGAATTGGTGAGATTGTGAAGCAACTGGACACCGACGGCTACAAAAGCCAGGTCTTTCTCGCGGAAGCGAAGGAGGAATGGCAGTCACTTTTTCTGGATGCCCCGACACAAAAGATTTTGCGGACACACCGGGAGGGCGTAGAAATACCAGCTGAAGTGATGGGCATCGGTTTTGCCCACAATGTGACCAGTCTGCGCGATCCAACTGCGGGTTTTTACGGACTGACGCGGACGCGTGGCACGGTCTATTGGGATATGTTTCATAAGACAAACCGCCGGCTCAGTTATGACGTGTTTATTGCAGGCGATAAAGGCGGCGGCAAGTCAACGCTTATTAAGCGCATTCTCCGGGACAATGCGGCCAAAGGGAACTATATCCGGGGTTTTGACAAGTCGGGAGAGTTTCTGGCTGTCACGCAGGATCAAGGCGGGAAAACAATCAATTTGGACGGAACAGGCGGACGGATTAATCTCATGCAGGTGTTTCCAACTATTACGCAACCAGGTGAGGATAATCTAGCGATTGACGAAGCCGGCTCATTCCGTCAACATGTTTCCAAGCTGCACATGATCTGTCATATTCTAAACCTGGAAGCGACCAGTACGGATCTTAACCAATTTGACGAGCTCGTCTATGACTTCTATAAAAGCATTGACCTCTGGGGCAATGGACAAACGCACATCACGGACTTGCCAGAGGATCAATATCCTATTCTCAGTGATTTCTTTACTTATATTGAAGACCGGTACGCCGCTGAAAAAGAAGACCGAATCCGTGCACGGATTGGCGACATCGTGCAGCTGATTAAAAAACTGGTGAACTCTTTTTCGGACCTATTCGACGGTCCGACCACCATTCCGGATCTTATGAATGAGCAAATCGTTTTCTATGACATTGGCAACCTGAGCGCCTTTGATGAAGATATCTTCAATATCCAGATCTACAACGCTTTGACGCAAATCTGGAGCGACATGATGCGCATCGGTCGGCGTGAAAAAGAGGCCTATGAAAATCACTTGAAAAGTTGGTGGGACATCACCCGTTTTCTGATTATCGGTGATGAGTGTCATAACTGGCTGAACCTTCAGACCTGGTTTACCGCCGAATTTTTTGCGACGCTGTTGTCTGAAGATCGGAAGTTTTTTTCTGGAGTCGTTCTGGCCACGCAACGCCTGGAGCGCATGTTCCCAAAGGCAGCTGGGGCTAATGATCCGAAAACCATCCGTGCCGCCAATAAATTGGCTGAGATCTTTGGACTTACGCAATATAAGTTCCTGGTCAAAACGGATGAGTCTTCCATGGATCTCGTTCGCCGCCTATTTAAGGATCAGATCACGGAAAACGAATACGCGATGATTCCAAAGTTTGAAAAGGGCGATGTTCTGCTGTCGATCAGTGGTGATCAGAATCTGATTTTTCACGTCGAAGTTACCGAGGATGAACTGGATCTCTTCAAAGGAGGCGCTTGATTTTGTTCAAAAACCATCAGCCGACAGATCGTGCGTCGGAATCAAAACAGGAGCTCCGGCGCAGCCGGTTGCTCTTTTTTTTACTCTTGTCTGGCTTCGTGCTGGTTGGCAGTCTGTATCTATGGGAACGCCTTGCACCTGCAAAACCGTCCGTTAGTGCCCCTGACAAGCAGGTGACGATTGCTGGTAAACGCCCGGCGGACGACAAGGGCCTAAAAGCTAATTCGTCTTCCTCACGTTCTTCTTCTGCTCATTCTACGGTATCTGGATCGCCTGTATCCAGTCCTGGCCAAGTGATGGATGCAGACGGCGCAAAGGCGGTCGTTTCGCAGTTTATCAGCCAATATTTCACGTATGACTGGAACAACCCCTATCAGCATTTGGCTGATGTCCAGACCCTTACAGATGCCGGGTTCTATCAAGCCCTTTCGAACGCGCAGACGAATAACACGCATGTGCCGTCTTACCGTTTCCGTAGAATCTCAAATGTCGTGACCCAGACACCGAGTAAAAATGGCGATGTGGAGACGGTTCAAGCAACAATGAAAGTTCAAACCTTTGACTCAAATAACAAGCTGATGGGAAGCGAGAAAGATACGGTCAGTGTGGATTTGAAGACAGAAAACGGTGCATTGAAAGTCAATTACTTTGCATCAAGCTTGAATGAGTAGGAGGGATGCAGTATGGCTTCTCAAGCCGTGACGGCCGTTAAAAAGACCGTGACTCGGAAATGGCTTTTTTGGCTGCTTGGTGGCGTTGGGGTCTCTGGCGTGCTCATTATTTTGGTTCTTCTCGCCTTGATAGTGATGCTGGCTGGCATCCTATCATCCCCCGATACCGGATCGACAGACGGTACGCTGAATGTTTCCCCAGACGTCCTGCGTTACAAGTCTCTGGTTGAGCAATACTGCAAAGCAAACGGCATTCCCGACCAGGTCAACGTCATCCTCGCGATCATGATGCAAGAATCCGGGGGCGACGGCAACGACGTCATGCAGGACGGCGCAAAAGACCCAACAGACTCAATTATTAACGGCGTCAAAGAGTATGCCAGAGACTACCAGGCTGCGCAGAAAGCCTCACAGAACCGGCTGGAGACGGCAATCCAAGCCTATAACTTTGGCTACGGTTTTATTGACTACACTATCTCACAAAGTGGAGGCTACTCGAAAAGCACGGCTATCGCCTTCGCAGGAATTCATAGCCAGGGAAAGATGCGGAGCAACGGAACCTACGCTTATGGAGATCAAGACTATGTGCCGCATGTCGAGCGTTACCTGGTCCCCACTGCTGGCCAAGGCAGCCCGATTTTGGCCAGCAGTCCGCAGGTCGCTGCAGCGATTGCCGCTGGCGAGAAATACATTGGCCACAGCACTTACGTATTCGGCGGCGGCCGGAATCCAAGTGATATCGCTGCCGGTCGTTTTGACTGCTCTAGCTTTGTGCATTACGCTTTTGCCCAGGCCGGCGTGAACGTCGGATGGACAACCGATGAACTCGTCAAGGAAGGTCACCGCGTCTCTTTTAGCCAGATCCGGGCGGGTGATTTGATTTTCTTCGACACTTATGAAACAAACGGCCATGTCGGCATCTGGATGGGCAACGGCGACGGATTTTTAAATTGCAATGACAGTCACGGCGTCACGATTTCTAGCTTGTCCAATAGTTATTGGAAGAGCCATTTCAAAGGCGTCGTCGTGCAGCTGACGCAGTAGAAAGGAGGTCAAAATGGAGAAACGTTTACTTGGAAAGCTCAAACAATTTTTTGATCATAAGGAAAATATTTATCGTGTGCTGGCGGGGGTTTTGATCGCGGCATACGCTTTTTTGTTTCTCAGCCGTCTGCTCGTACATGTGCCTGAAGACTACGAAAACACTGCACTCCGAACAAAAATTAATACGGGCGAAATCACGGTACAAATGACCAGCAGAACTTTTTATGCGGATAGAAATTTATTGGAGATCGGCCTCATTATCGACAGCAACGCGAATGCCATTCCAACCGGTTACGCAGTTAAAGTAGCGGAAAAAACAAACGTCAAGGCGCACTACCCGACACAGCTTATTAAGATTGTGGACGACTATTACCTGCTCTATATCCATCAGCTGCCGGCCGGATGGACGGATGTTTCGGTGCTTGTCAGTGACACCGGATCGTCTGGGCTATCACTTACTTCGGACAACCAGAAGCTCTACGTTTCCGAACCGAAAGCGGTCAAAGTGAAACATTTCAAAAGCCGTTCCATGTCTGAACATGCAGCAGATTATTATCATCTCCTGATCGGAGACTGTGAGCAATCCATCACAAAAGAGGGACGGAAACAGGCCGCCGATCGTCAGAATATCCATGCGCTGAACAGCCAGATCCGCGCGTTAAAGGATCAGGCCAGCTACCAAACCGGCAGCGACAAACAGACGACGGAGAGCAATATTTCAAGCTATGAATCACAAATTAACGGTCTCCAAAACGACATCCAGCAGAGCCAAACGCGTGCCAAGGACAGTCGTCAGGAGATCGGTTTGTTGCAGGACAAGCTTAAAAAAATGAACAAATAAGCGAAAAAATGGGAAAAGATGGAGTGCCAAAAACGACAAAAATCGTGTTTTTCCAAGATATGGTGTGTCGGAATCACCCAACGAGGCACATTTGTTCTTTTCAGGTTTTTAAGGAAAATTATGGAGGGCACCAAAATGAAGGGAAATCGTGCATTTACCAGAATATGGTGTGTCCGAAACGTTAAAAATGGCACATTCCTTAGTAAAAACGTAACCACGAGAAATCAAACCGCACTGCGGTTTTAACCATGAAATGGTTACAGATTTCCCTTATGCTCTTACAAATTTTTTGCACCAGGATTTGCCATAATCGGAGGTGGTTATCATGTCTGGCGTTACAATCCATGGTCTTTCAAAAGAAACACTAGCTGCGCTGAGTATGCGGGCCAGCCATAATCATATGTCTCAGCAGGAATATTTGCGTCGCCTAATTGTCTTGAATTTGACCCAGCCGGAAATCACTGACTTGCTGGAAAGGATGGAAGAGACAATGAAAATTTGTGCCATGGCCATTCGTGAAAATACGGAAGTTATGGGCGGCCTAGTAAAAGAAGAAAGGGAGGGTTTGTTGAGATGATCGCTCAGAAAATTAGTTTTAAAGAGTCTGGTGAGAAGGGATGGGGAATTGATTATTTATCGGCTCAGCGTGAACGCTATCTTGCTGAAGGCATGCCCGCGGATATGATCGATAGTCAATCAAAATTAATTGAAATAATTTTAGGAGAACATGAGTATTTGCTGAGAGAAAGAGATGAACTCATCGATCAGACAACAGAAATTCTGAATGGTGCTCAGAGAATTTTAGAAGACATTTCTTCAGATATGAAAGAAGACGTGAATGGGTTAATTGAAAGCAGCGGGGTGAGTCAATGATCCGAAAAAACATTCGACTGAAAGAAGAAAAGGAATCCAGGTACGGCCTCGCCTATCTTGAGGCGCAGCAGGAGCGCCTTGGCGGCAAGAGCCTGTCCGACACGATTGAGAAAGTGCTTGCGGAGCATGACCGCCTGCGCGCCCAGGTTGCATCTCGGGACGAGCTGATTGAAAAAGTCTATGCGCGGTTTAAAACGGATCTGGATGTACTGCGCATCCGGAGCGGATATGTCGATAAGAATGTCCGAGTTTTATTGGAGCTCTGGAACAGTCAACTGATGAGTCAGAGGCCGAAAAATGGAAAAGAAACCTTTATTCCAACGACGATGTTTAAGTCGTCGATTTTACAGCAGGCGACGGATACCGTGTCCAACGTCATCACGGAGCAGCAGATCAGGATGAAGGAGCGTGCGGAGAAAAAGAAGCAGCGTGAGGCCGCCCAGAAAGCGGCTGAATCGTGACCCGTCCGGGTATCGTCCTTGTCTCCAAATTTGTCCAGGCCGGGTCGGCGAAATTTAAAAATTATGTCGACTATGTGGACCGGAGCGAGGCCGTGCGTAATGATCATTTCAAACAGTTTAACGCTCTTTCATACGACGGCTATAACAACTACATGGGAAATCCAATAAAATCCGAGGGCATATTTACCGCAGAAAAAGATGCGTTAAATTTTAAAGAAAAGCAGGCGATCAAAAAGCTGTTTGAGACGGCGCAGGAAAATGGATCGTGCATGTGGCAGGACGTGATCAGTTTTGACAACGCCTGGCTCGCGGCGAACGGTTTTTATAATCCGCAAACGGGCTGGTTGAATAAAGGCGCGCTTCAGCGGTCGATACGTTCGGGGATGCGAGCGATGATGCATGCGGAGGGACTTGAAGTTTCCGCGATTTGGACGGCGTCGATCCATTACAACACGGGTAATATCCATGTACACGTGGCGATGGTGGAACCGCAGCCGACGCGGGCAAAACAGGTTTTTAAAGATAAAGAAACCGGAGAGATGTATGAAGCGCGCCGCGGTTCCCGGAAGAAGTCGACGCTCGACAAAATGAAAAGCACGGTGGCCAACGCGCTCCTGAATCGCGACCGGGAGCTTTCACGGATTTCCGAACTCATTCATCAGCGCCTGGCGCCGTCGAAAGTCGCGCTCAACTTTGCTTATGATCGCGAAAGCCTGCAGCTGTTTAATCAGATTTATGCTCAGCTGCCGAGCGACATGCGGCTCTGGAAATATAATAACAACGCGATGAACAGTATTCGTCCGCTGATTGATGAGGCCACGAAAAACTATCTGGAACATGAGCATCCAGAAGAGATGAAGCAGCTGGACGAGGCGCTGAAAAGTGAGATGAATTACCGAAAATCACTGTATGGCGACGGGCCGAAGGAAACGGAACGCTATAAAGATTATTACGACAACAAGCAGCATGAATTGTATGGCAAGCTGGGGAATGCTCTGCTCCACGAAATGAAAAACATTCGTAAAGAGGAACGCGCCCGGAAGAATGAAGAATGGCAGCAGCGCGTGAAGAACGGCGGCTACGCTTCGGGATCTTCTTATTCTTCCCCCAGGAGTATTTCCCGGCGTGATCTGCGCCGTTTGCGGCGGGCGCTGGATAACGAACTGCAGAGTAAGAAGAACCGGCGTAAGTATGAAGAAATGCAGTGGGAAATGGAACAGCACCGGTAAAAAAATAAATGATTAAGCAAAGAGACGGGCCTTGCGCCGGTCTCTTTTCGCGTTAAAAAAGGGGAGTGAATGTCATGACGCTGCTGGATAAGGAAACGATTCAACGCGCCCAGAATGTCGACATCGTCGACTTCTGTGCGCAAAATGGCTATCCGTTAAGCCAAGTTAGCCAGCGTTACTATAAGGGCGTTGAGCACGACAGCCTGGTCATTGACCGATCGAAGAATACGTACGAATGGTACTCTACCGGGCAGTATGGCAACGCGATTAATTTTGTACAGACGTTTATGGGGAGGGATTTTCGGCACGCGGTCCAGGACCTGCTCGCTGACGGCTATGTCGCGGTCAATGTGAAGAAAGCAGCGGCCGAACCGCAACCGTTCCGCTATGCGATCCTTCATGACCAGACGACAGAAGCGGTCGAACATTATCTGTGCGACGTCCGCGGCATTGATCGGCGAATCGTTCAGACGCTGATCCAGAAAAATATGTTGAAACAGGATGTGCGACAAAATGCCGTTTTTGTCTGGGGGCTTGCCGGTCAGCGGGTCGGCGCAGAGCTGCAAGGGACACAAGCGTTTGACGATGGCCGTTTTGGCCACCGCACCACTTTTAAACAAATTTGCGCGAATTCTGAGCCGAACTATGGCTTTAATCTGTCGATTGGATCGCCGAAACGTCTCTATGTTTTTGAGGCACCAATTGATCTGCTCTCATACTGGTCGCTGCATAAGGAATTAAACGATTGTCGGCTGGTTTCCATGGACGGGCTCAAACCACTGACGGTCGAGAAGATGATCCAAAACACTGGCCAGCTCTACGGAATGTATCCGACTAATGTGCAGATCGGCGTTGATAATGATCGCGCTGGCCAGGCTTTCTTTGATCGGCTATCCAAAAAAATTATGGCGACACCGGATGGCGAACGCATTACCTTTCATTCGCTGATTCCCTTTGATAAACACTTGCCGAAGGCGAATCTCCCGGTTTATCAAGAAACAGCCAAGCGGCACGGGATTGATTGGCAATGGATTGCCGCGATCCATAAGGTGGAGACTAACCTGTCTCGCACGAACGAGCTGGTCAATGGCTTTAATTATGAGGCCTTCTTTGGCCGGGATTTACCTAAGAATCATCATCCAGAATCAATCGATTTGGAGAAGGCCTGCGAGCGCTGCGCGCAGCATTTGGAGCGCTATACGTCGGAGGGTCAGACCAATATCACCGATGCTCTCATTAACACGAAGCTGCCATTTGAGGATAAGCGAGGTTTTGAGAGGAAGGTGAAATCCGTATATAATTGGTATCTCGGCGGCGACTTTCAGACTGATGACCATCCGTCCGGACTGCCGGGAAAGGACTGGAATGATGCGCTGTTTCTGCAGAATAATGGAAACGCGCGTGAACAGGATTATCCCTACAAACGTGAAAGGCCGGTAACGGCACGAAAAACAGTCAGCCGAATGCGGGCCTGAATTATGGTCATCAGGGAAGGTCTTCCTATGAACTTTCTAAGCACCCTATTCGTCAGCGGAAAGTGGATAAAAACAAGGGTTAGAAGGGGAGAGACGAGTGGCCGGATAGCCACTTGTCTCTCTCCTTTTTTTATTGTATTTCCATCTGATCTAAATTTTTCTTTAATCCAGGTCTCCCGTACCCCCGGTCACGCCGAGGATATCAGCAAAGTTGATCATCCATTTCAGACCAAAAGCATCATGGCAGATCAAACGTCTTGTCATCGCGTCCAGTTTGGCAGGGTAAACAACCTTGTCCTTGATAAACCCATTTTTATAATACCGTAGCTGCACCGGTTGCCGATCTTTAATTGCTGCCTGTATTCTTTGCTCAATCGCTTCCATTTCCTGTTCATCTAAGGTCGGACGAATGATTTTTCTTTTTTCTACGTCATATTGCTTCAACGCAGCTACATGTTCAGGGAGCACCATTCTTGATGACTCCCAACGCACATTAGCCCCTTTTGTCAGCTTGTTCGCTTTCATTTAAAGTGTCCTCCGATCTTTCTGGCCCGATTTATCCACTGTCCACCGGGAAGTAAAGATGAACCGTGAAAAAGAGCTGGTTTTCCATATTTTGCATAAATGGCATCAACCGCGGCACTGAGTTGTTTTTTTTCTTCAACTTTTCCAAAGAGATCCAGCTGATAAGGAGATACCGATCGAAGATCAGAAAGAGTCACGGAGACGCCGCGCACAGGTTCACGATCCCAATTTTCGGTCAATAATTTACATGCGGCTTGAAAGATGTCCATTCCGAAATCTGTTGCTGAGGTGAGCTTGATCTGCCTGTAAAAACCTGTGTGGCGATCATATTCGCCGGTAATGCCAGTGGATACGACGTCACCCTGGTAACCCTTTGTCCGGGCGCGATAAGCGACTTCTTCGCTGAGCTCTAGCAACACAATGCGGATGCTTTTTTCATCTTTATAGTCATATGGCAACGTCATATGATGGCCGATTGCTTTTTGTTCACGAAACGTGCCAGGCGTAACGGGAGAATAGTCGATGCCCTGTGCGGTCATCCATAGGAGTGTTCCATTTATGCCCCAGCGTTTCTCTAATAAACTTATCGGATAATTTGCCAGGCCTTTAATCGTTCGGATTCCCATCAAAAGAAGGTTTTTCTCCATCCGTGTACCCACGCTAAACAGAGACTTAATCGGGAGTGGCCAGAGATATTGTTGTATATTTTCATGAGTCAGTTCGAAAATTCCTGATTTATTTTTCTTGGCGAAATTATCGCAGGCCATTTTGGCCATCACCTTGTTCGGACCGATGCCAACACGTGCATAGATACCGATCTCATGCCAGATTTTCAGCTGGATCTTTCGGGCGATTTCGCGTGGACGACCGAACAAATGCTGACTGCCCGTGACATCCATAAATTGCTCATCGACGGAATAAGGTTCGACGAGTTCTGTAAAAGTTTCGAGGATTCCCGTTATTTTTATTGAGATGTCAAGGTAGTGCTGCATGCGTGGAATTCGAATGACAGCCATTGGGCACTTTTTCCGAGCCTCCCACAATCCTTCTCCCGTTTTGACGCCGTAACTCTTTGCCATTGGGCAGGCTGCTAATACAATGCCGCTGCGCTGCTTGGGATCACCGGCGACAATAACCGGCCGATCTTTCAGCTCAGGGAGATCAGCTTTTTCGCAAGAGGCATAAAAAGTCTGCATATCCACAAGAAAAATGACTTTTTGTTTGGTCATCCATCTTTTGCTCCTTATCACGCATCATTGGCCCTATTATATGCGAATGTACGTTCCTCATTCAATGGAAAAAGAAAACATTTGTTCTTCAATATAAATTATATACAGACCGAAACGCTTGTTGAGAAGTATTTTGGTGACTTTTTGTACGTCTAAAATTTTTCCACCGAGGCCCTATAGGTAGACTTGTCCTACCAAAACTTTTGAATTAATTAAAGTCTAATGGGATGAAGCGTAGATAGTTGTAATCATCTTTATATAGGTTAATGTAGGATGGGTTTAAAAATATTGTCGAATAATTTTTTTAAATGATAATAGTCACACGTATTGAAATATTGTGTTAAATATCTTAGAATAAAGGTGTTTTCAAAATACATTTTATGGGAGGTATAAGAATGTCTGCTCAATCAAATACTCTTTCCCTGGATTCTCTGTTAAATGAAGTGGCCAATGAGATTACTGATAAGGAAGTTAACGAAGCAAAAGAAATGAATAAAACAATCAGGAGAAACGTCAACATCTTCCGTATGTTTGCCGCTGAACCAGAAAGCAAATAAATATGAGAAGTATCATGGTAACTTCAAATTTATCATGATACTTTTTTATTTTAGAACCTCCTTTCTTTATCAATTTTGGAATAAGCTCGGATACTTTGTGATGTCCCCTAATTACAGCTGTATAAACGCGACCTCGCGATCAGTAGACTCGGGTCACGACCAAAAGCTGCTTCATCTTGCTTCCGATAAGTTGGGCCAACCGCTACACCCGATTATGCGTCAGGATAAAAAAGTAAAATGACTACAGGAGAAAAAAGCCTAACGATTGGAACCATTCCAATGAACAACTAGATGATATTACGCAGTACCCGTGAACAGAAATTACTATTAAGTTCAAAACTTATTATACGAGGAGGAACGTTAATGCTAAACTTACTTGGATTGAGACAAAATTTGAAGATAATTCAAGTGTTATCAAAATCATACTGTACCGAGCAAGACTTAATTAACTATCAAGGATTAAAGAAGGGGTACAAGAACTTTTTGAGAGAAATTCAACCTGATGTGCCTCACTCAAAAACAAACGAGATTAATTTTGTAGAGAGTAACGAATTAACTCGATCATTCGTGAGTATATTTGGATCTAAAAGTCTCCTAGATGATGTGGATTATGATCTAGGTAATAGCCAGATTGAATCTAATTATAAAAAAAACTTCGCTTTAAAAAAAACTCGTTCAGCAATGATTGAACTGGGAGAAAAATACGAATCCTTTAAATGGTTATTTAATCTTGCTATGGATTCTGTGTTCTACGCTCCATCCCAAATGGCAAAAGGCGGTACAACAAGTGATGCAGTTGGTGTGTTATGGGTGAATCCATCAGACAATTGGAATAAAATAGATTACTATGAATTGTTGATTCATGAGTTATGCCATACAATGATTTTCCTATACGAATGGCAATGTGGTATTTTCTCAAATAAAAACAGGTTAACTGATTCAGAGACATTTGCAATGTCCGCTATTAGAGGGAAAAGAAGACCTCTTGATAAAGCATATCATAGTGCAATAGTTGCCACAGAAATACTAATGTTTCGAAAAAATATAATTAGAGATGAGGTACAACATGTACTTCATCCAGAGACACACGAACTTATTTCTATGACTTTAGTCTCGCTGAAATCTGTAAAAAACATAGGCATTGAAAAAAAGATGTTGAATGAACGAGCGATAGAAATGCTGGATATTTGTTTATCAAAGTTAAAATTAATGGAGGGTGAGATAAGCCATGTACATTCTCACCAAAAGTGAAATTCTGAAAAATATTTATACTTTTTCTTATCCATATTTAGATAAAGATAAAAAATTAACTATACCTGATTTGAAAAAGGGATTTGAAAATTTTCTTTCTGAAGCAAACCAAGTCACATCAACTTCGACAGACTTGGAACTTCTCACTTCAGGAAAGAGGTGGGAACAATTAGTCCATAAATTTAAACTTGATCAATGCGGGCAACCAAAGGCTCAAAAAATGGATTTATTTTGTCTGAAAGTAAACTCAGCATTAAACTATTTAAAAAATAACGATCCCGAATACTATGAAATATTTAGTGTTGTGGTAAAAACTATTTTTATTACTGATTCAGTTTCAATTCCAGGATCATCGTCTAGTCCCAATACCCTTGGTGCTATTTGGATACAGCCAAATAATAATTGGACAACGCTTGATATTATTGAATCTTTAGTTCATGAGTTTACGCACAATGTTCTATACTTAGATGAAAATAGGTTTGGACATTATGTTCAACCAGAAAAATTAAATCAAAAGCAATACTGGTTACCTTCTGCGATAAGAAATACAAAAAGGCCATTAGATGGAGTGGCACATAGTATCTTGGTTGCCACTGAAATTCTTAATTTACGCAAAAAATGGAACTATTCTTTGGATAATAATTCTGTCCATGGAGAAAATAGCTTTTTATTACGCAAGGGGTTATACTCCCTAACTATGATTAACAGCCAAGGGGCAATCCAGGATATTCTTGGAGATCGTATGAAATATCTTTTAAAAAGAGCCCATGACTGGCTAAATAAACACAGTAAGAAGAAGGTGAATTTATGATAGCGCATCCGTATAATATGAATTCAATAAATACCTTACCCGTTGTGAATATTTTAGGCACAGGTGTAAGGGGAGCGAAACAACTCACCTTAGAGGTAATAGATGTGATTCGTAAATCATCCAAAGTTTTATTTTTTCCTTTTGAAAAAATAAACAAAAATTGGCTGGAAAATTTTTTGAATGTCATTGATCCTGAAAATCTAGGTGATCTCTACAAAGAGGGAGCGCGAGATCAGGAAAACTATAGACGAATAACAGAAAGAATATTAGAGAAGGCACAGAATTTTGGAGATGTAGCTGTTTTGGTACCAGGTCATCCACAAGTTGGGGTAAGTTGGATTAAAACTTTACAGAAACTAGAGGATAAGGGAGATATACATTTAAATAAGTTCGATGGTATATCGAGTTTCGATACTATGATTAATGACTTATCAAGAGATCCACTTGACTATGGTGCTGTAATACTGGATGCAAATAGGGCTTTACTTTATCAACTGCAGCTGGATCCTAGAATGGATTATTATGTATACCATATATGCTCGGTTGGCAATAAGCGAACAGAATATTCAAATCTCTCGCTGCATAATCGTTTAGATCTATTCAAAAATTTTCTACTTAAAACATTTCCACCAGATCATGAAGTGAAACTAATTAGGTCAATCAATAGAAATGGAAAACAGGCTATAGTAACAAATTGTCCAGTATCAGATCTGGAGAAGCTTAGAGACTTTATAACAGTTGATTCAAGTTTATTTATACCAGGAACACCTGTTGAAGCAATCAACAATAAATTTTTAAATGTATTAGAAAAAAGCGAGGGATGAAATCATCCCTCGCTTTTTTCTTTCCGTGCTGAATTACTCATCCACTCTGACATTTTCGGGTTTAACAAGATAATTTTTGGAACCTATAACATATATAAACGAAGTAAACAAAAGCGCACTAGATAAAGTGAAAACAAATTGAACTCCGATTTTATCGGTGAGATATCCAAAAAACAAAGTTGCTATGCCATAAGACAATGAATACATCGCATCTTGAGCAGAATAAACCTTTGCCAATAAATCTGATTTCGTATTTGTTTGGATGAGCGTTTCAAAGGTCACATTTTTTAGCTGGTCGAAAATCCCAACTACGGCCGAAAAAATCAATGCAAGTAAAGGGAACGTATTCCATCCAAAGAGCATTGTAGCAATCCCAGTCATGAACAAGCCCACTAACGAGACAATTTTTAAATGTTTATTTATATGATTAGAAAGTCTAACACTGATTAGGCCACCAATAATAAGCCCAGCAAAAAAGCTGAAATTTATAAACCCCCACCACGATTCATTGACATGTAATGCTTGGTGAACAAACACTAATACAATGGCTGCCATCCAAACCACCGAGGCAAGGGTCCCGATCATATCAGTAATACTGATGATACGTAAAACAGGCTTATGCCAAATGGCATGCCATCCTTCTCTCATTACTTCAAATTTCCTAGCTGATGAATTATTGTTTTTGGAAGCATTAATCGAAGTATCGATCTTAATCATGAACATAAAGATGGTTGAAATAACGAACAGGAAAAAAGTAGTCCAAACTATATTTGACCCACCTATAAGTGCTGCCAACATGCCTCCCAGCGCCCATCCACTTAAATTAATGGATTGATCTAATATTGACAAAAAGCCATTAGCCTTTACCAACCTATCCTGATCTATAAGCATTGGAACCATTGCATTTCTGGCAGGTGATGCCCAACCATCAAGAAAGCTAATACAAGCTACGAAAAAAAACATGATAAGAAAATTCGGTCCAAATATATGGAACGTTAAAGTAAGTGCCATAAACAGTAAAAAGAAGGACTTACCAATTTGAGAGCTAACCAAAGAACCTTTTAAACCCAACTTATTCAGAATTAGGGGAGCAAAAATACCGCTGATAAATCTTATGAATGTAGTTAAAAAAGGAATGACGGTCATAAAAATTGCTGATTTGGTAACAGCATATACGACTGTCATTAATCCGACAATATAAAATACATCTCCACAATTGGCCAAAGATTGCCCAATCCAAAGACATTTAAACGAATATTTTTTTGTCATTATCAAATTCCTTTCTGTTCTAGATGCAGCTCAAAAGAATGAGTGAATTAGCATATATACTCACCACTGTAGCTATTTAACAGATTGTTATTATAACAATGACAATTCACATATTTTAATCACTCCACAATAAATATACGACAATACAAGCACTATAATTAACGTGATTAAAAAAATCCATTTTTATACTCCAATATATCGAGTACAATCGAATCGGTGTTCATCTCATAATCGATTGTTTTTGAGACGATTTTCATTTTGTCATAAGGTGCACGTATTTCATCGAACTTCATGTATTAAAACATTGCTTATAAACTATATCTCTATAACCCCCCCCTTATGCTATCATTATAGCTAGAAGGTGTTTTTTTTATTATGGGATCTTATATCAAAGAAATTTGGCATTAAACAGTCGGATGATCAGAGGTAATATATGGTTTAATGAATCGAAGCATAACGGCATTTATACGTAAATTTTAAGCAAAGTATAAAAGTAATGAGTGTTGTCTAGAATGTTTCTGTATTCCTCTGTTCCGAACTCTCTATCCTGGGAGTTTTTTTCTTATTGATCGGAAATGAGCAAATTCTTCTCCTCAAGTTGCGTTTCTAAAACTGCTGTTACAGGATTATTAGTTAGATAAAATATTAGTTTGCATGATTTGTTAAAGACGCCTTAATTTTAATCACTTCAGTCCACCTTTATCTTTTCGAATTTATCGTTTATTTCTTTTTCTTTCTCCTTAGCGATTGTTATAATTTCTTCGTCGCTGAGACCAGATATCGATGTTATCCATATCCATGCATGGAACTTATGCAATGAATTATTAATATTAGATATTCGTTTCAATAGCCAATAATCCTGCACAATTTCAGTTCTTGATGTCATCTTTTTCCATTCATGACTAATTAAATACTGTTTTACATTGGCCATATTGTTACCTCGATCTGTATTATTATCAAACCAGACGTTCCGGTCTCCATTGTGTAAAATCCAACAATTTTGTAGATTAAATTGGCAGGCAATATAAGCAGCAGATGCGGATTTCTTATTTGAGATGTTACCAAAACTGATTGAGAAAATAATAGAGAAAAGCATTTCTTCATTCATTGTTTGAAGGAATGCTTTTAAACTCATAAATGAAATTACATGAGAAGATGTGGTCACAAAAATGGTCACTAACTTATCCAGACATAAAATACAAAATCAAAAGTAAACGTCTTATTTGCCTGTTTTAATAGGCCTAAAAAAACAATGTGATACGTAAAATACGGATTGAAATAAGCTATGTGGGTTTCCTAAACCGTGCGTCTATTTGCACCAGTGGTGATTCTTATTTGAGAAGATATCAAAAATAGATGGAAAACATGAGATAAAAGATATAAATTTAAAGTATTTCATTGAAAAAATGCTTTTAATTTTTCCTGAAATACAAACGTTATGAATCATTTTTCCTATCATACATAAACATTCTACGGCAATCAGTATCAATGAAGAAGGAAATCAATTATGTGAACAAAAAACACATTTCTAATTGTCAGAATTACAGCCCAAAAGATTCGGAGCCGTTTTCCGACTTTGTGCGGACGCTTTTGTTAATGTGTTCGATCCGGCTGAGAAAAAGGATGTCTAGAAAAAGAATAAACAGAGACTGCCAATAAAAAAAATCAGGGAGCAAAGATGGCATTTTGATCTTCTTTCCCTGATTGTTTTTATTTTCTTCTCAATGAAGTCATTCTTTGGGACTCTGTCAGTTTTCGCTGGCTACTTTTGACGTCAATTCTTCCGGCGTTTTCAAAAATGGCGTTAAGATGGCGCTCAAAATATAAAATCCTGCATAAATGAACAGGACGCCCCCCGCACCTAAGGATTTAAAGAAAAGATAAACAATCGCCGGCGCTAAAAAGGTACTGAGGCCGGCACCAAGATTCAGGATGGACATGGCTGCGCCCTTATTATCCGGTGCCAGAAGCGGAAAAAGAGCGGATAAGGGAACGTAACCTGCCATGGTCACACCACATAGGCAGAGAATGATCATCATGACCCAAAAGTTATGTCCCACAATTTGAGGAGTATAAAAAACCATGACGAGCACAGCGGCATAGGCAACACCGCCGACCCATTGAATTGTGTTGCGCCAACCGATTTTATCGCCGGCCCAGCCAAAGAAAAGATTAGCGAAAATAGCTACAGTAAAGATTGCCGACCACATCTGGAGCCATTCAGTTGTTGAGTATCCAAAACTGGCAAGATAAATAGGCATGAAGGCAGCTAGACCGTATTGGGCGAGTCCATTAATTGTCTTCACGACTAAGCCGATGGAAATTCGGCCTCGTCTTAAAATTGTAATCCCTTTCATTAATTCGCGTAAATTAAAAGTCGTAATTTCTGATTCGGGGACCTTGTCTTTATTAACAACAATGGCGAGCAGAGAACCAATGATGACAAACAATAGCCCCGTCCATAAAATGTTAATATGACCAAGTATGGGAATAGCAATTGATGAGTAAAAAGGGCCAATAACACTTAAGCCGACAGAAAACATAAACCAGAACCATCCGACCGCGCTTCCCCGCCGTTCAAGAGGAGAAGTATAATTGATCCACACTAAAAATGAATAGGCAAACAAGGGATACCCAAAGCCTCTGATGGCGTAAAAAGGCAGCATCACCGGCATGTTCAGGGAGTAAATTCCTCCGATAAATCCAAAACTTCCGATCATAAAAGCAATGAGTCCTGACACCATGATCTTGCGGGGCCCGAGCGTCTGAACCAGCACGCCTGAGAGCCAGGCGGCGACGGCCACCGTAATCCCATAGACAGTGAGCAAGAGAGAGGCCCCTTCGATACTCACTCCCCGGGAAACGAGGTAGGGGGAAATCCACCCCTGTTCTACTCCGTCTCCGATCATAAAAATGGCCAATCCAATATATCCCCAAAGTAAATTTTTAGGCAATCCTATTTTTTCAAGCATTTGACTCTCTCCCTTTGAAGAAATAGTTTTTTTATCTTTAATTAATTAGGTTGAATTAATTGAAGGAAAAGTTTTTGGACCTTGAGGGCATCTCCCTCCTGAATGAGTTGTTTCACGGTCTCGAGGCCCACTGTGTCAATAAACTGCTCCAGGGTTTTGTACATTTTAATGTTCTGTTCACATTCCTGCACAGGATTTTCTCGGACAGGAAAGGTATCGAAATAATTAACGCCGGTATAGTTGTACAATTTGGCATAGTAAATGAATTCAAGCGTCTGCAAAAGATGAACGGTTCCCAACATCAGTCCATCGTCATTATCGTTATAGCCATCGTTTAAATGAAAACCCATCAGGCGTTTTTTACGGGCCGCCCAAGCCAAAGAATAGGCCGGATTTTCTTTTTTCATTAACATGTGGCAGAAATCCAATGTCACTCCTAGGTTTGGAGAACCGACCTCATCCAGCACGAGTAACGTGGTACCAATATCTCCAATTAAGGAAAAGGTTCTCGGTTGATAGGGCTTATATTCAAGGCTGATCTTTCTGTCGGGAAATTGGCTCGTAATTCTTTTTAAGACGTCGACTTCTTGAGCTAAAGCTTGATTGTAATCGAGTTGAAAAGGATAGTCAAAACCGTCGTTGGCAAGCCAGATCGTGGTGATTTCTCCGCCGAGGGCCTGACATTTTTCAATCGCCTGAATCGTTTCCTGAATCGCTTGCTCGCGGATGCCCGCATCCGGGTTGGTAAACTCTCCATAGGCGTAATTTTTTTTAAATCTTAAAGCGACTCCACTTAATTTTAGATGGTTTTTTTTTAAAGACTGCTTGATTTCCTCGGCAGAGACACCCTGAAAGTGTTCTGGATAATTGAGTTCGATGTGCGTCAAGCCCTTCACAGCTGACATTCTTTTAATATAATCCAGCGTCGAAAGGGGATGTTCATTGGAATTAAAAAATAAATGAGTTTTAAATGAATTGAGCCTAACTGCAAATTTCATACGTTCACGCTTCTTTCGGAATTTCGTTTATCGGGAAGGATAACTTCACATTGATTATATTGATATTTTATTTCTAAGTAAATGAAAATGAAAAATTAAACTTATAATATTGATATATATCGTTAAGATGTCATTATATTTTACTTTTTGTAAAATGAAAATAAATTTATGGTGGAAAATTTTCGTGAGGGATGCTATACTCTAGTCAGTTTAAAGGGAAGGATTACTGTTATGCAAAAGGATAATCAAAGGACTCCATTAAACGGGAAAGAAATTATTTTATATGCTAGGAGCATTGCTCCGTCTTTGGGTAAAAAAGAAAAATTAATCGTAAGTTTCATCAGTAATAAATATCAGGAATTATCTCAAATGACGATTGGTCGTCTGGCTCAGTATCTTAATGTCAGTGAAGCGAGCATCACGAAGGTCAGCAAGAAACTGAAATGTGAGGGTTTCTACGAACTAAGGCATAAGATTGTCGATTATCTAAGCCATGACGAAACCTCGATGATCGATGAGGAACAGGATGACTTTCTTCCTGGAGATGATGAACAGACGATTCTGGAAAAAGTGTTTATTCATTCGATCACGGCTTTACAGGATACGCTCTCTCTGATTGATCGTCAGGAATTGAGCAAGGCTGCAAGAGCTCTTAAACAGGCGACAGAAAAGAAAATTGTTCTTGTCGGCAGCGGCGGATCTGGGATATTATGTGAAGATTTTCAACACAAGTTGCTTAAGATAGGGATTATAGCGACGATGCATCGCGATGCCAATATGCAACTCATGTCGGCTTCCCTTGTCAAGAGGGGCGACGTGGTTCTAGGCATTTCTCATTCTGGCACGACAAAAGATGTCCTTGAGGTTCTAAGACTCGCCAGGGAGAAAGGAGCCACGACCATTTGTATTACCAATCACGCGCTCAGCCCAATCACGGAGATTGCAGAGATTAAGTTATATTCTTCTGCCCGGAATTCACCGCTGACCGGAGAAAATGCCGCCGCACGGATCGTTCAGTTAAATATTTTGGATGTCCTTTTTTCAATCCTGGCTTTGTATCAAAGTCGTTTAGCCTATGATAATTTGCTGAAAACAAGAAGCTCGGTGGAATCCAAGCGGACAAAAAGTTGACGGAGGCTGTATAAAAATGAGTTCAAAAAATATAGTGGTGATCGGCAGTTTAAATTATGACATTATTCTTAAACAGCAACGGATGCCTCACAAAGGCGAGACTTACGTTGGCGATGAAATGGTTCAAGGGCCCGGCGGGAAGGGCTCAAATCAGGCAGCCCAGTGTGCCAAGCTCGGATTACCGACAACTATGGTGGGCAAGGTAGGAGACGATCGGTTTGGTGAGGCTTTAGTCGGCGCTTTGAAAGCCGTAGGGGTTAACGTCTCGATGATCAGGAAACAGGGTTCGACAGGTATGGGATTGGTGCATGTTATGCCAGACGGCGATTATTACAGCACCATAATAAAAGGGGCCAATACCTTAATCACGAAAAACGATATTGACGAAATTAAAGATCTAATGGATCAAGCGGGTTTTATTATTTTACAGCAAGAAATTCCTCAGGAAATCATAGACTACATTATTACAACTTGTGAAAATTCTGCCTCGAAGATTGTCTTAAACAATGCACCAGCGAAAAAAATCAAGGCCGATGTGTTAAAGAAAGCGGATGTTTTAGTGGTGAATGAAACCGAAGCCGCATTCATGATCGGTCGGGAAATTCAAACGGTCGATGACGGGGCTGAGGCCGGAAAAGAAATTCTCCCTCTAACAGGAGGAATGGTAGTGGTTACCTTAGGGTCTGCCGGTGCTATAGTTGTGACAGAGAAACAGGCCCTCTATCAGCCTGCTTATAAGGTTCGAGCGGTTGATACGACCGGGGCAGGAGATTCCTATATTGGGGCGTTTGTCTATGGTCTGGCGAATCAATTTTCCGTAAAGGAAAGTATGGCCTTTGCTTCGAAGGTCAGTGCGATTACCGTGACCAAAAATGGCGGGCAGGATTCTTTCCCAACGAAAAGGGAAGTAGAGGCTTTTTCTAATTTTACTTCGGGACAAGTAGCTAAATAAAATAGATGATCGTAGATCATTATTATAGAGAAGTAAAAGATCCGGTATCTTCGCCTTTTTTAAGTAGGGGTATCGGATTTTTATCTTTCGTGCAGCAAAGTCAAAAAAATCTAATATTAAATATACAAAACGTCAAATAAAACAAGAATTTATTATACTGGAGAGTGAAAAGTTCTGTGTAAATAATACAAAAGGATAACCCTTAAATGGGATTTTATGGTATCCTCTAATTCACCACAAAAGAGAGGAAAAATCGCCAAGGGTTATCGTGCTTTTAGTTTAGCCTGTTCCTTCGCGATTGACTAGTGCCATGTTAAAATTTATTGATTCTGTGCTTCTGTTGTTCCGTTCCTGTTTTCATCGTTTGGCCACGTTTCAGTGGTTTGTTGTGATCATCATTGGCTTGATGATACGCTCCGACTGTCTCGGCGTGACCTCCGTGATTCGTGATCTTTCGTTGAATTCGAAGGGATACGAATCCCTGATCCATTTCTTTCGGTCTTCCGCCTGGTCTCTGGCTGATCTGCGTCAACAGTGGCTACGCGCGGTGCTCAATGTTGCACCGCTCAAGCGTGAAGGCGACGCAGTGATTCTTGTGGGTGACGGCGTCAAACAGGCGAAAGAAGCCCGTTACATGCCCGGTGTCAAGAAGCTGTATCAGGAATCTGAGGATGTGTCCAAGTCCGCCTTCATCTTCGGGCATCTCTGGGGCTCGGTCGGCATCCTCATTGGAAATGCCAGCAAAATCTTCTGCCTGCCGCTCTCCCTCCGTCTTCACGATGGCGTGCAGTCGATTCGCCAATGGGAAAGCAACGACGAGGAACAGGAGTCTCACGTGGTGCAGATGATTGATCAAGGGTTTTCAGCCGCCGGTGTGTTCGGGCGTGCCTTGTTTCTGCTCGATCGCTACTTTCTGTCCGTTCCGGCGCTTCGGCGATTGGCTCAGCGGAATCAGGAAGGGCGCACGCACCTGGATCTTGTGACGAAAGCCAAGACGTCTTGTGTCGCTTACGAACACCCGGTCCAAACAGGGGGCCGGGGACGCCCACGAAAGAAAGGAGCCGCACTCAAATTGAAAACACTCTTTGACACTCAAACCAAACAGTTCCGAACGGTTTCCCTGCCCCTTTACGGTCGGGAAGAAACCGTCTCTTTTCTGTACCGTGATCTGCTCTGGGGTCAGGGATGGTATCAGGAACTGCGCTTTGTGCTCGTCGTGATGGATGGGCGACGCGCCATTCTGGTCAGCACGGATCGAACACTGAACCCAGAGGCGATCATCCGACTTTACGCGCGACGTTTCACCACCGAAACGACTTTCCGTACGCTCAAACAGTCGCTCGGTGCCTTTGCCTATCATTTTTGGAGCCGCTCTATGCCCCGATTGAACCGTTACCGTCAATCGGATGAAGGGGAGCCATTGGATCATGTGACCGAAGCACACGCACAAAAACGAATTCTTCAAACGGTCAAAGCCATTGAAGGCTTCATGATGTGCAGCTGCATCGCAATGGGCTTGCTTCAACTGGTCGCCTTACGCGAAGGAGGCAACCGAAAGATGTTCCGTTTCTTACGGACACCCGCCCAAGACATCGTCTCAGAAGCGACCCTGATGGCTCATTTACGTCAGACGATTTTTCAACGGTTTGCCCGAAATCCGCATTTGACCCTAACGCAAATAATTCAGGAAAAGCAGGAAACATCTGAAGTACAGGACGAATTATTGATTTCTTAGTTACTTAGAACTTTTGACTGTCTAGTTATTATAATGAACAGGAAAAAAGCTTTGAAAAAACGTGGAAATGACAACATTTTATAATAATAGCTAATTGTTCGTTCAAAATAAGGAAGACTAAGCTTGATAAAGCTTCTTCTGATATTATGATATCGAGTGCAAAACTTATAAAAAAATGATAAATATTAAGGAAACTAACATAAAAATAAACACTAAAAATACTATATATCGGCATATATTAAAAACAGACAGTATCCTATTAGAACTATGTCCGCACTTCTTCTAAACCGTGCGTCAGGTTGAACTAATGCTGAATGCTTTCTGATTGTATACATTGAGTCTTTAGAAGCAGTTGAACAAATGGATAAAACAATAGTAGTAGGACTAATGATTTATCTTCTGTTGAAATGAGAACTCACATTCGATATAATGATGGGCAGGGAGATGATTTTAATGCTCAAAGGTGTACTAAGCAGATCAGTTCCAAAAGAGATTGAAGTAGCGATTTTACAATTTGGAAAAGACAATGAAAGATACCCATCGATGGAAGAATTGAGTTGGCAAGCTAATATAAGTGTATCAGATGCTGATTCTTATTTAAGAAGATTTAAAAAACAGATGGAAAAGATGAGATAAAAGATATAAATTAAAAGAATTTCTTCAAGTGATTGAAAAAATGCTTTTAATTTTTCCTAAGACGGAAAAACGTTCTGAATTATTTTTTCTATCACAAAGGATATAGAAATAAGTTGTCTTCTGGAAAGAGTTATATAAGATTTAGCTTGAATCCTGAGAATAAAAAGGGTTTTAAGAACATGACAAGTAGAACACACTCATTTTCTTTATTATAGATCTGTTACAATAAATGTAAGTTGTAAAAATGTGAAAAGAAAAATAGAGGTTAATCGTGAATAAGCATAATAATAACATATTTTGTGAATATACGGTCAAATCATGGGAAGATTGTAGGACGTTGTTAACACATCTTAAAAATTGGGTTTTTAGAGGGCAGTCAGATAGTAAGTGGCGTTTGCAAACTACTTTAGAAAGAGGAGCCATAAATAATTCTGTCTTTAGAGATATACCAAAGATAGAAAAAAGCATTATTGAAAAGTTTAAACGTAAAGCTTTTAATTATATAGAAAAATTACCAAAAAAGGATAATACATTAGAATGGGTATCATTAATGCAACATCACGGAGCTCCAACAAGATTATTAGATTTCTCTTACTCATGTTATGTTGCTCTGCATTTTTCTATAGAGCAAGCATTACAGGAATCATCGGTATTTTGTATAAATAAAGATTTGATTCATAATGAAGGACTTAAGATTGAAAAATGGAGAGGGTTAGAAGATGATCGTTTCTTTGGAACAAGAGAATACTGTAATTGTGTGCTAAATGAACAAATTCGGAGTCCGTTAGTTATGCTGATAGAGCCTTATAATTTGCATGAAAGGCTGTCTAAACAACAAGGATTATTTGCAATTCCTTTTGAAGGGCGACAATCATTTGAATATAATCTTTCCTTAACAGTCAATAGGTTTCAAAAAGAATTACCAACAATTAAGAAGATAGAAAAGTATAATGATTTACTAGACCTGTTAAATCAAGAATGCGTTTTGCTTAAAGTTAAGATACCAAAAAAGTTTCACAATGAAATAAGAAAAGATTTGAAGCTAATGAACATTACAAGCGAAACTTTATTTCCTGGCATTGATGGTTTTGCAAAATCGCTGTATAGTGAATTCGATCTATAGTCTTTTTAAGTTAAATAGGATGGACAATGTTACTAGTTGATGAGGATTTTGCTAAATATTGGATCTATAAAAAAACTTTTATAAGGGATTTTTTTTAATTTACTCAAGGTACACAGGGACTTGCGGGTTATTACAGCAATGAACTATGAAGTACTTATTAAGCGCTTTTTCAAACGTTTTGTCTTCACAGAATAGAAAGATAATATGCGAAATAAAGGGATAAAAAATTTTCACCCAGGTTTCAGTAATTGTTGCTCCGGAATGTGTTTCAAGGGAATAAGATAAGCACGCTCAAATTTGGAGTGTAAATAAAAACATCGAATGTACGCCTGGATTCCTCTATTCTGAATATGATAGGAATTTTAGTTTCTTCCAGATAAATACTTTGGGTTCATGTAGGCTAGTTTGATACTTAAATGCAGATGTAGCATCTTTTTTGTATGCAGTCAGATTTCAATAGATGTGGAGTGACCTGAAATGTCAGAGCTACAAATAAATACTGCAATTTTCCCAAGGGTAATGAGTATGAGCACAAAAGGGTCAAATGATGAACGTCCGATAAGCATAGATTTGCCTAGAGGGGCAAACTTACTATATTTACAGGGCCTAAAAGACAAGGAGGAAATAAAACTTCTTACAAAATATGCAAATGGGGAACAACTTTCTGATGATGATTTTAAAGCAATGTTTAAACTTTTTATTACGAATACCCCACGACTTAAGCCTTCAGCAATAAATAATAGTAATGCTGATCCCCTAAATCTTTTTGGAGTTGAGATTATTAGCAATAAAGGCAAAATTAAATTTAAATTAATTGATCAATATATTCCATACATTAGGGTAGATACTTGGGAATTCATCACTTTAGATCTCTTGAGAAATACATATCTTAACATTATTAATAAGTATGATTTTAATGGAATTTCTATTTATCTAGGATCATGGAAAACTGAAACTGACGAAATTAATCAGTCATTATTAAATTCTTTAAGAAGTGCGTTTATATTCACGATAATCGGATTTCTTTATGGCGATAATAGGCATTTGTATAATTCGTTTACGGATTATTTCAATCACGAATTTTCAAAAAGAGTATCCTTTATTAATGGAAGCTGGAAAACTAAAAAACCAGGAGAGAAAATTGAGTACTTACCAATATTCGACAGTTTCTATAATTTGAAGGGCTTAAATCCAAAAACATTAATTGAAGTAATACATGCAATTCTTGATAATGAAGAAATTATTATAGATGATAAAGAAATGATTAGAAATACTTTAATCGATGGTGCTGAGCAGTTCCATAAAAATATTAACACCCAAGGTCAGTTGCTAGAGCAATCGTTAATCAAACCTGTTGTTAATTATTTGATTGAATTAGAAACAGCGGCTGATGATTTGAAGGCTGCCAAATCATTATTTGAGCAAAGGCTATATAATCCAGCTACGAATAGATGTTACTATTCAATGATGCATTCTTCAAAAGCGTTACTTGAAAAAAAGCACATGCTTAAAGATTGGGAACCCAATGTACTTAATGTTAGAGAAAATCACAAACAATTAGAGGGAAAATTAAAAAAACTTACGGAAAATCATATTTTAATGAGACAATTCCTTAGCGATTTTCAATACGTTAAACAAAAAAGGTGGATTGCAGATTATGAGATTTCAAAAATTGATAAAGTGGAATGTAATGATTGTGTTTTAAGAGCAGAGTCATTTCTTTCAGAAGTAAAGAGAATAACAATGTAAGTCACTCTTAAGATAATAGTTATAAACTCGAATGACAGTTGAAAATTAGTTAGACAGATTGAATTTTAAAGGAGTTTAGCTCAAAAATTCCCCATAACAAAAAAGCACTGCTAAATGGCGGTACTGATGTTAAGATAGTTTTACGGACACATTTTAGTTAAACTGATATTATCGAAAGGATGTGTCCCATATGGGAAGCGGAGAGGCAAACAAAAAATTTAGCGATGAGTTCCGGAAATGATCGTTGAATTTTACTAGTCAGGAACTCCAAAGAGTTCAGCAGCGAATATGGCGTATCTAGCCTTTATCCTTTTAGTTTGCCAATCTATCAACGAAGATAAGGTAGAAGCAAAAAAAGCATTTCTTCAAATGCTAATGAAGAAATGCTTTAATTTTTCTACCATAAACACTCTATGCATATGGACTCCGTTTAACAGTTCTACATTAAAATCTTTGGAAATAAAGGGCTTTTTAAGTTTTTTTAAGGTCTCCACATCTCTTATTCCAACAGTACTATAAATAGTAGGATTAAGATTTGTTTTACTCGAATAAGAATCAAACTATTCAATATAATCACTCCGTTTACTTTGCTCATCTGCCTCCAATGAGCAACAGATATCTGGTAACGTTAAGGCTGGCATCAACGCCAAATGCCAATTTTTTAATTTTATTGCATCGGAAAGTGCATTTATATATGGCCGCATTGCTTCTCTCAAATTCATATTATTGCCTCCCTTGGATCTATATGTCGCATCTCACATGTACACAAGATCACATTAATAATGGATATTCGTTCCAGTAGCCAATAATCCTGCATACCGTCAGTTCTTGATGTCATACCTTTCCATCCGTGACAAATTATATATTTTTTTACATTGGCCATATTGTCGTCTCAATCTGCATGATTATCAAATCAGACGTTTCTGCATCCATTATACCAAATTCAGATAATATTTTAAAAATTGAATTGACAAGCTAATAATGCACCAAATGCAAATTCTTATTCGAGGCGTTATCAAAACTGATTAAGAAAATAATAGATCAACAGCGTTCCTTCAAACAATGAATGAAGGAACGCTGTTTATACTCAGAAATGGAATTACATCAGAGGGTGTGGTCACAAGAATGGTCACGAAATTATCCAGACATAAAATACAAAATGGAAAGCAAACGTCTTATTTGCCTGTTTTAATAGGCCTTAGAAACAATGTAACACGTAAAATACGAATTGAAATTGAAATAAGCTATGTGGGTTTCCTAAACCATACGTCAACTCTGAAACTGGTGTCAAAACTGGTGCCGAACTTATCCTGACAGTAAAACTAAAGCGAGTTGAAATAGAATAAAGGCTCTACGAGTAGGGCAAATTCAGACTGTTTAAAACATAAAAAACAACACAAAGCACATGGGCATACATGGTAAGGAAGGGGTCGCTGGTTCAAGTCCAGTTGGAAGCTTAATCGTTTTTTTCTTTTGCAGCAGCGCTTTTGGGTTTTCCAAGCGTTGCTTTTTTTCATCGGTGTTATCTTAGCGACCGGTGGCGGCGTATAAAACAGTCGGCCGAATGCGGGTCTGAATTATGGTATAATATAAATATAAGGATGTGATTGAAATGACCGAATCGGAAGTTAATGATGCATTTCAATACGCAAAGCATTCCCTGGAACTTGAAGGGTTTAAGGTTACAGCGGACGACGAGAAAGCAATGAAGGATGTATTCACTGGAAAGATGAGCCGAGAGCAGCTCATCCGGCAATTAACGGAGTAAGCCAATGTATGATGCGCGTTCCGTTTATTGTTATCCGGGCACGGATGTCTTAATCAATAAGTTGAATATTCGGGATCAAAACAGACTGGACGCCAGTGAAAGAAAATTATCCGGTATCCGTCTGATGGAATTGATAAAGAATCCGGTCGCTGATCAGAAGTGGAATCTTGTCCATCTTAAAACAATCCACCGGCATATTTTTCAGGATATCTACCCGTTTGCCGGAGCGCTCCGAACCGAGCAGATTAGCAAGGGGAATTTCAGATTTGCGAGCCCGCTTTATATCGGGAGTGAAGCGGATCGTATCTTTCAAGCATTAAAAAAGGAACAGTATCTAACAGGCCTGCGTAAAAACAATATGTGTGAGCGCATGGCCTATTATTTTTCAGAAATTAACGTACTACATCCCTTCAGGGAAGGAAACGGGCGAACGGAACGAGAATTTTTAAGAACCTTAGTCTTGAAAAACGGATACACGCTGGATTTTAAAAAGATTAGCCGCTCGGAATTGTTAAAGGCCAGTGAGCGTTCCGTCATAGATGCCCATGTTTTGATACCGCTTTTTAAAAAGGCAATTTTAGAGGACACACCCAGTCCAGCGCTTATTGCAGAATGGAATCGTCATCAGGGAAAGGCCTTTTTATGAGCTTCCTGAACATTTCAAGAAACGCTGCAAAAAAAGTAACCGTGGATATGGCTTAGAACCATAATGCTTTGAAACACAGTTCAGCTGGGACATATTTTAATGCATGGAATGTAATCAAATTCTTCATGACGCAGCCAATATTAATGTACAGGTGTGTTATGGAGCTGCTTCCTAGACAAACAGCGAGGGTGATTGTTAAAACCAAAACCGCGCGGAGGCTAAAGTATCTGTTTTTAAGCACTACCGAGATGCCGATCTCATGCCTGGTTGACTCATATTTTATTACCATGGTTAACTTTACACAACTTTCTGTGATGTTCATTAGGGAAGCAATCTTGGATTCATAGCCTTTATAAACACGCTCAGATTTTACTTGATTTTTTCCTCCATGATAAGGAAGAGGTTACTGGTTCAGATTCAGTTGGAAGCTTGCTTGAAAAATATGGATGCATCAAGGAATTCAGTCTATTGACTACCTTGATGCATCTTTTATATTTTCAACTGTTCGATTGTGAACAAAGTCTGTTCATGCTTCGATCAGGGCAACAAACCCACTAGTGGGAACCTTAACAGTGTTCGGATTTGAAAGTGCCGGAATAATGAAACTATCTTCTTCAAGAGCGTACATAAAGCCTTTCAAAACATCTTTAGCCATATAGGGCATTTTGAATGTCCGTTCCTTCCGAGCTGCAGCCGGGGAGATCCGGAAAAGTGATCGTATATCCCTCACTGCCATCCGTACCCGGATCAAACACGGCAGGGTAGATATATTTTGTCAAGATAAAGCCTTCATAGGACAAGCAGGACTTAGCCCAGTCCTGCCTATTTCGTATTTTATTTAAAGTAAATACGTGACCGCGAATGAAGATGAAAATATATATTCAAATTTTTGATTCAATTTTTATCAATCAGATCGCTGATTGAGTAAAACCGATCATTTAAATGGCTTATATCAAAATTATTGCGGTTTTGCTCTTTTTTAACAAGCGTCAAATATTGTGAACAGTGTGAATGGCCTACATTCGTTTTAGTGCAGGGTTGTGCCGTTCTATAAAATCCAGAATATTTGAGGAGCATTCATCGGTCTTTCCATCTATTGGCTTTTCGAGGATGGAAGCTGTTAAAACAGCGAAATAGCAAAAGAGGTATTCAACCCATTTTATTTGACTACTGTAAACTGTAGATGGCCGCACAGGTTTTGGCATAGCGGAAGTACTGGTAAACAGCCGTTTTTTCCGAATCATATGCGCAGTCACATTAATGCCTGGCCGCCTCGGTCAGACTATAGATCGTCACAGCTGTAATTCCGTGCGGCGGCACAGAATTTTTCTGACCACAGTTCAGAAAATATTACTTTGACAGATGGAACTATCCGTTGTATGATTACACTGTCAGATATAGTTCTATCAGATACTACTCTGTCTGACATTACTCTATCTAACATAATTAATGGCAAGCAAGAAAGGGAGGACCGCCAGTGATCAGCAGCGATATCATCAGGGGACATCTGGAGGGCATTATCCTGCGGCTCATCTACGAAAAAGATCGCTACGGTTATGAAATCTCAAACGAAATTGCGAATCGGACCGATCATAAATTCCGGATTAAAGAAGCGACGCTGTATGCCGTTTTCCAAAGGCTCGTGAAAAAGGGACTGATCGAATCCTATCTCGGCGATGTCTCTTTCGGCAGCCGGCGCCGCTATTATCGAATCACAAGTCTCGGCCGCGCTTATCTGAAAGAGGAGATTCGCAACTGGCATGAAGCACGCGATATCATCAATATTTTTATGGAGGGTTTGCCATGAACGAGATCGAAGCACACATCCGCAAATTATTTGAATCAGTTCCGGAAAGCAGCCGCAAACGGGAGATCATGCAGGAAATTACGCAGAATCTTAATGAAAAGCTTTCCGATCTCATTCGGCAGGGGCAGCCGCGCGAACTCGCGGTCAGCAAAACGATCGAAGATTTCGGCGACATCGACGATTTAAAAGCAGAGCTGGAGAGCAGTGCAAAGCTGATTAAGGTGAAGAAGGACGGCCTGGCACTTGCCTTTTCAGTCTGGGGTTCCGTTCTGATTATCGCACTCGCGCTGTTTGCTAATTTCTACTACACACCGCACATCATCTGGTTTGTCTATCCGACTTTTGCCGTGCTCTGGTGGCCGCTGCCGCTGTTCTTCCACTGGCTGCGCATCAGGAACAATGTGCCTATCGGCTTTGGATTCTCAGTTTGCGGCTTTATACTGATCGCCTGCCTGATGCTGTTCATTAATTTCTACTACACACCGCATATTATTTGGTGCGTTTATCCGATATTCGCCGTCGTCTGGTGGCCGCTCTCGATGCTGTTTTATCGCTTGCGCCAAAAGAACAAGGAGGAGGATGGCTCTTATGAATGAGAAAAAGGACAGCCGTAAGTACCTGATCGGTTTTTCGCTCACTGGCAGCCTCATCATGATCGTGTTCTTTGCTTTCATTAATTTCTCGACCGGATCAAGCTTCCCATGGTTCATTTTTCCGGCATATGCCGCCCTGTGGTGGCCGATTTTGACGATGGCCGTCGGCCGGCACTCCATCAAAATGCTGTCGCTTGTCGGCAGTTTGGCGACAATTGCCCTGCTTGTGGTAACGAATTATCTGACCTCATGGAGTTATCCGTGGTTTCTGTTTCCGTCGTTTGCCGTGCTCTGGTGGCCGCTCGCCCTGTTCTTTGGTGTAAAGAACAGGAAGTGGTTTTCAATTGCCGGCTTCATCGTGCTGGCAGTCTTCTTCATGATCACCAATCTTGTGGTATCTCCTGCCGTCGTCTGGTTCTATGATGCGATATTCGTTGCTGCTTGGTGGCCGCTCAGCGTCTTATTGGCAAAACCGGGAACGATTAAAGCTTATTCGATTTTTGGTGCCCTCGTCATCCTTGCTTATCTGTCGTTCAAAAACTTCACAGAAACACCGCTCATTCCGTGGGCTTTGCTGACTTATTTCCCGGTACTTGCATGGCCGGCAAGTGTCCTGCTTGGCCGTCGTCTGGGCAAGCTCAATACCGCGATCACCGGTTGCGCGGCCGGCATCGTCTACTACACAGCGCTGAATATCACTCTGTTTCCGGGCTTCCCATGGGCAATTTTTCCGGCATATGCGCTCCTCTGGTGGCCGCTCGCGATCGCTCTTGGAAAACGCGAACGGATGCTGCCGCTCTCCATCATTGGCGCGGCACTCACCGCAGTCCTGTTCATTGTGATCAACGCAATCACGTCGCCGGGCACGATCTGGGCCGTTTACCCAATCTTTGCGCTGGCGTGGTGGCCGCTGGCAATCTATTACTTCGTCTGGCGGCGGGCGGCAGAAAGACTGAATCCGTCGGCACGGTGAAAAAAATAGCGTTAAATGCCGTGCGCAGATCTGGCGTACGGCATGGGTCGTCCTTCTTTATGCAAAGTTCATTTTCGATTTTATTGAAGACGCAGGCATACACTTATAATTCTTCGTGTGTCGCCGGATCCTGATTGGTTACTCTTCCATCTGTCCAATCCAGTTCAATAATTTGCTGCACTTCCCGCTCGCTCAGCTGGAAAGGGTTAAATTTTCTATTTGCCGTTCTGTGTGCCGGGAAAGCGGAATGGGCAGTGTCCCTAACTGATATTCCCAGCGTAAAACGATTTGAGCCGGCGTTTTGTTATATTTTTGCGATAATTGTTTTATCAAGTCAATTTCCAGAATGTGATTCTCTCTGATTCCGAGCGGACTTCAGGCCTCGGTCAAAATGTTGTATTTCTGATTGTACGCCCACTGTTTTTCCTGGCTGAATATCGGGTGCAACTCTATTTGGTTAATGACCGGAAGCACTCCGGCCTCCGAATTTATTTTGTCTAAGTGTTCAGGCAGAAAGCTGCATACACCGATCGATCTGACTAAACCTCACTGCTGAGCGTCAATCAACGCCTGCCAGGCTTCGATGTATAAGTCACGTTCGGGATTCGGCGAATGAATTAAGTATAAATCGTAATAGTTCAGGTTCATCCGATACAGTGATTCTTGAATCGCCATGACGGCCTGCCTATATTCATGATATCGGCCGGGGAGCTTCGACGAGATGAATAATTGTTGACGCGCTGTGCTGCGGCGGATGGCTTCTCCGACGGTTCCCTCTTTTCGTAGTTATACGCTGTATCAAATTAACCGATGATCGTCGTTTCAATCGCATGAACCCCTGTTGTCCCCTTTAATCCGGATGTTCCGAAGCCGATCGCCGGCAACTTAAGCCCATCGCGTCATGCAATCACTGGTACTGTCATATTCGATCTGCAGCTTCTTTTTTCATTTATCATAGGCTCATTAATATTTATCAATGGGTTCCAGATCGTCATTTGCCTGTCTTTCTACGGTCCAGACGGCATTCAAGAATTGCTGAATGATGTTCAGTTTTTCAGTGGGAAATGCGGACAGGCATTTCTTCAGACGCTGATTTTTAAGCACCAATAGCCGGTCGTGTTCCGAAGCGATCCGTTCCCCCAATGACGTGAGCTGATATTGCCGGGCTCTGGAATCTTTGCTGTCCGTTTGCATGGTCAGCAATCCGCGGTGCTCCAGCCTCGTCAATTGTTTGGATAGCGTCCCTCGTAAGATACCGAGTTTGGCCGCTATATTTATGGCATGGCTGTGCGGATATGCTTTTAAAAATGAAAGAATATGCAGATTTAGCGTCGATAGATCTCTCGCCTCCGGTACCTGTTTGATCAGCCATTGTTTTTCTTGATCATCATTATTATCCAATGCCAGGAGCCCGTGATATAACGCTAATATCTGTTCTTCGGTCGTCATTTCTGCACCTCTAATATCTGGCATCCCTGCGGGAAAAGTTGTATACTGAGCATAGTTTTTGTTTCCACGGAAACTATTTTGCCATAGATAACTTAGAAAATCAATTGCGATACAGTCATTTTTTAATCCAGCAAATGAAAGGGCGGTTACCATTGGAATCGCAGCTTGTTTCAAAGAAAACAAAATTAGCTATTTTAGCAACAGGGGCGCTTTCGTTTATTGGCATATTAGTGGAAACGGCCATGAACGTGACTTTTCCGACCTTAACCCGCACATTAAATGTATCCTTAAATACCGTTCAATGGGTAACTACCGGCTATCTTTTATTAGTCACGCTTGTTATGGGAACGACAGCCTATTTGTTAAAGCATTTTGATGCGCGCCGGTTATTTCGGATAGCCGCCATTCTGTGTGTTTTGGGTACATTGCTCTGCGCTCTGGCCGATAATTTTCCGATTTTACTGATCGGCCGTTTAGCGCAGGCAGTCGCCACCGGCCTGGCAACACCGTTAATGTTCCATTTAATTTTCTCGCTCATTCCTGTTAAGAAGCTGGGCGTTTATACCGGAATCGCCAGCATGATTACTTCGTTCGCGCCTGCTCTAGGCCCGACTTACGGAGGATTGCTCAATCATTACTTGTCCTGGCGCATGATCTTCTGGTTTGTTTTGCCCGTCATTCTGGTCATTACCCTTCTAGGGGATCGAACAATCCGTTTAAAATCAGACCGCAGTTCAGCCAAATTCGATTTTTTAGGTATGAGTGAATTAAGCTTATTTTTTATCAGCCTAATATGGGCTTTTAACGAAGGGGGCGGCCACGGTTTTCTTAGCCGGAATTTCTGGGGAACGCTGCTTATCGTTTGCATTGCTTTCGCTCTGTTTGTAAGACACATCAAAAGCGGCGGCCGGCAGCTATTGGATTTTACAATTTTAAA
The DNA here is from genome assembly GCF_028765345.1 of Sporolactobacillus sp. CQH2019. Classification (GTDB taxonomy): domain Bacteria; phylum Bacillota; class Bacilli; order Bacillales; family Sporolactobacillaceae; genus Sporolactobacillus. The sequence continues at coordinate 74,294 of NZ_JARAJZ010000016.1, forward strand.
ATCTCCCTTAGTCAGCTGGCGCGCCGTAAACTTTTTTACATTGCAATTTATCAACATCGGCATCTCATTTGTTATTCCTATTTTTGCTCAGGAAACGCTCCATTATAACTCGATGATGGCCGGTCTGATCCTCTTGCCGGGCTCGCTGCTTGGTGCGATCGTGTCGCCTCTTGCCGGACGTATCTATGATCGCTATGGGGCCCTGACGCCTTTATTAATCAGTAATTTTTCAATGCTGATCGGCTCATTCCTGTTTTTTTGGCTCACGAATCGCTCGACACTGCTAATGATTACGTTGGTCTACCTTTTTCTGCGTTTTGGCTTTAATTTTGGTTTCGGGAATACGATGTCTGATTCCAGTAAATTCGTGCCGGCCTCAAAAAAGACCGATTTGAACTCGCTGTTTAATATGCTTCAGCAATATGCCGGGTCACTGGGCACAAGCGTACTCTCGGCAGTTATTTCTGCCGGCGAATTAAGCAGAAGCGGACAGCAGGTTTCTGCCGCAGTAGCAAACGGCAGTCACTTTGATTATCTTTTATTAACCATCCTGGCACTTGTCGGCCTGCTTTCAACCTTGCTTGTCTCTCGGCTCAATCATAGCCGCCATGGCATGAATTTAGCAAAAGATAAACCGTTTTAGAGATGTAACCAGGCGAGAAATATATAGATTACAGTTGGAAACTCTCATAGATGTAATACTGGCAGGATTTTCGGACATCCGAAACCCTGCTTTTTTTTCGGGCACACAGGGAAAAAGGATAGAAAAATCGGGGCTATTTGGAAATAAGAATTAAAAAATAGGAGAGCGCTGCGTTCAGAACTCCCGTGATGCGATCACTTGTCTTGAAACCGGGACAATTTTCAAAACAGTACATGTCTTACCCTATACATGCGAAACAAAACAAGAAAACGTATATTAATATTTGTAGAGCCCGCTTCCTATCCAAGCTGCGCTCACTTTAGCCTCATCAATCACTTTTTATCGGCGGCTTTTTCCCTGTATTTTTTATTAAATATTAAAGAGTCTTTGACTTGATAAATAGCATAAAAGAAGAGAATATTATTGGGGAAAATGTTTCTAAAATAGTCCTAAATAAACTCGGCAAAAATTCTGAAGAAAACTTACAGAAAAAAATATCAATCAGCAACCAATTGATTGAAGGCAATTCTGTCTTATCTTTAAATGGAGAGAACAGTTAACTCGAAAGATCCCCGGATTGATGAGAGACGCCGGGTTATAAGCAAGGAGCAGACGCGTCAGGCAGGTGCAGCTCTGGAGAACGGCTTATTTCTTTGTCTTGAACCCCCTTTCACAGCAAGACATTCCCTAATTCAGGTCTTATTACATCTCCCCGTTGAACTCACATTTTTCAGAACCGCTTTTTGCAAATTTTCCGTCCCCTTTCGAATGTGCTGACCGGTGCGGTTCGTAATGTTCATACAAAGGATTTAACTTAATCCCCATTTATCCCTCCCTCTATAAAATAAATGTTTTCTTAGAATATCTCGTGTTTTCTCCGAATATCTAGCCTATCTGTTCTAAACTGAGATTGAAGTATGGATAATGCAGACAAATCATCAAAAATATGGATGGAATT
>NZ_JARAJZ010000017.1 GCF_028765345.1 Sporolactobacillus sp. CQH2019
TCAGTAAGGCCCCTCAGAGACGATGAGGTGGATAGGTCTGGAGTGGAAGCGCGGCGACGCGTGGAGCGGACAGATACTAATCGGCCGAGGGCTTAACCCGAAACGAATGAATCGAAGACAAGCAGCTGACGCATCCGGTTTTGAAGGAGCTGCCCGGGGAACCGGGCACGTCTGGCGGTCAGAGCGAAGAGGATCCACCCGTTCCCATCCCGAACACGGTCGTTAAGCTCTTCGGCGCCGATGGTAGTGGGGGGCTGTCCCCCCGTGAGAGTAGGTCGCTGCCAGGCAATATGGANGTTCCCATCCCGAACACGGTCGTTAAGCTCTTCGGCGCCGATGGTAGTGGGGGGCTGTCCCCCCGTGAGAGTAGGTCGCTGCCAGGCAATATGGAGGATTAGCTCAGCTGGGAGAGCGTCTGCCTTACAAGCAGAGGGTCATAGGTTCGAGCCCTATATCCTCCATTTTAGTGCCGGTCTAGCTCAATTGGTAGAGCAACTGAATCGTAATCAGTAGGTTGGGGGTTCAAGTCCTCTGACCGGCATTTTATTTATGAGCCACTAGCTCAGGGGTAGAGCATCTGACTTTTAATCAGAGGGTCGAAGGTTCAAATCCTTCGTGGCTCACCATTTATCAATTGTATTACTATGCGGAAGTAGTTCAGTGGTAGAACATCACCTTGCCATGGTGGGGGTCGCGGGTTCGAATCCCGTCTTCCGCTCCATTTGTTTTAATTTGTGTTGTGCCGGGGTGGCGAAATTGGCAGACGCACAGGACTTAAAATCCTGCGGTAGGTGACTACCGTGCCGGTTCGAGTCCGGCTCTCGGCACCATTCTTTCTGTTTTGCGCCCTTAGCTCAATTGGATAGAGCGTCTGACTACGGATCAGAAGGTTGGGGATTCGAGTTCTCTAGGGCGCACCATATCGGGAAGTGGCTCAGCTTGGTAGAGCACCACGTTCGGGACGTGGGGGTCGCAGGTTCAAATCCTGTCTTCCCGATCTTTTTTTGTCTTTTTTTAGATGGGGCCTTAGCTCAGCTGGGAGAGCGCCTGCTTTGCACGCAGGAGGTCAGGGGTTCGATCCCCCTAGGCTCCACTTAAGCAAGAATTCCTGACAGACGAATCGATGGCTGAGTTCAGGAAAGAGAAGGTATCTCATGAGTCTATTCAGGCTTTGAGATGCCTTTTTCATTTTGCCTGATATTTTGGAGGAAGAATGTTTCCTCGCTTGAAAAGGGCTGAGCGATTTGAGGAGCGCCCGGGTTAAAGTCATTTTCTGATCGCTTGGTAAAAAATCGATGGGGGAATTTTTTTAGCTGTTCGTCATTTGGGCATCGCCGATGGGTTTAATATTAATGATCACGGTCGCTCATCATGAACGCCCGGGAATGGACAATGCTGTCCGGCAAATTAACAGAATAAAATAAATGCGAATAATCTGAATATAACAGCCGGGTTTTGTTCATGTTTGTTCCGTCATCAGTAGAGCAGTCTTTTTCGTTGGCATGAATCCGGGTCAGCAGTCTGAGTACCCGGCGCGGGAACGGTTTTTTCTGATCGGCGGATTAGAAGCACGCAGAGTGGAGCGGCCCGGCGGAGTGGGGGGAGTCCGTCAGAAGGAAGGTTGATTATTTGGTAAATATCATTCATAATTGAATTATAGTCAAAGTTAGTCAAAGTCAGGGAGGAGATGCCTCCGATGAGGAACATATCTGATATCATTGAAAAATATATAAAAGAAATCCTGGATTCAAGCGATATCATTAAATTGAAAAGAAGCGAACTGGCGGAAAAATTTCAATGCGTTCCCTCACAGATAAATTATGTACTGAAGACACGTTTCTCTATTGAAAGAGGTTACGTGGTTGAAAGCAAACGCGGAGGAGGGGGATACATTCAGGTTATTAAGGTACGGCCGGTTACGGATGCGGATTTGATTGACGAAATGATTGGTCTGATCGGTTACAGGTTGACAGAAAATATGGGTGAATCGATAATTCTTCATTTGCTTGAAGAACAGGTCATCAATGAACGCGAGGCAAGGCTGATGATGAGCGCCATCGATCAGACGATTCCTGACCTGGGTGTCCCTTTAAGAGACGAAGTGCGTGCGAATATTTTAAAGGCCATGCTTCAGTCACTGACGTATAAACGCTGAAGGGCAGCCGGCCGTTGCTTAAAAAGCCGCAGAGGCTGTCGAAGGGCAATCGAAAATGCTTGCTTTTTTCCGTCGATCCGCCGGAGTTGCTGGGCTGGTTTAGTAAAATCGTACGGACTGGAAATAATAAATTCTCTGCCGCTTTTTAATATGGAATAAAATGTTTGACACGACGAATGAAACGTAATGAATCGTTCCGTACAATGCCGGAGTGCTGACGAAGATACCGACCGCTTTTTTGTTTTTCCGGTTCACCGCAAGAAAGAGGAATTTATGAGTGATGCGGCGAAATAGTAATAAGCGGCGAACCCATCCATCCAAATAAAATGGATCGCGGGATAACAGTGTGTCAAGAACTGGAAGGGTGCTTCAACAGTCTGTCGTGATCGGGAGGAGCGTCTTCGATGAGCGGCCATTCCCGTAAAAATTTATTAAATAAGCGGATGTTAAGCGAAAAAAGTTGAAGATTTATAAGAGGTTCTCTACAATAGACAAAACGGGAGCAATGAGCAATGATTGCTTCCTGGGCGGTACGACCCGGCCTGTAGCCACTATCAAAAAATATTCAATTGAATATTTTACAGGTATGAGAGAATTTTGAAAGAAACGGCGGGTCATTATTATCGTTGCTAAATGAGTCGGTGAACGGAGAGTACGATTAAAGGAGGCCACCATTATGATGTTTGGACGATTTACGGAACGCGCTCAAAAGGTGCTTGCGCTTTCTCAGGAAGAGGCCATGCGGCTGGGGCACAACAATATCGGTACTGAGCACATACTGCTCGGTCTTGTCCGTGAAGGTGACGGAATTGCTGCTAAAGCTCTTATGGCTTTGAATCTTAGTCCCGAGAAGATCCAGAAAGAAGTAGAAGCTTTGATCGGCCGCGGGAACGAAATAGTTCAGACACCTCACTATACACCGAGAGCGAAACGGGTTATCGAGTTGTCAATGGATGAGGCGAGAAAAATCGGCCATTCCTATGTAGGAACGGAACATATCCTGCTGGGGCTCATTCGTGAAGGCGAAGGAGTGGCTGCCCGGGTGCTGAACAATCTCGGCGTCAGTCTGAATAAGGCCAGACAGCAGGTGCTGCAGCTGCTCGGAAGCCACGAGGCGACGTCCGGTGGGGCACAGGGGCGGGCTGCGGCACATGCCAGTACGCCGACGCTTGACAGCCTGGCACGCGATCTGACGGCGATGGCCAGCGAAGGCAGTCTCGATCCTGTCATCGGCCGCAGCAAGGAAATTGAACGTGTCATTGAGGTGCTGAGCCGCCGGACGAAAAACAATCCGGTCCTGATCGGCGAGCCGGGCGTTGGGAAAACGGCCGTTGCGGAAGGCCTGGCACAGGAAATTGTCAACAATGAAGTGCCGGAAATTCTCCGCGACAAACGCGTGATGACGCTGGATATGGGCACAGTCGTAGCCGGGACAAAATATCGGGGCGAATTTGAGGACCGTTTGAAAAAAGTGATGGACGAAATTCGTCAGGCAGGAAATATTATTCTATTTATCGACGAGCTGCATACGCTGATCGGTGCAGGCGGCGCTGAGGGTGCCATTGATGCGTCGAACATATTAAAGCCGTCGCTGTCGCGCGGAGAATTGCAGTGTATCGGAGCGACGACGCTTGACGAGTACCGTAAGTATATTGAAAAAGATGCCGCGCTGGAAAGGCGCTTTCAGCCGATTAAAGTCAAGGAGCCGACCAAAGATCAGTCGGTTCAAATATTGAAGGGATTGCGCGACCGCTATGAGGCGCACCACAGGGTCAAGATCACCGATGAAGCGATTGTTGCGGCCGTCCGGCTTTCCGATCGCTATATTTCCGACCGGTATCTTCCTGATAAAGCGATCGATTTGATGGATGAGGCTTCGTCAAAAGTCCGTCTCCGCTCTTATACGGCTCCGCCGAATCTTAAAGAACTGGAACAGCGGCTTGAAGCGGTCAGAAAAGAAAAAGATGCTGCGGTACAGAGCCAGGAGTTTGAGAAGGCTGCCTCATTGCGCGACAGTGAACAGAAGCTGAAGGAGCAGGTGGAGGTCAGCGAAAAGGAATGGAAAGAGAAGCAGGGCAAAGAGAATACCCAGGTTCTGCCTGACGACGTGGCTCTCGTCGTAGCCAATTGGACCGGCATTCCGGTTGTCCGGCTTGAGCAAAAAGAAAGCGAACGGCTGCTTCACATGGAAAACATCCTTCACAAGCGTGTCGTCGGACAGGATGAAGCCATTAAGGCGATTTCTCACGCGATCAGGAGAGCACGGGCCGGTCTGAAGGATCCGAAGCGGCCGATCGGTTCATTCATTTTTCTCGGACCGACAGGGGTCGGCAAAACCGAGCTGGCGCGGGCGGTTGCCGAAACGCTGTTCGGCGATGAAGAGGCCATTATCCGTATCGATATGTCGGAATACATGGAAAAACATACGACATCCAGACTTGTCGGCTCTCCGCCGGGATATGTCGGCCATGAAGAGGGCGGACAGCTGACGGAAAAAGTTCGCCAGAAGCCTTATTCGGTTATTCTGTTCGATGAAATTGAAAAAGCGCATCCCGATGTCTTCAATATTCTGCTTCAGGTGCTGGATGACGGACGTCTTACAGATTCCAAGGGACGGACGGTTGATTTCCGCAACACGGCAATTATTATGACATCCAATGTGGGTGCGAGTGAACTGAAACGAAATAAGTATGTCGGTTTTGCGGTCGGCGGGGAAAACCATGAGTACAAGGAAATGAAAGATAAGGTCACAGGCGCGCTGAAACGTGCTTTCAGACCGGAGTTTCTCAACCGAATCGATGAGATCATCGTTTTCCATGAACTGACGAAACCTCAGTTGTTGGAGATAGTCTCTATGCTGGCGGAACATCTGAGAAACCGTCTGTCGAGCCAGGGGATTGTCATCGAGCTGACCGATGCGGCAAAAACACAGATTGTCGAGGAAGGCTATGATCCGGAGTATGGGGCAAGGCCTCTGCGCCGCGCGCTTCAGCGGCGCGTCGAAGACAAATTGTCCGAAGAGCTGCTGAAGGGCAACATTGCAAAAGGAACAGATGTTGTGATTGATTATAAAGACGGGGTATACGAGGTCATTAAGAAAGAAGAAGCCGTGGCAAAATCCTGAGACACGATTTTTCCGGGATGATCTGCCGCGCGAGAAGAAGCCAAAGTGATCGACAAGCCTTGGCTTCTTTGCGTGTTTTAAAAAAAAATCGGGCTTATTTTACGAGACAGTGCTGAAAGGTGATTCATTAAATGGCAAAAACAAAAACGGTTTTTGTCTGTCAGGAATGCGGCTATGAGAGCCCGAAATGGATGGGGCGCTGCCCGGGCTGCCAGAACTGGAATACGCTGGTTGAGGAGACAGTACGCCCTGTCGAATCGGCGGGACGCGTGCATCAGCGGCGGGACAGCAAGCCCTCCCTGCTGACGGATGTAGAATTGGAAGAAGAACCGAGAATACTGACCGGGATGAAAGAATTTAACCGTGTGATGGGCGGCGGAGTCGTGCCTGCTTCGCTTACCCTTGTCGGCGGAGACCCGGGCATCGGCAAATCGACGCTTCTTCTGCAGGTCTCCGATCAGCTTGCGCGAAATGGGCGGAAGGTTCTCTATATTTCGGGAGAAGAGTCGCTGCGCCAGACGAAGATGAGGGCCCGTCGGCTCGGCATTACTTCGGACTGCCTGTATGTACTGGCGGAAACAGATATTCATCAGATTGAGGCCCATCTTCAGGATGTCCGGCCGGAGATCCTGATCATTGATTCAATCCAGACTATTTATAATTCCGACATGTCTTCGGCTCCCGGAAGCATTTCACAAATTAAAGAATGCACCGGAGAGCTCATGCGTCTTGCGAAAACAAGCGGCATCGCAGTTTTCATTGTCGGCCATGTCACAAAAAACGGCGCGCTGGCCGGACCGAGGACGCTGGAGCACATGGTAGATACCGTTTTATATTTTGAAGGAGAACGCCATCATACATTTCGTATCCTGAGGGCGGTTAAAAACCGCTTCGGTTCAACGAATGAAATGGGTGTTTTCGAAATGAAAGAATCCGGACTGAGCGAAGTCGCCAATCCTTCTGAAATCTTTCTGCAGGAACGGACGAAGGGGGCGGCCGGTTCCGCAATCGTTGCTGCAATGGAAGGCACCCGTCCGGTCCTGGTCGAGGTCCAGGCTCTGGTGACACCGACCAGCTTCGGTTATCCGCGCCGGATGGCAGCCGGTATGGACAGCCACCGGGTTTCGCTGCTGATGGCCGTTCTCGAGAAACGGGTCGGTCTGCTGCTTCAGAATCAGGATGCCTATATTAATGTCGCCGGCGGGATTAAGCTGGATGAACCGGCCATCGATCTGGCGGCAGCGATCAGCATCGCCTCCAGTTTCCGCAACCAGCCGACACAGATTACGGACATTTTTATCGGCGAGGTCGGCCTGACCGGCGAAGTGAGGCGCGTCTCACGCATTGAGCAGAGGGTGAACGAGGCTTATAAGCTGGGCTTTTCAAGAGCCTATATTCCGGAGAAAAATCAGGGCGGGTGGTCTCCCCCGAAAGGAATGCAGCTCGTCGGTGTTGCTTCGCTTAACCAGGCCATCGATCTTGCGCTGGGCGGTTCGGAAGATCTTAAACCCGGATCCGAATTCTTTCCGTCCGATTTATAAATATACGGCGGATAAGTTCTCGGGAAAACGATGAATTTTGAAATGATCATGTTTCAAACGAACATAATGACAGAAGCAAGTTTTGATTTTGTCATTTTGTCTATACTGCTTAGAGGAGGTGATTGGATATGTTGAAACGAATGATTCAGCTATTTTTTATTCTATTGGGCGGTACATTAGGTTTTGTCTATATACCAAAAGTGATTCTTCTGTTGAATTTCGGAAGCGGTATCCCGGATTGGATTGCTTCCCCGTTTACGGGGATGGTCATCGGTGCTGTGATTTTAGCTTTATTAACTTTTTGGTTTGTGGACTCATTGACAGATTTGATAAAAACTTTCGAGGACAGAATAATAAAGGTACCGGCGATCGATGTTGTGTTCGGTACGATCGGTCTTGTCTTCGGCCTTGTGATTGCTTTCCTGATACAGTTTCCCCTGGAGAGCCTGAACATTCCGGGAATCAGCACGGTGCTTCCGATCTTTGTGTATGTTTTCTTAGGTTATTTCTTTTTCCAGGTCGGCTTTAAGAAGCGTGATGAACTGCTGAACCTTTTTCATTTGCCGAACCGATCGAAGGAACGAAAGAAAGATGCCCGCCCGGAATTGCAAAAGCTGAACGGAATCAGTCCTTACAAAATTTTTGATACGAGCGTGATCATCGACGGAAGAATTGCGGATATTTGCCAGACAGGATTTTTGGAAGGAACGATGGTTATTCCGCATTTTGTACTCGAGGAGCTGCAGCATATAGCGGACTCTTCGGACGTCCTGAAACGGAATCGCGGCCGGCGGGGACTGGATATTCTCAATAAAATTCAAAAAGACCATTTGATTGACGTTGATCTTTATGAGGGCGACTATGACGACATCACGGAAGTGGACAGCAAACTTGTCCGGCTTGCCAAAGAGGTAAGCGGCGTGGTCGTGACCAACGATTTTAATTTAAATAAAGTCTGCGAGTTTCAAGGGGTTCACGTGCTGAACATCAACGACCTGGCCAACGCGGTCAAGCCGGTTGTTCTCCCCGGGGAAGAACTCCGTGTACAGGTTATTAAAGACGGGAAAGAGCAGAATCAGGGTGTCGGGTATCTTGACGACGGTACAATGATTGTGGTAGAAGAAGGACATAGGTATATTGGCAAAACCATTGAAGTGATCATAACCAGTGTGCTGCAGACATCGGCAGGGAGAATGATTTTTGCCAAACCCAAATTGCTTGAAAAGGCGCTTTGATTTTGCATAAAGCGAAAGCAGGGCGGCTGTATCCGGGGGCTTAGCAGATGAATTATCGAGTGGTGATCGTTGCGGCAGGGCAGGGCACGCGTATGGGAGCGGAGATGAATAAGGTCCTGCTTACTTTGCGCGGAATCCCCGTCATTATATATACACTCCGCGTGTTTGAGAAGGATCCCGACTGTGCGGGGATTGTTCTTGTCATCAGAGAATCCGAGAGAAAAACTTTTCATGAATTGATCCGCAAATATCGCATCAGCAAAGTGACCGAAATGACGGCAGGCGGAAGAGAACGTCAGGAAAGTGTTTATAACGGACTGATTAGACTGGGAGACTATCAGGATCAGATCGTGATGATTCATGACGGCGCCCGTCCGTTTGTTACGAGAAATCAGATTGTGAGGGTCGCCGAAGCGGCAGACCGCTGCGGCGCGGCACTTCTGGCCGTCCGGGTAAAAGACACGATCAAACAGGTGGCCTATCACAAAGTAAGTCAAACATTGGAACGCGAGAGCTTGTGGGCGGCGCAGACCCCGCAGGCTTTTCGCATGTCCGTCATTATGCAGGCGCATCGTGCCGGCAGGGTGAAGCATTTCAGGGCAACGGACGACGCTTCGCTTGTTGAACAGCTCGGCCGGGCAGTGGAAGTGGTTGAAGGCAGTTATCGCAACATCAAGCTGACGACGCCGGAAGACATGATCATTGCGGAAAAGTTCGTTCAGGAAGAGGAGAAAGCAGATGCGAATAGGCCACGGGTTTGATGTCCACCGATTTGCGGAGAATAGAAAACTGATTGTGGGCGGCGTTGTCATTCCCTACGGGTTGGGACTCGCCGGGCACTCCGATGCAGACGTTCTGCTTCATGCGATCAGCGACGCGCTGCTCGGGGCCGTCTGTGAGGGGGACATCGGCGGGCACTTTCCCGATACGGATGAGGCCTACAAAAACGCCGATTCAAAAGTACTTCTGGCAGAAGTGATGTCCGTTGTCCGAAATAAAGGGTACGATGTCGGAAATATTGACAGTGTCGTGATTGCGCAAAAGCCTAAATTTGCTCCATATATTCAGGAGATGCGCCGGACGATTGCCGGCGTTTTGCACACAGATCGGGATCGGGTCAATATTAAGGCGACGACGACCGAAAAAATGGGTTTTACCGGACGAGGGGAAGGCATTGCCGCCGAAGCCGTCTGTCTCCTGGAAAAAATTGAACGAAATTGAGCCGGCAGGCATGATCCGTGTTAGAATAAAAAAGAATAACGGAAAGTGGTGAAAGCAGTGGCCAATGAAGTGAGGGTACGCTATGCACCGAGTCCGACCGGATTCCTGCATATCGGCAATGCGCGTACCGCGATTTTTAACTATCTGTTTGCCCGCCATGCGGGTGGCAAGTTTATCATTCGTATCGAGGATACCGACCAGAAACGAAACGTCGAGGGCGGGGAAGAAAGCCAGCTGAAATATCTGAAGTGGCTGGGGCTTGAATGGGATGAAAGTGTTGATGTGGGCGGTGAATATGGCCCTTATCGGCAGATGGAACGGCTGGATATTTATAAAAAGTACTGGCAGGAACTGCTGGATAAAGGCCTGGCCTATAAATGCTACTGTACGGCAGAGGAGCTTAAGGCTGAACGTGAATCGCAGATGGCCCACGGCCAGACACCGGGGTATTCGGGAAAGTGCCGTCATCTGACGGAGGAGCAGAGAGCGCAGCTTGAAGCGGAAGGCAGAAAACCGACCATCCGTTTTCGGGTGCCGGCCGATCAGAAAATTGATTTCGACGATATTGTAAAGGGACATGTATCATTCAGCACGAACGATGTCAGCGACTTTGTCATTGTTAAACAAAACGGTGTGCCGACTTACAATTTTGCCGTTGTCATCGACGACCATTTAATGAAAATGACTCATGTCCTTCGCGGGGAAGAACACATCTCCAACACACCGAAGCAGATCATGCTTTTTCAGTCATTCGGCTGGGAGGCGCCCGTATACGGACATATGACGTTGATTGTCAATGAACATCATAAAAAGTTAAGCAAACGGGACAACAGCATCGTTCAGTTCATTGAACAGTATAAAAACATGGGCTTTCTGCCTGAAGCGCTGTTTAATTTTATCACGCTGCTGGGCTGGTCGCCGAAGGGCGAAGAAGAGATCTTTTCACGGGAAGAATTTATCAAGCTGTTCGATGCCGACCGGCTGAGCAAGTCTCCCGCAATGTTTGACAAGTCTAAGCTCGAATGGATGAACGGACAGTATATTAATAAAATTTCGGCAGAAGATTATGTGAAGTTCACGGTTCCGTATCTGATTGAAGCCGGGCTTCTTCCGCAGCAGATGACTCCTGAACAGAAGGAATGGGCAAAACGTGTGGTCCTCCTTTATCAGGAACAGCTTCATTACGGTGCGGAGATTGTCAAACTGACCGGAATGTTCTTTAATAAAGAAGTAGGGCTGAACAATCTGAGCAAGGATGAGAAAAAAATTCTTGCAGGCGAGCAGGTTAATGAAGTGATTACGGTGTTCAACAGGGAACTGAAAAGCCTGACGGAATGGAAGGCGGAAGAGATTGCCCTGAAGGTCAAGGTTACACAGAAAGAGACCAAGCAGCGCGGCTGGAAGTTGTACATGCCGATACGCGTAATTGCGACCGGCTCGGCTCACGGTCCGGAATTGCCGGAGGCGCTGGAACTGCTCGGCAGGGACATCGTCATTGAACGAATGGAAAGCTACTTGAGCATGCAGGAAAAAGTCTGAAAGTTTTCCGCGCAGTCTGCAGGGAATGGCAAGAATTTGCCGTTCCGCATAATGTGGAAATGAAAATAGAAAACGCGTTGAAGAGATTAAAGTAAGGATTTTCCTTCTTGGACAGAGAGAACGGTCTCCGGCTGAAAACCGTTCAGACAGGAAAATCACTGAATTGCCTCTCTGAGTTTTCCGCTGAACGGATGAGTAGGCGGAAACGGCGGCCGCCGTTATTGGTTTAAGTGGAGAGTACAGCTCTCAAACAAAGTGGAACCGCGCTATGAAGGCGTCTTTGTGTCGGATGATACAAAGGCGCCTTATTTTTTGAAGGAAATAATCATGAATCGGAGGTGAATCCGTGGTGTGGAATATCATTGCAGAAGATTTGAATAACGTGTTCGATCAGGATCCTGCGGCGAGAAACAAATGGGAAGTGATCTGGACCTATTCCGGGTTGCATGCCATATGGGCGCATCGGGTTGCGCACTGGCTGTGGAAGAAAAAACTTTTCTTTTTTGCCCGCGCGCTTTCGCAATTAACCCGTTTTCTGACAGGCATAGAGATTCATCCGGGAGCCAGGATCGGCCGGCGCTTTTTCATGGACCATGGTATGGGGATTGTGATCGGCGAGACCTGCGAGATCGGCGACGATGTGACCCTTTTTCAGGGGGTGACCCTCGGCGGAACAGGCAAAGAAAAGGGGAAAAGGCATCCGACGGTCGGCAATGACGTGCTGATCTCTGCGGGAGCCAGGGTGCTCGGATCGATCACGATCGGCGACCATTCCAAAATTGGTGCGGGTTCGGTCGTGCTGCACAATGTCCCGGCGGGTTCGACAGTAGTAGGCATCCCCGGCCGCGTCGTCAGGCAGAACGGCAGAAAAGTACACCATCATGATCTCGATCATGCGGATCTGCCCGATCCTGTTGCCGACAAAATCAATCAGCTGGAAAGGGAAGTAAGGCTGCTGCACCGGGAAATTGAGGAATTAAAAGAACTTGATAAGAGGGAGACTGAGGTAGAATGACGCTCATGGTCTATAACACGTTGACGAGAAAAAAAGAGGCATTTGTTCCCATAGAAGAAGGTAAGGTCAAGATGTACGTCTGCGGACCTACCGTTTACAATTATATTCATATCGGCAACGCGCGTCCGGCCATCGTTTTCGATACGGTTCGCCGTTATTTTGAATATCGCGGCTATGATGTAAACTATGTATCCAACTTTACAGATGTCGATGACCGGCTGATTCATGCGTCTAAGGAACGGCATCAGCCGGTACCGGAAATTGCCGATCGGTTTATTAAGGCTTTTCTCGCCGATGTGGGCGCCCTGAATGTAAAGAAAGCGACAATCAATCCGCGGGCGACGGAAACCATGCCCGAAATCATTGCGTTTATCGGCCGGCTGGTCGATATGGGTTTTGCCTATCCCGTTAATGGGGATGTTTATTACAGAACAAGAAAATTTAAAGATTACGGCAAACTCTCGCATCAGTCCGTCGACGATTTGAAATCGGGCGCCAGGATTGAAATCGGCGAAAATAAAGAGGACCCGCTTGACTTTGCCCTGTGGAAGGCGGCCAAGCCGGGTGAAATTAAATGGTCGAGTCCGTGGGGGGACGGCCGCCCGGGCTGGCACATTGAATGCTCGGCAATGGTTGATAAATATCTGGGGGAAACGATTGATATTCATGCGGGCGGAACCGACCTTATTTTCCCGCATCATGAAAACGAAATCGCTCAATCGGAAGCGCTGCATCACTGCGCAATGGCCCATTACTGGCTGCATAACGGTCATATCCAGATTAATAACGAAAAAATGTCGAAATCGATCGGCAATGTGATTCTGGTTCACGATCTGATCAAAAAGTACGATCCGCTTGTCGTACGATTCTTTATTTTGACCGTTCAGTACCGCCACCCGATTAACTTCAGCGACGAATTGCTGAATGACGCGGTGCAGGCATTCGGACGGTTGCAGACCGTGTATTATAATCTCGATCATCGTTTGAAGGATTTTAGCGGGAAGGCGGACGCGGATGAGAGAATGGAGCATTATCGGGACCGATTCATCGAAGCGATGGACGACGACTTTAACACGGCCAATGCCATTTCCGTCCTGTTCGATCTTGCCAAGGATGCCAATATTGCTCTGCAGCGTACGGATACAGACATGGGGCTGCTGTTTTCATACCGGCGCGTGCTCTTTGAACTTTCGAACGTACTCGGCCTGAAGCTTGAAGGTGAGACCGAAAGCATGCTGGACAGCGACGTGGAAGCAATGATTGAAAGACGGGAGACGGCGCGGCAGCAGAGACAATTTGCCTTAGCCGATGACATAAGAAATCAGCTGAAAAACGCCGGTGTCGTCCTGGAGGACACACCGCAGGGCGTGCGCTGGAAAAGAGGGCAGGAATGAACATGGCCGAAAAACAGGCTCCGGATCAGATGAGCAGTCTGGCACTGGCCTATATGGGCGATGCGATCATCGAAGTCTATGTGCGCAGAGCCGTAATTAGCAGCGGTGCAGCCAAGCCGCATCTGCTGCATACTCTTGCGGTGGATTATGTATCGGCAAAGGCGCAGTCGCGGTTCCTCCATGAACTTGCCGAAGAAGGCTTTCTGACCGAAGATGAGCTGAATATTGTCAGGCACGGCCGGAACGCCAAATCGCATTCCGTTCCAAGAAATACGGATGTACAGACATATAACTTCAGTACGGGATTTGAGGCGCTTATCGGTTATCTTTATTTGACCGGCGGCAAAGACAGGATTGAAGAAATCATGAAAAAGATGTTTGCCAATCATCCGGTCGGAAGGGGAAAGGATTCGTGAACGATGAATGGATTGTCGGACGCCATCCCGTGTCGGAGGCCATCAGATCCGGAAGAGAAATCAATAAAGTGTGGCTGAATAAAGAGGGACGGGGATTTTCCGGCCTGCTTGAACTGATCAAGGAAAACGGAATCGCCGTGCAGTTTGTTCCAAAGCAAAAGCTTGATCAGCTGTCCCCGTCCGCCCAGCATCAGGGTGTCGTGGCTTCGGTCGCCGCTTATCGCTATTCAGGGTTGTCGGATTTGTTTAACCTTGCGAAAAAGCGCGGGGAACCTCCCTTTTTTCTGATGCTGGATAATATTGAGGATCCGCACAACCTCGGTTCGATATTGAGGACGGCAGATGCTTCCGGCTGTCACGGCGTCATCATTCCGAAGCGCCGCTCGGTCGGGTTGACTTCGGTCGTGGCCAAGGCCTCGACGGGTGCGATTGAGTATGTTCCGGTGGTACGCGTGTCCAACCTGGCCAATACAATGGACGCCATGAAAAAACAGGGGGTCTGGTTTGCCGGAACGGCCGCGGACGGCAGCGAGGATTACCGCAGGGCAGATTATGCTCTGCCGCTTTGCCTGGTGATTGGTAATGAGGGCAGCGGCCTATCACAGCTGGTACGAAAAAAGTGCGATTTTCTGATCCGTATACCGATGAAAGGAAAAGTCACGTCTCTGAATGCTTCGGTCGCGGCCGGCCTGCTCATGTATGAGGTGTTCAGACAGCGCGACCGGCAACGGTGAGCACAATGAACGAGATTCTGATTGTCGACGGCTATAATGTGATCGGTGCATGGAACGAACTGAAGGAATTGCGGGAGAGGGATTTCGAAAGCGCGAGGGATCTGCTGATCAATAAAATGGCAGAATATCAGGCAGTTACAGGCTGTCGCGTGATCATTATCTTTGATGCCTATCTGATCCCCGGCCAGGAGACGAAAACGAAGAAGTCGACGGTCGAAGTGATCTATACCAAAAAAAGCGAAAAGGCGGATCAGAAAATAGAAGGTCTGATCAAAAAGCTGCAGAACGTAAAGACGCGTATACATGTCGCGACCTCGGATATGGCGGAACAATGGGCGGTGTTTTCCCAGGGCGCTCTCCGAAAACCGTCCAGGGAACTGATTGAAGACATCCGAAAAATTGACCGTCAGATCGGAAAGGCGACGATGAATAATGAACGGCTGCCGGGCAAGCGATCGGTCATCCAAATTGATGAAGAGACACGGGCGAAGCTGGAAAAGATGAGAAGAGGTTTTTGAATTTTCTTGACGATTGGAATTTTATTACTGTATAATGTTTTTACTAAAGGCATCATGAGCTCGGAGGGATAAAAATGAGTTACGATCCGGTTAGGGCTGATATGGCAGTGTTTCGTTCACTTGATGATGAAAAAGTACTGAAAGTAGTTCATGATGGCAGCGGAGAAGCCTTGGAGTATCTCATTTTTAAATATAAAAATTTTGTGCGCGCAAAGGCGAAGGCCTATTTCCTCGTGGGTGCCGAACGTGAGGATATTATTCAGGAAGGAATGATCGGTCTTTTTAAGGCGATCCGTGATTACAGAGGGGACAAGCCGGCTTCATTTAAAGCGTTTGCGGAGCTTTGCATCACCCGGCAGATGATTACGGCGGTCAAGACAGCGACGCGGCAGAAACACATCCCCTTGAATTCTTATGTTTCGCTTGATAAACCGATCTACGATGAGGAATCGGATCGTACGCTGCTCGATGTCGTCTGTGAAACTCAGTCAAGCGATCCGGAAGAATTGCTGATCAGCCGGGAGGAGTACGACAATATAGAGGAAAAACTCTCACGGATCTTAAGCGATCTGGAACGCAAAGTATTGAGCCAGTATCTTGACGGGCGTTCCTATCAGGAAATATCCGCCGATTTGAAACGCCATGTGAAATCGATTGATAATGCGCTTCAACGGGTGAAGAGAAAACTGGAGCACTGCATGCAAATAAGGGGGCTGAGCTTATAATATCCCCGGCGTCAGAGTATGCGGCTTTGTATGTTTCGTTGACAGAGGCCAGGCTATACGCTATACTCGAGACGGTATAGATTCGTTGATCAGAAAGGCTGTTAGATGCCTTTCTTTTTAATGTAAAGCAAATGCGTAAATAAATAGAGAGAGAGAATAATCGAAAAGGGCGGGAAACCTGCCCGGCCTTATTTAGCAGCGGAATCAGGTGTGTGTCTTGAGAAAAAAGATCGTTCTTGCCTGCTCGGTCTGCAATTCAAGAAACTATACAATGACGAAAAAAGCGGACAATGACAGGGATCGGGCTGAACTGAATAAGTATTGCAAGACCTGCAAAGCGTACACATTGCACCGGGAAACGAAGTAGACTTTTAGACGGAGGTATTGCAGAGGATGTCAGGCATCAACAAAGGGATCGGGAAATTTTTTCGCAGCATCATCACCGAAACGAGGAAAATAAGCTGGCCGACACGCAATGAACTTTTGAAATATACAGTCACTGTTGTTATTACCGTCGTTTTTTTAGCTATTTTCTTCGTTCTTGTAGATTTAGGCATTTCGCAATTGATGCACCTGATCACAAATCGATGACTGTTCGCCGTATCGTTGTTTGACGGACCAATAATTTGGAGGAAGAAAGTTATGGAAAAGAACTGGTATGTCATTCACACATACTCGGGCTACGAAAACAAAGTCAAGACAAACCTGGAAAAAAGAGTTGAATCGATGGGCATGGCCGATAAAATATTCCGGATTCTTGTCCCTGTGGAAGAAGAAACGGAAATAAAAAACGGGCAGAAAAAAACGGCCATGAGAAAGGTCTTCCCCGGTTATGTGCTGACGGAGATGATCATGACGGATGATTCGTGGTATGTGGTCCGCAATACTCCGGGTGTAACGGGCTTTGTCGGTTCAACGGGTGCGGGCTCTAAGCCGATCCCTCTCCTCCCGGAAGAAGTAGATGCGATTCTGAAGCAGATGGGTCTTAAAGAACATGTCGCAGATGTAAGCTTCGAACTTAAGGAACAAGTGAAGGTTAAGGAAGGACCATTTGCAGATTTTATCGGCAGTGTCGAAAGCATTGACCGCGAAAAAAGCAAGCTGAAGGTCCATGTCAATATGTTCGGACGGGAAACGCCGGTTGAACTGGACTTCGATCAAGTGAAAAAAATCGACTGACGACCGCCGGGAGACTGGATATTTTCTCCGATCTTGCATTTTAGCGCCGACAAATGTATAATCTTGATGTTTGTATGATTTAAAACGATCTCACCATCGCAGGATAGAAAGATTGAAAAGTGTCATAGAGGCTTATGAGAAAGTGTGGGAGGGAATGTCCCGTACCACAAATTGTTGCAGGGAGGTGCTCTCATGGCAAAAAAAGTAGTTAAATTAGTAAAACTGCAGATTCCGGCAGGCAAAGCAAATCCGGCTCCGCCGGTGGGTCCGGCACTGGGCCAGGCGGGCGTTAACATTATGGGCTTTTGCAAGGAGTTCAATGCACGTACATCCGACCAGGCGGGTCTGATCATTCCGGTTGAAATTACCGTCTTCGAAGACCGCTCGTTTACGTTTATTACGAAGACGCCGCCTGCGGCCGTTCTTCTGAAAAAAGAAACGGGCATTGAGTCCGGCTCGGGTACGCCGAATACGAAAAAGGTCGCGACCATCAAGCGCGACAAAGTCCGTGCAATCGCCGAACTGAAAATGCCTGATCTGAATGCGGCCGACGTTGAAGCGGCGATGCGGATGGTTGAAGGAACGGCGCGCAGCATGGGCATTGTCGTAGAAGACTGATTGTCCGCGCACAAAGAGGCATAAAGGCCGCTGAAGTGTTTTTTAGATCGGTGGGAGGTCCAATACAAACCGTTATGACCACAAAGGAGGAATTTCAATGGCCAAAAAAGGAAAGAAATATCTTGAAGCCGTAAAAGCAGTTGATCGTTCCAAAGCTTACGATATTGAAGAAGCCGTCGGTCTGGTGAAAAAAATCGCTTCGGCCGGCTTTGATGAATCGGTGGACGTAGCTGTCCGGCTCGGCGTGGACACAAGAAAGAATGATCAGCAGGTCCGCGGCGCGGTTGTGCTGCCGAACGGTACAGGGAAGACGCAGCGCGTGCTCGTCTTTGCCAAGGGCGAAAAAGCCAAAGAAGCGGAAGCGGCAGGAGCGGATTATGTCGGCGAACAGGAATACGTTGAAAAAATCAACGGCGGCTGGTTTGATTTCGATGTCGTTGTTGCGACTCCCGATATGATGGCTCAGGTCGGCCGTCTCGGCCGGGTGCTCGGTCCGAAGGGCTTGATGCCAAACCCGAAAACCGGTACAGTCACTTTTGATGTTGAAAAGGCGGTCAAGGAAATCAAAGCCGGTAAAGTAGAGTACCGTGCCCAAAAAGACGGGAACGTTCATGTTCCGATCGGCAAGGTTTCTTTTGAGGCCGGCAGGCTGGTTGAAAATTTCAATGTCCTGATTGAAACGCTGATTAAGGCGAAACCGGCTGCCGCCAAGGGAACCTACCTGAAGCACATTGCGATCTCGTCAACGATGGGACCCGGTGTCGAGGTTTCGACTGCTTTTGCCAGATAAGCGTGTGAGACGTTCTTGACAAGCTTGACAGCAGGACTGAAACTCAATATAATGACTACTGTTTGTTAAAATTAAATCAAATATTAATTACCGTAGACAGCAGGGGCATTTTCAATGCTTAATTTTTCCCGGCCGAGGTTTGCAAATTCTTGATAACAATTTTGTGTTGGATAGATGCGTACCCTCTTGTCACCCGGCTTGAGGGTTTTTTGATAGGCCTTTCTTTAGCGGAGAAACAAAACTTCTGAATGCGGAAAAAAAGCAACAGGGAGGTGCAACGGGAATAATGAGCAATGAAAAAATACTTGAGGCGAAGAAACAGATTGTTGATGAAATCGCCGGGAAATTAAAAGAAAGTGTTGCGACGATTGTTGTGAATTATCGCGGACTTTCCGTCGCAGAAGTCACGGAACTTCGGAAACAGCTTCGCGAAGCAAACGTCGATTACAAGGTATACAAGAATACCTTCGCACGCAGGGCGGCCGCGCAGGCAGATCTGAGCTCTCTCGACAGCGCGCTTAAGGGGCCGACGGCGATCTCGTTCAGCAAAGATGACGTCATTGCTCCGGCAAAGGTGCTTTACAATTTTTCGAAAGATCACGAAGCACTGGAAATCAAAGCGGGCGTAATTGAAGGCAAAGCGACGTCGCTTGATGAGATCAAAGCACTTGCGGAGCTTCCTTCAAGGGAAGGCCTTCTGTCGATGCTGGCCAATGTCCTTCAGGCGCCGATCCGCAAATTGGCGATCGGGGTCAAGGCAGTTGCCGAACAGAAGGAAGCCTGAACCGTCGGTCTGACCGGTTCCGGAAAATAAGGGTTTACGTAGATAATAAAAAAATTTTGAGGAGGATTATTTTCAATGACTAAAGAAGATATCATCGGCGCGATTAAAGAAATGTCCGTTCTTGAACTGAACGACCTTGTAAAAGCAATTGAAGACGAATTTGGTGTGACTGCTGCCGCCCAGGTTGCTGCGCCGGCCGGCGGTGCAGGTGCTGCGGCAGAAGAAGAAAAAACGGAATTCGACGTTGTTCTGGCCGAAGTCGGTCAACAGAAAATCAAAGTTATCAAAGTTGTCCGTGAAATCACGGGCCTCGGCCTGAAAGATGCAAAAGCACTGGTTGACGGTGCACCTAAGGCTGTCAAAGAAGGCGCTGCTAAAGAAGAAGCCGAAGAAATCAAAGGCAAACTTGAAGAAGTTGGCGCAAAGGTAGAACTGAAATAAGTTCGAAATCAGGCCCGCGCTTGCGCGGGCTTTTTATTTTACTTTAAATATGTGAATGATTAAAAAAGATAGCCGTTTGTACGGAGAGAACATGCCGCTTCGTTCGGGTATCTTTTACTATTCTTTTTAAGGTGAGTTATCTATGGGCGAACAC
This sequence comes from Sporolactobacillus sp. CQH2019, assembly GCF_028765345.1. Taxonomy (GTDB): domain Bacteria; phylum Bacillota; class Bacilli; order Bacillales; family Sporolactobacillaceae; genus Sporolactobacillus. The sequence continues at coordinate 19,584 of NZ_JARAJZ010000017.1, forward strand.
TACTATTCACAGCACCCCCAGGCGGCGAGCCATCGCCGGACCGTGACGGTACAATTGAGAAGTCAGGCGTTTACTTTTGTTACAGATGCCGGGGTGTTTTCAAAAAAAGGCGTCGATTTCGGTTCTGAACTATTAATCGAAGCCTTCAGGGAGCCCGTCATACCCGGAAAAATTCTGGATATGGGCTGCGGCTACGGGCCGATCGGGATTGCGCTTTCAAAATCATTTCCGGAACGCCCGGTAATGATGGCCGATATAAATGAGCGGGCGGCCGAGCTTGCCGAAGAAAATGTCCGGGTCAACCGGGTGCGGGCAAGGGTGTGCCGGAGTCATTTATTTGAGCAGATCGACGGACGATTTGCTGCGATTGTCACGAATCCGCCGATTCGCGCCGGGAAAAAAATAGTTTATCGGATTTTTTCCGAAGGTTATGATTTCCTGGAGAGCAAAGGAGAATTATGGACGGTCATTCAAAAGAAGCAGGGGGCTCCTTCGGCACTTAAGGCACTTCAGTCGATCTTCGGGACAGTTGATGTGGTCGTGAAAAAGAAGGGTTATTTTGTTTTTTGCGCAAAAAAAGATTGACTTTGAAATGTGACTATGATATTATGATTTAATGCTAACATCGGTGTAGTTCTAGGTATAAAATTCCCTCACTGGGGGAAAACTAATCAAATAATTTTTGAACTGCGGTAAGCTAGCTCAGATGTTTGGTTTGCCGATTTTTTCAATATGCTTGATTTGAGGGGTGAAATAGTTGACAGGTCAACTCGTACAATACGGACGCCACCGCCAACGCAGGAGCTACGCTCGGATTAAAGAAGTACTGGAACTCCCTAATCTCATTGAGATTCAAACCGCCTCCTATCAATGGTTCCTTGATGAAGGCATTCGGGAAATGTTTCAGGATATTTCCCCGGTGGAAGATTTCACCGGAAATCTTATTCTGGAATTTGTCGACTACAGTTTGGGAGAGCCCAAATATTCGGTCGATGAAGCAAAATCCCGCGATGTGACTTATGCTGCACCGCTGCGCGTCAAAGTTCGGCTGATTAATAAAGAGACGGGTGAAGTTAAGGAACAGGAAGTATTCATGGGGGATTTTCCTCTGATGACAGAGGCAGGAACGTTTATTATCAATGGTGCGGAACGGGTCATCGTTTCACAACTGGTGCGTTCCCCAAGCGTTTACTTCAATGAAAAATTTGATAAAAACGGCAAAAAAGGTTTTGGAGCGACTGTTATTCCAAACCGAGGTGCCTGGCTTGAATATGAGACCGACGCGAAAGACGTGGCCTATGTAAGAATAGACCGCACGAGAAAAGTACCTGTGACGGTCCTTTTGCGTTCCCTGGGGTTCGGCACGGATCAGGAGATTATTGATCTGCTGGGCGATGATGAATACCTCAGAAACACTCTGGAAAAAGATAACACGGACAGCACGGATAAGGCGCTTGTCGAGATTTACGAACGGCTTCGTCCCGGCGAGCCGCCGACCGTGGAAAATGCGAAAAGTCTGCTTGAGGCCCGCTTTTTCGACCCGAAACGTTATGATCTGGCCAACGTCGGCCGTTATAAAATGAACAAAAAGCTGAACATCAAGAATAGAATCTTTAACCAGCGGTTGGCTGAAAAACTGGTGGATCCGGAAACGGGAGAGATTGTCGCCAATGAGGGGACACTGCTCGACCGGCGGACTCTTGACCGGCTTCTGCCGACCATTGAAAAAAAGCTGGGCTTTGTGGAATATACGCCTCACGAAGGCGTCATTGCCGGCCAGACAGTCAGGGTACAGACAATCAGCGTCTATTCGCCGCTTGATGAAGACAGAGGCAAAGTGGTTAAGGTGATGGGCAACTGCGGTATCGACAAGTCTATCAAACATATCACTCCTGCGGATATTCTGTCGTCGATCAACTATTTCTTTAATCTGCTTCACGGCATCGGCGATACGGATGATATTGATCATCTCGGAAATCGCCGGCTCAGATCGGTAGGCGAGCTGCTGCAGAATCAGTTCCGTATCGGCCTGTCGCGGATGGAACGCGTGATCCGCGAACGGATGTCGATTCAGGACACCAACAGCATCACACCTCAGGCTTTGATCAATATCCGGCCTGTTATTGCTTCAATTAAGGAATTTTTCGGAAGCTCACAGCTTTCACAATTTATGGATCAGACCAATCCCCTGGCGGAGCTGACACACAAGCGGCGCCTTTCCGCACTTGGACCCGGCGGCTTGACGAGAGAACGCGCCGGCATGGAAGTGCGTGACGTGCACTACTCGCATTACGGCCGTATGTGCCCGATTGAGACCCCTGAAGGCCCGAACATCGGCCTGATCAACTCGCTGTCCAGCTATGCGCGTGTTAATAAATACGGCTTCATTGAAACCCCTTATCGCCGGGTTGATCCCGAAACGGGCAAAGTAACGGAGCACATTGATTATCTGACGGCGGACGAAGAGGATAATTACGTCGTTGCTCAGGCGAACGCCGAACTGAATGATGACGGTTCATTTAAAAATGATCATATACTGGCGCGTTTCCGCAGTGAAAATCTCGTCGTCCACAGGGACCGTGTCGATTATATGGATGTTTCTCCGAAGCAGGTCGTTTCGGTGGCCTCCGCATGTATCCCGTTCCTTGCCAATGACGACTCCAACCGTGCGCTGATGGGTGCGAACATGCAGCGTCAGGCAGTTCCGCTTCTGCAGCCTGAGGCGCCGATCGTCGGAACGGGTATGGAGTATGTGTCGGCCCGCGATTCGGGTGCTGCGATCCGTTCAAAGTATCACGGCCGCGTTGAATATGTTTCTGCACATCAGATTAAGGTCCGTACGCTTGAGACAGTCGACGGCCGGGAGACGGAAGGCGATGTGGTCGCTTATAAACTGTCGAAATTCGAGCGTTCCAATCAGGGCATGTGCTACAATCAGAAACCGATTGTCAAAAGGGGAATGATTGTCGAGAAGGGAGAAATTATCGCCGACGGCCCTTCGATGGACCACGGCGAACTCGCACTCGGACGCAATGTACTGGTCGGCTTCATGACGTGGAACGGCTATAACTATGAAGATGCCGTGATCATGAGTGAAAAACTTGTCAAAGACGACGTTTATACGTCGATCCATATCGAGGAATACGAATCGGACGCACGCGATACGAAGCTCGGTCCGGAAGATATCACCCGCGATATTCCGAATGTCGGCGAAGACGCTTTGAAAAATCTTGACGATCGGGGCATTATCCGTATCGGCGCCGAAGTCCGCGACGGTGATATTCTTGTCGGCAAGGTTACACCGAAAGGCGTCACGGAGCTGACGGCAGAGGAACGCCTTCTTCACGCAATTTTCGGCGAAAAGGCGCGCGAAGTGCGTGATACTTCGCTGAAAGTGCCGCATGGCGGCGGCGGAATTGTTCACGACGTTAAAATATTCACCCGCGAAGCGGGCGACGAGCTTCCGCCGGGCGTCAATGAACTCGTGCGTGTCTATATTGTTCAAAAAAGGAAAATCCATGAAGGCGACAAAATGGCCGGACGCCATGGCAATAAAGGTGTCATTTCCAAAATTCTGCCTGAAGAGGATATGCCGTTTTTGCCGAACGGCCGACCGCTTGATATCATGCTGAATCCGCTCGGCGTGCCTTCCCGAATGAATATCGGCCAGGTGCTTGAACTTCATCTCGGCATGGCCGCACGCGAACTGGGCATTCATGTGGCGACGCCGGTCTTTGACGGAGCCAGAGAAGAAGATGTCTGGGATACATTGGAAGAAGCCGGTCTTTCAAAAGACGGAAAAACCGTCCTTTACGACGGCCGGACGGGTGAACCCTTTGACAATCGTGTATCTGTGGGTGTGATGTACATGATCAAGCTGGCTCACATGGTGGATGACAAACTGCATGCCCGTTCCACCGGACCGTACTCGCTCGTCACCCAGCAGCCGCTGGGAGGCAAGGCGCAATTCGGCGGCCAGCGTTTTGGCGAAATGGAAGTGTGGGCCCTTGAAGCCTACGGTGCCGCGCACACACTGCAGGAAATTCTGACGGTCAAGTCCGACGATGTCGTCGGACGTGTGAAAACCTATGAATCCATTGTCAAGGGTGAAAATGTTCCGGAACCGGGTGTACCGGAATCGTTTAAAGTTTTGATTAAAGAACTGCAAAGTCTCGGCATGGACGTCAAAGTTCTGGCGGCCGACCATTCGGAAATTGTCATCAAGGAACTTGAAGACGAGGAAGAAACACTGGATGACAACCTGAACGTGCAGGTCTGAAATTCGGAATCAGCCTCTTCCGGCAAAACAACAGCTTGGTCAAACAACTCGGTGGCAGGATTGCCAAAACACTGAAAATAAAGGGAGGTTGCCCCTTTGCTGGATGTTAATAAATTTGAATTCATGAAAATTGGTTTAGCATCGCCGGACAAAATCCGGTCATGGTCACACGGCGAAGTCAAAAAACCGGAAACGATAAACTACAGGACTCTTAAACCGGAAAAAGACGGGCTGTTCTGTGAACGTATTTTCGGACCGACCAAAGACTGGGAATGCCACTGCGGAAAATATAAACGAGTCAGATACAAAGGCGTTGTTTGCGACCGCTGCGGCGTCGAAGTAACAAGGGCAAAAGTCCGCCGGGAAAGAATGGGCCATATCGAGCTGGCGGCCCCGGTGTCTCATATTTGGTATTTTAAAGGAATTCCGAGCCGGATGGGACTTTTGCTCGACATGTCTCCGAGAGCTTTGGAAGAAGTGATTTACTTTGCATCTTATGTTGTGACCGAACCGGGCGATACGCCGCTGGAGAAGAAGCAGCTTCTTTCCGAAAAAGAATACCGCAGCTACAGAGAAAAATACGGCAATGCTTTTAAGGCGGGAATGGGTGCCGAATCCATCAAAAAACTGCTGCAGGACGTCGATTTGGACAAAGAATCGAATTCGCTGCAGGAAGAACTGAAAAACGTTCAGGGGCAGCGCAGGACAAGGGCCGTGAAACGTCTCGAAGTCATTGAGGCATTCCGCGAATCGGGGAACGAGCCGTCCTGGATGGTGCTCGACGTTCTTCCGGTCATCCCTCCCGAACTGCGTCCGATGGTTCAGCTGGACGGCGGCCGCTTTGCTACTTCCGACCTGAACGATCTTTACCGCCGCGTCATCAACCGGAACAACCGTCTGAAAAGGCTGCTTGATCTCGGGGCGCCGAGCATTATTGTCCAGAATGAAAAACGCATGCTTCAGGAAGCGGTCGATTCTCTGATCGATAACGGCCGCCGCGGCCGCCCTGTCACGGGCCCCGGCAATCGTCCGCTCAAGTCTCTTTCCCATATGCTGAAGGGAAAGCAGGGCCGTTTCCGTCAGAACCTGCTGGGCAAGCGCGTGGATTATTCGGGCCGTTCCGTTATAGCCGTAGGGCCGAGCCTGCAGATGTATCAATGCGGGCTCCCGAAGGAAATGGCTCTTGAGCTGTTCAAACCTTTCGTCATGAAAGAATTGGTCGGCCGCGGGATTGCCAACAACATTAAAAGTGCAAAACGGAAAGTTGAAAAAGTTCATCCGGATGTCTGGGGTGTTCTGGAAGATGTGATCAAGGAGCATCCGGTTCTTCTGAACCGGGCGCCGACGCTGCACCGGCTGGGCATTCAGGCTTTTGAACCGAAAATCGTCGAAGGGCGCGCCATCCGGCTGCATCCGCTTGTGTGTACAGCGTACAACGCCGACTTCGACGGCGACCAGATGGCCGTTCACGTTCCGCTTTCGACTGAGGCTCAGGCTGAGGCGCGCCTGCTGATGCTGGGCGCCCAGAACATCCTGAATCCGAAAGACGGCAAACCGATTGTTACGCCGTCCCAGGATATGGTGCTCGGCAACTATTATCTGACACTCGAAAGAAAGGGCGCCGTCGGCGAAGGGAAAGTATTTAAAGATGCGAACGAAGTTATGCTGGCTTATCATAACGGTTTTGTTCATTTGCATTCGCGGATTGCCATTCCGGCTTTGTCCGTTCATAATCAAACCTTTACCGAAGAGCAGAATAAACAGTATCTGTTGACGACCGTGGGCAAGCTGATTTTCAATCGCATCCTGCCTCCGTCATTTCCGTATATTAACGAGCCGACGGATCATAATCTTCAGGTTGCCACACCGGATAAATATTTTGTGCCGATGGGTACGGATATAGCGAAAGAGATTGCCGGACGCGAAGAAATTTCTCCGTTCAAGAAGGGCTATCTCGGACACATCATTGCCGAAGTTTTTAAACGCTACAAAGTCACAGAGACTTCCAAGTTTCTCGACCGGCTGAAGGCCCTGGGCTTCCAGTACTCGACAAAGGCAGGCATTACCGTCGGCGTTTCTGACGTAATCGTGCTTCCTGAGAAAAAGGAAATCCTCGATAAGGCGGAAGAGGACGTTCAGAAGGTGACGAAGCAGTTCCGCCGGGGCCTGATTACGGAGGACGAACGTTATGAACGGGTTGTCGGCATCTGGAGCGATGCCAAGGATACCATTCAGTCCAAACTGATGGATTCTCTTGCAAAAACCAATCCGATTTTCATGATGAGCGACTCCGGGGCCCGCGGTAATGCGTCGAACTTTACACAGCTTGCGGGGATGCGCGGGCTGATGGCGGATCCGTCCGGCCGAATTATTGAACTGCCAATTATTTCGAGCTTCCGTGAAGGACTGACGGTTCTGGAATACTTTATCTCAACACACGGCGCCCGGAAGGGATTGGCCGACACGGCTCTGAAAACTGCGAACTCAGGTTATCTCACCCGTCGCCTGGTCGATGTTGCTCAGGACGTTATTGTCAGAGAAGAGGATTGCGGGACAGATCGCGGCCTGACGGTTCGTGCTATCCGCGAGGGCAGTGAAGAAATTGAGAGTCTGTACGATCGCCTGGTCGGCCGTACGGCCAATCAGTCGGTTTACCATCCGGAAACCGGCGAATTGCTTGTTAAGAAGGACGAGCTGATCAACGAAGATAAAGCGACGCGAATTGTTGATGCCGGCATTGAGGAAGTTGAAATCCGGACCGTCTTTACCTGCGAGACGAGGCACGGTGTCTGCAAGAAGTGCTACGGCCGCAATCTGGCCACCGGTTCTGAAGTGGAAGTCGGCGAAGCCGTCGGCATTATTGCCGCACAGTCCATCGGCGAACCGGGCACACAGCTGACGATGCGTACATTCCATACAGGCGGCGTGGCCGGCGACGACATCACTCAAGGGCTCCCGCGTATCCAGGAATTGTTTGAAGCACGGAATCCGAAAGGGCAGGCTGTCATATCAGAAATCAACGGCATCGTGACTGCGATCAGTGAATTGAAGGATAAGCGGGAGGTAACCGTTAAAGGCGACCTTGAAACAAGGCGTTATACGGTTTCTCTGGGCGCGCGCATGAAAGTAATGGAGGGTTCTGAGATTAAAGCCGGAGAACCGCTGACAGAAGGTTCGATCGATCCGAAAGAGCTGCTTCATGTCGTCGGATTGCAAGGCGTGCAGAACTATCTGCTGCGTGAAGTACAGAAAGTATACCGGATGCAGGGCGTGGAAATCGGCGACAAGCACGTTGAAGTGATGGTGCGCCAGATGATGCGGAAAATTCGCGTCGTCGAGGGCGGAGATACTTCGGTTCTTCCGGGAGCACTTGTTGACATCCATCGATTTAAAGAAGACAATCGTGACGTACTGCTTCACCGCAAGATTCCGGCCACCGGCCATCCGGTGCTGCTCGGCATTACGAAAGCCGCACTCGAAACGGATTCGTTCCTGTCTGCAGCTTCGTTCCAGGAAACGACGCGTGTGCTGACCGATGCGGCGATCAAAGGCAAGGTGGACGAATTGGTTGGTCTGAAAGAGAACGTCATTATCGGCAAATTGATTCCTGCCGGGACAGGAATGCCGAAGTACCGGAATATCGTTGTCGAGACTGAGGACAAAGAGGGATCAAATACCGAAAGCGGCACGCGGGACGAAGAACTGATCAATCAGGAAGGTTAAGGCTAAACAAAGTGTTGACAATCGTGAACGCCTGGTGCTATTATAGCTGAGTGTTCGTGAACACTGGTTGCTTGGGAGGATGCTGCGATGTCTTATGATAAAGTGGCACAAGCAGAAAACGGAATCATTATTGGTACGAAGCAGGCGTTAAAGGCAATGAAGGAAAACCGGGTCAAAGAGGTTGTCATTGCTAAAGATGCCGATCTTCGGATAACCAATAAAGTGCTGACACTTGCGGAAGAATTAGATGTTCCGGTTTCTACGGTGGACTCTATGAAGAAGCTTGGCCAGGCCTGCGGCATTGAGGTCGGGGCATCGGCCGTTGCAATAAAAAGATAATGTTTTTGCAAAGGGAGATCTTTTGCAAAAACACTTTTTTGCGCGAAAAAGGAACCGCCTGGATCAGTGGGTTTAGAAATTTGAAAGGAGGAACAGGTAAATGCCTACAATCAATCAATTAATTCGTCAGGGACGAAAGTCCAAAATTAAAAAGTCAACATCGCCTGCGCTGAACAGGGGATACAACAGTTTCAAAAAATCGCTGACAAATGATTTTGCTCCGCAGAAAAGAGGCGTGTGCACACGTGTCGGCACACTGACCCCTAAGAAACCTAACTCTGCCCTGCGTAAATACGCGCGTGTCCGTCTGTCGAACAACATCGAAGTGAATGCGTACATCCCCGGAATCGGGCACAATCTTCAGGAACACAGTGTTGTTCTGATTCGCGGCGGACGTGTCAAGGATCTTCCTGGTGTGCGTTATCATATCATCCGCGGCGCGCTAGATACGGCCAGCGTTGTTGATCGGAAACAGGGCCGTTCAAAGTACGGCGCCAAGAAACCTAAAGAATAATCCATTAAACCGAAACGGGAAGGAGGAATTTTCATGCCTAGAAAAGGCCCAGTTGAAAGACGGGATGTTCTGCCTGATCCGCTGTATAATTCAAAGCTGGTCACCCGTCTGATCAATCGTATCATGAAGGACGGAAAGAGGGGAAAGGCCCAGACCATCCTTTATCAATCTTTTGATTTAATCAAGGAACGTACAAACCAGGAACCTATGGAAGTGTTTGAACAGGCGCTCAAGAACGTCATGCCTGTTCTCGAAGTCAAGGCACGCCGTGTCGGAGGTTCCAACTATCAGGTCCCGGTTGAAGTCCGTCCGGAACGCCGGACGACTTTAGGCCTGCGCTATCTTGTAAATTATGCGAGATTGCGCGGTGAGAAAACGATGATTGAGAAATTAGCCAATGAAATCATCGATGCTTCCAATAACACCGGCGCATCGGTAAAGAAGCGCGAAGATATGCATAAAATGGCGGAAGCCAACAAGGCTTTTGCTCATTATCGCTGGTAATATCGGCAAAAAACAGGAAGGAGCGAAAACCATGGCGAGGGATTTCTCCTTGGAGAAAACGCGCAATATCGGAATTATGGCACACATTGATGCCGGCAAAACAACAACGACCGAACGCATCCTTTTTTACTCCGGCCGTATCCATAAAATCGGTGAAACCCATGAGGGGGCTTCACAGATGGACTGGATGGAGCAGGAAAAGGAACGCGGCATTACGATCACATCGGCCGCGACAACCGCTCAATGGAAAAATCATCGGATCAACATCATCGACACCCCGGGGCATGTGGATTTCACCGTTGAAGTCGAACGCTCGCTCCGTGTGCTTGACGGAGCCGTAACGGTGCTCGATGCACAGTCCGGTGTCGAACCGCAGACAGAAACGGTCTGGCGTCAGGCAACGACTTATGGTGTCCCGAGAATCGTGTTTGTCAACAAGATGGACAAAATCGGTGCCGATTTCCTGTATTCATGTAAAACGTTGCATGAACGTCTGCAGGCAAATGCTCACCCGATCCAGCTTCCGATGGGATCGGAAGACAATTACAAAGGCGAGATCGATCTGGTCGGCATGCAGGCATTCATTTATGAGGACGATCTCGGATCGATTGTCGATGCCGAAGAGATTCCGGATGAGTACAAGGAGCAGGCGGAAGAGTACCATGACAAATTAATTGAAGCGGTTGCCGATGTTGATGACGACATCATGGAAAAGTACCTGAACGGCGATGAAATAACCGTGGAGGAACTGAAGGCGGCGATCCGCGAAGCAACCTGTGCCGTCAAGTTCTATCCTGTACTGTGCGGAACGGCGTTCAAAAATAAGGGCGTGCAGCACGTGCTGGACGCAGTGATCGATTATCTGCCGTCTCCGCTTGACGTGCCGCCGATCAAGGGCACGCTGCCGGATTCCGGAGAAGAGGTCGAACGTGCGGCGGATGACAGCGCTCCGTTTGCGGCACTGGCATTCAAAGTCATGACCGACCCCTTTGTCGGCAAACTGACTTTCTTCCGTGTATACTCAGGGACGGCTGAAGCCGGATCTTATGTTCAGAACTCGACGAAGGATACGCGTGAACGTCTTGGCCGTATTTTGCTGATGCACGCCAATCACCGCAGTGAAATCAAGAAAGTTTACTCCGGCGACATTGCGGCGGCAGTCGGTTTGAAAAATACGACGACCGGAGATACGCTTTGCGATGAGGATCATCTGATTGTTCTTGAATCGATGGAATTCCCCGATCCGGTTATTCACGTTGCCATTGAACCGAAATCGAAAGCCGATCAGGATAAGATGGGCATCGCTTTGGCAAAACTTGCGGAAGAGGATCCTACCTTTAAGACAAGAACGGATGAAGAAACGGGCCAGACGATTATCGGCGGCATGGGAGAACTTCATCTGGATATCATTGTCGATCGTCTGCGCCGCGAGTTCAAAGTGGATGCCAATGTCGGCGCTCCGCAAGTCGCTTATCGTGAGACGCTCACGAAAGCAGGCAGAGCGGAAGGCAAGTTTATCCGCCAGTCAGGCGGCCGCGGCCAGTACGGCCACGTCTGGATCGAATTTGAACCGCTTCAGGAAGGCAGCGGTTTTGTGTTTGAAAACAAGATCGTCGGCGGTGTCGTTCCCCGCGAATACATCCCGGCGGTTGAGACAGGACTGAAAGAAGCGTTGCCGAACGGCCTGCTTGCCGGCTATCCGCTGATCGATATTAAAGCGAGCCTTGTCGACGGCTCCTATCACGATGTCGATTCCAGTGAAATGGCCTTCAAAATCGCAGCGTCCATGTCGCTTAAAGCGGCAAAAAATATGTGTGCTCCGGTGATCCTTGAACCGATTATGAAGGTAGAGGTCAGTATGCCTGAGGAATACTTAGGCGATATTATGGGTGACATAACGAGCCGCCGCGGACGTGTCGACGGCATGGAGGCGCGTGCCGGTGCCCAGGTTGTCAGTGCCCACGTGCCGCTGGCAGAAATGTTCGGCTATGCCACGACTCTTCGTTCGGGTACGCAGGGACGCGGAACGTTCACAATGCAATTCGATCATTACGAACAAGTTCCGAAGAGCGTCAGCGAAGCGATTATTAAAAAGGCTACCGGTGAATAACGAACGGAATTCATTGATCGGCATACATGATTGTCACAACTTTTGTTTTATTGTAAGCTAAGGACGAAGGCGTATTCCATGCCGGATTCCTTACTGCATATAAATTAAAAAATTTGCTTTGAATTAAAGGAGGATATACATTCCATGGCTAAAGCACATTATGAACGCACAAAACCGCATGTTAACATTGGCACAATCGGTCACGTCGACCACGGGAAAACGACTTTGACTGCTGCGATTACAACTGTTCTGGCAAAGCAGGGCAAAGCGGAGGCCCGTGCGTACGATACCATTGACGGCGCTCCGGAAGAGCGCGAACGCGGAATCACGATTTCGACGGCCCACGTTGAATATGAAACGGACAGCCGCCACTATGCACACGTTGACTGCCCAGGTCACGCCGACTATGTCAAGAACATGATCACCGGCGCTGCCCAGATGGACGGTGCGATTCTCGTTGTATCGGCGGTCGACGGCCCGATGCCTCAGACACGCGAACACATTCTTCTTGCTCATCAGGTCGGCGTTCCTGCAATCATCGTTTTCCTGAACAAGACAGACCAGGTTGACGATCCGGAGCTCCTTGAACTGGTTGAAATGGAAGTGCGCGATCTGCTCACTGAATATGACTATCCGGGCGACGAAGTACCGGTTATTAAGGGCTCGGCATTAAAAGCCTTGCAGGGCGATCCTGAAGAGGAAAAACACATCCTTGAATTAATGGATGCAGTCGACAATTACATTCCGACTCCTGTTCGTGAAAATGACAAGCCATTCATGATGCCGGTCGAAGACGTCTTCTCAATCACCGGCCGCGGTACGGTTGCAACCGGACGCGTTGAACGCGGCACGGTGAAAATCGGCGATGAAGTTGAAATCCTGGGTTTGACGGATGCACCTAAGAAGAGCACGGTTACGGGCGTTGAAATGTTCCGCAAGACTCTGGACTATGCCGAAGCCGGCGACAACATCGGCGCTCTGCTGCGCGGCATCGATCGTGACGGCGTTGAACGCGGTCAGGTACTGATCAAACCGGGTACGGTTACCGCGCATAAGAAATTCAAGGCACAGGTTTATGTCCTGAAGAAAGAAGAAGGCGGCCGTCATACTCCGTTCTTCTCCAACTACCGTCCACAGTTCTATTTCAGAACAACCGACGTTACCGGAACGATTACACTGCCGGAAGGTACCGAAATGGTTATGCCGGGCGACAATGTTACAATGGATGTTGAACTGCTTGCCCCGATCGCTATCGAACAGGGCACGAAGTTCTCAATCCGTGAAGGCGGCCGTACCGTCGGCGCCGGATCTGTTTCAGAAATCGTTGAATGACAGAGCACTAAAGGGGCGTCTCAAGGTCGAGGGATCGACTGATGAGAGGCCTTTTTTTGTTGCATAAAGATTCACCGATTCATGGCTCTTCCCGGAACGGTCTCTTTTTAGTGCACGGAAACGTCCGATACTGAAACAGTCATAGATAAAAAAAGAGATGTGCGCCTTGCCTTGTGCCTTTCAATCATGTATAATAGTGGGGTTGGTTTGCAGCAATGATGCGGAAGGTTGCGGATACACCCGGCTCCTTTGCCAAGGCGGGTTAGACGGATATTTCCGTGGAGCAAGTCTGTTTTTAAAAAATGGACGAAAAAAGGAGGGAATGTAACATGGCAAAGCAAAAGATTCGCATTCGTCTGAAAGCATATGATCATCGTATTCTGGATCAGTCTGCCGAAAAAATCGTGGAAACGGCAAGACGCTCGGGGGCCAAGGTATCGGGGCCGATTCCGCTTCCTACCGAAAAGTCGGTCTATACGATTTTGCGTGCGGTACACAAATACAAGGATTCACGTGAACAATTCGAAATGCGCACACACAAACGTTTAGTTGATATTGTTGAGCCGACACCGCAAACGGTTGATTCGCTGATGAGGCTGGATCTTCCTTCGGGTGTAGACATTGAGATCAAGCTATAAATAAAATTCACGATTATTAGGAGGTGTTACGGATGACCAAAGGAATCTTAGGCAAAAAAATCGGCATGACGCAGATTTTCGCTGAAAACGGCGATGTGATCCCTGTAACGGTTGTCGACGTGTCCGGCAATGTCGTTCTTCAGAAGAAGACCGTTGAAACGGACGGATACGAAGCCGTGCAGCTTGGCTTTGACAACTTGAAAGCATCGCTGATAACGAAGCCGGCTAAAGGCCACGCGGACAAAGCAAAGGCGGAACCTAAGCGCTTCATGAAGGAAATCCGTGGTGTAAATCTTGGCGAGTATGAACCCGGCCAGGAAATCACAGCTGACACATTTAAGGCAGGAGATGTCATCGATGTTACCGGGACATCCAAAGGGAAGGGATTTCAGGGCCCGATTAAGCGCAACAATCAGTCGCGCGGTCCGATGAGCCACGGCTCCCGTTATCATCGCCGTCCCGGTTCAATGGGCGTTATCGATCCTGCCCGTACTTTTAAAGGCAAGATCCTGGCCGGCCGCATGGGCGGAGAAACGGTCACGGTCCAGAACCTTGTGGTTGCCAAAGTGGATACGGAACGCAAACTGATTCTTATCCAGGGCAATGTACCGGGTGCAAAGAAAAGCTATATCACCATAAAAACTGCTGTAAAAGCAGAAGAAGCTAAATAAGAAAGGAGGACGCTTCCATGCCAAAATTAACCGTATTTAATCAAAAAGGTGCCGAAGTGGGAGACGTGGAATTGGCCGATGCCGTTTTCGGCATTGAACCTAATGAACATGTTTTGTATCAGGCAATTGTTATGCAGCAGGCTTCACAGCGTCAAGGGACACATGCTGTGAAAAATCGTTCGGCTGTACGCGGCGGCGGCCGCAAACCATGGCGGCAGAAGGGAACCGGCCGTGCCCGCCAGGGTTCGATACGTTCTCCTCAGTGGGTCGGCGGCGGTACCGTGTTCGGCCCGACGCCGCGCAGCTACGGCTATAAGCTTCCAAAGAAAGTGCGCCGCCTGGCGATCCGTTCGGCATTGTCCGGCAAAGTCGGCGACAATGATGTAATCGTGCTGGACAGTCTCTCTTTGGAAGCACCGAAAACAAAAGAATTTGTTTCCGTATTAAAGAATCTTTCAGTATCAGAGAAGGCATTGTTTGTTACAGGTGATTATGATGAAACGGTAGCCCTGTCTTCACGCAATATTCCGGATGTAAAGGTTCTGACGGTTCCTGAGGTCAATGTCCTGGACGTTGTCGGCTACAACAAACTGATTGTCACAAAGGAAGCTGCCGAAAAGCTTGGGGAGGTGCTTGGATAATGAAGGATCCGCGCGATATCATTAAGCGCCCCGTACTGACTGAGCGGACAACCGATCTGATGGCTGACAAGAAATATACGTTTGACGTTGATCTTCGGGCTAATAAGTCTGAAATCAGACGGGCCGTCGAGGCCATTTTCGATGTGAAAGTCGTTAAAGTCAATACGATGAACGTAAAAGGCAAGCCGAAACGGTACGGCCGCTATTCAGGCTATACCGCCAGAAGAAAGAAAGCGATCGTCACTTTGACGCCTGAAAGCAAGGAACTTAATTTCTTCGACGGCGAATGAGCATCATTAAAGAAGGAGGTCAATAACCGTGCCACTTAAAAAGTACAAACCGACGTCCAACGGCCGCAGAAACATGAGCTCGCTGGATTTCGCTGAAATTACAACAAACAAGCCGGAAAAGTCGTTGCTTAAAGCGTTGCCCAAGCAAGCCGGCCGCAACAATCAGGGCAAACTGACGGTGCGCCATCAGGGCGGCGGTCATAAGCGCCAGTACCGCATCATTGATTTCAAACGCGATAAGGACGGCATCCCGGGCCGGATCGCAACGGTCGAATATGACCCTAACCGTACGGCAAATATTGCACTCGTGCACTATGCAGACGGAGAAAAGCGATACATTATCGCTCCGAAAGGCATTCAGGTCGGAACGGAAATCATGTCCGGCGCCGGTGCCGACATCAAGGCCGGCAATGCACTTCCGCTGAAAAATATTCCGGTCGGGACGACGGTTCACAACATTGAGCTGAAACCGGGCAAAGGCGGCCAGCTTGTACGCTCGGCAGGCACCTCGGCCCAGATTCTGGGCAAAGAAGGCAAGTACGTTCTTGTCCGTCTGGTATCCGGCGAAGTGCGGATGATTTTGGAAACGTGCCGGGCTACGATCGGTCAGGTCGGAAATCTGGAGCACGAGCTTGTATCCATAGGCAAGGCAGGCCGCACGCGCTGGCAAGGTATCCGTCCGACGGTCCGCGGTTCCGTCATGAACCCGAACGATCACCCGCACGGCGGTGGCGAAGGCAAGGCGCCTGTCGGACGTAAGTCGCCGATGTCGCCATGGGGCAAGCCGACAATGGGTTACAAAACACGCAAGAAGAAGAACGCTTCTGAACAGTTTATTATCAGACATCGCAAAAAATAATTGTGAATAGATACATTATTTTGGAAGGAGGCCTACCATTGAGCCGCAGCCTGAAAAAAGGACCTTTTGTCGATGATCATCTGATGACAAAAGTTGTTGCTTTAAATGAAAAAGACGAAAAACGAGTCATTAAGACCTGGTCGCGCCGTTCAACCATTTTCCCTGAATTTATCGGCCATACCATTGCTGTCTATGACGGCCGCAAGCATGTACCGGTTTACATTACGGAAGACATGGTGGGGCACAAACTTGGCGAATTCGCCCCGACCAGAACGTATCGCGGACATGCGTCTTCCGATAAGAAAACAAGCGCCCGCTAACGAAAGGAGGAACTGTGATGCAAGTCAAAGCTATTGCCAGACAAATTCGGATTGCTCCTCGTAAGGCGCGTCTTGTTATCGATCTTATCAGGGGCAAAGATGTCGGTTACGCGATCGCTGTACTTAAAAACACGCAAAGAGCCGCATCGCCGATTATTGAAAAAGTGTTGAAATCCGCGATTGCCAATGCGGAACATAACTATGATATGGACAGAGAAGACTTGTATGTCGAAAAAGCGTTTGTGGACGAAGGGGCAACGCTCAAGCGTTTTCGTCCGCGCGCTCAGGGACGGGCGAGCAAGATCAACAAACGCACAAGCCATATAACGATCATCGTATCTGAAAAAAAGGAGGGATAATGCGTGGGTCAGAAAATCAATCCAATAGGATTCAGAATCGGAATCATTCGCGATTGGGAATCCAAATGGTATGCCGATAAAAACTATGCGGAATATCTTCATGAAGACATCAGAATCCGAAAATATGTCGAGAACAGACTGAAAGATGCGGCGGTTTCATCCATTGAACTGGAACGGGCGGCCAATCGGATCAACATCACGATAAAAACGGCAAAACCCGGTATGGTCATCGGAAAGGGCGGATCCGAAGTAGAGGAATTGAGAAAAGCCCTCAATAACCTGACGGGGAAACGCGTTCATGTCAATATTTTCGAGATCAAACAGGCCGATCTTGATGCCAAACTGGTGGCGGAAAACATCGCACGCCAGCTGGAAAGCCGGATTTCCTGGAGACGCGCTCAAAAGCAGACGCTGCAAAGAGCGATGAGAGCCGGCGCAAAGGGTATCAAGACGCAGGTGGCCGGCCGTCTGGGCGGGGCCGATATGGCACGGACGGAAGACTACAGTGAAGGCACCGTTCCGCTGCATACTTTGCGGGCTGACATTGATTACGGAACTGCGGAAGCAGATACGACTTACGGCAAGATCGGCGTTAAAGTATGGATTTACCGCGGAGAGGTCCTCCCGACGAAAGGAACGAACAATAAGGAAGGAGGCAGATAATTATGTTAATGCCAAAACGTGTAAAATATCGCAGACAGCATCGCGGCAGAATGCGCGGCAAGACAAAGGCCGGCGCGACAGTGACTTTTGGCGAATACGGACTTCAGGCTCTGGAATCCGCCTGGATTACCAGCCGTCAGATCGAAGCGGCACGTATTGCCATGACACGTTTTATGAAACGAGGCGGGAAAGTCTGGATCAAGATTTTTCCTCAGAAATCATATACAAAGAAACCGCTTGATGTCCGCATGGGTTCCGGGAAAGGCGCTCCTGAAGGCTGGGTGGCTGTTGTAAAACCGGGCCGTGTGCTGTTTGAAGTCGCCGGCATTCCCGAAGAAGTGGCGCATGAGGCACTGAGACTTGCGGGCCATAAACTGCCGATAAAAACGAAGATCGTGAAACGCGAAGAAGTGGGTGGTGACGCAAATGAAGGCTGAAGAAATTCGCAAGTTGACCACTGCTGAGGTTGAAGAGAACGTTAAGTCTCTGAAAGAAGAATTATTTAATCTGCGTTTTCAGCTCGCTACCGGACAATTAGAGAACCCCGCCCGCATCCGTGAGGTCCGGAAATCCATTGCCCGTGCGAAAACGATTTTGCGTGAACGTGAACTGAATGTTCAAAACGGCTGAGAAGGAGGTTATCTGAATGGCAGAAGAAACACGCAAAAATGGCCGCAAAGTCCTGGTCGGACGCGTCGTCTCGGATAAAATGGACAAAACCATTACCGTTCTTGTTGAGACATCCAAGAATCACCGGCTCTACGGCAAGCATGTAAAATATTCGAAAAAATTCAAGACACATGATGAAAAAAATCAGGCAAAAGTCGGCGATATCGTTGAAATCATAGAGACTCGCCCGCTTTCGAAGGATAAACGTTTTCGTCTTGTGAAAATCGTAGAAGAATCCGTCATCATCTGATCTTTCGGCTTCATACCGGAGATCGAAGGGAGGTCGCATTTTAATGATTCAACAGGAAAGCCGTTTGAAAGTCGCCGATAATTCAGGCGCCCGCGAAGTCCTGACCATTAAGGTTCTGGGAGGATCCGGTCGCAAGACAGCGAATATCGGCGACGTGATTGTTGCTTCGGTCAAACAAGCCACACCAGGTGGCGTTGTTAAGAAGGGCGAAGTGGTTAGAGCGGTCGTTGTCCGCACAAAGCAGGGTGTCAGGCGTTCGGACGGTTCCTACATTCGTTTTGACGAGAATGCAGTCGTTCTAATCCGCGATGACAAGAGCCCGCGCGGAACACGAATTTTCGGGCCCGTTGCCCGTGAACTGCGTGACAACCAGTTTATGAAAATTGTATCGCTGGCACCGGAAGTACTGTAAATATGAATGGTCAGGGAAAAGGAGGTGGCACTTAACATGGCGAAACTGCATGTGAAGAAAGGCGATAAGGTTCAGGTGATTTCCGGCAAAGACAAGGGCAAGCAGGGTGTGATTCTCGCGGCTTATCCGGCAAAGGAACGCGTGGTTGTCGAAGGCGTCAACATCGTGAAGAAACACTCAAAACCGAATCAGGCGAGCCCTCAGGGCGGGATTCTGGAACGCGAGGCACCGATTCACGTATCAAATGTTATGCTGCTTGATCCAACAACAAATAAGCCGACACGGGTAGGCCACAAAATAGTAGACGGAAAGAAAGTACGTGTTTCTAAAAAAACAGGCGAAGTTATAGATAAAATAGATAAATAAGACGTCTCTGAAAGGAGGTAAAAGCATGGGCCGTTTCAAAGAAAAATACGAAAAAGAAGTTGTCCCTGCTTTAACTGATAAATTTAACTATACATCAGTCATGCAGGTCCCAGAAATCAAGAAGGTCGTTATTAACATGGGCGTGGGCGAAGCTGTTCACAATTCCAAGGTTCTGGACAGCGCGGTCGAAGATCTGACTGCATTGTCGGGGCAGAAGCCTGTCATCACTCGTGCAAAGAAGTCCATCGCCGCTTTTAAGCTGCGCGAAGGTGTGCCGATCGGTGCAAAAGTAACACTCCGAAAAGATCGTATGTATGATTTCCTGGATAAACTGATCGCCGTAGCCCTGCCTCGGGTTCGCGATTTCCGCGGCATTTCAAAGAAGGCATTCGACGGCCGCGGGAATTATACACTGGGCATTCGTGAACAGTTGATTTTCCCGGAAATTGATTACGATAAAATCGACAAAGTGCGCGGCATGGATATTGTCATTGTCACATCGGCAAAAAGCGACGAAGAGGCATCGGCTTTGCTGACATTGCTTGGCATGCCGTTTGCAAAATAATAATCGAAAAGGAGGTATGAACCTTGGCAAAAAAATCAATGCTTGTATCCGCACATCGACCGAAAAAATTCAAAGTGCAGGAATACACACGCTGCGAACGCTGCGGACGTCCTCATTCGGTTCTCAGGAAATTTAAATTATGCAGAATTTGCTTCCGTGAGCTCGCGTATAAGGGACAGATTCCCGGCGTCAAGAAATCCAGCTGGTAAAATAATAGGTAATAGGGAAGGAGGTCGATTTGCATGGTCATGACAGATCCTATTGCAGATATGCTGACCCGTATTCGTAACGCAAACGTTGTTCGGCACGAACAAATTGAGCTGCCCGGTTCCAGAGTCAAGAGAGAAATCGCCGAAATTCTGAAACGTGAAGGGTTTATAAAAGATGTTGAATATGTGGAAGACAACAAGCAGGGCGTGCTCCGTTTGTTCCTGAAATACGGCGGCAATAAAGAGCGCGTGATTTCAGGGCTGAAGAGAATCAGCAAACCGGGACTGCGCGTTTATGCAAAAGCGGATGAAGTTCCGAAGGTCCTGGGCGGTCTGGGCATTGCTATTGTCTCGACATCAAAGGGAATCATTACGGATAAGGAAGCCCGTCAGCAGCGGGTTGGCGGAGAAGTACTTGCCTACGTTTGGTAATCTGGAAACAAGAATGGAGGTGTTCCCATGTCTCGTATTGGTTTACGGCCGACAGTCATTCCTGATGGCGTGACGGTCACGATTGACGGTCAGAAAGTGACGGTCAAAGGACCTAAGGGTGAATTATCGCACAGCTTTCACCCGGACATGATCATTAAGCATGAAAATAATGAAATCAGAGTCGCCAGACCTGATGATTCTAATCAGCATCGCGCTCTGCACGGAACAACCAGCAGCCTGATCAGCAATATGGTTGAAGGGGTAACCAAGGGATATACAAAGAACCTTGAGCTTGTCGGTGTCGGTTATCGAGCAAACAAACAGGGTAAAAATCTGATCCTGAATGTCGGTTATTCCCATCCTGTGGAAATTGTTCCGGAACAGGGTATCGAAATCAATGTGGAAGGCAACAACAAAGTAATCGTAAGCGGCATTGACAAACAGCGTGTCGGCGAAGTTGCAGCAAACATCCGCTCGGTTCGCTCACCTGAACCTTATAAGGGCAAGGGTATCCGCTATGAAGGCGAACATGTTCGCCGTAAAGAGGGCAAAACAGGTAAGTAAGTTCAGCCGTTTTGCGGAGGCTGCATGATTTCGCTTGCCGCGCCGCCGGTTTTGCGGTTCACAAATGATAAGAAGAAAGGAGCGATAGTGCATGATTACCAAAAAGGATAAAAATGCTATTCGCAAAAAGAGGCATCTGCATGTTCGCCGCCGTGTTGTGGGGACGGCAGAACGCCCACGTTTAAATGTTTTTCGATCATCCAAGAATATATATGCTCAGTTAATCGATGACAGCAAGGGCGTGACGCTTGCTTCTTCTTCAACGGTCGACAAAGCATTTGATCTCGAAAAAGGCAGCGATGTTGAAGCTGCGAAAAAAATCGGTGAACTGATCGGCCAGCGTGCTCTGGAGAAGGGCATTGAAACCGTCGTTTTTGATCGGAGCGGCTATCTCTATCATGGGCGCGTCAAAGCTCTTGCTGACGGCGCACGAGAAGCCGGACTTAAATTCTAATTACAAGGAGGGGAATCCATGGCTAACAATGAACGCAACAAATCAGAATTTGAAGAACGCGTCGTGACGATCAACCGTGTCGCAAAAGTAGTAAAAGGCGGACGCCGCTTCCGTTTCGCCGCATTGGTTGTTGTCGGCGATAAGAAGGGCAATGTCGGTTTCGGACAGGGAAAGGCCCATGAAGTGCCGGAAGCGATCCGTAAAGCGATTGAAGACGCGAAGAAGAATGTATTTAACGTACCGATTGTCAATACAACGATTCCGCATCAGGTCGTCGGACATTCCGGGGCCGGAAGCGTACTCTTGAAGCCTGCTTCAGAAGGTACCGGAATCATTGCGGGCGGGCCTGTCCGTGCCGTACTTGAGCTTTCGGGACTGGGAGACATTCTTTCGAAATCGCTCGGGTCGAACAACCCGATCAATATGGTCCGTGCAACCGTCGAAGGCCTGAAAAGCCTGAAACGTGCCGAACATGTTGCCAAACTTCGCGGAAAATCTGTTGAAGAACTGTTGGGATAAGGGGGGAGCAAAATGGCGAAAAAATTGGAAATCACCCTCAAGCACAGTGTAATCGGCCGTCCTGAATCACAACGGGTGACGGTAAGAACGCTTGGTCTTAGAAAAACCTATCAGACAGTCATTCAGGAAGACAATCCCGCTATTCGCGGTATGATCCGGAAAGTCTCCCATCTGCTGACGGTTCATGAACTGGACGATTAATGGAAAAATATTGAGAACAAGGAGGTGCCAAGATGAAACTCCATGAATTAAAACCGGCCGAAGGTTCCCGTTTCAGCAGAAAAAGAGTCGGCCGCGGATATGGTTCCGGACTTGGCAAAACGTCCGGCCGAGGACAAAAGGGACAGAAGGCCCGTTCAGGCGGTAATGTCCGTCCTGGTTTTGAAGGCGGACAACTGCCTTTGCTGCAGACGTTGCCGAAAAGGGGATTCAAGAATCCGACCCGCAAGGTTTATTCAATTGTCAATCTTGATAAATTGAATCGTTTTGAAAACGGAACGGAAATCACACCGGAACTCTTGCTTGAAACGCGCGTCGTCAGAAAACTGAATGACGGCATCAAGATTCTGGGTACGGGCAAACTGGAAACGAAACTGACCGTCAAAGCGCAAAAATTTTCTGCTTCTGCCAAAGAGGCAATTGAAGCTGCCGGCGGAAACGTTGAGGTGATTTGATGTTTCAAGTACTTTCAAGTATGTGGCGAGAGGCTGAAATACGTCGAAAGATCATATTTACGCTGCTGATGCTTATTGTGTTTCGAATCGGGACATTCATTCCCGTTCCCGGCATCAACAGCAGTCTGATTAACATTAGCGATTCCAGCGCCTTTGGTTTGTTCAACACCTTTGGCGGCGGGGCGTTGCAGAATTTCTCGATCATTTCGATGGGTGTCATGCCCTATATCACTGCATCCATTATCGTTCAGCTTTTGCAGATGGATGTTGTCCCTAAATTGACTGAGTGGTCGAAACAGGGAGAAATGGGAAGAAGAAAACTGAATCAGCTGACTCGGTATGGAACGATAGTACTTGGATTTATCGAAGCGTTAGGTCTTTCCTATGGATTTGATCAGAATTTTCCCGGGCTGGTCGTAAATCCGGACATCTGGACCTACCTCATTATTGCATCGGTGCTGACCGCCGGCACGGCGTTCCTTATGTGGCTCGGCGATCAAATTACGGCTTATGGCGTCGGAAACGGAATTTCGATCATTATTTTTGCAGGAATTGTGGCACGGATCCCGACGGCAATCAATCAGATTTATGCCCAGCGTTTCGCTTCCGCGACCAATACATTTATGGAAATTCTTAGTTTGCTTGCCATGATTGCGGTCGTGCTGGTTATTGTCGTTGGAACGATTTTTGTACAGCAAGGGGTACGGAAAATTCCGATTCAGTATGCGAAAAGAACGATCGGAACGAAAACGTACAGCGTCGAGCCGACGCATCTGCCGATCAAGGTGAATGCAGCCGGAGTCATTCCGGTCATCTTTGCCATCTCGCTGATGATTACACCGCCGACTATTGCCCGTTTCTTCCATAGTAATGCTGTCACAACTTGGGTAGAACGCATCTTTGATTACTCAACGGTCTATGGAATGGTTATCTATGCGGCTCTGATTATCGCTTTCACCTATTTTTATACGTTTGTGCAGGTCAATCCGGAGAAAATGGCGAAAAATCTTGGGGAACAGGGCGGGTACATTCCGGGAATCCGCCCAGGCAAGAATACGGAGAAGTATATCACCAAGATTTTGTACCGTCTGACCTTTCTGGGCGCGATTTTTTTGGCGGCGATCTCATTGCTTCCGATTGTTTTCGGTCAGCTCGGCAACTTGCCGACGAGTGCTCAAATCGGCGGTACCAGTCTTCTGATCGTTGTCGGTGTTGCTTTGGATACGATGAAACGTATTGAAGGTCAATTGGTGAGAAAAAATTATCAGGGTTTTATAAAAAGATAATTTGATTACGGCAAGAGAATCTGGAGGGGGTAGCATGAATTTAATTTTGATGGGACTTCCGGGAGCCGGAAAGGGGACACAGGCGGAGCGCATTGTCGACCATTATGGGTTTCCGCATATCTCAACGGGAGACATGTTCCGTCAGGCGATTAAGGATGGCACGGCGCTCGGGAAACAAGCGAAAGCTTTCATGGATAAGGGCGCTCTTGTACCGGATGAAGTGACGATCGGCATTGTCCGTGAGCGTCTTGCCAAAGCGGACTGCAAAAACGGATTTCTGCTGGACGGTTTTCCGAGAACCGTCCAGCAGGCGGAAGCGCTTGAAGCGATGATGACGGAAATGAACAATAAAATCGACGCTGTTCTTTATATTCATGTCGATCCGAAAAAATTGCTGACGCGCCTGACCGGACGTCGAATATGTGCCAATTGCGGCGCTACCTATCATCTGACATTCAATCCTCCGAAACAGGCAGGCATCTGCGACAGATGCGGCGGTCCGCTGAAACAGCGGGCGGACGACAGTGAAGAAACAGTGCATGAACGGCTCCAGGTCAATATAAAGCAGCAGCAGCCGCTGGTTGCTTTTTATCAGGAAAAAGGTTTGCTGAAAACGGTGAACGGCGATCAGCCGATTGAAACGGTTTTTCGGGATGTTTCTGCAATACTGGGAGCTTTCGCCGAATGATCAGGCTGAAAACCGAGAGTGAGATCGCCAAAATTCGATGTGCAGGCAGAATCGTTGCTCAGGCGCTTGAAGATTTGCGCCGGATGATTGAGCCGGGCGTATCGACGATTGAACTTGATGCACTGGCAGAGCGCTCGATAAGAAATGCGGGAGCGGAGCCGTCTTTTAAAGGCTATGACGGGTTTTCAAATAGTATTTGTACATCTGTTAACAATCAGCTGGCTCACGGCATTCCCGGTTCCTATGTTCTGAAGGACGGAGACATTATCAGTATTGATCTCGGCGCTCGCTATGACGGCTTTCACGCAGACTCCGCCTGGACTTATCCTGTAGGCCGGGTATCCGGATCCGACAGCAGGCTTCTTCAGGTGACAGAAGAGGCATTATATCAGGGAATCGCCGAAGCAAAACCGGGCGCCCGCCTGACGAACATTTCGCATGCGGTTCAAGGCTGCGCCGAATCGGGCGGATTTTCCGTTGTACGTGAGCTGACCGGCCACGGCATCGGCCAAGCGCTTCACGAAGATCCTGATGTACCTAACTACGGCAGGCCGGGGCGCGGGCCGACGCTTAGGCCCGGAATGGTTATTGCCATTGAGCCGCTCATTAATGAGGGAAGCCGCAATATCTATATTGTCGAGGATGATGGCTGGACCATTTTGACACAGGATGGAAAAAGGTGTGCTCATTTCGAACATACTTTAGTGATTACTGAAAATGGAAATGAGATCTTGACAAAGCAATAGGTGAAGGTGATGATTGATGGGAAGTGATCAGGCACCACTGCCTGTTCCCGGTCAGCTTGCTCGTGTTTTGAAAGGGAAAGAAACCGGCTCTTATTTTGTGGTTGTGCGACTTCTCGATCGCCGTTTCGTTGAAATTGCGGATGGAGACAGACGCAGATTCGACAATGCAAAGAAGAAGAACATCAGCCATCTTGATCTTCAATCATATGTGTCCGCCGAAGTTCAGAAAAGCCTGCGCGAAACCGGACGCGTGACAAATGGAAAACTGCGTTTTGCCATCGCGCATTATTTAGATGAAGAAGTCAGTAACAAGAGGAAGGGTGAGTCAGCCGATGGCTAAGGAAGATGTCATTGAAGTTGAAGGCACCGTTATCGAACCACTGCCGAATGCAATGTTTCGTGTCGAGCTGGAAAATGGTCATAAAATTTTAGCTCATGTATCCGGAAAAATACGAATGCATTTCATCCGCATTCTGCCCGGAGACAAAGTAACGGTTGAACTGTCGCCGTATGATGTATCGCGGGGCCGCATAACTTTCAGGCATAAATGAGCAGGAGATGCTCTGCAGTGTATATAAGGAGGGTTCAACAATGAAGGTAAGACCATCCGTGAAAAAGATGTGTGAAAAATGCAAGATCGTCCGCCGAAAAGGTGTTGTGATGGTTATTTGTGAAAATCCGAAACACAAACAAAGACAAGGATGAAAGAAGGAGGTGTTTTAACAGATGGCCCGTATTGCAGGTATTGACATTCCAAGAGAGAAACGAGTCGTTATTTCGCTGACCTATATATACGGTATCGGACTGACGACGGCCAAGAAGATCCTGGCGGAAGCAAAAGTCTCTGAAGATACACGTGTCCGCGATTTGACTGAAGAAGAACAGACACGTATTCGCGAAGTCGTCGATCACTATCGCGTGGAAGGGGATCTTCGCCGGGAAGTTTCTCTGAATATCAAAAGGCTGATCGAAATCGGTTCATATAGAGGTATCCGGCATCGCCGCGGGTTGCCTGTCCGCGGACAGAATACGAAAAATAATTCGCGCACACGCAAAGGTCCAAAGCGCACGATGGCAAATAAAAAGAAATAAGCAAGGAGGGTTAAGCATTTATGGCAAAACAACAACGTACGCGCAAGCGCCGTATCAAGAGAAATGTCGAAAGCGGAGTGGCTCATATTCGTTCGACATTTAATAATACAATTGTGACGATTACCGACCCGCATGGCAACGCGATTTCCTGGGCGAGTGCAGGCGGTCTCGGATTCAAGGGCTCGAGAAAATCGACGCCGTTCGCCGCGCAGACCGCAGCTGAAGCAGCCGGGAAAAGCGCGCTGGATAACGGTATGAAGACGATCGAGGTCTCTGTCAAGGGACCGGGTGCCGGCCGGGAAGCCGCTATTCGTGCTCTGCAGGCAGTCGGGCTTGAAGTGACAACGATCCGTGACGTGACTCCCGTTCCCCACAATGGCTGCCGTCCGCCGAAACGCCGTCGTGTCTGATCTGCGGGTGTATAGCTCGCAATCAATCTGTTTATAATGCTATTAAAATAAACGTGATGATACCGATGCAAGAAGCACGCCGTAAGCCCTAAGGAGCATTAATCGGGAAACTTTGGCCGGCGTCGACCGGAGTTTTGACGTTTTGAAGGAGGGTTCTTGTTTGATGATTGAGATCGAAAAGCCAAGGATCGATACGGTTGAATTGGCAGACGACGGAAGTTACGGAAAGTTTGTTGTTGAACCGCTCGAACGTGGGTACGGCACGACTCTGGGTAATTCTTTGCGTCGAATTTTACTTTCTTCCCTCCCAGGCGCGGCTGTTACAACAGTTCAGTTTGATACTGTGCTTCATGAATTTTCCACCATCGAAGGCGTTGTAGAAGATGTAACGGCGATTATTCTGAATATCAAGAAACTGGCATTGAAATTGTATTCAGATGAGGAAAAGACACTGGAAATCGATGTTCAAAGAGAAGGCAAAGTGACAGCCGCCGACATAAATCATGATAGCGATGTAGAAATTCTGAATCCGGATCTGGAAATTGCTACCCTGGCCAAGGGTGCTCATTTTCATGTACGGATGCTGGCCAAAAAAGGACGCGGGTATGTCCCTGCTGAGGGAAACAAGTCCGATGACCTGCCGATCGGTGTCATTCCGATTGACTCAATTTATACACCGATCTCCCGTGTAAACTATCAGGTTGAAAAGACGCGGGTCGGCCAGGTTGCCAATTATGACAAACTGACGCTTGATGTCTGGACCGACGGCAGCATTCGTCCGGAAGAAGCTGTATCGCTCGGTGCCAAGATTTTGACTGAGCACCTGAATATTTTTGTCGGTTTAACCGATCAGGCGCAAAAAGCGGAGATCATGATCGAAAAAGAAGAAGACCAGAAAGAAAAAGTGCTTGAAATGACGATTGAGGAGCTGGATCTGTCGGTTCGCTCCTATAACTGTCTGAAGCGTGCCGGAATCAACACGGTTCAGGAACTCACTCAGAAAAGTGAAGAAGACATGATGAAGGTCAGAAATCTGGGTCGCAAGTCGCTTGAGGAAGTGGAAGAAAAGCTGAATGATCTCGGCCTTGGGCTGAGAGTCGAAGAATAGCCAATGGACATGGAACATTTTTCTTTTTTGCGCAAAAAAGAAAGAGTCAGGACAGTACAAAGGAGGTACAGGTAGATGGCATATGTTAAACTGGGGCGGGATTCGGCTGCGAGGAAAGCCCTGTTCCGCGATCTGGCAACCGATTTAATTATAAATGAACGGATTCAGACGACGCATTCCAAAGCCAAAGCGCTTCGGTCCGTCGTTGAAAAGATGATCACCCTGGGTAAACGCGGCGACCTTCACGCACGTCGTCAGGCCGCTGCATTTATTCGCGATGAAGTGGCCGATCAGGAATCCGGTCAGAAGGCGCTGCAAAAATTGTTCGACGATATAGCGAAACGCTATGAAGATCGTCAGGGCGGATATACACGGGTACTGAAAGTCGGCCCGCGCCGCGGCGACGGTTCTGAGATGGCGATCATTGAACTGGTCAAATAAGTATCTCTGATGAAGGGCAGAAGCACGGTTCTGGCGAGCCGGTTTTCTGCCTTTTTTCACACAGGCAGGCATTGATCATCATGCATGTGCACATGCATGACCGGGCGGTGGATTCGCCGGCCGGGAAAAGTCTTTTGAATCCTGATTATCCGCGGAAAAGGGGCGGATGAAGGCCGCCCGCAAAACAAATCTCTGTGGTCGGGAAATTGCAGAGAAAACGGCGCCGGGAGCACTGAAACAGCGGTGTTTCCGGGATACATAGAGAACGCTGACAGGCGGGCCGAGAGGAGCGGTGGAAAATCATGGTGAAAATTATTGAAGTCGGCGGACTGTATTATCGCTACAATGAAGATCAGCCATGGGTGCTCCATGATCTTAATTTTTCGGTGAATAAGGGTGAATGGCTGGCGATCATCGGGCACAACGGTTCCGGTAAATCGACACTTGCAAAATGTCTGAACGGCCTGATTGTTCCCCAAAAAGGTACAGTCCGCATCGGCGGATTTGATACAAGCAATGAAGAGACGATCTGGGATATCCGGCGGATGGTCGGCATGGTCTTCCAAAATCCGGATAACCAGTTTGTCGGAGCTACGGTCCGCGACGATGTAGCTTTCGGCATGGAAAATAACGGCATTCCCCGTGAGGAGATGATCAGGCGGCTCTCGGAGGCGCTCCGGTTTGTTAAAATGGAGCGGTTCGCCGACAGCGAACCGCACCGGCTGTCCGGCGGTCAGAAGCAGCGTGTTGCCATCGCGGGTATTATTGCACTTCAGCCGCTGATTATCATTCTGGATGAGGCGACTTCGATGCTTGATCCGGAAGGACGGAAAGACATGATCAGGACGATGCGCTATCTGAACAGGGAGCGCCGGCTGACCGTTTTGTCGATTACACATGATCTGAGCGAGGCCGTCTATGCCGATCGGATGATCGTGATGAATCAGGGAGAAATTGTCCGTGAAGGCTCCCCGCGCGACATATTTCAGGCACCGGAATTTCTGGAAAAAATAGGGCTTGATTTGCCGTTTACCGTCAAACTCGGTCACATTTTGCATGAAAAAGGAATTCCTCTGACCGATGCCGCTTTATCTCAGGAAGAGTTGGTGAATGAGCTATGGACATTACGCTCGAACATGTGACACATGTTTATAATCCAAGAACACCCTTTGAGCGGCTTGCCATCGACGACGTGAATCTGTTTATCCCTTCAGGATCTTTCACTTCGATCATCGGACAGACGGGTTCGGGAAAATCAACACTGGTCCAGCATATTAACGGGCTTCTGAAACCGTCCAAAGGCCGGATCAGCGCAGGTAAAATGACGATTGAAGCCGATGGGAAAAAATCGGATTTAAAAGCGCTCAGAGAAAAGGTAGGGTTTGTTTTTCAGTATCCGGAGCATCAATTATTCGAAGAAACGATCATTAAAGACGTTTGCTTCGGACCGATGAATTTCGGGGTATCCGCTGCGGAGGCGACGACCCGGGCGGAGGAGAGCCTGAACCTTGTCGGCTTGCCGTCTTCGTATTGGCACCGTTCCCCGTTTGACTTGAGCGGCGGTCAGATGCGGCGTGTGGCGATCGCCGGCGTGCTCGCCATCCATCCTGAGGTGATCATTCTGGATGAACCGACGGCGGGTCTGGATCCGCAGGGGAGAAGGGAAATCCTTCATCTGTTTGATAAATTGCACAAGGAATTCAACCTGACGCTGATTATGGTCACCCACAACATGGGGGACGCGGCTCTTTACTCCGATCAGGTCGTCGTTATGGCTGACGGCCGTCCGGTCATGGTCGGCAAACCGGAAAAAGTTTTTGCCAGAGAAGAAGAGCTGCGCAAGATAGGGCTCGATGTGCCGGAGACTATGATGTTTTTGGACAAGTTAGCTGCGAAATTCGGCGCCGGCCGGATACCGCCTGTTTTTACCATCCAGGAAACGGCCGACAGAGTGATGCGGCTTTTGAATGGAGGTTCTGAAAATGTTTAACTTGATTATCGGTCAGTACGTACCGATGGAATCCTTTGTTCACAAACTTGATCCGCGTTCAAAACTAGTCAGCGTCTTACTCTTTGTCGTCGTTGTTTTCCTGGCTGACAATTGGCAGACCTACGGATTGGTGACCCTTTTCTGCCTGGCCGGTATTTATTTTTCAAAAGTTCCGCTTCGCTTTATTTGCCGGGGGCTGCAATCCATTCTGTTCATTGTTCTGGTGACCTTTATACTGAACCTGTTCTTCACGGCGGGCGGCCCGCTCCTTTTTAGCATGGGCTGGCTGCACATTTATCTTAATGGACTCATTCAATCTATTTTTATTTCGATCCGTCTTCTGGTCATTATTGTTGTCGCCACTCTGCTGACGCTGACGACATCCCCGATCGAAATCACAGACGGAATGGAAACGCTGCTCGCACCTCTGAAAAAAATTAAATTGCCGGTTCATGAATTTGCACTGATGATGTCGATCTCACTGAGATTCATTCCGACTCTGCTTGAGGAGACTGAAAAGATCATGAAGGCGCAGGCGGCGAGAGGATCGGATTTTACAAGCGGTTCGCTGAAAAATCGCGTGAAAGCTATTGTCCCGCTCCTTGTCCCGCTGTTCGTCGGTGCTTTCAAACGTGCTGAAGATCTGGCAATGGCGATGGAAGCGAGAGGGTATCGCGGCGATATCGGACGTACAAAGCTTCGCAGGCTGGTCTGGACCTGGCGGGATACGCTGCTGCTGATCGTGTTTGCTTTCCTTACGGCCTTATTGATCATGATACGAAGCTAGATTGCAGGTGAAAGCATGGCAAAACTGAAATGTACGGCGGCCTATGACGGTTCCCGTTTTTTCGGGTATCAGGTACAGCCCGGAAAACGTACCGTGCAAAGAGAGATCGAAACGGCTCTGTCAAGAATTCATCACGGCCGGACAATAAAAATTACAGCTTCCGGCCGGACCGATCGCGGAGTTCATGCCGTCGGCCAGGTTTTTCATTTTGAAAGCCCGCTTAATATTCCGTCCGTGAACTGGACAAAGGCGCTCAACAGCCTTCTTCCTGATGACATCTATATAGACCGGACGGAAAATGTACCTCCGGATTTCCATGCCCGCTTTGATGTAAAAATGAAGGAGTACCGCTACAGGCTGCTGACCCGCCCGCAACCGGATCTGTTCCGCCGATTCTACACGCTTCACGTAAAATCCTCTCTTGATTTGCAAAAAATGAATGAGGCCGCCGGATTTATAATCGGAACCCACGATTTTTCATGTTTCTGTGCGGCGAATACAGATGTCAAAGATAAGGTCAGAACGGTGTATCATCTGGACGTTCATCGGGAAGGAGAGGATGAGACGGTCATCCGTATCGTCGGCAGCGGGTTTCTTTATCAGATGGTCCGAATTATTACCGGAACTTTGATCGCTGTCGGTATGCATGAGCTTCAGCCGGAGGCGCTCCCCGATATTATTGCGGGCAGAGACCGCGGGGCTGCGCCCAAAACGGCCCCCGCCCGCGGTCTGACGCTGTGGCGGGTCACTTACTAGCAGAATGATTCAAAAATAATGGATGCAGGAAGATGTTCAGGGCATATTGCTATAGAATTAATTAAGTTGAAGCTTTATGAAACGGTCCGCTGGAAATCGCTTGCGCCTGTCATTTTTCCAGAGCGGATGTCTTGGCTGTATGTTTTGAATCGGATGACCGGTGCCCCTTCCGGGTGTTGCCGGCCTGCTTGACAAAGGGTCTCCAATGTTATAAGATGTAGTTCGGTATTCTTGATTTGACCACTATTAGCCCCAAACAATACTGGTTCAAATAAATGAACGGACAAAGCGGAAGGCGGAGTCGTCTGCGTTTTCCGAAAAGCAATCGAAGCGGCTGTGGGCCGCGGAGATAAATAGAAATCATCGAAATCTAGGAGGAAACATCGTGCGTACTACCTTTATGGCCAAACCGGAAACGGTTGAACGTAAATGGCTTGTTATTGATGCCGACGGTCAGGTGCTGGGCCGCCTCGCAAGCGAAGTGGCTGCAATTCTCCGCGGCAAGAACAAACCGACTTTTACACCGCATGTCGATGTCGGTGACAATGTGATCATTATTAATGCGAAGAAGATCGAACTGACAGGGAAGAAGCTTCTGAATAAAAAATATATCCATCATTCCGGCTATCCGGGCGGTATTAAATCCCGTTCAGCGTTGGAGATGCGGGAAACCCGCGCGAAAGAAATGCTTGAACTGACGATCAAGGGCATGCTGCCGCATAACAGCCTCGGGCGCCGCATGTTTACGAAACTGCATGTCTATGAGGGTGCGGAACATCCGCACATCGCACAAAAACCGGAAGCCTACACGCTCCGCGGATAATTGAGGAGGGACAAGTAAAAATGGCACAAGTACAATATTACGGCACCGGCCGACGCAAGAGTTCCATTGCCCGCGTCAGGCTCGTTCCCGGTGATGGAAATATTGTGATTAACGGCCGCAGCGCCGATGAATATTTCAATCTCGAAACGCTTCGCACGATTCTGAAGCAGCCGCTCGTTACGACGGAAACGGAAGGAAGATATGATGTTCTCGTCAACGTTGCCGGCGGCGGATTTACCGGCCAGGCCGGCGCAATTCGCCACGGCGTCGCCCGCGCATTGCTGAAAGCCGATCCTGACTATCGCCCGGCGCTGAAAAAGGCCGGTTTTCTGACCCGCGATCCGCGTATGAAAGAACGGAAGAAATACGGACTCAAGGGCGCACGCCGCGCTCCGCAGTTCTCAAAACGCTGATCTGTCAGCGTTTCAAGGCTCTCAACCACATCGGTTGGGGGCTTTCTTTGTGCTTAAAAATTGCATTTTGACGATTTTTCGACGATCAGCGGTTCTGTTTCAACATTTTCATGTGTTCTTCGTATTTATCTGCCTCATTCATTTTGACCCGTTTTGCGACATGTGTGTAAATATTCATCGTCGTTTCCATGCGTCGGTGGTCGAGAAATTTCTGTGCTGTTTTGACACTCACACCAGCTTCATAGAGAGCCGTCGCAAAAGTATGACGGAATCCATGTACAGTTATTTTTGTGAAATCCGGATTGTCTTTGATAAATTTATCCAGAGTTTCGTTTGGTTCGGCCAGCCGAAGCGGTCGAAGATCTACCCGCGAAACAACATATTGAATGCGCTCCTGAGCGATTCCATAAGCGAGCAGGCGTTCTTTCTGAATTGTTTTCCATTTTTTCAATGCTTCAATTTCATAATCTGTCCCATTTCTTTTTGGGGGAGGGAGAGACATGAGCCATAGAAAATGGATTCTGCTCTTTCGAATGGAAGACCTGCAGAAAGTTCACCTGTATGAACCGCTTCAGGAACACGACCTGAATGAGCGGCTGCGGGAAGGATGGAAAGAAGTGAGGAAGAAAAAGTTTGAGTAATAAAAGGGACACCTAAATGAGGTGTCCTTGACATGGGGTGCTGAATGAGTTGGGGGACCTGGTGGAATGGGAAATGACTACCAGATAACGGCACCGATGATGATCAGCAGAATGAACAGGACAATAAGCAGTGCGAAACCACCACCTGCACCATATCCACCGCCGCATCCGCATCCGTAACCAGCAACTGGACCTCCCATGACGACACCCCCCTTATCACGTGATAAGGCAGTATATGTGCGGAAGGATAAATGTGGAATGGGTAAAGCGTCTAAATGGGCAGGCACAGCCACTAGGTGGGAAACGAATCAAAAGAGCATCCGGTGCCAGGATGCTCTTTGAAGGAGGCTTGCATGAGGGCTGCTTATGGATACGGCATTTGTTCTTAATAAACGAAAGCAGTTCCGACAATAATTAACAGAATGAACAGCACAACAATCAGAGCAAAGCTGCTGCCACTGCTGTATCCGCTACTGTAGCCGTAGCTAGATCCACCATCATATCCCAAGAGAGCACCTCCTTGTCACGTGATAATACATGATATGAGCGGACAGGCGATCTTGAAGGGGACAAATGGATGAATGATAGTGCCTGTTTTGTCGGTGGATGATAACACGTTCCTCAATGAGCGGTACCGAGAGAATATCAAGGCGACCACACCGAGCGGCATGTTCTATGACCGAGACATTAACGGATTATGGTGCGCAGCCGAGGACGTTGTCTACAAAGATTTTAACCAGGACGTGCATTACATTAGCGAATCCATGCTGCAGGAAATTAATATGGTAAAATATTTTGCCGGCGTTGACTTTGACTATGAGCACTATGGAGCAATCGTTGTGATCGGTGAAGACGACAAAGGCAATTTCTATTTACTCGAGGAACACGCGAAGCAGTTTGAAGAGATTGACTATTGGGTTGATGTGGCTATCGGCATTAAGGGCCGATAGCCGCATCAACTTTTTTTGTGATTCTGCGCGGCCCGAACACGTTAAACGGCTGAGACGTGAGCATATCCGGGCCATTAACGCAGATAAGGCAGTCATTGCGGGCATTGAAGAAGTCGTACGACTGTTCAAACGCAAAAAGCTGTTCGTTGTTAAGGATCGCGTGCAGCACTTCAAAAAAGAAATCTACATATACGTGTGGAACGAAACAACCGGCGAACCTGTCAAGCTGTGGGATGATGTGCTTGATGTTCTTCGCTATGCCATCTATACCAACAACCGGCCAGAGCGGCGCCGAACAGGAGGGAGGAAAGAG
This sequence comes from Sporolactobacillus sp. CQH2019, assembly GCF_028765345.1. Lineage (GTDB taxonomy): Bacteria > Bacillota > Bacilli > Bacillales > Sporolactobacillaceae > Sporolactobacillus. Next base: position 54,384 of record NZ_JARAJZ010000017.1, read on the forward strand.
CGTGAATCCGTTTATTAAGTATATCAAGAAGATCCAGGCAGAAGGGACCACAGTGGATACGGTGAACGCGATCATCAATGATCATCAGCGCGAACACAGGCATATGAAGCGCCTCTATCGTTATATTGCCAGTATTAAAGATGGGCCGAAAATTTTCGATCGTAAACCAATCAATTACGGAACCGGAGCGTCACGGAATATCTTCCGACTGGACGACAAGGTCAACAATATGCTGAATAACAGCTTTGATTCGGACATTGTGGACACGAAGATCGGTATATGTTCGGGCATCCGATTACTTATCGGGCCGATCAGGCAAGTGACTCATGGACGCAGGAGATTCACAACTTTCTCCTGCGTAGCAATGCCGAGGATTAGGACGCTGAATGTGGAAAGTTCGCAGCAGGCTCAGAGCAAGCCTGCTCAGAAGGCTTGACATCTTGACATAATGAAAAAACCCGGCTTTGATAAGCCGCCGAGCGAGCGGCGTTATTTTTTCAATTTCTCATATTTCTAATTAGTGACCACTCGTTACTTTTATACCAATAATACATATTATCAATAATCCGATGAAAATCCATGTTAGGAAAGGTATACCATCTTTGAAAAAGATAACTCCGATAATAATAGCACCGACAGCACCGATACCGGTCCAAACAGGGTAAGCAATGCTTAAGGGTAACACTTTAGTTGCCCTGGCTAAGAAAAAGAAGCTAAGCATCATGCCTAAAATGGTATAAAGAGAATAATCCCATCTTGTAAATCCTGCACTAAGTTTCATCATAGTGGCCCAAACAACTTCAAATAGTCCCGCAATAATTAAATATAGCCAATCCATATTAACCTCCAAAAGAAAAAGATACATTCACAACTTCTTCTACGACCTAACGAAGTTTGCAAATATATCTTTTTTACCGCCCGGTGGTGGTTTCGCTCAATTAAATTTTAGATTCAGTTTACCACACTTTACGGATATAACGTGTACTTTTTTACATCATTGTTCACCAGCCCGGGAAACCGGGTATACATAAAAAATATCCCCGCGCTTTGGTGCGGGGGAGGATCTATTACTCATCAGCGCGTGAATCGAAACTTTTAATACCTAAGGGCGCTTAATCCCAAGACGCTCCTTTATTGCAAACTGCAGTAATTGCGAAAAGTTAATTTTGTTTTTTTCTGCTTCATCGTTCAGCCACTTTGGAATAGTTAATGTTTTTTTTACGGCTTTATTCTCGATCTCGTCACGCACGATGTCCGTCCATGCTTCGATCAGAACAACAAACCCACCAGCAGGGACTTGAATAGTGCTTGGGTTTGAAGGCGCCGGAATAACGGAACCGTCTTCTTCGAGGGCATACATAAAGCCTTCGAGAACATCTTTAGCCATATAAAGAGCATTTTGAATATCTTCGCCTTCTGAAATACAGCCGGGAAGGTCGGGGAATGTAATTGTATATCCATTACTTCCATCTTTGCCGGGATCGAAAACCGCAGGGTAGATATACTTTGCCATTTTAAAAATCTCCGTAGGGCAAAACAGGATTTATTTCAGTCCTGCCTGCTTAAGTATTGCATTTAGGGTGCCGGGCTTTAAGTCTCCGGAATGATTGGGAATGGTGACTAGGCCTCTTTTAGTCGGATGAATTGATAATGGCTGCCGACCACTCGGACTAAGTACCACCCATCATTCTCGATTAACTTAATTACTTCTCTGGGTTTCAATGCCCTCCCTCCCTACAAATATATCATTGCACGTATTAATAACACGTGCAATGATATATACGTATTATTTATACGTTTATAAAAAATCCCTGCGCCGAAGCACAGGGATTACATAAGGGGATCAGATTGATCACTTATAGTATGCACATTCTAGCGGTTAAAATACTCTTTAATCTGTTTGTTAATCCGCTCCATGACTGCCATTCTGCGTAAGTGGGCTGATCCAGCCCTGGGGCAAATACGTTTGTTGTCAATAGAACCTTTGTTAAGTTGGCTTCGCTTTGACGACGTGAGCAATCGTTGTTTAACCATCAGATCATAGCATTTGTAAACCAGAACTGGCTCATATGTTTTGATGCCAAGCACGCAGCCAACACAATAAAGATGATATTTATCTTCATTAGGAAATAAATGGCCGACTCCCCATTCCGTAAATAGATCCTGTTCGATAATCTTTGGCTGTATACATGAAATCCCCTCCTACTGTTTAATATAGAAAGAAAATGAAAAAACGGTGATCTGCTCTGACAATTTTTTGACGATCATCTGGCGATTTTTGGTGATGACCGGTGATATTGATATGGGTGGCTAATGCTTGCTATGAGCGTATCTTATTGTAGAAAAAATGCCTGATTTTGAAGGCATGAAAGAACGGAAGAGATACGGACTCAAAGGCGCACACCGCGCTCCGCAGTTCTCAAAACGTGATCTGTCAGCGCTTCAAGGCTCTCAACCACATCGGTTGGGGGCTTTTTGCTGTTTGAAATCAGCTCATAGCCCCTATTTCTCCTTTTTTGTGCCGTTTCATCTGTTCAATATTTTCCACCCCTTCGCTTACAAAAGGAAATTGTAACAAAAGGATCCGATTTTGTTCTTCAATCTGCCGATAAGTATATCATATATCAGATTGTGCAAAAATCGGCTGAACAATGAAGCCTGCGGCCCCCTTTCGACCGGACGGAACTGATTTGGAAAAAGCTGTTACGGTTGATTCTTAAGTGTTTGCAGGATGATAAGGGGAAAAGGAGGAAGTATGATGGGAATAGTCATGGACTTTCAGGAAAGGCAGCGGCACAAACAGATGGACTTTGAACGGCGGGTACTGCAGGATCTGTCTCTTGAGAAAATAGAAGCCTCCATTCGCCAGCGCTTTAATGATTATCTGGCACAGGTCCCTTCGTCGGCCCAGACGGCACGGGATATGTGCGCGGAATATGCGCTGGAGGCGTTTCTGCTTGGCTCTTCAATGGGCAGATTCGGTTTCTACGGTGAGGATACGGAAAATGTTTTTCAAAGGAGTATGCTTCCGTTTGAGGCGCTTCACGGCGATTTTTTTGATTTCTGGCTGTTCTGGTCGGCTTCCGATCCCGCTGCGGCTACAGAGCTCGAAGAAGCTTGCGATCGTTATCTGTATACCTGGTGGCAGGAAGGATTCGAGGCATCGCTCAGACGATGGCGGATGAAATTGCGTTGATCGGGGCTTCTCTTTTCCTGCATAATTTATACGGCTGTCCATATACATGTTCAAGAGACAGGCTCGCAATGAGGGGGAAGAGACATGATCAGAAAATGGCTGCTCGGATTGTTTGCCGTTGTTACAGTATTTGCGGCAATTGCCGCCGTCCGCTGGGCGATTGTCAGCCGGCATACCAGTATGCCCTGGCATTTGCCGCTTTCCGGCCGCGTCATCGTTGTTGATGCGGGACATGGCGGTGCGGACGGCGGGGCTGTCGGGGGACAGACCGAGGAAAAGAAGATCACTCTCGCAATAGCCGACGATCTTCGCCATTATTTACAGGAATCCGGCGCACTGGTTGTGATGACCCGTGAAAGCGACAAAGACCTTGCCGATGCCGATTTCAGCGGGAGGCGCAAAACACAGGATTTGCTGCGCAGGGCCGATCTGATCAAAAAAACACATCCCGATGTTTTTATCAGCATTCACCTGAATGCGATCCCGTCACCTCAGTGGCACGGCGCTCAGACTTTTTATTATCCGAGTTCGGAAGAAAACCGGAAGCTGGCCCTATTCATTCAGAATTCATTAAAAATAAACCTCGGCAATACAGACCGCTATGCAAAACCGATCGGTCATGTTTATTTGCTTAAAAAGGCCGCTCCCCCGGCTGCGCTGGTTGAAGTCGGCTTCCTGTCGAATCCCGGGGAACGGGCTCTGCTGGTTGAGACAAATTATCAAAAACAGGCGGCAGCCGCGATCAGCCAGGGAATTATGCGCTATTTTACAAATGAAAAGGTTCCTCAGAATTAAAAAATATTCCGTCCGTTCGTTTTTCAAGTTTTTCACAGAAAGGTTTGCTATACTAAAATGGAAATGACACGAGGAGAGGCAGGCCTGTATTATGATGGATCAGGAAAAAGTAACGGAAGTTTTGAAAACGGTTCAAGATCCTTTTTTACATAAAAATCTGGTGGAAACACATGCCCTGAGGGACCTGAACATTAAGGGGAACTTTGTCAGCCTTAAGCTTGCGCTGTCAAAGGAGGACAACGTCAAGCAGATGCAGATCCAGGTCGAAATTTCTTCCAAACTGAAAGAGAAGGGGGCCGAGTCTGTCGGCATGCGGTTTACAGTACTCGGCGAGGATGAGATAAAAGCACTGGGCGGTTTTCCTGAAGAGGAGATATCGCTGCTGTCTCCGGAAAGCGGGACTGTTTTCATTGCCGTGGCAAGCGGTAAAGGCGGTGTCGGCAAGTCGACGGTATCTGTCAATCTTGCACTGGCGCTGGCGCGGCAGGGTAAAAAAATCGGCCTTCTGGATGCCGACATTTACGGGTTCAGCGTTCCGGATATGATGGGTATTGAGGACAGGCCGATAGTGGAAAATAACCGGATTATTCCGATTGAACGCTTTGGGGTAAAGGTTATTTCTATGGGCTTTTTCGTTGAAAACAATTCGCCCGTCATCTGGCGGGGACCGATGCTTGGGAAAATGCTGAATAATTTCTTCAGCGATGTCGACTGGGGCAAACTGGATTGCCTGATTCTCGATCTGCCGCCCGGTACCGGCGATGTCGCCATGGATGTGCACAGCAGAATTCCCCACTCCAAAGAAATCATCGTGACGACCCCGCATCCGACCGCTGCATTTGTTGCTGCGCGGGCGGGAGAAATGGCCGTTAAGACAGAACATGAGATTCTTGGTGTCATTGAAAATATGGCCTATTATCAGAGCCGGAAAACCGGCGAAATCGAGTATGTGTTCGGACAGGGCGGCGGGGAAAAATTAAGCAGCCTTTTGAAAACCGACCTGCTCGGACGTTTGCCGCTCCGGCAGCCGATTGAACGGGAAGGCGAATTTGCTCCCGGCGTCTATTTTGAAGGCGATCCGATTGCCGCAATTTACGATCGCATTGCGGAGAAAGTGATTAACAAGCTGCAGAAATGATCATATCTTTCAGAAAAGCCTCCGCAACTTGCGGAGGCTTTTTTAGGCTTTGGACAGCCGGCGTACCAGCCGCGGCGGCAGGCTGAAAAGATAACAGGCGTCGCCAAAATATTGTCTGCCGGTGAAGAATCGTCTTAAAGAGATGGATCGTATTTAAGAAAAGCCGCTCCTGAAATCCATATTTCAGTTAAGTCGGCAGACGATTCATTGTTAAAGAAATAATAGAAGAAATTTGCCAGCGGCTGCCGAAACCCGGCCGGCCCTTACTTAGATTGAATAATTCGCCCGGTATCCCGCATATTAGAAAAGAACGCGTCTGTGAGGAGGAAATCCGTATGGCGAAAATAGGGCCGATCATACTTGCTTTGCTGATGCTGCTCGTTGCCGGGGCGGGCTGCAGTTCTGAGTCTGAACAACCGACGTATCAGGAGAACAAAAAGATGGTACTGGATATGCTTAAAACCGATGAAGGAAAACAGGCAGTCAAAGAGCTGCTTCAGGATCGGGAGATAAGGAACACTCTTGCATTTGATGAGCCTGCTGTGAAAAAAGCGGTTACCGAGACGCTGACTACGGAGCAGGGAAAAAAGATCTGGAACGGAATTATAACAGATCCGCAGTTCTCCGGCCGGCTGGCCCGGGCTATGCAGCAGGAGAACGAAGCACTTCTGAAGAAAATGATGAAGGATCCGGACTATCAAGGAATGATGATGGATATCCTGAAGGCTCCCGGGCTTCAGGAGCAGTATCTGGATTTGATGAAGACTCAACCATTTCGGGAACAAATAAAAATGGGTGTACAGGATGCACTGACCGGCCCTTCTTTCCAGAAACAGCTGATGGATGCGATTTCCGAAGCACTGAAAAAACAGAGCGGAAAGAGCAGCTGAAGGGTCGGCCATTGCCGGTTTCATGCCGTTAATTTAGTAACTGCTGCTTACCCTGGGCATCGGCGATCAGATTTTTCAACGTCACAAATGTATAGCCTCTGTTTTGCATCTCGCGGATAATCAGCGGCAGCGCACGATCGGTTTGTTTTGCCGAATCGGAAGCATGCAGACGGATAATGTCTCCTTTTCCCGCCTCCTGGAGCACACGGCTGACGATGACTTTGTATCCCGGATTTGTTTCATCCTGCGGATTGACACTCCACAACACCGGTTGCAGCCGCAGCTGGTTAGCCGTCGTCAAGGTTTCGCTGTTCATCTTTCCATAAGGGGGCCGAAGCAGTTGCGGTTTTCCGCCACCCGATTTGTCAATGGCGGCATTGGCAAGAATTATGTCACGCCGCACCTCGCCTGGACTGAGCTGTGTGTAATCCTCATGGCGCATTCCCTGCGATTCGATTTCATTTCCGTCTTTCGCTGCCTGCTGAACAAGATCGGGGTGCCGTTCCGCCCATTCTCCTGAAAGAAAAAATGTGGCTCTGACATGCTCTTTTTTTAAGGTTTCCAGAATCGTTTTGATCTGCTGGTCGCCCCAGTTGCAATCGAAAGTGAGAGAAAGATGCTTTTGTTCGGTTTCGACCCTGGACAAAGCGCCGCTCTCTTTTATCGGGGTGAAAACGTCCGCCTGCTGTTTTTGAACAAACAGGATCAAAGCCGCAAAGAAAGCTGCGATCATGATGAGAAGAAGATTTTTAAATTTTTTTCCGTTGATGACCCATAACATGAACGTCCCCACCTTGTCTCCAATGTTTGTACCATTCTATGGCCAGGCTGTCCCGAATATGCAGCAGGTCCCCGCTTGAACGAAACGGGAAGCATTGTTTTTTATTCTCTGTGACGAAGCAAAAGCAGTCCAAGACACGGAATACATAACACCGATTGTTCTGATGACTTATAAGCCGTCCTGCTTGTGCTGGCGCAAGCCGATAAACCCAGGCGATGGAGAAGCTCCCCGCCTGCGCTAAACTCAGAAATGATTGTTCCGGGGTGAGGAAGAGCCGCTCCGAACTTGAGAGATACTGCTTTAAAGTGCAAAAATCGTTCAAACTCGAAAAACGTTGTCTGAAACAATATTGTTTTTAAAAATTCGTATCTGAATGAAAGAAAGGGATGCCTGTATAGCTTCCGAAGGAGAAAAAATGACAAAAAATGATTGACAAATCGCAGACAGCTGGTACAATAAACATTGTTGTCTTTCCTGATGACAGAATTCAGATAATCTTGTTTGGATAAAAAGGGATTGACAAATTGCTTACAGGTCATTATAATTAATAAGGTCGCTGATAAGCGACGAAGCGAATGTTCCTTGAAAACTGAACAAAAGCCAAGCGCAATTGAGAAGGGGCCCACCCTTCAATCAATTCAAACAGCTGAGGAATCAAACACGGAAACAACGGATCTGCGGATCCGAA
>NZ_JARAJZ010000018.1 GCF_028765345.1 Sporolactobacillus sp. CQH2019
GAAAGTCCGAAGGGATTTCACCCAGGAAGGAGCCCCTCATTTTCACGCAAAGAAGAACCGGAGAGAAATTTTTTTACAAATTTTCTCTCCGGTTCTTGAGTTTTAACAGGGCTTTTGAGACAGCCTCTGCTCATTTTTTTATATGATCTCTTTTTCCACCGTCTGATTCATTGCTTCACTGCGGAAACAAAGAGGACGACGGATCGGATCTTCTTAGCCTATGCCAAGCGTCTGTGCCGTTGTGTCATGAATTTTCTGGAAAAGCTCCGGATTTTCCGAGAGCGACACGCCATAGGAGGGAATCATCTCTTTTATTTTCGGTTCCCATTCCTTCATTTGCTGCGGGAAGCACTCTTCCAGAACCTGAAGCATGACATAAACGGCGGTCGAAGCGCCCGGAGAAGCGCCAAGCAGGGCGGCTATCGAGCCGTCGGCGGCACTGACGACTTCCGTACCGAACTGAAGCGTTCCCCGGCCGCCGCGATCCGTATCTTTGATAACCTGCACACGCTGGCCCGCCGTCACCAGATCCCAATCTTCGTTTTTAGCGCTGGGAATGAACTCGCGCAATGCTCCCATACGCTGTTCTTTCGATAACAAAATCTGCTGGATCAGGTACCTGGTCAACGGAACATTCTTTAAACCGGCCGCCAGCATCGTTACCAGATTATGGGTTTTTATGGATTTTAACAGATCAAACAGCGAACCGGTTTTTAAAAACTTCGGCGAGAAGCCGGCGAACGGTCCAAACAGCAATGTTTTTTTATTGTCGATATAGCGGGTATCCAGATGCGGAACAGACATAGGCGGAGCGCCGATCTTCGCTTTGCCGTATACCTTCGCCTGATGCCGGGCGATGACTTCCGGATTATTGCACACCATGAATAGGCCGCTTACCGGAAATCCGCCAATATGCTTTGACTCGGGAATGCCGCTCCTCTGCAGTAAGGGCAGACTTCCGCCCCCGCCGCCGATAAAGACAAATTTTGCCTTATGATATTCGATCTTACCGCCGGCAGGATCCAGCACTTTCACCTCCCACTGGCCGTCGCCGGTTCGGTGAATATCCTGCACACGATGCCCGTAATTGATCTCGACATTTTGACTCTTTAAATGCTCAAACAACATGCGTGTTAAGGCGCCGAAGTTGACATCCGTCCCTAAATTGATCCTTGTTGCCGCCATCGGTTCATTCGATGTGCGGCCTTCCATAATAAGAGGGATCCATTGCTTCAATGTTTCAGGATCGTCGGAAAATTCCATTCCCTTGAACAGCGGATTTTTTGATAGCGCTTTAAAACGTTTTTTCAAAAAAGATACATTTTTTTCTCCTTCGACCAGACTCATATGGGGGATCGGCATAATAAAATCCTGTGGATGATCGATCAAATGGCTGTTTATAAGGTAGGACCAGAACTGTCTTGAAAGCTGAAACCGTTCATTAATGCTTATTGCTTTGCTGATATCAATAGACCCGTCCGATTTTTCGGGTGTATAGTTAAGCTCGCACAGCGCGGAATGGCCCGTCCCCGCATTGTTCCATTCGTTAGAACTTTCTTTTCCCGCGTTTGCGAGTTTTTCAAACACTTTGATTTTCCACTCAGGAGCCAACTCTTTCAGCAATGATCCCAAAGTCGCGCTCATGATTCCGGCTCCGATTAAGATGACGTCTGTTTTTTTCTGTTCGCTGCTCATGATTACCTTCCTTATCCCCAATATTTGCCAAAAAGAGCAGGTGCTTCTCCTTAGACGCCGCGAAAAACAAGACGCCACCCGTGGATACACCTTTCCCAATGATAAGCCTGTCACAATCTTACTGCTATCAGCTAATAATTATAAACCATTTAAAGCCTGTAAAAAAGTGAAAAGCCTGAGTATGAATACCATTGATTATAAGAAAGCAAGGCTTTAGATCACCTTTTTGTAAGCCGCAGAAGGACATTCTTTTACATTTTGCCATCTCAGCTTTCAGGGCGTACTAAATCCGTTCTCCGAAAATACCCGATACTTCAAAAAGTATTGCGGCTAGTTTCTTGGCCTGACCCTCAGAACATGCTGAAAATAAAAAATTAAAGCCTTCAGCTGCCCCGTCGCATCCACACTGCTTTTCCCGGAAAGCTGTGCCTCGAGGAACAGGCCGTCAAAAACATTGATTGAAAAACTTACGATCGTATCCAATGGTTGAAGCGGGGTAAACTCCCCGGTTTTTGTTCCTGCTTCAAACAGATAGAGCAATGATGCTTTGCCTTTTTGATAGCGGTCGATTAAAAACTTTTTTCTTCTGCTATTTCTCCATCCTGATAAAAAATATTCATAGATGACCATTCCTGTCCTGTCATCAAGATTTTGTTCTATATCCTTTATGTATTCCATCACCGCATCCCAGGCCGTGTCATGCTTCGCCGCTAAATCTTTAACATCATTGATTTCAGAGGCCATATCTCTCCTCAAATATTCGCGCATGATCTCCTCCGTGCTCGAAAAATAACGATAGACTCCGCCCCTGCTTAATTGTGTTGCATTAATTATATCCGTCATAGTCGTTAATTCAAAACCTTTTTCTTTAAAAATCGTTAAAGCGGCATGCAAAATCTCGTCTTTTCGACGATCAAAATGTTCTCTTGTCACTTTGGGCAATGCCGACGCCTCCAAATATCAATTTCTTTAACGCAATGTTCACCATACTCATGACAATCAGGGCGATCCCGGACGTCAAAAAAGTAGGAACGACCCCGAGAAATTGAGCCATGATCCCTCCGATCGCAATCCCTGTAATGATCGCCGCATTCACCACACTGTTAATGGTACCAAAAACAGTGCCGGTATGGTCAACGGTTATATTTTTCTGCGTCAACACATTAAATGGGATCACCGCCATACTAAATGAAAAACCGCAAATAAAAAAAATAACGGGATAGAGCAGATAAATGAGGACGCCGGGCAGATGCAGCAGCAGGCCTGATAAGATCAAGCCGCCGCCCAACAGGATCGGGCTTACTAACAATGTGATGAATTTTTCGCCGGATTTTTTACGGCCCAGAATAAATGAAGAAATAAGCATTCCGAAACCGCTTCCGGCCAGACACAGTCCAAATAGATTCGCTGAATAGCTCGGTATACGGCTCAGTAAGATGATCGCCTGGGAATCGGAAATCTGCAGGACGAGCATGACGGCACTCACGATCAATAACCCCATAAAAATATGTTTGGATCGTCTAATCAACGATAATCCGGAAAAAAAGTTTCTTAAAACGGCAGCAATATCCTTTTTGTCTGTTTTTCTTAAGGACGTTCTGACGTCATTTGAGACCTGCTTTGGAAGCCCCGTCAGCAAAAGAGCGGACAAAATAAAAGACAGCGCATCCAATATAAAAATCCACGCGGAACCGATCCACGAAACCAATATCCCGCCAAGAATCGGCCCGACTATTTTGGCCGCATTATTGACCATTTCACTGTAGGAAACAGCCTGCTGTATCGATGTATTATCGACGATTTCTTTTAACTTTCCGCTTTTTGCCGGTTCGAAAAAAGACGCAGCCACGTTCTCTAAGATGATCAGAGAAAATAACTGCCACAGTTCGCTCGTCAATATAACACTGAAAACAATAAAACAACGGACAATATCGGCGGCCACCATCACTTTTTTTCGTTCGATCAACTTGTCGGATACATTTCCGGCAAAAAAGCCGAAAATGATATTCGGAACGACCATACAAAGCAGAGTCACCGTCGCAACCGCAGGCGTTAGGCTCCATCTTTCACCAATAACCGTATACAAAGCGATGAGGTATAAAAAATCCCCGAGATTGGATATCGCCTGTGCGAACAGCAAAAAAATATAGGGACGATGATTGAACGGAAAATGATGCAGGATATTTTTCGGCAATATTTTCACTCCCCTTTCATAAATAAAAGGCGTTATATTTAGTATAAATAAAAGTGACACAAGTGTCACTTTTATTTGATATAACATAATAATGAAAAGGGCCATTCTGGCAGGATTTGCTCAGGTTCAGTTTAAAAATCAGCCGGCGGCCGGCGGCCATTACCAAATTCGCTAGGATAGACCGATAAAGCCCTGGCGACGACCGATAAGCTGCGCCTGGCGACCGATAAACTGCGCCTGGTGACCGATAAATTAGCAGTAATGACCGATAAACCCTCGGCAACGGTCGATAAACCGGCGTGACCGATAAGCTGCATCTACCCGATCGATAAATCAGCGGCCGGAATCGAATCCGTGCAAACAAGACTTGATTATTCCTTTCTCCCAAGATAATTTTCAATTTCAAAGGGAAGCGGCTTATAGCCCGACTGTTTTAACACATCATTCCGTTCATCGGCGTTTGGAAAAGCCTTTGTAACGATAGAATTGACATCGAAATCCCGATAAAAATGGGCCTGCGCAATCGCTAATACATTCCGGATGATTTCCCGGTTTTCGCAGTCACTTCTTAAGTCAATGCGCAGCACACCGTGTGAGCCGATTCTTGAAGGAACAGGCCGATGAAACATCTCTACCGTGCCGACTTTATCACAGGTATCGTTCAGAATGACTGTCCAGCGCACCCAGCCTTTATTCGCGTAGGCATCTCTCCAGAATTTAATTTCACTTTTCATCTGCTCAATGGACGTATAGTAAAAGTTGTCAGGACAGTTATCTGCGTTGAAAAAAGGCAGTGATTGTTCATCAGAGTAACATTTGAGCAGTTCTTCAGCATCTTCAGGCATGGTTTGTCTTAATGTCATTCTCTCTGTCCGATATACAGGACATACCTCATAAACGCTTTTCATTGTTTGTTCATCTCCCCCGTAAAACAGGATAACAGAACAATGACGACACCAGAGTGTCATAGATGCTCATAGAGATTCAATATTTCTTTACAACACCGGCGGAGCCGCTCTTTCAAAAATGCAGGCTCAATCACTTGTACAAGCTTCCCAAGCGAAAGCAGGGTGCCGAACCATAGCTGTTCGTTTTCCGGCAGATGCAGCTTCATAATAAAATCCCCGTTTTCAAGCTCCTTTTCGACAATGCCGTTGAGATATTCAATTGCACGCGTTCGTACCTCGGACTTGCATCGAATACGAATGTCAATATATTTTCTTCCGTCATTTTGATCATGACGATTCAAAATACGATTTGCCGATGGATGACGATGGACGACCGGCAGTTCCGTCAGATGAACCTGATCCATTCGGATCACCTTATAAAGTCTGTAATCCTTTCGATCGGAAGAATAGCCGAGCAGATACCATGAATACCATTTATAGGCTAGTGCTATCGGTTCAACTTCCGGGATTGATGCCCCGCCGGAGGCATTCGCATAATTAAAACGGACCACGCGCTTCTTTCTAATCGCTTCATTCAATATTTTCAAACGCCGGACAACCTCTTCATTCTCTCTTAGCGTGCCAAAATCCAGCAGAAAGCCGCTCTCCAGATTGATAAATGGAGACGTCGCAGTTATTTTTTCAAGCGTGGTACGGATTCCCGGGTCATCAAAGGCTGTTGCCAATCCTTTCAGCGCAGTCATAATGAAGGAATAGTCCTGCTGTCCGGCCACCTGGCGCGTCATTCGGAAACTGTCTAAAATCTCATATCCGCCGTTTGCTCCATATGTCGAGCAAATGGGTATTCCCGCCGCACACAGACAATCAATATCACGCTGGACTGTCCTGACGGAGACGCTGAATTTTTGAGAAAGACTTTTTGCATTTGTCTTGCCATGATTCAGCAAATATACGGTCATGCCTAACAGTCTGTCTGTTTTCATAAACAAAACCACCTGACAAAAGCATGGGAATAGTTAATTTCCCCAGCATACAGCAAAACTCTGTTTCATATATTATTATAAAATTTTTGTATGTCGTTCATATGATTTTACCCGGCAGAGGGCTGATCTTCTTAATCAGTACATCACAATTTCTCAGATCTATTATTTAGTCCATTTATACACATCTTAAATTCATTGCCGAAAACCTTTTCTAATCGCTTTTAGTTGGACAAGATCAAAAAGACAATTCTGATGATAGAACTTAAATTGTAATTTTCTTAAGTTGTCATGAAAGCGTTAGAGCATCGGTTATTTACGTATTACAGTAACCCTACTGCGAAGTGACTGCATGCTCATAAATAATTTAATATTTCGTTCAACTTCTTGACTTCCCTGTACGGCATGCAATTTTGAAGCCCCCTTTTAGACTGACGATTGACCCAAATTCTTCTCCAATTCATTCTCTGTGCGGGAACCATATCCCACCAAAAGCCGGCCGCTATATGTACGTGGTGATTATTCAATAGTTTATTCTGGACCTGTTCAAAAAAATTTAATTGGGGCTTGTATGCATGTAAATCTTCGGCAAGATAGACATCATCAAATCTGTGATCGAGGGATTTTAAATTATCTCTCATAATATTCCAATCTGAGTTTGACATGATAGATGTTTGATAACCCCTGGATTTCAAAGTTTTCAATGTATCCGCGACTTCAGGGAATGGAGAAAGTTCTTTATGGACCGTCATTAATCGATCATATTGACCGGTTAACTTTTCCACACCTAGTTCCATTTCGCAATATTGCAGAGTCTTATAAATAATATCACTGTAAACGGTAAAAATTCCCTCGCCATACATCAGCCGCTCTTCAAAATTGCCATATGTAGTGACCATTAAAGTTTGATCAATTCCATATTCCGCAGCAATTTTCTTAATTTCTTTCCAAAAAGCAGATGTATCAATTAAGGTTCCATAACAATCAAAGGTTAATATATCGGCCATTTTATCTCTCTCCAATTCAGGTTACTGTCGCGCTTGCTGCGCAGCAAAACTCAGTTTCATATATTATAAATTATTTGCGCCGTGTGCGTATGATTTTCCTTGACGGAGGACTGATCCTTCTATCAACTCGTGCCATAAATCGACAGAGACATTAAATGATTCCGACGCTTTTGGCAGGATTAAAACGTTCATAATATTAATCCGTCATACATAATAATTGGGCTTTTATTCCAATTTAAAGATCACGCACATTGACTTAACATAAATGGGAAGGAATTTGTGAAGAAAAATCGAATTTTCATATTGGAAAATAGACAAGGAGTGTGGACCCATGCACCGGAAACGATTCAGGCTGTTATGCATGGCCTGTGCTTTAGGCATCAGTTTAACGCTGGAGGGCTGCGGATTGACAGCGAATGATCCGAAACAGGCACAAAACGAAAACACTTCTCCATACATACCCGTTCAGGATTACGCCGGTCAGGGCTATTCTTTGCCGAACGGCGAGAAGACAGGAGCGTTTGCGAAGACCCATAAGAAAGAGATCGTNGCTATTCTTTGCCGAACGGCGAGAAGACAGGAGCGTTTGCGAAGACCCATAAGAAAGAGATCGTCGATCAAGTTAATAAATTTTTCAAAGAGAAATATCATCTGGAAGTCACGACGCACAATTTAGTCGGTGCGACCAACGCAGTTGTTGCTTATGTTGAATCAAAAGGAGAGCCGCATTTCCATACGTCAGTGATTGTCGGTGTGGATCTGGCCAGTCAAAAGGTGACGGAAGAAGTAGGGGCCTATGGGGGGTTAGTCGAAGGCGCTATTACAAGCGGTCTGTATGAGATGGCCTACGAAAAGGAGTTTAAAAATCTGGATCGTTTTGCGGAATCTGTCGTGAAAAAGTATCCGGTCATCGGAAATAATCAAAAGGCAATTGATAATACATGGGATTCCGGATATGTAACCCCTTTTTATTACATAAGTACACTGGACTCAGATTTTCCCAAAGCTTATAGTGCCTTTATGAATGATCATAAGATCTCAAAACAGAAACTTCGGCAACTAATACAACAACAACCATTTGATCGTGAGGGAGTACAGATTGCACTGACTTTCTATATGGGGAAAAAATATGCTTCTCCCGATCAGAGAATTGCCGATGAAACGATTAGACAATTTAAGACATTAAAAGGAATTGTCCCCGGAAATTATGGAGTTTTCATCCAAAGTAACGAAATTTTAAAAAGAACAGGAACTGCGAAAAGTCATAAAGGAACAATAACGGGGAAGACAGATATTATTCATGAGCCCGAGAAATAAGGTGACTAAATGACAACTGTAAATTCCAATTTTATAAGAACCAATGATCAGGATTTGGTACAGCTTAGTGGATATGCCGTTTATCTTCACCCTGAAGAAAAGAGAAAAATTAAAATCAATAATCATCACTTTCTAATAATGGCCACAAACTACAGTTCTCTTCCATCCGGCCTTGATGCCATGACAGTTAAAGATCTCCAGACCGGCAACATCTCCATCATCTACGCGGGCACCGATCCGCAACAATCAGCCGACATCGGCACCGATGCCGGCCTCGTGCTCAGCAGCGGGACCCCGCAACAATTCAAGGATGCCGAAGCCTATTACAAAAGCATGAAAACGACCTACGGCCATGTGGATTTCGTGGCCGGCAATTCTCTGGGCGGCGGGCTGGCCAATTATGTCGCTGTCCGAAACAATGTCCGTTCGGTCACGCTCGATCCGTCGATCCTTCCGGAAAAGGTAGCCGTGCCGGCGGCGGATTCGGCCGCAGCGAAACGGATCACCAATTATGACGGAGGCTACGATCCGCTGACTCTCGGCGAGGTGGCCGGCGGGTACGGCAGCCGGATTCCCGGGACAAAGGTCAACGTGGATTTCGGCATCAGCTGGCTGACTTTTTTAACAAACAATCATACAGGCTACGTGGGCGGCATCGATCCATCCGCCCCGCAGGAAAATGTTCCCGTCGGCGTCCGGGGCACCCCGTCTTTCGGACAGATTGAGTTCATGGCCGATCATCAGCTGGTCACGGACCTGTGGACGGGGAAAGCGCTGACGGCGGAGACGGCGGGCAAAAGGCAGCGGATCAAAATCGATACGGGCAGTCTGGAAAAGCTGGCTTCGGACCTGAGCAACCCCATCCTTTCGGGTATCCGCCGGGCCGACGGTTATCTCAGCCGTTCGGCTCAGACCGTTGCGAGCGAAGGCGCCCGTCTGGATGACCGGCAGGTTTCGCTGCAGAATCAGTTCAACCAGCTGCTTTACTCGGTTCGGGGCATCGGACCGGTCTTTCGGGCCGCCGATGAACTGAAAAAAATCAATCCGCGGCTGGCCGCGATTCTCGAAGAAATGGACTGGATCGCCAACCTTCCGCTGACCGAGAAAATGCTCGAAACGATCTCTGCCGGGCTGGAGAAAATCACCGTGCCGCTGATCGGGCCTCCGGCCCTGATCGCCGATCTCGCCTTAAAAACGGAGGATCTGACGGTGCGTGTGGTTAATCTCCGCGTAAGGGCCGTTCCCCTGCTTTTTCGTGGATTGACCTCGCACTTTCTTGACGGGATTGTCGATGAATTGAAGGCGCATGACCGCGTGGTCGGGAAAAATACGGCCCAGCTCATCCATCAACTCGCCAATTTCCGCGATCAGACGGATCAGGTCCGAAAAATCATGGACCAGGCGGACCGGTCGGTTGCCCGGGCGCTTGACAGCGGCAGCAGTATCCCGCAGACAGCGGCGAACGCGGACGCCTCTTTTCAGGGGGCCATGGAACCGTCCAATTACTTGAGAAACGGGATGGCCCTTCGCCGGCAGCAGTTTGAGCAAAATTTTCAGGTTTTTTCCCGAAGGGCAGACGAAGAGATCCGGCCGATTCTGATCGGCTGCTCCGGGCTGGCCGGTGAGGTGCTGGACCAGCTGCAGACGGCGCACGCCTGCCTAACCGCTTTTTCCTGGGAAACAGATCTGATCCGGATTCCCTTCCTGTCCTGGGACAATCAGCTGAGAGAATTTCTTTTGCGGACGAAACAAACGCTCGGCCGATCGACGGACGCCGCGGAGCATGTCCTTGGCCTGCTGCATCATGTCCAGGGCCATTTCTCCGACCTGATACTCGCGTTCAAGCCTTACATCGAAGCCGCTTTATTCAACGGAACGCAGTACCAGGCGGTGATCGCCTATCACCACGCGGCGCTGGGGATTCTTCAGGATATCCAGCTGCAGTTCACGGAGATCGCCTATCAGCTGTCGGAAAACGAATCGGCGGCTATCCTGCAGCTGGAAGATCGTTCAAAAGCGATCCAGAAAAATCTCATCTTTCTGATCGAGCAGGTCCGGCGGGAAACGGTCATCTGAAGCAGATCGGCAGAGTCCTAAAAATCAATCGGAAAATCTCGGATATTGGGTCCCCATTTATAGGTGCCGCTAATTTTTACACACCGTTAAATCGGAGGATCGTCATCATTCACCGTTAATCCGGCATTTTCCGTGTATACAGTGGGCTAAATGATGATAATTTTAAGGCCATGCTGCCTAAAATAATAGCAAGCTCTCTTAGCCGATCGTTTCATAACTAACCCATCATCCCAATTTGGCTTTATAACGGGCAATAAAGCGGAATGCTCCTGAATCATCTCCATCTGTATGTTATTTTTGAACGTTCTATTTATGATGACGTATAAATCCAAGGCCTGCCGCCGTACCGCAGAAGTTTTAAACAGAGATTTTCTCATAATCCTCCCGCCCCGCCCATTCAACCCTAAGACGACCGTTTTTTATTTTTTCAGCTTTATGTTAATAGCTTTAACGGTTCTTTTGGCAGCAGTGAAAAAGATAATCCACATGACGATGTAAATGCAGATAAAAATAAATAAGAATCCAAGTAAAAACTGCCACTGCAACGGAAACCAGCCGCACAGCACAGCCAGAGGGGTAAAACAAATCAAGGCAACAAGAAAATGTGTTCCCGTCATTCTGGTAATGCTCCACGTATCTTTCATAAAAATAATACTTGCAACACTAAAAACAATACCGATTGCAGCCCAGTACAAGGCAGATACCCATGTTGCTGTCAAAACATTAGAAAATTGTGCGACAAAGTGCGGAGATGATGGATAATAACGCGTACCTCCGTTTACTAAAGAAAAAAATAGTGAGCTCCAAAATCCGATAAAGTCGCCGATAACGATTCCGCTGATAACCAGCTTACTCACTCGCTTCATCAAAGCTCCAGCCTCCTTCTTAAATGGTTCACGTACCGCCGTGAAGTATAGGTGCTGACACTATGCTGCAAGTTGATTTTATAAGTGCCGTTAAAAGTTAATTCCAGATCCCGGATCATATGCAGATTTACTATTTCACTGTTGGAAATGCGAATAAATAGGCCCGGATCCAGTAATTCTTCTAGTTGATACAATCGTTCACGCACTTCACAGACCTGTTCTGCCGTCTGAGCCCGAACGCCTTTACTTTCCGTAAAGAAGCGAATAATTTCAGCAGGATTCAATGGTTTCAGTCTATCGCCGGCATACCCCATAATGTACTCATTATGATTGGCAGACAAGGCTCTGACTGCCTGGTTCACTTCGTCGGTGACCGACCGCGCGTGTATCACTGCATATGGGAATCGGGCATGATGATCGATTCTGACATCGACTCGCAAAAGATCCCCTCCTTTCAGTATCAATTTAACATTCTTTTCTAAATAAGTACCCTATTCACGATAAATGACGCGTCCTGAAAGATAGATGGTTATGTAATCAATACATCCCGCTTATCGGCGGGGCGATCAAATAATTAAAGACACGAATATCGATAAACCGGCGATCGATAGACGTCTGACAACGGTCGATCCATCCACAGACTATTTGAAGCAGCTCCCAGTATACTTGCATACCAATATTTGAACATTCTGAGAATAGGTGTATTTTTTATCTTATTTTCAGCAAATAAGATGTATTATGTAAGTGTGGTCGGAATTATTTGTTAATCACTTTTTGTAAGCGCTCTATTAACAATGAGAAAGGGGGTAAAGAATGACGATGTAATTGATCATGATGTTGTCGATGATTTTACTTTTACTCATTTAACCAGAGCAATGCGTTCAGAGTGGAACTCTTTTGCTGATTTCGATTTTGTATTACGAAAACAAAAACGAAACTGGGGGTAAAGTAAATGTCAGCCGAAAGAACATCAAACAATAATCTTCACGATCCCGTTGCTGTAGATAACGACGATCTGCCGCCTCTTGCGACCAGAAAGGATCACCGATTCCAGCGAATAGCATTTTTACTTTTACGTCTTGATATTGGATTTTACTTTTTTTGGGCATTCATTGATAAGGTATTCGGCTTTGGATATCACACTGCCCCGGCCAAGGCCTGGATCAGGGGCGGTTCTCCGACGAAGGGCTATCTGTCGGGAATAAATGTCGGGCCGATGCAGGGAATCTATCACGCTATAGCGGGCCAGACATGGGTCGACTGGTTGTTTATGCTCGGTCTGTTGGGCATCGGAGTCGCCCTGATCTTAGGCATCGCCATCCGGCCGGCCGTCGTCTGCGGAGTAGCACAATACTTCTTAATGTGGCTCGCAACCTGGCCGCTGGCAACCATGGGCGGCGGCCAGCCTACGGGCTCCACGAACCCCCTGCTGGATGATCATACCTTAGGACTATTCGGACTTATTGTCATCATGAGCTGTATTTCCTGGGCAGGCGGTCCGCTCGGTCGCTGGTGGTCGAATCTGTCTTTCGTAAAAAAACATCCATGGATGCGCTAAATTCGCAATCTCTTAATAAGCTTACCGGAGAAGAAGGCGTTTCATAAGTCGACGTTTCGACTTTGAGACGCCCTCTCTAATTTCAGAGTTATGTTTCAAAATCATTCACTGGCTGAAGAACAAATATTGGGGGATTTAATGATGAAAGGATATTGAAAGACCGCTTTCCCCGCTGAATGTCCGTCTGCGGCCCGATCAAAAAAGCAATGATTATTCAGCGGATGCCCTGCTTGCCCCGATCTCCGGCAATTGAGCGCCGCTGCTTTTTGTATGGAATAAAAACAGAACGAACGAGCAAAAAAAGAGAATCAATAAATTTCAACACCATAATGGAAAAATTTTAACCGGAAACACAATAGCCTTTTTAATTTCTCCGTTTTTTCCTAGCGGCCATAAAAAGGTTATCCTCCGTTCCTTTTTACGGAGGGCTTTTCACTCTCCTGCTGTTTAAAAATAATCTGAGAAATAGGATGTCTGTTGCTCAATCGCATCCTCCAGCATATCCACGGTCTCAGGGCGGCACGAAATACGGCCGATCTTATGCAGATAGTCCGGCCGTTTGTAGCCCAGCAGCATCGTCGTCAAGGTCTGAATATCGATTTTATCCTGATTGTGCTCCGACGAACGAACAACTTCGCCCTTCCCTTCAGCGGTGATACGCAATGTGAAAACGCCCTGGTTCCATGAAAGCAGCGGATCATCCAGCGTGAACGTCCATTCCCGGTCTGCCGTATCCGGTTTAAAGGGATATTGGGCAATAAACTGCTTCAGATCGACAATGCGTGCCATGTAATAAGGAGAGATCGTTTCCTTAATGTCCGCATCCTCCAATAAAAATGACAAAGGTTCATCCGTATAGGTATTGCCGACGACCTTTGAAATCATTGAAAAATGCGCGCTGATAAAATTCCAGAGTCCGCTGCGGGCTTGTTCATTGATGAAGATCATGTCTTTAATATGAAAGACCTCATCGGCAATCCAATAAAGGACGTAGCCGTCCGGCAGTCCGTTATCATTGTAATATACAGCTGCCATCAGGTCGTCCGAGTCCCACAGCCAATACTCATTCCAGGCTAGATCATTGCGCAGCATCGCACCATGGGTCTGCATGGCGAACCGCTCATAAGTTTTTTTCACTTGCTCGCTTTCTGCATCGACACGTTCGACTTCGCCGGGCACCTGCCTGTTCTTCGGCAGTTGATAATCATTAATTTCGTAGGAAATTTTATCGGAAATGATTTCCCAGCCTTTTCTGCGATAGTAAGGGATGGAATACGGATACAAATAAGATATTGACTGATTCCGTTTTCTCATGTGTTCCAGAGCTTGATACAACAACTTGTGCATTAAACCCTGGTTGGAATACTCGGGATAAGTGCCGACGCCGGTAAGGCCTCCCATATCGTAGGTCCGGTTGAAGATACGCACTTGCAATGGATAAATCGCTGCCTGCGAGATCAGCTTGTCGCCGTCAAACCATCCAAAGACATCTGCCTGCTCCAAAACCGGCGACTTTGCCCGGATGATCTCTTTTTCCTCCCATCCAATCTGATGCAGCTCCTGGTCAGTGACTTGAAAAACATACCTCAGCAGTTGGTTATACTGTTCAAGGTATTCCGGCCCGACTTTATGCATTTTCAATTGCTTTTTTCTGCGCATGCCAATCTCCCCTTCTGGGCGCTCCAGCAATTGCAAGTGTTTCTAACCTGCGATCAAAACAGGCAACAGAGACACAAACAATTAAAGCCCATGACCTGATCATTAAATTCGCTTCGGCAGTATCTATTCTTAATAAACTTGTCTTCTGAACCTATGTTTTCCTGCACGATTTTTCAATCTATCTGGTTAGGCTCCAGCCTCTTTAAGCGGGCTTCCAGACAAAACGGGAATCCATTGAGAACGAAGTTATGAATAACGGCGGCATTGTCTCTGCACAGAACATTTTCCTTTATTATAGAGC
Source organism: Sporolactobacillus sp. CQH2019 (assembly GCF_028765345.1). Lineage (GTDB taxonomy): Bacteria > Bacillota > Bacilli > Bacillales > Sporolactobacillaceae > Sporolactobacillus. Next base: position 14,562 of record NZ_JARAJZ010000018.1, read on the forward strand.
ATCAGGAGGTCATGGTGCATGGTCTTGACTGCTTACGCAGCATGCCGGATCCCGTCATCTGATCCGCATTTCAGCTACCCGAGAGCAACCATCGTTAAAATGACGGTGATCAAACCGACCAAAATGTCCGGCGGAATGGACAGCCATCGTTGAAAGCGGAGGCAGGCCTGTTCCGCACTTTCAGGCTGATAAGGCACCAGAACGAAAAAATCATTCACCGCCATATCACGGAACAAGATACCCAGCCATTTATTAATAAACCAGATAAACAGAACATAGAGCGCCCATTTTAGCCAGAGCGGAAGAAGCAGTGCCGCCAGGCAGGTGGCACCGATCAGTTTATAGTACAGAGAAAGGCGGTTTTTACTGCGCAGCACCGATTTAAGAAGAAACTCGAGCAAACCGTTTTCTTCGCTGCGCTGTTTAAAAATTCTTCCCGACTTGCGAAAAAACAATACCGGCTTCCGGCTGTTCTCCGGCCGCTGTTTCGGGACCTCATTGCTGTAGCGTAAGATCAGCCGGATCAGGCGTGTATGCGCGTCATACTCCGTATCAAGATCCTGTATCCAGAGATTTATTCTTGAAAACCGGCGCACATTCAGCCAGAGCATCAGCACCCAGACGATTGCGCCGAAAACGGCCGATAATAAAAAAGACACATGAATCAGTACCAGCCCTGCCGCACTAAAACTGATGAAGCGAAGCAGCCAGCGGATGACAACGTGATCGACTGATTTTTTGATGGTCATGACGGTCAGTTTAAACGCACTGAGCATTAAAAACATGCCGAGTATTTGCAGCATCGTAAACCGGTCAATGCCGACGAGCACCGGCAGAGCAGCAAGCATCAAAATGGATTCAGTCAGAAGAAGAAAGAACAGCGAGTTTAAAAAGCCGTCGCGTTTTAACTGAGCGATCACCTTCCTTCTCTGAATCAGGAAGAGCAGATCGGCATCCAGAAGATAGGTTCTGATGTTTCCGAAACCCGAAAGAACCAGGAGAAGAATCAGCACGATCGAAAATGGGATGCGGGCATCCCAGTAGATGTGAATGTTTCGCCAGACATCGGCGTATACGAACGGAATGATGGCCGCAGCCGGAATCGCGATATAAAGCATGACCGACCAGTCCAGAACCGTGTGGATCACTTGCCGCTGATACCGGCATTCGCTGATAAATCTGCGCCAAAACAGCCTATTTCCCGACATCGGATTCTTCCTCCGTCAGCACATCAAAACAGTCGAGCAGCGATCCGTCCTTTAAACCGCTGCGTGTTCTGATTTCTGCCAATGTCCCTTGAAAAATCACCTGTCCCCGGGAAATGAGGACGAAGCGGTCGCAGATTCTTTCCGCCGTATCGAGAACATGAGTCGACATCAGGATGCCTGCCCCGCCGTCTTTTGCCAGCCGGAGCGACTGAAGCAGCCGTTTCACCGCCCTCGGATCAAGGCCCATAAAAGGTTCATCCACGATGTACAGTCTGGCCTGCCGCAGAAATGCCAGAATCAGCATTACCTTTTGCTGCATGCCTTTCGAAAAATTTTCCGGATACTGATGAATGACATGAGACAGCTGGAAACGTTCCAGAAGCTTATGGGCGAGATCCATATAGGTTTTCTCATCGGTATCCAGCGTCGTCAGCAAAAATTCAATGTACTCCCAGAGCGTCATCCGTTCATAGAGCAGCGGGCGCTCCGGAATGTAGGCGTAATCAGCGGCCTGACAGCTTCCCTTAATGTTTTTGACGGTGCCGAGAATCGATTTGATGGTTGTGCTTTTGCCCGCGCCGTTCGGACCGATCAGTCCGACCAGCTCGCCTTCATTGACCGAAAAATGGATATCTTTTAATATGGGACTGCCGACATCGTACCCCGCCTCATGAATTGCGACCGATAGAAGCACCGGGATCCCTTCTCTCATCATCAATCATTAAAATCAGCCGGCCAATATTCATGACTGCTGATTCTGCCTGACACTTGTCTATGTATTTTCACTGACCTCATGTATATCAAGGAAATTGGATAAAGAACTTTTGAAACAGAGCTGCGGAAATCAGGAGATTCAGGAGTTAAGTATCCGCCGGCTTTGCAGTGAGCAACTGAACATTGATTATTTTACTTGGCAAATCTCTGCTCGAGCCATCCTTTCGATCCTCTTAAGCCGGGATTTCTAAAAATAATTTCATTCCATAATTTTCCCCATAAGGCATGATCAACCCTCTGCTGTGCTGTTTCTATTTCACAAACGGCATACATCGGAATTATATTTTTTAAAAATAATAGCGGAACAAGATGATGATCATGCGACGGCTGTTCGCCAAAGCCGATGAGGAAGCTTCAGGGCGAGGGTGTAATTAATAGAAAAAGCATGTTCTCCTGATAAACGGAGACTCTATCTATGGCGTTAGAAGAGGCCATCCGGCCGGCTGACCATTGTTCAACGATTCCCAGCAGTCGTCTCTAAGTAAAAGTATTCTTATCATCAATGCGTCCCCCGGGGCCCGGGTCTATGCGAAACAGTCGTCGCTTCGCAAATGATTTCTCTCATTATACCTCATTACGGGGCACCTGAATGGGTTTCTCTATATAATTCCGGCGATCGGAGGAAAATGGGATGCGAAAGAAAATCGTCACAAACCGGCCCGGCATCTCAGAAATGAATCTCAAAACATGTCCTGCTAAGTTAAACACGGCCACATTGGCCCTGATTTTATTAAAAAGCACCGCCCAATCGGCAAAGTTTTAGACGAAGCCGGAAGGACAACCGGGGCAGGCTCCTGGCAAACAAACCGCAGGGCGCGGCATTCATAGTCGCCGCTTACACAGTGATCTTTTAAATTTTTATACTTCCCAATAATATTGATGGGACGGTCCAGAAATCATACATCCGGGCCGTCTTCTTTTATCGGTTATTTCAGGATGGCGCGGTAAAACACGCCCTGTGCAGCCAAAGTGAATCATTGCGGATAAAGAATACTGCATTAAAGCAAGCCTACATGATTGAAGGATTAAAGATCAATCCAATAACGCTGAGTCGTCCGTTCCGAGTGATCGACCTCATTTTCAAGAACGCCGCCATTATTGATAATTGTCTTGGCGGAGCCTGTATTGTTCTTGTCACAAGTAAGGAGCACACGCTTTAAATGGAGCGCACGTGCCTTATCAAGTGCCAAAGCCAGCATCTTCGCGGCGTATCCTTTGCGGCGTTCCGAGGGACGAATGCCGTAACCGATGTGGCCTCCGAAGCCGGATAAAAACGGATTCAATTCATGACGCAGCTGCAGAGCACCGTATAAGCGATTTTTTTCGTCCGTTAAAAAATATAAAGTTGCCGGAACCCAGCCTTGTTTACGAACATGATCCGTTTTTGCTTCATTCAGTTCTCTTAAAAAATGTTTATAGGGGATCGTTCCTTTCGCCGATCCTCTCGGGATGATTTCTTCATCGCAATCTTTCCATTCCGACACGTAATCCTCATAAGCCGCTTCAAGATCGGGAGTTAATTCGATTAGTTTGAGCATTCGATCACCTTCTCGATAAGATTGGAACTTCACACTGAGTTTTGAGTTTTATTATAATCTTTCTTATCCGTTACTGTTCATTTGAGGATCAATGTGGTCAGCCACCAGCCGAATCCCAGCGTGACTATAATGCCGATCAGCGTCACGGCCGGCGGCATCGCGAAACCAATCAGGTAGATAATAATAGCGGCAGCCAGATCGGCGCGATGTGAATCGATATCGTGCCGAGAAACAATAAAACGAGCCCGCCTACTAGAAAAGACATAAAATCACTGTTCAGCAAATTGACCGGGTACAAGGATCCGCCCCAAATAATAGTAAGAACCGCTGAAGCAACTAGAACAAAACCGAGAATCGCTAAACCGGACATTTTATTTTTCCCATCCTTTATCAGTTTTTTTTCAAGATTCTTGTCTCCTTTTACCAATTCATCCAGTGTGATTTTAAAAATTTCGGACAGCTGAACTAATTTTTCCAGATCCGGATAGCTTTGACCCGTCTCCCACTTAGAAACCGCTTGTCTTGATACGTGCAGCTGCTCGGCTAATCGGTCCTGTGAGATCCTCTGTTTTTCACGTTCACTTTTTATCCGCTTTGAAAGTTCCATATTGTCCGCCCCCCTTCGTTTGCCAGTATGACCGATCATAAGCCCGAAAGTAAAGACACTTACCGGAGCGCCGGCCCGCAACTGCCGGTTGCGGCGCCGGAGGAACCGCTGTTCCGTTTCCCCCGCCGTCTGAAATTTTTCGGCGTTCGCTCATCCGCTTAGCCAATCCCGCGAAGATTATATTTTATACGAAAAAGACAAAAAAACCAGCTGCCATTAAGGGAATACTCGCTTAGTCTTGTCCGTGATCGCTCTGGATACACAGGTTGTGCCTGCAGAGTAAAGCCTTTTGATTCAATTTCTGTGGTTAACCATTTCTCGATTCAAGTAACATACCCCGGCTCAAGCCATGGTTGCAATTCTCGGATCATAAAAAAAACACGATCCCGACATATAATATATATCGGATCGCGTTTTTATCTAATGAGAAGTTACAGAAGATATTTAAAGGGAATCGATACGTAATAATCTTCTTCCGCGGTTATGACGTTCCTCGTTTTTAGCAAAAGCCTCTTTTATTTTATTGAAGAGATAAACCACGGAATCGATGGCGGGCTTTAACGTCCCCGTCGGCAATTAAGCGGACGATGGTTTCCAGATTGCTGCGAATCGGAACGCCGGTATTGAATTTTGCTGTAACTCCGTATTTTTCAGCACTTTCGGCGGCCGGACCAAAGAAACCAGCGTCCCGCCTCTTTTCAGAACAGGCCATGATCGGCTTTCCGTGTCTCCGCCAGCCAGATCAATGACCAGATCAACATCTTTAACGGATGTTTCGAAAGACGTCGTTGTATCATCGATGACCTGATCGGCGCCTAACTCCTTTACGAAATCCAGATGAGCGGCAGAGGCCGTACCGATCACTTCGGCGCCCTTCCATTTTGCTAACCGGGCCGCATATTGGCCCGATCCGCCTGCCGCAGCATGAATGAGCACGGTCTGCCCGGATTTCAATTCGCCCTCCGAAAACAAGGCCTTCCAGGCTGAATCGGCGCCTCCTTTAACGGATGCGGCGGCTTCAAAGCTCAGATTTTCCGGAATTGGAACCCATTCATTCGCTTTCGCCAGACCATATTCGGCAAAAGCGCCGTCAACGCTCCCCAATACCCGGTCTCCCTTACGGAAATCGGCAGCATCGGCACCTGCCGCCTCAACAATGCCGGATATTGCGGAACCGGGTGTATAAGGAAACGTCTTTGGAAAAAAATCATGCAACCATCCATTGCGGATTTTTCAGTCAAGAGGCAGTACCGATGCATAATGGATTTTGACAAGAATCTCTTCGGCTGACGGCTGCGGACGTTTGATTTTCTCCAGCTGCAGGACTTCATCACCGCCGTATTCATGTACCTGAACGGCCTGCATCGATAATTCCGGCATCTGATTCGCTCCTTTGCTTATTATCGTCATGATTGCACCCGAGTGAACGCTCTATCCTGGACCCAATCTTCCGTGACAGATCGACAAGCACCGTCTTTTCCCGTTCAGTCAGGCCTTCCGTTGTTATGCTTTCCAGATCGCTCCAAAAGCCCAGAACCTTTTCTTTCAAATCGCGTCCGGCCCGGGTCAGTGATACAAGAGTCACCCGGCCGTCTTTCTCCGAACGATGACGGACAACAAGTCCGGCGGCTTCCAGTCTGCAGACGGATTTTGCAACGGTTGAGTGGTCGAGGCATAAAGTCCGGCCCAGACAGTTCTGGGACTGCCCATCCCGATCCCACAACTGCATGAGCATGATTTCCTGCCCGGGGAATAGGCCTGCTTTCCGGATCATCCGGGCAGCCAGGGCCCGATGCGACCGGGAAAGCGCGAAAATTGCGAAACTGACAGGATATTTGTCCGCAACGCTTAAATGTTCTTCATAATCATTCGCATTCGAAGTTTTCCGATCCTTTTTCATAATCATTCCCGACTTTTCAATTTTTTTATTTTCAACTTTTTCCTTTCAATGTCGGATAATCTGTATAACCGTGACTGCCGCCGCCATAAAATGTCGTTTTGTCCGGTTCGTTCAGCGGGGCATTGCGCTTCAGCCGATCGATCAGATCCGGATTGGCTAGAGCCCACGTACCTACAGGGGCTACGTCGGCAAGTCCGGCGTCAATGTCCGCTGCAATATTTTTCAATGGACGGCCTGGACGGTTTACCAAAAGGGCATTCGGCCAGATGGTGCGGATATCCCGGAGCAATTCATCGTTTCCGGCGTGCACCATATGAATATAAGCCAGATTCAACTTTCCTAACTCTGCTGCAAGATAACGATACAGTTTCGGCCCGCTCTGCCCGTCATTAATTCCTCCGAGCGGCACGCCCGGAGAAATACGGAATCCCGTACGGTCTGCTCCGATCTCATCCGCCACTGCGTCGGCGACTTCAATCGCAAACCTTGCGCGGTTTTCAAAGGAACCGCCATACTCATCGCTGCGCAGATTAGAGTTTACACCAAAGAACTGATGAATGAGATATCCGTTCGCTCCATGTATCTCTACGCCGTCGGCACCTGCTTTAATTGCCGCCCGTGCCGCGATTCTAAAATCGCCGACCGTTTTTTCTATTTCTTCCCGACCCAATGCCCTGGGGGCCGGGATATCGGCCATCCCATGAGATGTAAACATTTTAACGCCGGGAGCAATAGCTGACGGAGCAACCGGCTGCCGATGATGCGGCGTATTGTGGGCCATTCTTCCCGCATGCATTAACTGAATGAACAAGTGTCCGCCATCAGCATGTACCCGATCGGTGACCCTGCGCCATCCGTCCACATGCTTTTCCGTATAAATCCCCGGGGTGTTCGGATAGCCCTGACCATCATCGGAGGGCTGGGTCCCTTCACTAATCAGCAACCCCAGTGAAGCGCGCTGTCCGTAATATTCAGCGCTCAGATCTCCCGGTGTACCATCAGGAAACGCCCGGCTCCGCGCCATCGGTGCCATTGCCAAGCGATGGGATAATTTCAGTTTCCCAACAGTTATCGGGCTCCATAACTCAGTCACTCCTAACATCTCCTTCGGAATATAATTGTGGTTTGCGGTCGACTGCGTAATTGAGTTTACCCTGTTTATAGGTGGCCGGCAACAGAAATGCTTATAAAAATAATTTGAGCAGCAAGGATATGCCTTTCTCATGACCTTATTTACAATTTTATGGTCGGCCCTCCGGAGTGTTCAGATATTGGACTGGAGGGGCTGCCATATCCGCAGACAAATTATTTTTTCAAATTCAACGGAAGGACACAGATTTGTACTGTTCTAAGCGTGGCCGCAGATCATTTTTCAGTCGGTTTGATTGTATTGAATAATTTCTCAGGATCGGCTTTGACAGAGATCTCGGGATTATCTGTAAGCTCTGTCCCAGTTGCATACGTTCATTGCATAAAACCGATAGAAGTAAAAAGCTGACAAATTATGAAATAGATGAACTTTTTTGTCATGCTGACTCAGCATATTCACTTTGAATTTCAGAACGGCTTGCCAACAACTTGGTGCGATTTTTTCGAACTCCGACGCGACCGCTCATTTTCGATCCACTTTCCGGCGATTTTTTTGACCGGATTTTGACGATATTCAGGCTTGCTTTTTTATAATTAATATTATATTATTATATTTATCAGATAGATATTAATATAATTTGTAACAATGACTATCACATAATATCTTAGATTCAAAGGATCATCATTTCGTTGTAATAGAGCTATATTAAAGCACCAATTGTGGTTTTGACTATTCAATAAGCATCCAAATGTATTTGATTGTCATTATCATTTATGATAATTCGATGTTTAAAATCAATTCAAATCATGATTAATGCAACTATTGATTCTGACGCAAATTACGGGTTTCTGCATGCTGTGGAAACTTGTTTATTGATAGATTCCAAGTATCTATATATCTTTGGGAGGGAGAAAGTGCAAATGACTGTTATTTCCGCTAATGAACCTTATGAATCAACTGTTGAACCTAAAAAAAACTGGTTACAGAAAATAAAAAACATCTTTCAGATAAACAAAATAACTAAAAAGTTTTCGCTGGCACAGAAAATCAATGTGCTCCGGGCAAGCGTGATGGGAGCAAACGATGGAATTATTTCAGTAGCAGGAATCGTCTTAGGAGTTGCCGGTGCGACAAGCAATCATTTCGCTATTTTTATTTCCGGTATCGGCGGGCTGCTTGCGGGAAATATTTCGATGGCCATGGGCGAATACGTTTCCGTTCATTCGCAGAAAGATGCACAGCAAAAGGCGACGATTGAAGAAACTCAATTATTGAAAACAGATTACGATCAACAATATCAATTTATCTCAAACAAATTAATGGCATCCGGCATCTCTTCCGAACTATCCGAAAAAGCAGCTCAGGAGATGATGGCTAAAGATCCATTGGTTACCGTTGTTCGCGAAAAGTACGGCTTTGATCCGAATGAATTTACAAGTCCTTTCGCAGCCGCACTGGCCTCCATGCTCTCTTTTACCTCAGGTGCCTTACTGCCGCTGGCCGCGATCACCCTGTTTCCGGCCCAATGGAGAATTGCCGGAACGGTATTGACCGTTGTTTTTGCCCTGATCCTGACCGGTTACAGCGCCGCAGCTTTAGGGAACGCAAACAAAATGCGGGGTATCATCCGCAACACCTTTGCAGGATTATTGACGATGCTGGCCACCTATTTTATCGGAAGTCTGTTTGCTTAAGACGGGAGGATCGGTTAATGATATTTAAAAAAACAGGAAAAACACAGACAATGGAAGAAAAACTGAACACCTTGAGAGCGGGAGTACTCGGCTCCAATGACGGCATCCTGACCGTCGTCGGCGTGCTGTTCAGCGTGGGAGCAGCAACGACCAACCACTTTACGCTTTTTATTGCCGGCCTGTCCGATCTGATCGCCTGTGCCTTTTCCATGGCCGCCGGCGAGTATGCATCGGTCAGCACACAGAAAGACACGGAAAAAGCGGTCGTAACCCATGAACAGGCTTTGATCGGTACAAATTATGAATATCAATTGCAGCATGTGACCAATTATTACCAGGACAAAGGCGTCACTCCGGCGACGGCAACGGCCATCGCCCGGCAATTGATGAAACAGAACCCATTGCAAACCGTCGTAAACGTAAAACACAATATTCATTTAGGACATTACGTGAATCCGTGGTTTGCCGCCCTGGCTTCTCTGTTTTCCGCGGGACTAGGCGGCTGCCTGCCTCTGCTGGCCGTCACCTTTCTGCCGGCGAATGAGCAATGGCCGGGAACGATAATAGCCGTCGTTCTCTCTGTGGCGCTGACAGGTTATATGAGTGCCAGGCTCGGACGCGGTTTTATAAAGAAAGCCATTATTCGCAATGTCATCATAGGCATTATCACGATGTTTATTCACTATTATGTCGGAATTTTAATCTGATCCGAATGTTTCTCCCGGCTTATTCGCCAGATAACTAAATGGAGCAGCAACACCCTTGGAAGCTGAATGACTCAGCTTCTTTTTTAACACTTTAATTCGGCCCGGTAATTGGTAGGTACAAAAATTTGAGTTTATCAGAAGTAATAGCCCGCTGATTGCCGGCATATCGAACAAGTTAAGGGCGCTGAAACAGGGCAAATAAGGTTTGGACGGTGACAATCTTATAAGCAAGCGGGATCATGTATTTTTAATATTAATGATTATCCCCCCAACTCATGTATCCAGTCGGGCCGCAGCGTGAAAACGCTGTCGATTTTTCTGAAACACGGCCGGTTTGCAAGAGCGGCAGTCTATGGCTCTGAATGTTCATGCGAACGGCGATTCATCCTTTTTTGGGGCGATAAACTCTTGACGGGGCGATACTCCGCCGGAATAGGGCGATTCTTTCTTTTTTCAGGGCGATAAACTCTTGACAGGGCGATACTTCGCCGGAATAGGGCGATTCGAGGCCAATTCAGGGCGATAGCTCGCTGCTTTCGGGCGATTCATCCTTTTTTCGGGGCGATAAACTCTCGACGGAGCGATACTCCGCCGGAACAGGGCGATTCGAGACCATTTTCGGGCGATTGTTCGCTGTTTTAGGGCGATTCTTTCTTTTTTCGGGGCGATAAACTCTTAACGGGGCGATACTCCGTCGGAACAGGGCGAATCGCAACCATTTTCGGGCGATTGTTCGCTGTTTTAGGGCGATTCATCCTTTTTTCGGGGCGATAAACTCTTGACGGGGCGATACTCCGCCGGAACAGGGCGATTCGAGGCCATTTTCGGGCGATTGTTCGCTGTTTTAGGGCGATTCATCCTTTTTTCGGGGCGATACTGGCGGAGGGCCCCGTTGTATGGATCGGATTTCAGTTCATTATCGGCCATGGCAGGCCGCTAGCCGTTTATCGGTCGTTCGTCCGTCCGGTTTATCGACCGTTAGAAGTTGTTTATTGGTCTACATGGGTTATCGGCCGTCAGCAGGTACACCCGGTTTGTCAACCGCTACATGTTTTAAAAATAAAGGAATCAATGATTGTTCTTTCCCCATTTATTCCCCAGTATCTTGAAATCAACTTTCAACCCATTATATCCAAAAAATTGCTGAGTCACAACAGCAAAAACGTCCGAAACCCTTAATTTAGAAAGGGATCAGACGTTTTATGGTTACTAGTGTCCAAAGTCACAATACATACGCCGGTTAAGCGAGAAAGCCGTCAGTTAAAGGAACATACCGCCGGAAGCCTCGATTCGTTCTCCGGTAATCCATCCCATTTCGTCGCGGCAAAGCGACGCCACGATGCCGCCGATATCGTCGGGCCGGCCGATTCTGCCGAGCGTTATCTGTGTCCCGATCTGTTCTTTGATGCCAGGAACAGCATCCAGCGCTCCGTGATGGAAATCGGTGTCGATGATGCCGGGGGCTACCGTATTGACACGAATGCCTCTCGGCCCCAATTCTTTAGCCATATAGCGCGTCATGACTTCAACAGCGCCTTTCATTGCCGCATAAGCGCTCCATCCCGGTGTCGTAAAACGCGCGAGACCTGAAGAAAAGTTAATGATTCGGCCATGATCGACAAGCTGAGGAAGCAAGTTCTGGGTCAAAAAGTACACACCTTTAAAGTGCACACGCATCATGCTGTCAAACTGTTCCTCCGTTGTTTCAGCGAATGGTGCATTGTAAGCAAATCCCGCATTATTTATCAGAAAATCAAAACGGCCGCGATTCCAAATGCTCTTCAAAACTTCTGACAGCTGAGCGGCAAATGTATGATGCAGCGCTGTCTCGCCGACGTCAAGCTGCAACGCAGCCGCTTTGCGGCCGCTGTTTTCTATTTCGTCCACAACGGCATCCGCTTTTTCTTTCTGACTGTTATAGGTGACAATCACATCCACACCCTTTTTAGCCAGCGCTAAAGCCGTACTTTTGCCGAGTCCGCGGCTTCCGCCCGTTACCAGTGCAATTTTGGTACCATCGTTCATGATCGATTCTCCCCGTCGCATTTATTTGCCATTTGAATAGTGACCATCTGTGGCATATACTGATACTAGCACTTAGATTTATATCTAAGTCAAGAACCGATACTTTATTAAGGGAGAAAATACACATGTATTCCATTAATCAAGTAGCAAAAATCTGTGACTTGTCACCTTATACCATCCGATTTTACGATAAAGAAGGGCTTCTTCCGTTCATCTCCCGCGGTAAAAACAGAAGAAGGGAATTTTCTGAAGCGGATCTCGATCTTGTCAAACTTATTTGTTGTTTGAAAAATACAGGCATGTCCATCAAGGAAATCAGACGATACATCAATTTGTGCATGCAGGGACCGGAAACCGTCGAGATGCGAAAAAAGATCATGAAGGCACATCGTGAAAATATCCTGAGGCAAATCAGCGATCTAAAAAAAAATCTCAACATTGTTGATTTGAAAATTGCTTTTTATAATACCGAAGAAGGTTCACACGCTTTTATTTCCGTCTCAAAAGATTGATTTAGAGTGCACTCCAAGGCCGGTGAAATCATGGAATACATATCTCGGGCCTGCCGCGGTTATTGGTTAGATAAGCCGGTGCCGCTGCTTTTTAATTCTTTTTTACACATGAAAAGCGCTTCAACGCTGCTATGATTCTTCGAACATGCCGGCAGATTTATTGGAAATGATCTGACTTTTAACTGTTGCGGCAACTTGATTCCACCGATTTGGTCATATTGTTAAGCACAAGCCCATTGCTGTCATTTACATAGAACTTCATTTGCGGTTAACTGCCGGCCTGTATTTTTGCTGAGAAATCCGATGGTATAACAATGATCATAGCGATGCTGCCCGGTTCAGTTCGAAGTTGCTTTCATCCAGTGTCTGATCTGTTTGAATTTGATTAAACGGCAAATGTTCTTTTAGTGATTTAACGACTGCCGGTCCTGATTGACAATGGAGACAAGAATATCCTTCGTGTGATCCGGCAGCCTGCTGAAGCCAGGAATTGTGAGACCCGCAAAGAAAAGCACAATTACCAGGACCACAATCCTGCTTATCCAGATGAAACGATTGCGAAACCATTTATCTCATTGCATGGCTGACACTCCTTATTAATGATTTCTATCAGCGAGTGAGTATATACTCATAATTCAATCCTTAATATACCATGGAAAAATCATTGGTCAATAAAACAATCGGCATGACAGATTCCGCGCCTGACGAAATCAATAAACGCTTCAAAAGGTGAATGAAATATTTTAAAAAACATTGAACTTCATGAATCAGCTTGTTAAGATGACCATAAAAAGCCCGTCTGAAGGGATGACCGATATGAGTGATAAAGGATCCACACGCTTTCTTGATTTCTACAAAAAATCACTGGAGGAAAACAAGCAATTAAGCGATAAACAGAAGCGCGTTTTGCAGGCCAGTCTTGAACTATTTTCCGAAAAAGGATTTGAGCGAACCTCAACAAGCGATCTGGCTGAACGTGCCGGGGTGGCCCAGGGAACTATTTTCAAACGATTTCAGAATAAACATGAGCTGTTGATGGCTGTGCTGGCACCGCTGTTTGGTTCCGCGTTGCCGGCAGCTGTTCAGGAGTTTATAACCGACACATTTAGCCGCCCCTATGATACGCTTGATGAATTTGTCCATAACATTGTCAGCAATCGCCTGCATTTTATTGAGGATAATCAGCGTGAACTGCGCATTATACTGGGAGAAGCACTTTACGATCCGGTCATGCTCGCTGAAGTCAAAACAATTTTCGGCAAAGCGTTGCGCGCGCAGATGCAGCCAAGCGTTGCCCATCTGCAGGCGACCGGCGAAATTGCCGACTGGCCTTACGACTATATCGCCGAATATTTGCTTATGCCGATACTTGGATATTTCGGCAAAATCCTGATCGGTCTGGAATCACTGAACATTAATGAAGAAATCCGTTATTGTACATCGTTTATCATCAAAGGGCTGAGACCGGATTCATGACGTTAAACCGGCCCTCCGATGCGCTCAGAGCAAATCCGATCAGGCTGTATCTGAACATATGCATTAAGTACGGTTTTTAATGTCAGAAAATTTAAATATATATCATTTTCAATCGTTTTCCCCCGTCTGCGACCGAATGTCCGGTCATTTTTATATCGCCGCATAAGCGTTTCAACACACACACGATTCAAAGAACAATTAAGGATCCTGTCGCGATCGGCAAGGAAACGAGCATTACGTCAAAAAGAACACCCCTCTAAAATGTACACGCATTATGCCGGCAGGCTGTTTCTCCGCTGTTTCACCAAATGGAACATTGATTTTTGCGATATCCTTTTACGCCAAATCAGACCACAGATCTGCGGCCAGCGGCCGGTTTCGTTCACGATAACTTTAAAATGCCTGTTGCTGACGACGCAGCGTCGTGTGCTAGGATAATCCACGAGGTGAGCGAAGATGGAAAACGAAGAAGAGCGCGTGTTTACAGTGGGCGAGCTGGCAAACCTAGTCGGCGTCACTGTCAGGACGCTTCAATATTATGATCAGACAAACCTGCTCCGTTCAGCATATAACGACAGCCATAAAAGAGTCTATAATCTCGACGATCTGCTAAAATTGCAGCAAATTCTGTTTTTGAAATCACTGGGCTTTTCACTCGAAGAAATCGGCGGCAAGATTCTCAAACAGGGGAGTTCCGTCGATTTAGAAAAGGTCATGGAGGGACAACGCGAAGTCCTGATCGGAAAAGTCCGAAATTTAAACAGGATTATTGAAACATTGGATTTAGTGATTTCAGAGACAAAATCCGGAAAAAAAATCAGTATGGATAAACTGATAACCATACTGAAGCTGATGAATCAAGGAAATCCGTATTCCTTTGTCATCCATTATTTCAATGACGAGCAGCTCAAAAAAATAAACAGCCGCATGCTGGAAAATACGGAAAAACAGGGTGCCGCAAATGCGGTCTTTTCACAGCTTGACATTCTTTACCGCAAAGGGGCCGACCCGGCCGGAAAAGAAGGTCAGGATCTTGCAAAACAGTGGTGGAATCTGGTTTGTGATTTTGCTTCCGGCGATCCGGACATGTTTCAGACACTGTTCTCAGCCGGGCAGGATCTCGACAATTGGCCGGAGAGCACGAAAGGCATTCAAAAACCGATCGAGGATTTTTTAGTCAAGGCATTCAATCTCTATTTACAGCAAAACGGAATTCATCCCGAAGACATTTGCCGGAAAAAGGATCGACTAAGCGGCAGTACCCGCGATCAGGATCCTACTCGGAGGCGGCCTCATGCTTAAGATGTTTCAAAATCTGCGCAACCGCGTCCCGCAAGTCTGCATCCTGATTGTTCTCATTTTCGCCCAGGTGATATGTGATCTCTATCTGCCTACTCTCATGTCTTCCATTATCAACAATGGAATCATGGAAGAAAATATTCCCTATATTCTGCGTTCCGGCGCAGTGATGCTGCTCATTGCGGGAATCGGAATCCTTTGTGCCGTCATAGCGAGCTTTTTGAGTGCGCACGTATCAGCCGATCTTGGCAGCATTTTGCGAAGCCGTGTCTTTCGCTGGGTGGAGAGGTTCTCCATGCACGAATTCGACAAGTTCGGCGCTTCTACGCTGACCACCCGCACGACAAACGACATTATTCAAATTCAGACTTTTACAATTCTAATGCTCAACATGATGCTCCGCGCACCGCTGACAGCAGTCGGCGGGATCATCCTTGCCTATCGTCAGGACAAAGGACTGACCTTGATTTTCGCCGCGGCGCTTCCCGTATTGGTTGCATTGATTGCCCTCTTAATGGGGATGGCGATGCCTGTATTTAAGCGGGTTCAGAAAAACCTGGATAAGGTGAACCTCGTGATGGATGAAAATCTGGCAGGCATTCGGGTGATCCGGGCGTTCAATCGAACAGGCTATGAAAATAGACATTTCGATCACGCCAATGCCGACTTAACTGCCACTTATATCAAGGCCAACCGGATTATGGCCTTCCTGCTGCCCGCCTTCATGCTTGCGATCAATACTATTGTGTTGTGTATCCTGTGGTTTGGGAGCATCCGGGTAAACAGCGGCGAAATCAATATCGGCGCCCTGACAGCCTTTCTGCAGTATGCCGTGCTGATCTTCTCAAACTTTGTCATGTTTTCCATTATGTTTGTTTTCCTCCCCCGTGCCCAGGCCGCCGCTCAGCGCATCTCGCAGGTACTCGAAACCAAGCCGGAGATACTCGACCCGGCTTCAGCGAAGACAGCAGGCCCTCTGAAAGGAGTCGTGGAATTCCGGAATGTCACGTTTCGCTATCCCGGAGCCGAACAACCGGCTGTCAGAGACATCAATTTTCTGGCAAAGCCCGGGGAAACCACAGCTATTATCGGGGGCACCGGCAGCGGGAAATCGACCCTCGTCGATCTGATTCTGCGTTTTTACGACGTGAGTGAAGGTGAAATACTGGTTGACGGTATCAATATAAAGACGACGACGCAAAAGGAACTGCGGGCCAGAATCGGTTATATACCGCAGACTGCGGCACTCTTCAGCGGGACCGTCGCCGACAATCTTCGTTACGGGAGAGAAAATGCAACAGCCGAAGAGCTGGAACATGCCGCCAAAATTGCACAGGCGGCGGACTTTATCACGGAGACAGAAAACAGTTACAGCGCCTTGCTCTCCGAAGGCGGCCGCAATCTTTCGGGCGGCCAGAGGCAGCGTCTTTCAATCGCCCGCGCCTTGGTACGCCGCCCGGAAATCTATGTTTTCGACGATAGTTTCTCTGCATTGGATTTAAAACAGAGGCTGCGCTGCGTACTGCTCTGCAAAAAGAAGTAGGAAATGCGACTGTCTTCATCGTTGCCCAGCGTGTCGGGACAGTCATGAATGCAGACCGGATTATTGTGCTGGATAACGGAGCTGTCGCCGGTATGGGAACGCATCAGGAACTGATTAAGAACTGCCGGGTTTATCAGGATATCGTATCCTCCCAGTTTTCAAAGGAGGAGCTGGCATGAAGAAGAAGTTCAATAGGACCGATTTTTTGAAAACCGCCAAACGCCTGGCCGGCTACCTTAGGCCCCAACGGCTCCATCTCACAATCGTCATGATTTGTACGATCATTGCAGCCGTTTCCGCCGTTGCAGCGCCAAAAATCAGCGGCCTTGCGGTCGATCGGCTGGCCGATGGATTTATTGCAAAAACGGCCGTTCATAAAGAGGCCGTATCACAGGCCGCTGCCGACCAACGTATCAACAGCCTTCTCGCACAATGGAAGCAGTATTCATCGCCAGGCGAAAGAGACGCGTTTTTAAAAAGCAGCGGCCTGACAGAAAAACAATTCTCCGCTATGCAGCAGTTTGTAGAATATCCCGACGTTGAAAGGATCAAAGATGCAAATGAAAAAGCCGACACTTTTCAGAAGCTGTATGAATTGAGCCGGACAATTTCACAAGGAAAGAAAAACGGCGAACCCTCGCAAAAGAACATAACTACCGCAATCAAGGATATCCGTGAAACGGGCGGACAGATCCCATTCGGTGTGATTGGCCGGCTGCTGCTGATTATGCTGTCCGTTTATCTTCTGAGCGACATTTTTACTTTTATCATGCAATTCAAGATGGTCTCCCTTTCGCAAAAAGTGGTCCGTCAGCTGCGTCGCGACGTGAACCGCAAGTTGGCAAAGCTCCCGCTGCGCTATTTCGATTCTCATCAAAAAGGCGATATTTTAAGCCGGATGACCAACGATGTGGATACTATTTCCACAACGCTGCAGCAGAGCCTGACGCAAATCATTCAGTCAGTCTTTCAGCTGATCGGTTTTATCGTCATGATGCTGACGATCAGCCCGCTGCTGACGCTGATCATCCTTGGCACACTGCCGCTCTATCTATTGGCTGCAGGCGGCATTGCCAAACGTTCTCAGGGTTACTTCGCCGCGCAGCAGCAAATCATCGGCAGACTCAGCAGCCATACATCGGAAATGTATGCCGGACATAAAGTTGTCAAAGCATTCGGACACGAAGATCAATCCATCGCCCGGTTCGAGACCATGAATCGAGAACTCAACACGGCAAATTGGAAGGCACAATTTCTTTCCGGCCTGACGCTGCCCGCCATGAATTTTATCACCAATATCGGTTACGTACTGGTTTGCGTTGTCGGCGGTATCTTTGCCACCAGAAGCTGGATGGGTATTGGAGATATCACGGCATTTATCCAGTATGCGCGCCAGTTCAGCCAGCCGATTACTCAGGTAGCCGGTATTCTTAATATTATCCAATCGACTGCCGCCTGTGCCGAGCGTATCTTTGAAGTCCTCGATGCCAAAGAGGAAACACCTGATCCGGAAAATGCGGAACTCATCACAGAACCGCACGGCAATATTCAGTTTGAACACGTCCGCTTCCGGTACGATGAAGGCAAGCCATTGATTGAAGACATGAATCTCACGATCAAAGCAGGTGAAACCGTTGCGATCGTCGGGCCGACCGGTGCCGGGAAAACCACACTTGTGAACCTTCTGATGCGCTTTTATGAAATCAACGGCGGCAAAATCAGCTTCGACGGCGTAGACCTGCGCAAAATAAGGCGCGGCGACCTGCGCACACTGTTCGGAATGGTGCTTCAGGATACATGGCTGTTTCAGGGATCGATTGAAGACAATATCAAATATGGGCGCGAGAATGCCACTCACGACGAAGTTGTCAATGCCGCAAAGGCAGCCCATGCCAACCACTTTATCCGCAGTCTTCCAGAAGGCTATCAAACGATGATCAATGAAGAGGCTTCAAATATTTCACAGGGAGAAAAACAATTGCTGACCATTGCACGCGCCATTCTCGCCGATCCGGTCGTCCTCATTCTTGACGAGGCAACAAGCTCCGTCGACACCCGGACCGAAATGCTGATTCAAAAGGCTATGACCGCACTCATGAGAGGACGTACCAACTTTGTCATCGCGCACCGGCTGTCCACAATCCGTGACGCAAAATCCATTTTGGTGATGAACCGCGGCTCTGTTATCGAACAGGGAACCCATCCGGAATTGCTTGCCAAAGGAGGCTTCTATGCCGAACTGTATAAAGCCCAGTTCAGCGGCGCCAGCGTGTAAATCATTCGATTCAGCCGGTAAAAAGCAATTGGAAATTTAAAAATGTGTTTTCAAATTTGCAAGAAATCATGAGTTTAGAATCTATTCAGTATATCGGCACATTTGGAAAAACAGTGCCAGGCACTTCCCCGGCATTTTCGACGCTCCGCCGGTTTCTGTGCTAAGATGAAAAATGAATAAATACTCATGAGGCGGATAAAGATGATCGATCAATCAGAAACAGCGCGCTACAGTGACTTTTTCAACCATCGGCCGACAGAGGAGATTGCCCGGGCGATCTTAGGCAAACGGCTCGTCTATCGCAGCCCGCAGGGACTCCTCAGCGGCTACCTCGTTGAAGTGGAGGCTTACCTCGGCGAGAAAGACTCAACGGCACATGCTTACAAAGGCCGGCGCACGGCTGCTAACGAAGCACTGTACGGCCCGCCGGCAACGATTTACATTTTTACGCTGCGCGGCTATATGATGCTGAACGTGATCACACAAAATCCGGGCACGCCGCAAGGCATCCTGATCCGTGCCGCCGAGCCGGAGCACGGCCGGGCAATCATGGAACAAAACCGGGGAAAAACCGGCTTTGCACTGACAAGCGGGCCGGGCCGGCTGACACAAGCCTTCGGCATCCGCGACAGGTCGCTGAATCTGGAATCAATGGGCACGGCGCCGCTGCACATCGCGCTGAACGGCGGACGGCAACCGGCGGAAATTGCCGCCTCTGCCCGAATCGGCGTCAGCCGGCGCGGCAACAGTACGTTTGCTCCGTACCGTTTTTTTGTCAAGGGCAACCCATATGTCTCCGATATGAAGAAACGCGACATGGATCTTGCGACGCACGGATGGCGAATGGGGTAATCCGGGAGAAAAAGCAATTGGAGCGGAAAACGATACGGCCGGATGAAAAAGTAAATCAGCCGTGAGAAGGCGACGTCAGCAAAGAAAAATCAGCGTTATTGAGCGGGAAATCGGCACGGCAGTGCGCGGAATCAAAGCTTCAGTGCCATTAAAGCAAAAAACAGCCCCGCCGGATCACTCATCCTGGTCGGATTTGGGCGGGGAAAATATATCTATTTTACTCATTAACTTATTTTAAAATACTGTGAGGCCGGCGTATCTGCCTCAAATTTAATTCTATAATTATTCCCGCCCTTTTGCAGTCAACATGGTTAACAGACAGAACGCTGATTTACCGGGATTTCAAATGAGCCGGGGAGGCTTAAACAGGGTTAAATTCAGTTGGGGCCCCGCCATTTTCCCATCCTCCTTATCGGCTCATTCGATCCATCATTGTCCTCATTCCAAAGCGCCAAAGAGACGGATGATTTCTTGCAATCCATACTCCGATTCTATCTGTTAATGAGCGGTAATATCTTCTTGAGGGATGGGCGTCCGTCGCAGCCTTATAGAAAACTTTTGCCAGATCGAGAGAAGTAGTTGTTATCTCATGAGAAGTCAGGACTTTTTTGATGACCTGCACGAGCTTCTTGTACGGTGAATCGGCCATTAAATTTTTTTCCGCATTCTGTATCGCTATTTCTCCCCACTCAGACTGAGTACCTCCAGGTTGAATCACAATGCTCCGGAGACCAAATTGCCGGATCTCCATATCGAGTACATCCGACCAAATACCCAGTGCCGCCTTAGTTGCATGGTACCATCCGCCGAGTGGCATATAAACATTTTCTCCAATAGAAGTCACATTGATAATACGTCCGAATTTTTGTCTTCTCATCAGCGGCAGAACGAGTTTAGACAGCTCACTGGCTGCAAATAAATTGACATCAAATTGATATTTGACATTTTCAAGACTAACTTCTTCAAGCGGCCCATACTCGCCATAACCTGCATTATTGATCAGCACATCTATTCGGCCCTGTTCTTTTATTGCCGCCTCGACAAAGCTTTTATTTGATTCATTGTCCGTAACATCCAGTCGATGGGTATGAATGCCAAGTTCCTGCAGATCTTTCATACGCTGCGTTCGTCTGGCACCCGCATAAACAATCCAGCCGTGATCATAAAAATATTTTGCGCTTTCATGCCCCATGCCTGATGAAGCGCCCGTAATAAGCACCACTTTCTTTTCATTTGTCATCTTCAAAGCTCCTTTATAATGACCGAACGATCGGTCATTTTTAATTTTATTAAAAAACGCATGGCTGCGTTTTTGTGAACCATTGACTTATTCTTGCACCTTCATTGCTCTCAATACCATATGAATCATAGATTCGATTTCCGAATCTGTCAGCGTTTCATTCATCTGTGCCACCTTCATAGGTAATGAAAAGAAAGCCGCATAGACATATGCCGGCGCTCTAACAAAGTGCGGATTTTTGATAATTTCTTCAAAAGTTCGATAAATAGGCGCAGCCGTCGTTTCCGCATATTGATGTGCTTCTTCACTGACCACACTTGGATTGGTCAGGACCGCCTCCATAAACTTTGCTTCTTTAGGGTAACGCTGGTAACGCCGAACAAAGTGGCAAATGAAGGCGCCGATGCGTTCATCTAAATCGGGATGCTCCGCTTCAACTTCGGCAATACCTTCATCCATCAAATCCTTTACATACATATAGGTTTTAGAAAGCAGTTCCTCTTTATCTTTAAAATAGACATATACTGTTGATTTGGATATTCCGGCTGCCGCTGCAATTTTACTGATGGACAAATTGACCAGATCATTCGTTGACGTCAAGCTAAAAACTGCATTGCGAATCATTTGTAATTTATTCTTATCTCTATTTTTCATAGTGCAATAATAACCGAACGGTCGGTCATTGTCAATTGTTTCAGTTTAAAAACTAAGTTCTAAACGGCCCCGGCTCTTCATCCGCTTTACTTTTAAGAATCGCTGTGCACTCCGATTTTCGGTCATAGATCAGACAAAAAGCGAGCGGGATAAAAAATGTGACGCTCAAAATTATCCGTTCATTTTGGGAGGCACCAGATCGAGAACAACCAGATGCCATTCATGATCGGATCAGTCTTTTTATCGCTGTGTTCTTTTGTAAATTCACTTACAATTTTTAAAGAAAAAAATGAAATACATGTGTTGACTCTTACCTTAGAAGATACTTTAGTATAGAGAACAACGAAAGGAGGAAAAAATGTACACCGTTCATGAAGTCGCAGAGCTGTCCCATACAACAGTCAAGACACTGCACCACTATCACAAACTAGGTCTTTTAGTTCCGGAGCAAACGACAGAAGCAGGCTACCGTTTATACGGGAAAAAAGATTTAGAACGATTGCAGCAAATTCTTTTCTATAAAGAACTGGACTTTCCACTCAAAGAAATTAAACAATTATTAGGCAGTGAAATTGACAGAGAGAATACGCTGATTCAGCAAAAACATTTATTAGAACAAAAAATTGATCGATTTAAAGGATTGATCAAGACAATCAATGCCTCGATCAAGAGTGCCAAAAAAGGAGTCGATTTAGATATGGAAAACCTGTTTAAAGGTTTTGAAACCGAAGAAGAATGGCAGGAGGCCTTAAAAGATCAAAATGAATATTTGAAAAAAGAATATGATTTTGACTTATCCAATCAAAAAATGGATGTAGAGTCAATGAACGACTCCGCCATGGAAGCACAATCATTTAATAAAGATATGATTCAGTTCTTACAAGAAGGGGGCGCCGCAAATGATCCAAAGGTCTTGGATCGTGTAAAAGAACATTTATCTTTCTTAGAAAAGAAAGGGCAGCCGGCAACACCGCAGGTCTTTTTAAACCAGACAGAATTTTTCATCGTTGACAGATTTCACAGAAATATGCTTGAAAAACAGCAAGCGGGTTACACCTATTTTCTAAATAAAGCAGCGGTTTATTATTTGGCAAATATAAAATAGAACACAATGCCTGACCATGCACAGATGCGTGCCTTCTTAAAACGGGACTTTGATTGCAATGGTTGGGCAAAAAAGGAAACAGCCAATGAAGTATGAGATTTTATGATACGTATACAATATCGCGAGTGCCAAATATATAGATTTACTATTGGTATAGGGAAACAGTAGTTTAGGCTAAATCGCGCGCCTAACTTTTTCATAAAATACACTGATTTAACAAAAATTCCGTCGAAAAGATGACCGATGGAATTTTTTAAATACAACGAAACTTCATTCTAACAGATAGACTCTCGTCATATGATAGATTTCTCCCCTGTCCATAAACACTCTTTAAAAGATTTTCAAGATCACGTTCCGACATTTTCTGTTCATTTTTTCCACAGTCACACTTTATATTAGAACGCCTTCTTTGTCTGGGTAAAATGGAATATGAATAATCGTGCATGGGTAGTTCAGTATAAGCAAATGAGGATAAATTGAAGGTGCCTGTAATGATAAAAATTTAATAACCACCCGGTTCCGCAATTACGCCTGTGATTATCATGAGTTATTCAAACTTAAATAAAGATCAAATCTACAAATAAATGAATTAAACCGGTTGGATCAGCTAATCCCTTCTTAGATTCCAGATGCCCGGCAGAATTAAGTTCAACCAGTCCGAAAATAAATGCAGATGCCATTGCTGTTAATTGTCTCGCAGATTTATTTATCGTGCATTTTTGTTCCCGAGCTTTTTCTAAACATTCTTCAAAAATTGAAAACAATTGAAAAGCTGAAGTGTGCAGGTTGGGATATTGTTCCTTATTCCACTGTCTGCGGAACATCAAGGGATAATGATCCTGGTTCTTTATTCCAAAATCATAAAAGGTACATAAAATTTCATAAACAAGTTTTCGGGAATCGTCTATTTCTTCAATCAATTTGCAAATGCAAGTTTTTATCGTATTAAAATTTTCAGTCACAATGGCTGCAAGTAAATCATCTTTATTTTTAAAATATACATAGACCGCACTTCTGGATAAATTCATTTCTTTTCCAAGGTCGCGCATACTAACTGAATCAACACCATTGGTATCAATCATTTTTCTTGTGACATCAATCAGTCTTTGTTTCGTATCATTGCTGCTTTTCATAGTGCCCTCTTCTACAGATATATTTACAATTAATTTTACAGCGTTACGTTGACACCGTCAACGTTTGAGACTACAATAAGCGTAAGTTGACAGTGTCAACAGTGAAATATACTAACTCCAATTTTAGAAGGGACGTGTAATTATGCCGGCCGAAACGAATTCAAGTAAAAAAACGATTATTATAACCGGTGGGAACTCTGGATTAGGTTATGCCTGTGCTAGAAACATGGCTAAAGCCCACAAGAATATTCATGTTATACTGGCTTGCCGTCATGCAGCTAAAGCAAACAAAGCAGTACATTCACTCATTAAAGCAACAAATAATAACAACATAACTTCTTTGGAACTTGACCTTTCATCCTTAGAATCTGTAAGAGATTTTGTAACCAGATTTTCGAGTTCAGGTTTTCCACCACTGTATGCTCTCGTTTGTAATGCAGGATTGATTATGATCGATAAAACTCGTTATACCAAAGACGGCTTTGAAAGTACCTTTGGGGTTAATCATCTCGGACATTTTCTACTAGCCAATATGCTGCTCGAAAAAATGACTCATTCAGGTAGAATAGTTTTTGTCAGCAGCGGAACTCATGACCCGGCAAATAAGACAATAGTTGCTGTGCCCGTATATGAGAGTGCTAGATTGCTAGCCTATCCTAAGAAAATGGGGCAAAATAAAAATATGCTTACCGTTGGCCAACGTCGATATTCTACTTCAAAATTATGTAATATATACTGTACTTACGAGTTAGCCGAAAGAATACAACAACAAACTGATAAAAATATTACCGTAAATGCTTTTGATCCCGGACAGATGCCAGGTACAGGTTTTTCTCGGACTTTTCCTCTTTTTATGAGATTTTTCACTAAATATATTAACTATATCTCTGTCTTATTCCGCCCAAATGTTAATACTCCTAATAAATCTGGCAAGGCATTAGCATCGCTGATCATTAATCCCGAATTTAATGAAATCACAGGCAAATATTTTGAAGGTACGCGGGAAATAAGGTCTTCAGAACTTTCCTATAACCGGGAAAATAGGAAAAATTTATGGAAGACAAGTGTGGAACTGTCAAAACTAAACAAAACGGAAACACTATTAAACTTAGACTAAGAATCATTCACTATATAATGAAAAGCGCATTGTTTAATGATTATTTGTACAATGGAGAGATGATATGTATTAGCTTGTGCAACTTTTTTTATAACACGTGTAAATGATAAGCTCAGTCTGAGAGTGTCGCGTATTTTGCAAACGGCAGGGCTTCCAGTGGGGGCTATTGCCGCTTACATAGTGCATTGGCTGTAATTGTACCCAGAATTAAAATGATCGCTTCATCATTCCGCATCTGAGTCATTATAAAGTAGCATTTTCCTGAATGCCTGTTTTTGAATCGTCACGTTCTATAATTGAAGTGAACGATTTACCACTGTACGAGGAGGAAGAGCAATGATCTATGATTGGATCAATCAATTGCCGCTGGAGGATGTGCGGCAGATCACACAGGTTGGCGGAGGAGATGTGAATCAGGCTTTCCGGATCGATACCGGAAAGGAAAACTATTTTCTTCTTTATCAGCCGAATCAGCCGAAAAGTTTCTATGCAGGTGAAATTGCCGGGTTAAATGCTTTTAAAGAAGCCGGCATTCTGGCTCCGCGGGTGATTGCCAGCGGACAGACAAACAAGGGAGCCTATCTGTTGCTCAATTACCTTGAGCACGGCACCGGGAAACAATCGGATTTAGGAAAACTGGTTGCCCATCTTCACCACTATAAAAGCCCGAACGGCCGATTCGGCTTTGACTATCCCTA
Source organism: Sporolactobacillus sp. CQH2019 (assembly GCF_028765345.1). Lineage (GTDB taxonomy): Bacteria > Bacillota > Bacilli > Bacillales > Sporolactobacillaceae > Sporolactobacillus. The sequence continues at coordinate 40,009 of NZ_JARAJZ010000018.1, forward strand.
TTCGGGTTCCAGCATTTCATTCAATAATGACTGGACGGATTCATGGACAGATTTGTTCGTCAACCGGCGTCTGGATGTACTTGCCGCATTACTGCAAAAGAAACGGCTATGGACGAGCCATGAAGTCAAGCTGTACGAAAAAAGCCGTGACCTCATTGTCTCTGAACTGGCGCACCACACGAGTAAACCTGAGCTGCTGCATGGCGATCTGTGGGGCGGCAACTATATGTTCCTGGCGGATGGTTCCCCCGTATTAATCGATCCTGCAGCGGTCTACGGCGATCGTGAACTGGATATTGGCGTCACCACGGTCTTCGGCGGTTTCACCTCTGAATTTTACCGAGCTTACACAGCAGCTTATCCGTTTGATAAAGGCTTTGAGAAACGACTGACATTTTATCAGCTATATTACCTGATGGTTCACCTGCATAAATTCGGTGCCAGCTATGCAGGCAGTGTTTCTGCAAAACTGCATCAAATTAGCAGGAAAAATTAATTCGCTCGCTTAATTAACTTTTTTCAGCTACTGCCACCGACAAAATCGGCGGATTGACAGCAACGCCAGATGGGCAGAAGGATGGCTCAATCCCGGATTGCCCTTAATTAAATTTCATATATTTTCAAACTGTTTCTTCGGCTCTCTCCCCCACAAGAAAGCTAATATAGGTTCAGAAAAAAGGATAAACGCCTGGATTAAAGCGAGGCGCCTTATTCCTGTCCTGCCAGCCAGCTGCTGCTAACAGGCTGAGGCTGAGCCGGATCCCATTAGTTCTAGGTTTCCCTCCGCAACAAGGACAAAGAACCTTCCCCATACTCTTAACCGAGAACACCGGTTAGCTGCTTATCAACAAGGCATTAGTCTGGTAATCCATATAGTTTGTTTGGAGGACGTCTCTCGTGTAAGGGGTATTACACGATGATAGAGATGTCCTTTTTCTTTCTTAGAAATCAGTGCCGGATATAATGACCATAGTAATTATATTCAGCACTGATTGGACAGACAAACCCGTCAACTATCAGCTAAAATCAGGCGTCAATAACATGACTAACTGTGATTTTCTATTGGCTAACACAGTCTAGTACATACCGAAATCAGGATGTTTCATCTTGTCGGAATCCCAGTGAACAAAAAAATGAAGGTCATGGATGCTCTGGAATTGATTTTTAAAAAATGGGAGCGATGTGGTGAATAACCGGGATCAGCGCTGATCGATGCTCTGGAAAATGCCTGAGCTTATACTCAAATGCTGCAGGATAGAAAAGAGAAACGGCATTGGAAATCCGTCAATGTCCCATGCAGTCTGTACGATGCGCTTAGTGGGCTAACAAAGGATGAAGTGGATTACATCCGCTATCGATTCAAAGGCATGAGCACACTTAAAAAAAGCCGATTTGGCAACTGAACTGGCACGGAGCATTCCTGAAAAATGCGGCGAATTTAATAAGGTAATTTAAATGGCTTAAAAACCCTACCGATACGTAAATGTGTTTGGTAGGGTTTTTAGTAGGGAACAACATTAATATTCCTTTAAATTGACCGATATCTCATGCCATAAAACATCGTCTTATCAGCATTCGCAAATCAAATGAACTATTTGTTTTATTCCCACTCGATCGTTGCCGGCGGCTTCGACGTGATGTCGTAGACAATCCGGTTGACGTGCTCGACTTCGTTGACAATGCGCGTCGAAACTTTTTCCAGTACTTCCCACGGGATCCGTGCCCAGTCGGAAGTCATGCCGTCGATTGAAGTGACAGCGCGGATGGCGACGCAGTGATCGTAGGTGCGGCCGTCACCCATGACGCCGACGCTCTGGATGTTCGGCAGCACAGTGAAGTACTGCCAGATGTCGCGGTCGAGTCCGGCTTTTTTGATTTCTTCGCGGAGGATAGCATCGGATTCACGAACGATCTTCAGCTTGTCCTCCGTGATCGCGCCGAGGATGCGGATGCCGAGCCCGGGCCCCGGGAACGGCTGGCGCCAGACGATGGCATCGGAAATGCCGAGTTCCGTGCCGAGCTTGCGCACTTCGTCCTTGAACAGTGTATTCAGCGGTTCGATCAGTTTAAATTTCATATCCTTCGGCAGGCCGCCGACATTGTGGTGCGACTTAATGTTCCGCGACGAACCGCCCGCACCGCTTTCCACAACATCCGTGTAAAGCGTCCCCTGCACAAGGAAGGAGATATCCTCAAGTTTATTGGCTTCATCCTGGAAAAGATAAATAAATTCATTGCCGATAATTTTGCGCTTGCGTTCCGGATCGCTGACACCTTCCAGCTTGTCCAAAAAGCGCTTTTTGGCATCAACATGGATAAAATTCATATGAAAATGATTTTTGAACGTATCGATAACGCCTTCCGCTTCGCCTTTGCGAAGCAGGCCGTGGTCGACAAAAATGCAGGTCAGCTGTTTGCCGATTGCTTTGTGGACAAGCACTGCCGCAACTGAAGAATCGACACCGCCGCTCAGCGCGCACAATACTTTGCGATCGCCGGCCGTTTCGCGGATTTTTTCGATTTGCTCATCAATAAAGTGTTCCATCGACCAGCTTTTTTCCGCACCGCAGACCGAGTAAACAAAATTTCTCAGCAGCTCGTTGCCGTATACGGAGTGGCGCACTTCGGGATGGAATTGAACCGCATAGACTTTTTTCGCCGGATTTGCCATCGCTGCAACCGGGCACGATTCGCTGCTTGCTTCAATGGCAAAACCTTCAGGAAGCGTCTTAACCAGGTCGCCGTGGCTCATCCATACCGTCTGTGTTGCCGGCAGGCCGTGGAACAGGGCGCTGTCCGTATTTGCGGTAATGTCGGCTTTCCCGTATTCTCTGCGCGCCGCACGCTCCACGGCCGCTCCGTAGTGCTTGCTGATCAATTGAAGGCCGTAACAGATCCCAAGGATCGGCAGGCCCAGATCGAAAATAGCCGGATCGCAGTCCGGGGCATCCGGATCATAAACACTGTTGGGTCCGCCTGAAAAGATAATGCCTTTTGGGTTCTTTTCCTTAATTTGTTCCGCGGTCAGCGTATGCGGAAACAGCTCACTGTATACACCCAGGTCACGAATGCGTCTTGCGATCAGCTGGTTGTACTGACCGCCGAAATCCATGACGATAATCAAGTTATTCGGTTCTGCCATCCTGCTCTCCACCCCATCTATTTTAATCGGCCGCTTGGTCTTCGCAAATAGTCCATCGGATACGATCCATTTAAAAAGCCGGAGGCCGGGAGGCTTCCAGTTTTCGCGACGCATTATTTACCATCCGCAACATTTGAATCACTTTTCTTATTTTAACAATGAATACAGGGTTCATCAACCCATCAGACCAAATAGCGCAGATAAACATAGACGGTGCTGATCGCGAGCGACAGAAACATTACCGGAAGACCGGCTTTCATAAAAGCGGCAAACGTTATCGGACAGCCTTCTTTCTCCGAGATTCCGGCGACGATCAGATTGGCGCTCGCGCCGATCAGAAGCCCGTTGCCGCCGAGACAGGCACCGAGCGACAGGCTCCACCACAGCGGCTCCAGATTGACGATACCCATGTGTCCCATGTCCTGAATCAGAGGAATCATCGTCGCTACAAACGGAATGTTGTCGACAACGGAAGAGGCAATGGCGCTCATCCAGAGAATCAGAAATGTCGTCGGCACTGTCCTGCCTCCCGTCAGCCCCAAAACGAAACCGGCAAAACGGGCAATCGCGCCCGTCTCCACCAGCCCGGCAACGAGAACGAACAAGCCGGTGAAGAAAAAAATCGTTGGCCATTCCACGGCGGAAAGCGCCTGCTCCATGTATCGCTCACCGGTCAGCAGGAGGAGAAGAAAAGCACCGGCCAGCGCAACCGTCGCCGTCCCGACTCCGAGTCTCTGATGGAGAAAAAAGCCGAAAATCGTCAGCAGCAAAACGGACAGTGACTTGATCAGGAGCGGCAGGTCCGTAATTTCATCGCGGGCATTCAGATCGGCAAGCCTTTCCGCCGCGTCCCGGCGCACGTGCAGCTGCTTCCGGTAAAAAAAGATCAAAAAAGAAAGCACGGCAAGCGCGATGATCAGGATGACCGGCGTCAGATTCGTGATAAAATCCATAAAGCTCAGATCTTTAACCGCGCTTCCGATCATGATATTGGGCGGATCGCCGATCATCGTCGCCGTCCCGCCGATGTTGGCCATGAAAATCTCCGACATCAGAAACGGAACCGGCGAGAGTTCCAGTTCTCTGGCGATGCTGAATGTCACGGGAACGACGAGCAGCACAGTCGTCACATTATCAAGAAAGGCCGAACCGAATGCCGTAATCAGCGAAAACACCGTCAGCAGGGCGACAGGACGGCCGTTCACCTTCTTTGCCGCCCAAATGGAAACGGCCTTGAACAGTCCCGTCCGGGCAGTCACTGCAACAATAATCATCATGCCGACCAGAAGGCCGAGAGTGTTGAAATCGATATGGCGTATTGCAGTATTCTGATTAAGAACGCCGAGGAACAGCAGCAGCGCGGCAGCGAGCATGACGACGATCGTCCGGTGAATTTTCTCGGCCATTATGAATCCGTAGGCGAGAACAAAAATGGCAATGGCTAAAACGGCTCCGACTGGCAAGCAAAACAGATCCTTTCCAAGATTCAGTTATTGATAAGTGCTAAGAAAAATTTTTTTAAAACCCGGCCATTTATTTTCTTCAAGACGGCAGCTGTGCCCGGTTACATTCGATTTTCCGTTTCATGAAATGCTTTTCCAGGAAACAGAACGGATCAGCTGAAGCTGAAACAGGTGGGTAATAAAGGGCGCATAAACATTTTTACGGACAATGACCTGAAATTCGCCGCCTTTCCGCGCGTAAAACAGGATATCCGTGTAGATTTTATCACTGTCGAAGAATTGTCTGACGGCGCGCAGACGGTTTAACGCCTCGCCCGTTTTCGCCTTGATCAGAAATTCAACATCGTCTTCATTTTTTTGTTCGGTCAAAGCGATCAGTGAATCGTTGACCTGATAGATCAGTTTATCCATTCCGGGATCTCCCTTCCACTACATCAGATATCTGACATAAATATAACCCATCGCCATAGTTACTGAAACAAGCATCACGGGAAAACCGACCAGCAGATAACGGGTAAATGAGATCAAACGTCCCTCTTTTGCCGCGAGTCCGGCGACAATCAGATTGGCGCTGGCCCCAATGAGTGAACCGTTTCCTCCAAGACAGGCACCAAGCGCAAGACTCCACCACAGCGGATCAAGGCTGCCGATGCCCATCCGTCCCATATCCTCTATCAGCGGAATCATCGTCGCGACAAACGGAATGTTGTCCATAAACGCCGAAGCCATGGCGCTCAGCCATAGAACAAGAAAAGAAGCGGCAGTCAGATTACCGGCAGTCAGATCAATCGCCGATTGTGCAAGATGATTCATGATGCCCGTTTCAATCAGACCGCCAACAAGGACAAACAGGCCAAGAAAGAAAAATATCGTCGGCCACTCAACGGAACTGAGCGCGTGTTCCAGTGTCTTTTCCCCTGTCAGCACCAACAGCAGAAAAGCACCGGCCAGTGCAACCGTCGCAGATTCCGCGTGGATCAACGGGTGAATGAAGAAGCCGAAAATAGTCAGAGCCAGAATCGAAACGGCTTTAATCATCGTGATTTTATCTGTAATTTCATTTTTTTCATCCATGGCCATCAGATGATCTCTGGCCTGATCGGACGTATGGAGCTTTTTTCGGTAAAGAATCAAAATAAACAGCATGACCGCTGTTCCGACTAATAGTGAAATCGGAGCAAGGTGCACGATAAAATCGATAAAGTCGATACTCCCGGCTGCGCTTCCAATCATGATATTGGGCGGATCACCGATCATCGTTGCTGTGCCGCCGATATTGGCCATAAGAATTTCTGTGATAAGGAACGGCATCGGATCTATTTTCAGCTGCCGGCTCATACTGAATGTCACCGGGACCATCAGCATGACTGTGGTTACATTGTCGAGGAAGGCCGAACCGACAGCCGTCATTGCGGCAAAGATAATGAGCAGGGGAAGCGGTCTGCCCTTTACCCTTTTTCCGAGCCCGATCGCCACGTACCGGAATAGGCCTGTTTCCTCCGTAACCGAAACGATGATCATCATGCCGATCAGCAGACCGATTACATTAAAATCAATATGTTCGAGAGCCGTATGCTGACTAATAACCCCGGAAAAAATCATCAGCGAACCGCCGATCATTGCTGAAATTGTCCTGCTGATTTTTTCAGAAATGATGGCACCATAGGAAATGATAAAGATCGCAATCGCCAGATAAGCTGCCGTCCCCATTTCATTTCCTCCTTCGAAAGTCCGTATGATCAAAAAAAAATAAAAAGAGCCCGTCTTGACAGGCTCCTCCAAATACGTTCATGTTATTCAACTGTTTCTGCAATAACAATAACGGATTACATACGCCGCTGTCAATCTTTTTCTTCGACCGCAGGCTGCAGGCTGCAAATCCGCGCATAAAAAAAGAGACCCCCTCAACAAAGGGCCCAATAATAAAAACAGGGGGAAGTTACATTGCTTTCGAACATCTAAAGCATACTGCGCCTTTCTTAAAAATCAATTAACTTGTTCTACAAATTGAAATTCTTTATTTCCCCGTGCCACAGATTCTCCGCAACTTCCTGTTTTTACATGATATATTTTCGATGCGGACGTTCAAAATAAAGGCGAATCCGATTCGGGAGGTGAAAAAACATGGCACAGCAGGAAAACAATATGGGAAATAACTTCTTGCCGTTTTTGGCCGCATGCGGAGCCGGTGCGGCAACATATGTATGGCTGCGAAACAATCGGGGCTCAATTCCGCAGTTCGTTCAGCAGCCGATGCAGCAGATGGGCAAAACGGCACAGCAGATCGCCGGAGCGTTCAATCCTCAGGGTTAATCCGTTCCACATTTTTTAATATATTGAACAGGCCCCCCGCCGCAAACGGCCCGGGGCTTGCTCAGTTTTGAACCGATCGGCGCGGCACCTCCATTTTATAGACAAAAAGGCTCTCTGCAGTAACACAGAGAGGTGAGTTAAAAAAGGATGGCAATTGTAACAGAAGGTAATTCATATTATACAACTAGGAATTGTATTATTTCAATATTAAAAGCAAGAATATCTTTACAAACCCCGTATTTATTTTAAAAAATGTGATTCGCCTATCTTTCGAAACGCTTTTTCCTTGAAAATCATCATTTTTTTTGATGTGTCCTGTTAAATAGACGTTTCTGGCAGTATGAAAAGAACATACATTCGTGTATAATAGAAAACAAAAAAAGGTGATCTTATGCTGACTGACTTTGAAAGAAAGATCGCACAAATCATGCGGAATGATTCGGCGGCAGGAAGAATAACACTGGTTAGCGATCTGGAACAGCGCACCGGCCATGACGCAGAAGAAATTGAAAAAGCCATTGAGAAAGCCAAGCACACTTCAAAAAAGGACGGAGGACTGCTGCCATGAATAAATTAACCAAGGGAAGCAACCTGCGCTGGGAATCCAGCCGGATGATGCTGCCGGAACATGTTCAGGCGCTCAGGCAGGACGAGGCGGATCTGGGAAAAAAGAAACGTCCGTCTCTGGATGACCAGGAACTGGAGACATTAAATCGGACACTCAGTGAAGCGCTGTCCGGAAGCAAACGGGTTGCGCTTCGCTATTATCAGAACGGATATATAAAAAAGAGCATTTGCTGCGTTGAAAAATTAGATACAGCTCGGCGGCAGCTGAAGATACGTGACGTGCACGAGACGGGCAGTTGCATCTCATTGATGGATATCGTCGAGATAAAGTTAGCGGATCCGGCAGCGGATCCATTTAGCGGCATGTAAAAAACGGATATAATATCGGCGATCTTTCTTCCGGCGGCGTCTCATAAGCCGATGTTTCGACTTGGAGACGTCTCTTTTGATGAAAGCAGTGTTCTCTTTAGATCGAATACTTCTTTATCTGAATCTGCCGGCAGCAGAACGGGCGAAGGGTGTTTAATGTCATTACAGCAGATAGATAACCGTTGGTTCCGCGGTTGATGCGGATGGGGAAACAAACAATTCATATTCCGATTATTCGTACTCATTGATTTCGAACCATTTACCGGCGATTTTGATCATTTACTAATGATTCTCCGGCTGTATTGATCATTCCGGACCATGCACTCCGATCATAGTCTCAAAATACCTTGATCGGTACGATTTTTCACAGATTGGCCCTAAAAATGCAGATGTTCCCCTAAATCGGGCATCACTTCCTGTTACCCGACCATCATCATCAACGGATTCTCCATCGGATCGGTCCGTCAATGTGAAACAGGATTCCATCTCCTGCCTTTTTTGGTTTGTTAAAAACTCTTGTACTGCGTTTTTTATAAAAAAAAGCCCTGCAGAGCAAATCAGAACATTTTGCCCATACAGGAACTATAAAACACTCCCCCAAGTTATCGTATCAAAATGAACTATACAAAAAATGAACATCTATCTTCTCTGCTGCTGCAGTAACGGTTAACTGTCATTTATGCCGCGTCAATGGAAAAAGCGGCGTTCCATTTTTCTATTCCTTATAAAATGATTTCACATCTCAGTGAAGAAACTGTCGGGCGCCCGAATCCCGATGCCGGACTGAAGACATGGAACTTTGGGGCCGTGGAATAAATAGTCCACCGAAAATATTTGGCGGAGCCGGCCTGCTGAATGCCTCGATAAATTGTGAGCGGAATAATCGATGAAATTTATAATGATCCGACTTCTTTTTAGGGCCTGATAAAAAGCATAGGAAGCGAGGCTTATTCAACGGATTTTGCTATCACATCGGCCCTGTCGTGAAGCATACCAAAATTCAAAAACAGGTAACGCCCGCGGGTCTCCGGCCACACATACATCTCTGCCTGCAGAGGCAGGTGTCGGTCCGGAACAGGTTATGGACCTTTCCTGACCAAAAAGAATGCGAAGCCGCGACTTCAACTATACTTTGCCTGGAACGGGTCATGGACCGCCCTTGGCCGCATGGACAATGAGGGTAATCTGCACGCCGCCTGGCCATGAAAAAAAGAGCGTCTCTCTTATGTTCGGCGAACACTTGAGAAACGCCCATTTAATATGGATGGCCCGTAAAAAAACCATCGGATGGATCTATATAACCTGCAGCCCCTGATCGAACCGGGGATTCAGGATTTTTTACATCATGCCGCCCATTCCGGCGCCGCCGGCCGGTACTTGCGGTTCCGGATGTTCTTCCGGCTTATCGGCGACAACGGCTTCCGTTGTCAGGAGCATAGCCGAGACGGAAGCGGCGTTCTGCAGTGCGTAACGAGTCACTTTGGTCGGGTCGACGATGCCGACTTCAATCATATCTACCCATTCGTCCTTGGCAGCGTCATAGCCGATACCCGGTTTCTGACCCTTCAGCTTTTCAACAATGACAGAGCCTTCGAGTCCGGCGTTTTCGCCAATCTGGCGAACCGGTTCTTCCAGAGCGCGGATGACGATGTTCACACCGGTCTTCTCATCGCCCTCTGCATCAACTGCGGCAACATCCTTAATCACATTGGCCAGCGCCGTGCCGCCGCCGGCAACGATACCTTCCTGAACGGCAGCGCGTGTCGAGTTCAGTGCGTCTTCAATGCGCAGTTTGCGTTCTTTCAGTTCTGTCTCGGTTGCAGCGCCGACTTTGATAACGGCTACGCCGCCGGCCAGCTTTGCCAGACGTTCCTGCAGCTTTTCTTTATCGAAATCAGAAGTGGTTTCTTCAAGCTGTGCCTTGATCTGGCCGACACGTCCGCCGATCTTCTCGGAATCGCCGGCACCTTCGACAATCGTCGTGTTGTCTTTTGTTACGATGACTTTTCCGGCCGTGCCGAGTTGATCGATCGTTGTGGATTTGAGGTCGAGTCCGAGGTCTTCCGTGATCACTTGGCCGCCGGTCAGGACTGCGATATCTTCAAGCATAGCCTTTCTGCGGTCGCCGAAGCCCGGTGCTTTAACAGCGACTGCATTGAACGTACCGCGAAGTTTATTGACAACGAGAGTGGCCAGTGCTTCGCCTTCAACGTCTTCGGCAATAATCAGCATTGATTTGCCCTGCTGAACGACTTTCTCAAGAATCGGCAGGATTTCCTGAATGTTGGAAATCTTTTTATCCGTAATCAGAATGTACGGATTTTCAAGAGAAGCTTCCATTTTATCCTGGTCGGTGACCATATAAGCCGACGCATAGCCGCGATCGAACTGCATACCTTCAACCACATCCAGCTCGGTTGCAAAGCCTTTGGATTCTTCAATCGTAACGACACCGTCGTTGCCGACTTTTTCCATTGCTTCGGCAATCAGTTCGCCGACTTTTTCGTCCGCTGAAGAAATGGCGGCAACCTGTGCAATCGATGCCCTGCCTTTGATCGGCTTGGAAATTTTCTTCAGGCCTTCAACGGCAGCTTCCGTCGCTTTTTCAATCCCGCGGCGAATGCCCATCGGATTGGCACCGGAAGTCACGTTTTTCAGGCCTTCGCGGATCATCGCCTGAGCGAGAACCGTAGCGGTCGTTGTTCCGTCGCCGGCTACATCATTTGTCTTGCTGGCTACTTCGGAGACAAGACGTGCACCCATGTTTTCGAATTTATCTTCAAGCTCAATTTCCTTGGCAATCGTCACACCGTCATTTGTAATCAGCGGTGAGCCGTATTTTTTGTCCAATACAACGTTGCGGCCTTTCGGCCCGAGCGTTACTTTCACTGCATCTGCCAGAACGTCAACGCCGCGAAGCATCGAGCGGCGGGCTTCTTCGCTAAACTTAATTTCTTTTGCCATCGTGGATAGTCCCTCCTGAATATTAATCGATTGATTTATTCAATGACTGCCAAAACGTCGTCCTGACGAACAACCAGGTAGGTCTTGCCGTCATATTTGACTTCCGTACCGGCGTATTTTGAGAAGAGGACCTTTTCTCCCTCTTTTACATCCAGTGCAATGCGTTCACCTGCATCAGAAACTTTGCCTGCACCGACAGCAACAACCCGTCCTTCTTGCGGCTTCTCCTTCGCCGAGTCCGGCAGCACGATACCACTTGCAGTTTTTTCTTCTTTTTCTTGTGGTTCGATAACGATGCGATCACCCAATGGCTTTAACATGAAAGAAATACCCTCCTTAAATTGAATGTTAAGTAAAGTACTTTGTTAGCACTCTATTCGTCCGAGTGCTAATCCATTTAATATAATAATCAATTCCATTTTGATTTGCAAGCTTTTCATAAAGAAAACTTGCCGATCGGCCGGCCTTCAGGCAAAGCCGGAAGCTTAGTTGCGATGCCGCGGGCAGCCGGGCGACGGACAGGCCGAAGATGCAGTATCTTTGTCCGCCTGCTTATACCTATGACTTGCTGAAACTTTATACTTATAAAACAGGATGCACAATAGGCCGCGGATCGGCGGCCTGATTTCGGCCCGTTATCCTCTCTCTGTTTCCGAAAGCGGCCTGTTTGAGATAAGAGCCCCGCTCTGCCCGGAACAGGCATGCCGGCCGAAGGCATATATTCCGCCAACGGACGAATATTATGGGGAGATGAACCAACAGGTTCGGTAATATGGAAAAGGAGAGGCACACGCCGCTATGTTAAAATAGGATGTATGAGCGCGGCGGCGCATCAAAAGAATCCTGTTTCTGATCGGAAACCGCGCCGGTTCCCCCCTCAAAGCCCTGATAAAATTTTCGAGAACACGAGGTGTCGTCGCTTGACGAAAAGATACATATCCATTGTCATTATTTATCTGATTTGTTTTCTGTCGCCTTTGATTCCCGGTTTCGCCTGGCTGACCGGATTTTTTCCTAGAGGCCAGGGCTACGGCGTCGTCATGACCGCGATATTTTTTCTGACATTGATTATCGTGCTGATACTCCTGCTTCCTGAACGTTACATACGAAACGGGGAACGCGCGCCGGCGGGTGTATCTCTTCTATGGGCGGTCGGCGGCGTTTTGGCACTGTTCGCCCTGCAGATTCTGGCATCGCTGATCAATACTTTCATATTCGGCGAACCTTCGCAATCGGCACACACCCAGAGTGTCGTCCAAATCGCACGGATGTCGCCGCTGTTTTTGCTGGCAGTCGCTGTCATCGGTCCAATGCTGGAAGAAATCGTCTTCCGGAAAATCATTTACGGCAGCCTGAAGAAGAAAATGGGCTTCATTCTTGCTGCATCGATCAGCTCGCTTATCTTTGCCTTCGGACATTTGGATTTTCAGCATCTTCTCATTTATTTCGTCATCGGATTCTTTCTCTGCTATGCCTACAAGAAAACGGGGAGGATTGCCGTCAACATGTTTATGCATGCCGCGATGAATGCGACCGTTGTCGCGATCAGCCTGACGCTCTCGTCGCCGTCGTTTATCCAGCTGACAGGTCATTAAAAAAACACGGGATCCGCCGGGGTCCCGCGTTTTTCATTATTATCCTGCATCGTCTTCCAGTGCCGTCAGAATTTCCGGACCGTCCTTCGTGATCGCCAGCGTGTGCTCATACTGAGCAGAAAGCGATCCGTCAATTGTCCGTGCCGTCCAGCCGTTGCTGTCGATTTTTGAACGCCAGTCGCCGATATTGAGCATCGGTTCAATCGTAATCGTCATGCCGTCCCTGAGGCGGAGCCCGCGCCCCTGTTTGCCGTAATGAGCGACCGGCGGATCTTCATGCATCGTCGGCCCGATGCCGTGGCCGACAAACTCGCGTACAACGCTCAGCCCTCTGGACTCGGCATATTCCTGAATGGCGTGGCCGATATCGCCCAGCCGGTTGCCGACGACGGATTGCTTGATCCCCTCATACAGGGCTTCCTTGGTCGTCTTCAGCAAATGCTCCGCTTCATCGGAAATGGTTCCCACTCCGTAACTCCACGCCGAATCAGACAGCGCGCCGTTCAGATTGACCACCATGTCGATCGTCACGATATCGCCGTTTTTCAGCGGCTTTTTATTTGGAAATCCGTGGCAGATCTCGTCATTGACCGAAGCGCATGTGGCAAAGCGGTAACCTTGAAACCCCTTCTCCTCCGGAGTCGCTCCGTGCTTTTCAAGAAAGTCATTGACGAATTCCTCGATTTCCCATGTGGTTATTCCCGGTTTAATCATCGATTTGATTTTCTTGTGCGTCAGCGCAAGCAGCTGGCCGGACTTTTTCATTTCGGCAATTTCTTTTTTTGACTTTAACTGTATCATACGTACGTTCCACCTCTGTATCGTTTCTCCAGGGCCTTTTTATAAAGATCGGCATTTTTGGCAGTCTGTTCCCCCGGAGCATCACGATTGTATTTTACCACTTTATTTATGCCGGAATCATTCGGATTGTTTTTCCTCTATCCCGTGATTCAGAAAATAGATCAAAGCCTGAAGCTCCACTGTCATGTCGACATGCCGTACATACACATCCGGAGGAAGAGAAAGTCTGACGGGAGAAAAATTTAAAAAGCCGCGGATTCCCGATGCCATCGCCTGTTCAGCCGCACCCTGCGCCTGATCCGCCGGAACCGTTAATATGGCCGCAGCAATGTCATGGTTGTCATCGGTTGCCAGATCCCCCATATAATGAATGACTGTACCGCCGATCTGCTGTCCGATTTTCAAAGGATTGATATCATAGGCTTTTACAATCTGCGTATTATTATTTTTTCTAAAGTTATGATTCAGGAGGGCCGTCCCGAGGTGACCGACACCGATCAAGATCACCTTGGACAGTTCGTCCTGATAAAGTGTTTTACCTAAAAAATCAAGCAGGCGCTGAGTATTGTATCCGTATCCCTTTCTCCCCAGCGCCCCGAAATAGGAAAAATCCTTTCGAATCGTTGTTGAATCTACCTGCACGATCTTTCCCAGCTCCGAAGACGAGATCCGTGTTTTTCCGATAGACACGAGATGCTGCAGAGATCGGTAGTAGATCGGCAGCCGCTCGGCCGTTGCCTGCGGCACTCTTTGATTTGACATCGTTTCATAACCCTCCCATGAAATGCCCGGAGGCGCGTCCGCTAATGTTTGATACCTGCCGGGACATCCTTTCTACACTATACATCATTCAGCAATTGATTTGTTTGAATTAGATCGCCGTACTTTTTTCACAGCCCCTGCCTTTCTGCTGCACAGTTGCCGAATAAAACAGGATTAGGCTACAATGAATAATGAATGAGGAACCATACCTGACTAATTGAAAGCATGTGCCGCATTATTTCAGCGTGCCCTGGCTTTTTGAGGTGAACGTAAATGATACTTCTGCAAACAAATAAGATCAGCAAATCTTTTGCTGCTGAACTTATTTTATCGAATATCTCGATTGAGGTGAAGTTTGGAGAACGCGTTGCGCTGGTCGGGCGCAACGGCGCCGGAAAATCGACACTTCTGAAAATCATCGCCGGCGTGATGAGCGCCGACAGCGGTGAGGTGATCATCCCCAAGGACCGAACAATCGGCTACCTGCCGCAGAATGCCACACTGAATTCCAAGAAGGGGATCTATGACGAGCTGCTGACGGTTTTCAGTCCGCTGACCGCCATGGAAAAGAAGCTCCGCAAGATGGAAGAGAAAATGGCCGACCCCGGACGCTTCTCAAACAGCCAGGACTACGACCAGCTGCTCGGGACCTATGACGCGCTTCAGGCAGAATATAAATCAAAGGGCGGCTATACCTACCAATCCGAAATCCGGAGTGTGCTGAACGGCCTGAATTTCGGCGGATTTCCGGATGCAACGCCTGTCGGCAATCTTTCCGGCGGCCAGAAAACGCAGCTCGCCCTCGGTAAATTATTATTGATCAAACCCGATCTGCTCATTCTTGACGAACCGACCAACCATCTGGACATTGAAACGCTGACATGGCTCGAAGGATATCTGCAGCGTTATAGCGGAAGCATCCTCGTCGTCTCGCACGACCGTTATTTTCTCGACAAGATAGCTACTAAAGTTTATGAAATCGCCAACCATTCCGCACGAAAATATAGCGGCAATTATTCCCGCTATCTTGAACTGAAAGCGGCCGAATACGAAACCGCGATAAAAAATTACGATAAACAGCAGAAGGAAATCGCCCGTCTGGAAGATTTTGTACAGAAAAATATTGTACGCGCCTCTACAACCAGACGGGCGCAGAGCAGACGCAAACAGCTGGAAAAAATGGATGTTCTGGAAAAACCGTACGGTGAGGAAAAATCGGCCAGTTTTTCTTTTGACATTGAAAAACAAAGCGGACGCGATGTACTCACCGCCGTCGATTTAGCGGTTGGCTACTCTTCCGGGGCCGCGATGATTTCCGGACTGAACTTTCATATTACGAGAGGCGAACGGGTGGCGCTGGTCGGACCGAACGGCATCGGCAAATCGACCTTGCTGAAATCGATAGCCGGCGGGTCGACGAAGCTGGCCGGCGAAATCAGGCTCGGGAGCCACGTCACCATTGGTTACTATGACCAGGAACAGACGAGACTGACATCGGGAAAAACGGTGCTCAATGAACTGTGGGACGACTATCCGCAGGAGCCGGAGAACGAGATCCGCAATGTGCTTGGAGGATTTCTTTTTTCCGGCGACGACGTCTCCAAGCTTGTTTCTCAGCTCAGCGGCGGTGAAAAAGCGCAGTTAATGCTGGCTAAGCTGATGATGCGGCACGACAATCTGCTGATTCTCGACGAACCGACCAATCATCTTGACCTTGACAGCAAGGAAGTGCTGGAGGCGGCACTGGCAGATTATTCAGGCACCATCTTATTCGTTTCCCACGACCGCTATTTTATCAACAATATCGCTACCCGCGTCTTCGAACTCTCAAGAGACGGCATCACGGAATATCTGGGCGATTATGATTATTATATCAACAAGAAAGCGGAAAATCTGCAAATCGCCGAGCTGGATGCGCAATCTGCCCCCGTCCGGAAACAGGCCGAGGAACCCGACGCCGGAAAGCAGCACTTTTTAAAGGATAAAGAACAGAAAAAAAAGAGGCGGCAGCTTATCCGCTCAATTGAGCAGCTCGAAACCGAGATCAGCCGTCTTGAAGCGGTCATCGATAAAAATGAACAGTCCCTGCTTATGCCTGAAGTTTTCAATGATACACAAAAGGCTCGGGACGTTCAGGAGCAAATCGAGAAAGATAAGGAAACACTCGGCAGACAAATGGAAGAGTGGGAAAAGGCTCAGCTTTCATTGGATGAGATTCCCGAATAAAAGCGGAATCGGATGAACGGATCGTGTCGTACACAGGCCGGGCCAGGTGAATGGAACAGCCCGGTACAAAAAGAACCGGAGTGAAATATTTTGATAAAATTTCACTCCGGTTTGTGCATCCGAGAATTCTTTTTATCAGCGTTTTCCTGAATGAATCCCCATCAATTTCTCAGAAGTCTTCGATTGCCAGATTCGGGCTGCCGTTCAGCGACAAATCCGCCCGCATGCCCTTCAGAAAACCGATCGTTCCTGCAGCCGCAATCATCGCCGCATTATCCGTGCACAGCCCGAGCGGCGGGATCACAAGCGGGATACCGCGTGTTTCAGCCGCCCCGGCCATTTCTTTTCTGACCTGACTGTTAGCCGAAACGCCGCCGGCGACCAGCAGCTGCCGAACTTCATACCTGCCTGCGGCCATCATCGTTTTCTTCACAAGCACTTCGGCAACGCTGGCCTGAAAACTGGCGGCGACATCGGCTTTGCTGATCTCCCGGCCCCGCTGTTTCTCGTTGTGAATATAGTTGATGACCGCCGACTTCAGACCGCTGAAGCTGAAGTCGAGCGAACCCTGTTCAAGCCATGCTCTCGGAAAGTCAATGGACGCGCTCCCCTGCCCTGCCAGACGGTCGATCTCCGGCCCTCCGGGATAAGGAAGACCGAGCGTCCGCGCTACCTTATCAAACGCTTCTCCGGCAGCGTCGTCCCTCGTCGTACCAATCACCCGATAAGAACCATGCTCCGGCATGAGAACCAGTTCGGTGTGGCCTCCCGAAACAACCAGGGCGATCAGCGGAAACTGAAGTTCATGAACAAAGCGGTTGGCATAAATGTGCCCCGTGATATGATGCACGGGAACGAGCGGAATGCGGTGTGCAAAAGCGAGCGCTTTGGCTGCGTTTACGCCGACAAGGAGCGCCCCGATCAGTCCCGGTCCCTGAGTGACCGCTATGGCATCCAGATCGTTCCAGGAAATACCCGACTCTTCCATCGCCGCCTCACAGACGATCGTAATCTGATCGACGTGATGGCGTGAAGCGACTTCCGGAACAACACCTCCAAAACGTCTGTGAATATCTATCTGCGAAGCTACGGCATTGGCAAGAATTCTTGTTCCGTTTTCGACTACCGCCGCCGCCGTCTCGTCACAGCTTGTCTCAATTCCCAATATTATCGTTTTCCGGTTTATATTCAGATTCATATTTTCACCCACATGATTAGTGCATCTTCGCCATTATTGGAATAATAGTTTTTCCGAATGCCGCCGCCGCTGAATCCGAGTTTGCGATACAGATTTTTAGCAATATCGTTGGTCACGCGGACTTCCAGACTGATCGTTCTCGCATGTTTCACTTTCGCATGAAGCATCACTTTGCGGAGCAGCGTTTCGCCGATTTTGAATCCCCGGTAGCCGCTCAGTACGGCAATGTTTGTAATATGCGCTTCATCAACGATCACCCACACGCCGCAGTAGCCGATGATTTTCCCGCCATATTCGGCAACAAAATAAGTGGCAAACTGGTTGCTGAGCAGTTCATTTTCAAACGCCTGGCGCGACCAGGGGACATCAAAAGCACTGTGTTCCACGATCATGACCTGGTCAATATCGCCATATGTCATCTCCCGGATATTTAACGCCTCTAACTCTTTCATATTCATCTCTCCTGCCGGCGGGCCAGCCACTTTGTCTCAGCCTCCGCCAAACGAAGATAGGAGGGCAGAAAGTGATGAATGTCCGGAACCGGCTGTTTTTCCTCACCGAGCCGCGCGAGTTCGGACGCACGCGGTATATTTTGCGGCTTATCGCCGAAAACGGCCGCAGGCACCTTGATCAGACAGTCATTCCACTTCTCCAGATCATTGCTTAAAAAAAGCAGCGGCTCTTTCAGCTCTTTTAATTCTTCAATCCAGTCTTTAATCATTACCAGACGGTCCGGCTGCACCGGAACGGTTTTGCCTTTTTGGTTTTTGTAGAGACCTGCGAAAACCTGGCCCCGCCGCGCATCAAAAAACGGCGCGATGTACCCGTCAAAGTACCGCCCGTTCTGCGCCACAATCTCCAGGCTTGACACACCGACCAGTTCTTTTTTTAAAGTCCAGGCCAGCGTCTTCGCAATTGTCACACCTATTCTCAGTCCCGTATAGGATCCCGGTCCCTGGGCGACCGCAATCCGATCAAGATCCCCGGGGCTCATGCCCGCATCATCGAGCAGCTCCGCAACAGCGGGCATCAGGCGTTCCGAATGATTTTTCCGGCTGTTGGTCATTCGTTCGCCGAGCACCTTGCCGCCCGATATGACCGCAACTCCCATGACCAAATTGGACGAATCAATCGCAAGTACATTCATTCTCTGAAATCTCCCTGTATAAACTCTCAGCTCTTCGGCCGTGTGCCATGAGCGTGAGCTTTCTGTTATGGTCGTCAATCCGCTTGATGGCTATCGATAAATAATCCTTCGGAAGCCAGGACTGTATATTTTCCGCCCATTCGATGACTGTGACCCCTTCCCTGTCAAAGTAATCTTCCAGGCCGATATCCTCATCGTCATTGATCCGGTATACATCCATATGATAAAGGGGCACACGTCCGCCCATGTATTCCTTCACAATAGTAAAAGTCGGGCTGCTGACCCTTTCACTGATTCCCAGTCCCTTGGCCAGCCCTTTGGTGAAAACGGTCTTTCCGGCCCCGAGATCCCCGGAAAGCGTCAGCACATCTCCGGACTGTAAATATCCGGCGATTCTTTCAGATAAAGCCATTGTTTCTTCGGGGGAATGACATATCCATTGACACACGGCAATCACCCTCATCACTGATTAAAAGGATTATATCCTGATTTGGCGAATCCTGTACAGCCCGCCCGATCTGAGAAATACTCCCGGGCCGCTCTCAGAACCGGACATATGGTCTATTTGGATAACGACGAAGATCTATCCGATATTGCAGCAGGATCAAACCCTTTCTCATACAATCTTCCTGATAAATAGGAATCGATCTTCCGGAAAACGGCAGGCGCCGGTCAGAGAAAGTATCGCCATACAGCCCTATCCATCCGGAACCGATACAGCTTTTCCATCTGCCGCAAAGAACGGCTCGCCGGCATACAATCCCCTCAGCAATCCTGTCCGAGCAGATCCGCTGCTCTTCCTCTTGATTAGCCTGGGAAAGGGGCCTGCCATCCACCGATTTTTTCACGATCTGCGGATCATGCCGTCTTATCGAAACAATCGTGAAAATAAAAGCAAGCTATCTTCCGTTTCCAACATTCATACAAACATAGTGTACCATAATCATACAACAATTTCTTTGCCGGAACCCGTCTGTAAGATCAAGGCTCTGTATACCTGAAAACCAACAGATGCCAGCCGCTTCATCTGAACACTGCCCTTGCCCGGCACCGAGAACCTGTTACATATAAAAAAATATGTGTATCCCCCTCAACTCATGTATCCAGCCGGGCTGCGTGAAAGTGCCGTCAATTTCTCTGAAAAACGCTCGTTTTACACGAGCGGCAGTCTACTCTTTTGAATATTCCTGTGGACGGCGATTTATTCCGCTGAAAAAGAGGATATCCTGCACGGGCAGACGTTACCGGCGGAATCGCCCGATCCTTTTCTTCGGCCGGTTGCATAGCCCTGTAAATCGTGGCGAAAATGGTCGGGAAGTAAGGGCATATTATCATTAGGTCGCCGCTGATCATCAGTAAAACGCAAAATATCAGCAGTTAAGCACGAAAAATCGACAGTAACAGCCAAAGAACTGACAGTAAACGAACTCAGATCAATAAGTGGGAATAATCAGAACAGCAAGCTGTACCCGATTAATTTAATCAATCATGACAAGGGGTTTATCGACCAAATTCAGAGGTCTACCGGCCAAATTCGGAGGTCTACCGGCCAAATTCAGAGGTCTACCGGCCAAATTCGGAGGTCTACCGGCCGGTTTCGGGGTCCTATCGGCCGTCGCCGTCGCTTCATCAGTCTTCAGCAGTGCACCCGTTTTATCAATCGCGACAGGAAGTTTATTGACTGTTGCAGAAGTTTATTAATCGCGAAAATGCTCTCCGTCTTTCAAGAGATAGATGGTTTCAGGAAGAGTCAATCATTAATTGACGGCGCAGCAAGACAATGAGCTAAAGGGATATTTGTAAAAATATAAAGCATGTAAACAAAAGGAAAATGTACGGCAAAATCCTTTGGAATATAAATTAGCAGCACTCAGAATACAAATAACAGCACTCATCCCTGGTATGCCCATACAAAAAAGAGAGGTGCTTCTCACTAACCGAGAAGTGCCTCTCTCTTTCTGCTTGTTCCATATTGCCTGGCAGCGACCTACTCTCACGGGGGGTCAGCCCCCCACTACCATCGGCGCCGAAGAGCTTAACGACCGTGTTCGGGATGGGAACGGGTGGATCCTCTTCGCTCTGACCGCCAGACATGCCCGGTTCCCCGGGCGGCTCCTTCAAAACCGGATGCGTCAGCTGCTTGTCTTCGATTCATTCGCTTCGGGTTAAGCCCTCGGCCGATTAGTATCTGTCCGCTCCACGCGTCGCCGCGCTTCCACT
>NZ_JARAJZ010000019.1 GCF_028765345.1 Sporolactobacillus sp. CQH2019
AAACCTGGTCGGAGGAGCGCCGCTACCTGAATATGGGCCTTTACTGGGACTGGAAAAAGAAACAGCAGCAGCACGCTGCAACAGCAACCGCCAAGGTAGCCAGTATCCGTTCATGATGAGGCTCATCCAGCTGAGATAATTTACACACAAATTAGGACTTGACCTTCAGCAGATACACCTGGTTTATCAACCGCGACGGGGAGTTTATCGATCGTTAGGCGCTGTTTTTCGGTCACCGCAGGGAGTTTATCGGTCATTGTCGGCGCTTAATCGGTCTTCAGCAGGTACATCCGGTTTATCAACCGCGACAGGGAGTTTATCGACCGCTGCGGAAGTCATGGATCGCCGGAAACGCTCTCCGTCTTTCAAGGGATTGACTGTCTCAGGAAAAGTCGATCATCATCCGGCGGCACAGCAGGAAAATGAGCTAAAGGGATATTCACATAATCAAAAAATAAAGATGGGATTTTTATCAATTCATCTTTAACAGCTTAACGCATCCAAAGAATATTAATAAACATTTTTGAAATTCGCTAAATAACATATGAAATGCCCGAACTGCGGGCAGGCATACCTATTGATGCTGGGTAAACATTTTCCATCATCATTTTTTTGTACCCGTTGTTGTAAAAGCAATATACAATACGCTTATAGCGATAACTATTTGAGCTGCTGCTGATACAGAAATTGTTCTGAAATATGAGCATGCAAACAGTAAAATAGCAACTAGAGTTATCAAAATTCTCAATATGAAATGAAATTTTTTCATCATTAGCCTGCCCAAATCTATTGAAAATGTCTATTACTGATGCCTCTGAGGCTGGCTGTCGCGGGACCAACTGATAGCCAGCAAACGTTCAGACTAAATCCAATGCCGCCTGGTACACTCATGGCAGCTCCTGAAGACGAAACAATCGGAGCTGCAAGTGGGCGTGGAATCTAAATACCCCAAGTGTGATTCCTGAACCCGGATATATTACCCCGGTCGGTTTCACCCATAAAAATCAATGGCTGTTTGTAAAGTGGGTGGATAGATTATTAGAAAAGGCATATGCGTTCGGATTTGAAGCAGGCAACAATTCAACTGTGTTAAGGTTAATGGTTCTTTCTTTATTCTGGATTACTTTTTGATCGTAACATCTTATTAATGAAAAAGCTGTCGGATTATGGGGAAAATCATACATTTTAATCCGTTCATTTTTCTCGCGGTGTCTGGAAGACATCGATATAAGAATAATCTTTTCTTACGAATCATTTCGACAAAGGCCGGCCACGGCCCTTGTCATTCCGGCCCTGAGGCAAGGTTAATTTCCTGGACAATTTCTTTTTTTGAGGCGGAGAATGGGGAGGTACAGTATGATCTGAAAACATGGAGAAAACGGTGTTCGATGATGTAAGTCCGACTTCTAGTGTCCCTTTGAAAAAATTGATCGTTTTTTAGAAATCCTCAAAATCGCAGATTCCATGCGTTTTTTTAGGATTTTAATTTTATAGCGATTGATGTCTTTTTATAACTTTGCCAGCTGAGAACCGGCTGATTGATCGACTTTACAGGTTCTGTGCATCTTCCTTTTCAAGAAAATGCCTGCCGAAAGGAGTGCCGGCCTGAGATTTACCGTCCGTATCTCATAGATAAATCTTTCCTTGTTACCATTGCTCGGAATGGCATTGAACCCGTACTTTGAATCGTCGTCATCTCCTCACAATCTCAAATACTTCACTTTTTTGCCAGCATGGGTTGATTCATCGGCTTTTCCGGCTGCCAGCGTTTTAGAAACGGACAAAAGAGGAACACGGCAAAGGTGATTGCGGCAATCGCGTCAAAGGAAGCGCTGAAGGCCTGCTCCGTGTTTTTGTTTGTTTGACTCTGTACCCAGTTAATAAGATACAGCAGTTCGCTCCGCTGCCGATCGAGTTTCGTATCTAATGCCGCCACAGCCTGCTGATTCATTGCTGCTTTCTGTTGAATGAAATTCTGTGCCGCTGCCTGTTCTTCTGTATTCAGCTGTGTGAGCAGTGTAGAGCGTTTCGCTGAATCAGGCAGACGCTGCAGCGCTTGTTTCCGGTCCTTGAATGTTTGCTCGATCGCCGTCCATTTTAAGGCGGCCTGCCGGTTTATTTCCCGATTTAATTGTTTCGCTTCTTCACTGCGTGTCAGAGTGATTTTCCTGTTAATAGAGCTGCGCAGCTGTGAAATGTTCGAAGAAACCGATCCGGATGTTGAAGCGTTCATTTTTATGGCTTTGATTGTCGATTTTATGGCATTCTTTATCGAGGGCAGGAGGACGGCGTCATGATCGACCTTTTTAATGGCATCATATTTCAGCTGATCAGACGATCCTTGCAGGCTGCCGGTGAGAACGGCAACAATGAGAGCGACGCCGACAATGCCGCCGAGCGTACGTGCCATGTTTGCGAAACCGGAGGCCATGTTAATGTTGCCGCCGGGTACACCCCCGATAATTAAATTCATAATCACCGGCAGATTGATGCCAAATCCGCAGCCGCTCAGCAGCAAGACAGAAATGATCGTCGGATAAGGAGTGTCTGCGGTAAATTGACTCATCAGCAGTGCCGAAATGCCGATAATACAGGTTGCAACGGCCAGCAGGACAGCCGGTGCTATTTTTTTAATCAACCGGCTGCAAATGATTGACAGAATCATTGTGCCGATTGGAAGAGCACTCAGCAAGTACCCTGCATGGAGGATGGAAAGGCCGCGCAGCCGCGTCAGATAGAGCGAACAGATGAACATAATGGCGTTAATGGCAATGCCGATGAGCAGGATGACGCAGTTGCTGCAGCGGAAGGTCCGATTTTTGAATAGGGTAAACGGCAGCATCGGCGCCTGTGATTTCCGCTCGATAATCAGGAAGAGTGTCAGGGCAGCGGCACAGGCAGCCGGCAGAAAAAGCATCGATGGATTTTTCCACCCGTAATCGTTGCCCTTAATCAAGTAAAAGGTGAGCGATGCGATTGCGGCGGACAGGACAAGCATGCCCGGCCAGTCTATTTTCCGGCGGGCCGATGGATTGTAGGATTCACGGACAAAGAAGACGGTAAGCACGAAGGCCAGAAAACCGAATGGAATATTGACGAAAAAGACGTCGTGCCATGATCCGTAATTAGCGAGCAATCCGCCGATCACAGGTCCGCACGCCGAAGCCAGTGCCGAGCAGGCGCCCCAGATTGCAATGATCAATGTCTGCCGCTCTTTCCGGAAAAGCGACAGCAAAATCGGAATGGAAACAGGTACAAGAACGGCCGCACCCGCGCCCTGCAGCAGACGAAAACCGATCAGCCATCCGATATCCGATGAAAACCCGCACAGCAGCGAAGATACCGTAAAAAGGATGATGCCGAGCAGGAATACCCGCTTGCGGCCGAACTGGTCGGCTAGTCGTGCCGCGCTTAGAAGCAGGACAGCGAAAGCCATGTTGTAGGCATTCAGAAGCCAGGAGACGGTTGAAACGGAACTGTTCAGATCGTTCATAATATCCGGCAGTACGATATTAACGACGGTTGTGTCGAGGATGGCCATCACGAAGGCGAGTGTCCCCGCGCCGAATCCAAAGATTTTTTTAACCGAAGAATGCATGATGATTCCTCCTCCAGAAATTGCTTGAACAGATAATTGGCAACACGGTGTTGATTATCTTTGCACAGTTTAAGTATACTGAGTGCAGAGAGAAATACTATCGGCAAACGAAGGTGCCGTGTTGCATAAGCAACAGATAGGGAAAATGTGTCAAACAAGGGGGATTTTTAGATGAAACACGATCGCCGGTTCCTTAAAACAGAACAGCAGATTATCGACGTTTTTATCACGCTGCTGAATGAGAAGGGCTTCAATCAGCTGACTGTCAGAGATATTGCCAATCGTGCAGATATCAATAGGGCTACCTTTTATCAGCATTATTCTGATAAATATGAATTGATCCGGACCTGTGAAGAACGGCTGCTCCGCAGTGCCGATCGTCTGACGCAGCCGATGCTGGAAGTCGATATTCGGGCACTCTATCACAGTGGCCGGCCGCTTCCGGGACTCGAAACGGTTTTAAACTACTACAAGGAGAACAGGATGTTGCTGCTCGGTCTGTTAGAAAGCGGAGAAAAACCATCTGTTCGCGAAAAATTGATGGCCGGAGCACAGAAGCATATAGAGTGCATCGCCGCCAAACAGTTTAGCGGCAAATTGCCTTATCCCATGCATTATATTACGGCCTATTTGCTGTCTGCTCACTTCAGTCTGATGCTTGAATGGTTAAAAAACGGCACCCGGGAACCGGTAGAAGAGATTGCCCGATTGATTACCCGGCTTACGCTCTTCGGCACGATTCATGGGCTGAATTTAGACTAATGGAAGAGTCAGCCGTTGTCCTGCTGTCTGCCGGGCAATTCCCTTCCGTTTGTGAAAAAAGGCCAGGCAGGAATAGCTGTCGTTTATCTGCTGTATTCGTGGGGACCGCCGGCCTTTTCGTCCCCGACAGGCAATGCCGGTTGTTTTGTTGCTTCATGAATTTTCCTAATGTACAATGAGGCATGATAAAGTTGAAGATACGGACAATCATCGCAAATATGTAAAGGCTCTGATTGGACAAGGAGGCTCCTGCCATGTCGAAAGAAGCGGCTCAAACGGGCTCAGAACCAACCGTGCTGTCTGCACTCGAACAGAATTTTCCTATTAAAAAACGCATTTTGATTGATGAGCTGTCGTATAAAATACAGCCGCTCGGGATTAAGCTTTTTATCGGACTTTCAAAGCCTTTCATGAACATGATGCTCAGAGCTTCCGAAAAAAGTGCCGCGCCCGGTTTGTGGGGCGGGCTTTTGTGCCGGAAACGCTATATTGACGAAAAACTGCTTGACTCAATCAGTCAAGTGGAGCAGATTGTAAATTTGGGAGCGGGTCTTGATACCCGCCTGTTCAGATTGGATAAAACAAATGATTTGCCAGTCTGGGAACTGGATCAGGCCGAAAATATTCAAAAGAAGCGGAGGGCTTTCACCCGTGCTTTAAATCAAATTCCGCCCAACATAAAACTTATTGCAATTGATTTTGATCGGGAAAGCATTATGGACGCCTTGACCGAAAACGGCTTCGAACCTGAAAAAAAGACTTTCTTTATATGGGAGGCTGTCACGCAATATTTGACAAAAGAAGGAATTGATGCTGCTTTCTCATTTCTTTCAAGGGCAAAATCCGGCAGTTTGATCACGTTTACATATATTCATCAGGATTTTATTGACGGGAAAAATTTGTTCGGCTGGAAAAGCGGATATAAACGCTTTGTGGAGCGTAAAATTTTTATCTATGGAATGAGGCCGGAGAATGTAAGCAATTTTTTATCCGGCTATGGCTATAAGCTGATTGAAGATCCGGATTACAGCCAAATGGCTGATCGCTACATAAGACCGACTGGCCGCAAATTAACCGTGTCAAAACTTGAGCACATGGTATTTGCCGAAAAGATTTAATCAGTGTATAAAGTTTTTTCACGTTCTCTGCCGCGGCTTAGACTGCCGCGATAGACTCCTTTCAACGGCTGCGGGACGATCGGCCCGAATGAGCGAAGCGTGGATTGATACGGCGAAGCGCCATCCGCCGGCCCGGATGCATCATAGTGGATGACCGACAAGCGCCATCCGCCGGCCCGGATGCATCATAGTGGATGACCGACAAGCGCCATCCGCCGGCCCGGATGCATCATAGTGGATGACCGCCAAGCGCCATCCGCCGGCCCGGATGCTTCATAGTGGATGACCGACAAGCGCCATCCGCCGGCCCGGATGCTTCATAGTGGATGACCGACAAGCGCCATCCGCCGGCCCGGATGCATCATAGTGGATGACCGACAAGCGCCATCCGCCGGCCCGGATGCATCATAGTGGATGACCGACAAGCGCCATCCGCCGGCCCGGATGCATCATAGTGGATGACCGACAAGCGCCATCCGCTGGCCCGGATCAATCATCGCGGCTGACTGACAAGCGCACTTTACCGTCCTGAATGAGTAAGGAAGATAATCATTTAATATAATGACAGCCAAACAAGATTTAAAGGAACACTGCTGCCTCTTTGGGCTTGCGGGGCATTTTAAAATCCAATTGTTTTTAAACGGGACGTGCATGGTATCATATTCTTGTTTTCAATTTTTTTTGAGCTTACACTAAAGATGTTCAAATAGAACTGACGAAAAGGGGTACCATTATGGCAATCAGAATTGGAATCAACGGATTTGGAAGAATCGGGCGACTCGCCTATCGCCGTATCCAGGAAGTCGGCAAAGAGCTGGAGGTCGTTGCCGTCAATGATTTGACAAGCCCGAAAGTGCTGGCCCATCTCCTGCAGCATGATACGACGTTCAGACGGTTTCCCGGTGAAGTAAAAGCGACGGAAGATTCCATTGTCGTGGACGGAAAACCGATTCGGGTCTATGCGGAACGCAATGCGGAGAATATCCCGTGGGCCGCTGAAAAAGTGGATATTGTCATCGAATCGACAGGATTTTATACTTCTGAAGCTAAGGCCAGCGCCCACCTGAAAGCAGGTGCCAAAAAGGTCCTGATCTCCGCGCCGGCCGGAAACATGAAGACAATTGTTTACAGTGTCAATGATGATACACTCACGGCGGATGATAAGATTATTTCGGTGGCATCTTGTACCACCAATTGCCTGGCACCTATGGCTAAGGCCATTAACGACAGCTTCGGTATCCGGCTCGGGACCATGACAACGATTCATGCCTATACCGGTACGCAAATGCTTGTGGACGGACCGCGCGGAAATAATTTACGGGCTGCAAGAGCTGCGGCCGTTAATATCATTCCTCACACGACTGGCGCTGCCAAAGCGATCGGTCTTGTCATTCCGGAATTAAACGGCAGACTTCAGGGACATGCGCAGCGGGTTCCCGTTATTGACGGCTCAGTCACTGAACTGGTCAGTGTCCTTTCCAAACATGTCACTGCAGAAGCAATCAATGCGGCTGTCAAAGAAGCCACTGCGGGCAATGAATCCTTTGGCTTTACTGAAGAAGAAATCGTGTCTACGGACATTATCGGCACTGACTTCGGCTCCGTCTTCGATGCAACGCAGACAGAAGTCAGTACCTATGGAGACCTGCAGCTTGTCAAGACAGTGGCCTGGTACGACAATGAACATGGTTTCACGTCTCAAATGATTCGAACGCTGAAAAAGTATGCCAGTCTGTAATGGCCCCTTCACAATGAATCTTCATATCGGAATGAGCATGCTGCAAAATTAAATAAAAATGGGCCAGCAATAAGAGGCTCTGAGGGCACTGCCGGCACAAGCGCCGGCCGGTGCCCTTTTAATTCTAAAATCTTTTTCGGATACCATTTCTATCCGGGATTACCGGGAAATGATAGCAAGGTGTCTGTAAATCCGCGCCAATAAAGGATTTCCGGTTAAGCGTCTCTGCTTCGTGCTGTTGCTGAAAAAAGCCTTAACATTAGGCTTTTCCATGACCTTAATATAAAAACACGGGAATGCAGGTTTTATTTTCCCAACTGCCGGCGCAAGGATAAATTGATAACTTTTTTGATTGCCGAATTGTGGGCATTGAACAAATGCATATTATGATAATCCGGAACGGCATGCTCGTTCCCGCACAACGTTCTTCGATCATTTGCCTGATTCCGGTTCACACATTGAGTAAAAACATCTCCAATGAATCTGGAAAAGTTCGGGCGCTGCATCATTTTTTTCTTGAAAGATTTTCAGATTTCAAAACGCAAATCCCTCACTATTATAAACCGGCCTGTATCAAGACACTGTGCATTGCTATTTCAAGTCGATATGATCACGATTGTGTTTGGCAGGATACGATGAATTTCAGGTCTCCAATACTCCTGCCCTGATCCTCTGTCCGCCGTGAAAAGGTCTTTTGCTTTCAGAACGGAGAATTACAGAAGCCATTGAACGTCTGGAGGGGCTGACCGCCATGTCATCACGATTGTCCGCGTACGCTTCTTAAGCGGATTTTACGGTCCCGCCCGACGATAAATGCAAGAGCAGTCAGCAGGACGGCACAGATAAAAAGAAGAATTTTTGCCGCTTGCCAGCTGCCGGATAAATCATGAATGTAGCCGGTGATTACCGGAGAAACGGCGGCCATGAGATAGCCGACAGATTGCGCCATTCCGGAAAGTTTAATACTTTCTTCTGCCGTATTTGTCCGCAAATTGAAGAGAGAAATGGCGAAACTGAAGGAAGCGCCGCTGCTGAGCCCGATCAGAATCGACCAAAGAAGTATCCAGTGCCCGCTGAGCAGGCCGCCGAAAGCAATCACATATAACACGCCGGTTGACACAGCAAGCTTTGTCTGTCCTTCTGATCGGGCTGCCAGAATCGGCGCCAGAAAAGAAGTCGGCAGGGAAATAAGCTGAATCACCAGCAGCAGCAATCCGCCCTGGCTCATTGACAGTCCCTGTTCGTTCAGCATGGAGGGAAGCCAGGCCAGCACGGTATAAAAAAGGATTGATTGAGTGCCCATATAGAAGGTCACGAACCAGGCCAGACCGGATCTCCAGATCGAGCCCGCCGGTTTTTCGTCTCCTTTTTCCTGTACAGATTCTCCGGATCGACCAATTTCCTCGCGCAGGAGAGGGAAGAGGGCAATGAGAGCCAGTACGGACAGCAGACACCACATCAGCAGACTTCCCTTCCAGCCCAAATGTCCGCCTTCGGCAAGCGGCAGGCTGAAACCGGAGCTGAGCCCGGCCCAAAGTGCCATCGAAACGAGATAGACTCCGGTCATTAAGCCGGTGCGCTGCCGAAACCGATGCTGAATAAAACTCGGAAGGATCACATTGCCTGCTGCGATAGCGATTCCGACAACTGCTGTCCCGGCCAGCAAACCGAAAATGCCCGGCACTAAAGAACGAACGAAAATGCCTGCAGTCAGCCCGGCCATGCTGAGGAACAGCGTGCGGATCATTCCCCATTTTCGGACAGCTGCGGGTATGACCGGTGCAATAAATGCGAAAGCAAGCATAGGCAGCGAAGTCAGCAATCCGCCAAGCGTTCCGCTTAGTCCGGTGTCCTTCTGGATTAAATCGATCAGAGCGCCGACAGCGGTAAAGGGTGCCCGGAGGCAGGCCGATACGAGTAAAATAACTAAAAGAAAAAGAATCCATTTTTTCTGACGTTGTTTTTTTACCATGCTGAAATTTCACCTTCCTCCGGCAATTATTTTATTTTCGCGCAAAGAATGCACGCCTATAATGTCTGAAGCGGCCGTCCCCCCGACTGCATAAAACCAAAATCTGAATTCGTGATGCTGGACTTTGGCACGGTTTCGGGCCAGCTCCTGGCTCGAAACAGCCGGCGGCACCGCGCCGTGCTGCCGTGCTTGCCTCACTCGAGCTGCTGCCCGGGTTAGCAATCAAGAGGTTCGCGGCCTTTTCTGTCATTGCGTTTTTCATCTGCGACTCTTATCCCTATTTGTAATAATATATTGTATCACAAGTTTTGCAACTCGCAGATTCGTTTAGTATTATGGGGCCGGTAACACTCGATCCTGCGCAGATTGGAATCCATATTAAAGAAAGGAAGATCGCGTCGATCATAGGTATCGGTCTTGCTCATTAATTCCTTCTCTTCTCAGAATTTTGCCGGTGCCATCATTTCATTAAGGAAAACAAAACCCCCAATGCCCCCTGGAACCGGACGTCTGGGGTGGGAAAATGCTCTGAATTTCTGCGGCAGAAAGGAGTTGGAATTTGATCATACGCGATACGATACGTCTTCTCGATTTCTCCGGTCAGCGAAACGAAATCTCTGTTTAATGATTTGGAAAGCGACAGATCATGAAGAAGCTTCCGCGGGTCCCCTTGATACGTTTCTGGAAACAACAGTTTGACCGGCGGCAGCCATTGCCTCTTTTTCCGCCGCGGCTCCATCCTCGAAGCTTTTCCACATATCGGGCCTGGCAGCTTCCGCCGCATGATGGCGCCGCAGGCAAAAAATAACCGACAGCCGCGCAGACGGTATACGCCTAGATATTGTCATAGGCCGGTCCCTGACAGCGGGCCGGGCGCCGATAAAGCACCTTTGATCGGCCAGTGTTCGTTTCTCGTAAAGCTGGATGCTCCCCGTGGTGCACGATTTTGAGCCGCGGCCGGTAGCGGCATACTTCCCGGAGACCGGCAGTCAATCAGTGGCTGTGTGCCCAAATGGTCTGAATCAGATCCTTGCAGTTTTATCATGAAGAACATCTTCATCAATCGTTTAAAGTATATAAACTTCCGGTTAATCAGGCGGTTTATGGAAACAATAAGTAAATAATGAGACCAGCGGTAAAGGATGATTATGTGATTTACATATATAATGATTTTGGTGGAACGCACACGACAGCATTAGCAGCGGCTTATCATCTAAAGCTCATACCTGGAGGTCGCAAATTAACCAAAAAAGAAATTTTAGCGGTGCCATACTTCAACAAGCTAAACTCATCGGACATGGGTAAGTTTATTTTTCACGGAATTGACGATGATGGGAATCCCGTTTATACGGTTGGACGCGGTGCTTCAAAACACATGATAACGGCTTTTAACAATCTAAGTTTATTGTTACATGAAAAATATAATGGCAATGAAAAAATTGTTTTTTCCAATACATCGCCGACTGTGCCTTTTGCCATGACAATAGGCGGATTATTTTCCCGATGGCTGAAAATAGATTTTATCGGAGTGCCGTTTTTAGTGCTTGGGGCAAAACAATGTTATCGGAATGTGATTCGGCTTGTTGATTACACCAAGAAATCCGGTCATGCCACAGAGGAAAAGGTACAAGTATTATACAATGATTCGTTTAAATAATTGAATTACCGATCACGGGTCTTTTTGCTTTGCGGCAAAAATCAGGCGGACAATCCCCGGAAAGTGACAATGATATGCTTTGGGACATTTCTATCGCTCAAAGGGGATATTAAAAACGTTTTAAATGCTCATACCAAAGTAAAAGGCGCCGGTACACAAGGTGAGCCAATGTTTAAAAATATCGTGAAATACATTCGGAATCAAAAGACCGGGGGCTGACTTTCAGAAACCCGGCCCTTATAAACGATGATGCAAAGTGATTTTACATTCTGAAAATTTTTTTGCTTTTATAGCTCTGCCGGTTATAAGACCGGTCGTTGAACCGGACTTTATTTCTTAATGAAATGTGGCGGAACTTTTAGGTTTAATAAAAAACCCGTCATTAACGGCCATATTTTTTTTAATCGCGCGGCTCCCCAAAATAGGAGCCTGTTTTTTTATCGCATCAGTCTGTCCAGCTCAGTTTCCTCCTGCGTGCGGCAACTGCTTCCGATTTTGGCATGGCCGTTGTTTGGACCCATTTTGCCAGCCGCGCCAGCCGCTATTCCTATTAATGATAAACTTTTTATGTTTTTATACTGATAAATTCCGGTCAGGCGGTTCCGCGGTGTCCGAAGTTATTAAGCTCATTTTCTATAAAACTATACTCGCGAATCCGTCATTCCGTTCTCTGACAGAGGACGAATAAATCCCTGCAATAATGCCCGCTTTTTGTGGAATGCCTGCAAACACATGTTGGAGAGAAAAGATATATTTTCTGTGCGTAGGCCCTATTTATCAATCATCAGTACGCTCTGCATCCGGTTCATCATCAGCACAATCCGATCGTCTTCCCCGTGGATCAGCGTCCAGGTAATAAATGTCATGGCATTGGCCACATAAAGGCCGGCCAGATAATCGGCGGGAACGTGTACGTGTTCGTTCAGCCGCTGATCCATGATTAATTTCAAAATCTGTCTGTGCAGGATCGTCCGGAATGCGGCGCTTAAGTCCGCATGTTCTTCGTGGACATCCAGGAGGCGGATAATCGCTTGCCGGTTCGTCTCCAGGTGGCCGGCCAGCTGCTGCATCACTCCGGTAATATCTTTTTCATGCATTCGTTCATTGATGTACTTTTCAAAATCGTCGGCAAAGCGTACGACCATCTCTTCGAGCAGAGCATATTTATCCGAATAATGCCGGTAAAAAGTACTGCGGCCGATCAGCGATTCATCGCATAGCTGCTGTACAGTAACTTCTTTAAAAGATTCACTTCTCAATAAAGCAATCAGTGTATCGGCCAGTAATCGTTTTGTTTTAATGACACGCAGATCCGAATCGTTCACGCGTCCGCCTCCCGCCGCCATTTTCGATCAATTTGTCGCTTATGGTATTCATTGTACTGCTGTTGTGCCATATGTGCCATTTGCCGGATTTTTAACTCTGGCTTGCCTGCCGATATCGGGTAATAATAGTCAGTGCAAAGGGGGAATTCAGCGATGTTTCAAACTTATTTGGAGAATGAACAGTTCAATTTTCAGATGAATCGATTTCTTGAGCCCTATTATGAGGATAGCGCGATTCAAGAAACCGTCCGCCGGGCGGCGGCTCAAATCGTTGATACGGAAAGTTGGTACGAAACGTGGACAGCACTTGCCGGACAGGCCGATTCTGATCACCGGTACGGTCTGGCTGCTTCTTATTATCAACTGGCTGATTTTTACTTGAGTGAGGATGATCCTCGGAAACGGGCGGTGTACGGAGAATTCAGGGCGAATTTTTATCAGACGGTCGACCGTTCCGAACTTGAATTTTCTGCGGTTCCTTATGAAGGAAAGGCATTGCCGTGTGTGCGGGTCAGCCGGCACGGTGCAGAGAAAACACTGCTGTTCCACGGTGGATTTGATTCGCGGCTTGAAGAACTGATCAGTTTCTCAAAGCAGCTGGATGCCCTGAAAGAGTATAATTTTATTATGTTTGAAGGGCCGGGACAGGGTGAAGCAGTCCGGGCCGGACTCGCCCTGACGCCGCAATGGGAGAAACCGGTGCGCGCCGTACTGGACTATTATCGCCTGGAACGTGCCGATCTGCTCGGCATGTCGCTCGGCGGCTACCTGTGCCTGCGGGCGGCCGCCTTTGAACCGCGCATTGAAAGCGTCGTCGCTTATGATATCATGTACAGCGCGTTTGACTCCCTGACAATGAAGATGGATGCGTCCGGCAAACAATTGCTCGGCGGCATCAATACGGAAGCCGGAGCGGTTCTGATCGATAAAATATTTACAAAAAAAGCGGAGACAGACGTCGATTTAGCGTTTAAACTGAAAAAGACATATGATATCACGCATACAGACCAGCCGTCGGAAATGATAAAGGCCGTCATGCAGTATACTCTCGACGGAATTGAAGATCGGATTACTCAGGATGTGCTGCTGCTTGCCGGCACGCACGATCAGTTTGTCCCGTTTGAGCGTTATAGCCTTCTCAAGCAGCGTCTGGTCAATGCGCATTCAGTGACCGGCGAAGTATTTGATGAACGTACGGGCGGCGAGCAGCATTGCCAGATCGGCAGGAAACAGCTGGCTTATGATGCAATTATCCGCTTCCTGCAGAGAAAATAAGAAAATCCAATGTTAGTGTTTGCTGACTGTAGTTAAAGGAGGGGGGACAGATTCATGAAACCGATACAGCCAATGATATTAATAAGGATGGAAAATGCAC
The DNA here is from genome assembly GCF_028765345.1 of Sporolactobacillus sp. CQH2019. Lineage (GTDB taxonomy): Bacteria > Bacillota > Bacilli > Bacillales > Sporolactobacillaceae > Sporolactobacillus. Next base: position 13,546 of record NZ_JARAJZ010000019.1, read on the forward strand.
TGCTTTTGGTGCTGACTTTGTACGGCTATTTTTCTGTTTTTCATTATTCATGGGTCTGGTTCCTGATTTTTCTTTTAGTTCCGGATATCAGCGGGATTGGCTATTTGATTAATCCTGCAGTCGGAGCCTATTGTTACAATGCCATCCACGTGCTGTTTCTTCCGGTGCTTCTTGCGCTGCTTGGCCTTTTTCTGACGGATGCGGTTTTGATCGGACTGGGCTTCATCTGGTTGAGTCATATTTTTCTTGATCGGACAATCGGTTTCGGTCTGAAATATACGGACGATGCCCGGCATACCTATGGATGAAGAATGAAGCGGGACTGAGGATAAACTGTTTTTCATGTAAATTGTTAATCCATCAATCAATGAAATATGGGACGGCTTCGCAAAAGATCTGCGGCGGGCTCCCGAGTGCGGCCGCCTGATGCAGAATGATCTGAAACTCAATAGCACACGATAGGCAAAGCAGCACCCTGTCCGGCATAGAAGGGCGCTGCTTTATCGTTTGTATGGGAATCGGAAATCCGGCTGGAAAAAGAAACGTGCGCCAAAAGTAATATATTGCGTTTATTCATTGATTTACAAAAAATTGATTCCGGACAAAAAAGTCCTTTTCTGATAATGAATCAGCAGCGTCGGACGATGTATAAAATCGGTAAGAATGAAGAAAGAAACCGAAAAGATATAGAATGGAGAAACTTTTTAGTTATGTTGACTCAGCCGGGTCCAATTTGGATTTCGGTGCGAATTTCCAACGATCCAGAACGAGTTTCCGGCGATTCGGAGCGGCTGTTCTGTATTTCGGTGCGACGGTCTCATGATTCGGTGCGTCTCAAACCGAATTAGGTGCGACTGCTCTGGTTCGGTGCGAGTTCAGCCCGATTCGGAGCGGCTGTTCTGTATTTCGGCGCGACAGTCTCATGATTCGGTGCGTCTCAAACCGAATTAGGTGCGACTGCTCTGGTTCGGTGCGAGTTCAGCCCGATTCGGAGCGGCTGTTCTGTATTTCGGCGCGACAGTCTCATGATTCGGTGCGTCTCAAACCGAATTAGGTGCGACTGCTCTATTTCGGTGCGCGTTCAGCCCGATTCGGAGCGGCTGTTCTGTATTTCGGTGCGACAGTCTCATGATTCGGTGCGTCTCAAACCGAATTAGGTGCGACTGCTCTGGTTCGGTGCGAGTTCAGCCCGATTCGGAGCGACTGTTCTGTATTTCGGCGCGACAGTCTCATGATTCGGTGCGCCTCAAACCGAATTAGGTGCGACTGCTCTGGTTCGGTGCGAGTTCAGCCCGATTCGGAGCGGCTGTTCTGTATTTCGGCGCGACAGTCTCATGATTCGGTGCGTCTCAAACCGAATTAGGTGCGACTGCTCTGGTTCGGTGCGAGTTCAGCCCGATTCGGAGCGGCTGTTCTGTATTTCGGCGCGACAGTCTCATGATTCGGTGCGTCTCAAACCGAATTAGGTGCGACTGCTCTGGTTCGGTGCGAGTTCAGCCCGATTCGGTGCGTCTTTCCCATGATGGGGTTCAGCTTTCTACACTTGGTCGAGCTGTTGCACAGGTTCCGTTTATCACGCAGTCGTTCATGAGCGTAAAAGGCTTTTCTATAATCAATCTGTTCATCAGCCGTGTCAGTAAATGGCTGCATGCGTAAACAGCTTTTTTTAATTGACCGCTTATTTTAACAAAAAACTGCTGATTCGTGCCGGCAAACATTTTTATCTGTAGATATCATCTATCGACTTTTCGGCCTTCCCGCTTGTTTTCTTCGCGGTAACAAGGAGCAGAACGGCGAACTCTACGTCTTTTAGACGATAAGATTTTATTGTAGCAGCAGCCCATGGTTAATCCGGGACGTTTGGTTCTGATCAGATTGTGCTGAAGCTGATCGAAAGTTTCTTCACACCGGACTGATGAAAAAAGGAATTTTCTCAGCCACAGAACAGCGGTGCCGCATCCTGCAGACTAGGCCCGTCCTCCGCAGAAAGCTTCGTCTGCGCCGGAGGCCTGGGGAAGCCAGGTTTTCTAGCGGCTGCTCATCAGTTAAAATTTCTGGCGCAACAGGCTTCTGATTGTTCTCCCGTATTTTCCGCGAAGGGCGACAATGAAAAGGACGACACCGATCGGAAGCAGCGCAGCATACTGTATCAGGTGAAGCAGCAGGCCTGCCGACAGTGCCGCACTCTCGCCGATTCCCAGCCCCGCAAGGCCGATTATGACTCCGTATTCAAAAAGGCCGACAGCGCCTGGCGAGGCAGGTATGAGGTTGACAATGTTTGTTGCGGCGAAAACGGCAAACGACATACGTAAGGACGGAATAAGGTGGAATCCGCATGCGACAAGTCCCAGCCATGTTGCCAGAAGGAAAAGAACCCACGATAAAATGACCCAATACATCATTTTCAGCATGCCGACATTTAGAAATTCATTAAAATAACTGCGGAATAAAGGTACAAAATAAATAACGGCCAGAGATAAGACAATGAAGAGGATACATAAAAAGAAAAGAATCCATAATGCCCTGACTAATCTGTGATCCCTAAAACCGGAAAAGGGGACGGCAAGCAGCGATAACATTATAATGGCAATAAAATCCGCCAAACTCGGTATGATCACCAATTTTGTCCGGCGCAGCGGACTGTAATCGCCCGGGAAAAAAGCGAAGCGTAATCCGTCACCGATATGCAGCGGCAGGACCATGTTGGCAGCGTGTCCGATCCCGACGATTTGGAAAGCGGTCATGCGATTAATGTTCGGGTCGATACCCAGAGTATAGCCCAGACTGCGCGCATAATTGGAAAATATGTTGATGACAACCGAAACAAAGGCAAGAAACCAATTGATTTTTATATCCAATAAATGGTTCAGATCCAGGCGGCCGAGTGCTCTGAATGTATAATCAATAATCAAAATAGTGACAACAATACCTACTATTAATTTGAGCTTTGTCTTTGTTGACATTCAACTGCTCCCTGGTGAAACCTTGTTTTTGCGATGGATGGATCGGTTCGAAACAACTGGCTTTAATTTTCATCTCTAGTATTGATTATAGTACACAAAGCGAAAGCTTATGAAAAAAAGATTACGGCGAGAGACGTCCTGAGCGGGACGTTTCTGCCTCTGCTCACAGTCTTTCAATTGTTTTTATAACATCAGAAAAATTATCTAATGATCTGCCGGAAAATCAGATAAGTTGCCGTCGATCATCCGGTACGGCTCAGCCGGAGATGTGCCGGGACCGACAAAAGCGGCAGGAACATCGTGGATTCGATTCATACGACACGGGGCAAAAAGGAGAAGCCGCACGCTCAGGCGATTGGGCGATCACGCGATTCATTGTTTTCTTTCGCTGTTTGAATGAGTAATTTAGTGATATCGCGGGCAGCTTCCGGTTTTCTGAACCGATACTGATTTTTAGAGATTTGAATCAGCTTTTCGCCATCGTTTTCCAATAGTGATGTCATCGTGTCCGGAAGTTTTCCGATGTCCGGGCAATAGACGCCTAAATGGTGTTTTAGCACGAACTGAGGATTTTTCTCTTCCTGTCCCCTCAGTGCCCCGGTTATGATGACGGGTTTGCACAGATTGACCGCTTCCATTAATACGTTGGGGCTTGCCCGCAGGATCAGGATATCGGCTTCCATCATCCGCTCTTTGACTTCTTTGATAAATCCGTAGATCGTCACTCTGTTTCCAATGTACTTTGACAAATATTTCTCCATGAATTTTTTTAAAGCCGTGTTATGGCCGGCAATAATCGTTACGCGGATGTTTTCATATTTTAACAACGTATTGGCTATTTTCAGCACCTGAGTCGATCCCTGACTGCCGCTGATCAGAAGAACGGAAACATATTCTTTGTTTTTACGATGCCAGTGAGGTTCAGGAAGATTTAGGTCACAGAAGGCACTGCGGACCGGAAAACCAGTCAGATACAAATGATCTTCGGCAATGCCTTCTTTCAGCATACTTTGTTTCACCTCTTCGGAGGGGCAGATGATATATTTTGCATCTTTATCCACCCAGAGATTTGTGACATTGTCCAGATCGGCAATCAATGAGATCACCGGTATATCCAAATCAGCCCGCTTTAAAACTTTTATGATCGAACCGACAAAAATGTCATGGTCGGATACGATTAAATCAGGATGAAAAGCCTGGATCTGCTCCAATAGAGATTTTCTGATGTTCTGGGCAACGGCCTGATTGACAAGTGCTTTAAACGGATTGCTCAGCCGATAGAAAAATCCCCACAAGGCGGGAATTTCAACCGCTAAAAAGTCGTAAATGCGGCTGGGAAAACGGAGAAGCCAGTTGCCAAGCTTAAATCCGTCAATGACTGTAAACTGCATATCCGGGGAAAGGAGCACAAGTTGTTCGATCAGCGCTTTTGTGATACTTTTATGTCCGCCGCCTGTTTTTTCCGATGAAATAAACAGAATCTTAGTCACAGCAAACTTCTCCTTTATATATCCTGGATGGAATCATTTTTTATCATTCTTTTGTTCTTTTTGTTGGCAAGGATATTTAGAATCCTGGGCCGGTTATAACGCTGTATGATGATGTACGGGAGATTTAATACGACAGCTAAAGAAATCATTAAGACGGACATGCCGGTGCCGTTCCATATTATAAAAATAAACGAGCTGATAATAATGCACCAGTGGGCAAGTTCGGCACGGCAGGTCTCTAAAACAAATCTGTATAAATAATCAGGACTGTATTGCCTTATTTTCTTTTTTGGAAAAAGGAACGCTAAAAAATCGCTGAGTTCCGGCAATAGGTTCTTCCACTTTTTCACGCCCAGACAGCCCTGATAGACAGCCCCGTTTTTTTCCCAGTTTCTTTCTCTGAAAAGCCAGCTGTCATAATGAAATAGGGAAATGGGGAGCGCTATCGAAATAACCGTATTTATAACAGAGATGATCAAGAAAACAAATAAATTATTGAAAAGTGTTATGAATTTCACAACGTTCGTTTCTCTTTTCTATAATAGAGATCGTAAAATAAAATGCAAGAAAGGGAAAAGACAGAACCCCCCGGTTTATTTCCGGACAATAGGGGCGCCCGCAACAAAGGGAGATTCCTGAATGACGACCGTTTTACCGCGGAACAGGGTGCTGTTTGCTGCTTCCGGCCGGCTGACGCTTTTCCGGCACTGAACTTAGATGGGCTCTGCAACAGATGTAACTATTCTACACTATTTCGCTGTTTTTTTATCTGATTCTGCCACCCCCGTTTCATCCTGGCTCCAAAATATTATTTTTTTCTATCAAAATCAATATAACATGCTGCACGAAACATTCTCAAATCGGCCGCCGACAGCTGCCTGTTGCCCTGCTTGCGGCTGCCGTGAGGATAAACGCATCGGCAGGAACCCAGTTGGAGCTTCCGGTTGAACAGTGGAGCCTATGATCATTACATGTGAATGAATGCTGCAATTGCCGGATCTGACAGCGTGGGGAAACGATTGCCGACGGCTCATTTAAAAGCTTCTGCTTATTAATTATTGCAATTTATCGATTAAAAAAAAAGAGATAAATTGCAAAATATTTGAAGACAGGTGCTGCGCGCCTGTCCGGAGAGCTTCAGTCAGGTTCGCCGGTACAGGCCGCTGCTGGCTTTGGATTGCGGACGTGGTGTATCATGTATTTATCGTTTGCGCAGGGGGTATGTCGCCATGTGGGATTTAACGACCGGCAGTCCGATAAAAAAAATCATTATTTTTACGATTCCGCTGTTTATCGGCAATTTGTTTCAGCAGCTGTACAACGTCGCCGATACACTGATTGTCGGAAGGACCATCAGTGTGCACGCGCTTGCCGCGGTCGGCGCCACGGACAGCCTGTTTGCTCTGGTCATCGGTTTTGCTCAGGGGATGACCGCCGGTCTGACGATTATTACCGCACAGCGGTACGGCGCGCACGATTATAAGGGCGTGAAAAAGAGCTTCGCCGTCAATTTGCTCATCAGCCTGGCCGTTTCTGTTCTCCTGACCGTGCTGGGGGTGATTTTCACACGGCCGATCCTGGTGCTGATGAGAACGCCTGCCGATATCATTGACGATGCGCAGAAATTCATTGTCGTTTGCTTCTGGGGAATCACGGCAACGGTGCTCTACAACCTTTTCAACAACACGCTGAGGGCACTCGGCGACAGCCGTGTGCCGCTGATTTTTCTGGCTCTCGCCTGTGTGGTTAATATTCTATTCGACTTCATTTTCATCATTTATTGCCGGCTGGGAGTAGCGGGAGCCGGCCTTGCTTCGGTCGTTGCACAAGGGTTTTCCGCTGTTTTGTGCCTTATTTACATAAAACGTTATGTGCCGATACTCGTCCTCTCCAGGCGCGCATTTTCTTATAACCGCGGTCAGATCAGTCAGCATCTGCAACTCGGGCTGCCGATGGGTTTTCAGACTTCCGTGATCTCGATCGGCGCGGTGATTGTCCAGATTATGCTGAATACACTCGGATCGGATGCAGTCGCTGCCTATACGGCTGCGGGCCGGATTGATTTTCTCGCCACCCAGCTGACCCTTTCCTTCGGGATCACGATGGCAACATTTGCCGCACAGAATTTCGGTGCGCGCCGCTATGACCGTATCCGCAAAGGGGTCCGGCAAACGATGGGGTTCTCCTGCGCATTAAGTGTCCTGATGGGAGCGCTGATGATCCTTTTCGGTGTACCGCTGTGCCGGCTTTTTGTCGGTGCCCGGCAGCCGGTTGTGACACAGCTTGCACAGATCTACTTCTTATGCAATAGCAGCATGTACACGCTGCTCTCACTGCTGTTCATTATCCGTTATACACTGCAGGGCCTCGGCCGCAGTCTGGCTCCGACACTCGCCGGCTTTGTCGAGCTGCTGATGCGGTCGGTCGCCGGTATTTTTCTGGTCAGGGAATGGGGCTTTACAGGAGCGAGCATGGCCAACCCGCTTGCCTGGCTGGGTGCACTGCTCGTATTGATCGGCCCCTATATAAAGATGAATCGAGTACTTAAAGCATCCGGAGAAAAGGCAGAGCGGTCCGGCCGAAACGATCCTGAGCCTGGGAAATCGGCAACCGCATCCGAAACAACGTAATTCATAGGTTTTTGCCCGTTTTGCTGCCGGAGCCGGTAAGAACGGCACAATGCAGATGGAAAATAATTGAAACCGGTCTTTACGGTTTTTTTGTCTGAGTAATCCCCCGAATATGGACCATAATACGTACAAGAAAGGGGAAATCGCCAAATGACAAATACCGTATCTGATCAGGCCAGCGCAATATCGGAAAAAATGCTCGAACGCTATTCAAATCGAATTTATGAGAAGACGAAGAACACGCCTCAAAAAAATGCGATCATGTCCAAAGGAATTTTTGCGGTTGCTCAAAGAAATGAATCGGTTGTCGCCATGAATCCGGTTTTTTCGGATGAACTGAAAACAGAAAAAGCGGCCAACCAAAAACAGAGCGGCCGATGCTGGATTTTTGCGGCACTGAATACATTCCGCCGCAAAATGAACGCACGATTCAATCTGAAGGATTTTGAACTATCGCAGAGTTATATCATGTTCTGGGATAAGCTGGAGAAATCCAACTATTTTCTGGAAAGCATTCTCAAGACTCTGGACGAACCTCTGAACGGAAGGCTTCTTTCCTGGCTGCTGACAGCCCCTCAGCAAGACGGCGGCCAGTGGGACATGCTCGTTGCCTTGATCCGGAAATACGGGATTGTTCCGAAACAAATCATGCCGGAAACCTATCAAAGCAGCCGGTCAAAGGACCTGAACGCCGTGCTGGACGAGAAGCTGAGAGAATGTGCGTTTCGGCTGAGATCTCTCCATAAAACGGCCGATCCGGCCGAAGATCTGAGAAGCGTTAAAGAAAAAATGATTGGAGACATTTATACCATTCTTGCCTATTCATTGGGCGAACCCCCGCGGCAATTTACTTTTGAATACAGAGATGAAAAAAATAATTTTCACAGGGACAGCGATCTGACCCCTCAGGATTTCTTCACCAAGTACATCGGTATTCATTTAGAGGACTATGTCAGCATTATTAATGCGCCGACTGAGGATAAGTATTTCGGAAAAACTTATACGGTCCAGTATCTCGGCAATGTGATCGGCGGCCAGCCGATCCGTTATCTGAATGTTGAAATGGAAACGCTGAAGCAACTGGCTGTCAGCCAGCTCCAGGATCAGGAACCGGTTTGGTTCGGAAGTGACGTCGTTCGTTATTCGGATCGCAAAGAAGGGATTCTGGATACGGAACTGTATGATTTTACGTCAACTTTCGGCATTCCGTTTGCTTTAAACAAATCGGAACGACTGGATTACATGGAAAGCCGGCTGACACACGCCATGGTCCTGACCGGAGTCAATCTGATCAACGGCAGGCCGAACCGATGGAAAGTGGAAAACAGCTGGGGCGAGGACTCCGGCTATAAAGGCTATTTTGTGATGAGTGATCGCTGGATGGATGAGTACACGTATCAAGTGGTCATTAATAAGAAATATCTTTCCAAAGAACTGCGGGCAGCTCTTGATCAAACACCGATTGAATTGAAACCGTGGGATCCTATGGGTTCATTGGCTTTAATGAGATGAAGCCGCCGGGCGGCGCACACTCAGACTGAAATTTTTTTCCGTGGCGGCCGTCAAATATTGGATAAATAATTGCTTTTGCCCCCCGGATATGCTATCTTCTTAAAAAGAATGGATAGGCGATGCCGTTTGTCGTTAAATGCTGCGTACTGCAGTTGATGACGTCTGTCTTAAAGCCTGGAAAGAAGGCGGTTTTAGGGCAGATCTTTTTATTTTTAAGGAAGAAAAGATTCCGTCGAGGCACGGAGAACTTCGAAGCGATCGGGCACTCCGGCAATTCCTGATTCCAAGAAAGAGACGAATAAAAAATGTTCATTGATTTTCTCATGGTCGCCATAGGCGCTTCTTTCGGCGCCCTGGCCCGTGTCTTACTCTCGAACTGGATTAAAAGAAAATGGATCCATACTTTTCCGCTGGCAACATTTGTTGTCAATATGTCAGGCGCCTTATTCCTTGGCTTCGTGACGGGCTTAGGCCCCGATCCTCGTCTTGCACTTCTTTTGGGAACGGGATTCATCGGCACATACACTACATTTTCAACGTTTAATCTTGAAAATATTGAGCTGGTCCGCAGAAAGAAAAGTAAAGCATTTATCATGTACATTGCCGGTTCTTATTCTCTCGGCATTTTAGCGATTGGTCTCGGCCTGCTCCTCGGGACTGCGCTGCGGGCAAATTTCGCAGCGGCATTTGTTTTCTTCTTTTCGGCAATAGCAATATGATCACGCAAATAATAAAAACAAAGCGGAATGGCACGGCACAAGCGGCGTACCAACTTAGAAAAAGCGGATTTCGATGCCGGATAGTAACACCCTGTAACGGAAAATGGGGGTATCCCCTCAACTTATGTATCCAATCGGAACCGCGGCACAAAAACGCCGGCGATCGTTCGCTGCTTCATCCTTTTTTCGGGGTGAAAAACTCTTGACGGGGCGGTACTCCGCCGGAATAGGGCGAATCGCGGCCATTCTAGGGCGATCGCTCGCTGTTTCATCCTTTTTTCGGGGTGAAAAACTCTTGACGGGGCGATACTCCGCCGGAATAGGGCGAATCGCGGCCATTTTAGGGCGATCGCTCGCTGTTTCAGGGCGCTTCATCCTTTTTTCGGGGTGAAAAACTTTGACGGGGCGATACTCCGCCGGAATAGGGTGAATCGCAGCCATTTTAGGGCGATAGCTGATTGTTTCAGGCCGATTAGTAAATTTTTCGGGACGAGGCCGGTACTGGGCCGGCCGCCTGGCTGTATCGATCGGATTTCAGTCCGTTATTGACCATGCAGGCAATTTAGCAGTTATCGGTCGTTACGTCCGAGTTATCGACCGTTAGTAGCTGTTTATCGGTCGTCGCCAGCGCTTAATCGGTCTTCAGCAGATATGTCCGGTTTATTAACCGCGCCGGGAAGTTTATCGACCATCGCGAAAGTTTATGGATTGCGGAACGCTCTCCGTCTTTTGATTGGCGATCTCAGGAAAAGTCGATCATCGTCTCACGGCCCGGCAGGAGAATGAACGAACCGCACCTGAAAAGGAGCTGCCGGTTCCTGCTTCATCACAAGGGCGTCCCGTCGACTGTGTTTCGACTGCGGGACGCCCTCTTTAACGGTGAAAATGACCGACATCTATTCATAAAATCATAAAAAAGCTTTAAATGCTCATACTAAAGTGAAAAACAGCCGGAACGTTAGGGTGAGCAAATGTTTAAAATTATCAAAAACTACTTCCGAAATCAAAAAACAAAGCAAAAGGCCGGATCTGCAAGACCGGTTTACGCAGATACAACTTATCCGTTAAGCAAGTCTTTAGACAGGAATACTTCCGAGCTGAAAAAAGTGTTTGGAGACAGTGACGATTTAATTTTCAGAGAGTTTTACTTTGGCGTAAGAAAACAGATAAAAGCGCTCGTCTTCTTTATTGACGGCCTGGGCGATCAAAAATTGATACTTGACAGCATCGTCAAATCATTAATGGTGGATATTCATATCATCGATGCGGAAGGCAGACGGATCGAAGGAAGAGATCAGTTCAATGAAATTAAAAAACATCTGCTTACGATTAACAATGCCGAAGAAGTCCATGATTTTAACGAGGCCGTCGAGAGCGTACTGTCCGGCAATACCTGTCTGCTGATTGACGGGAGTGATGCCGGGCTTTCGATCAGCACGAGGGGCGGCGAAAGAAGAGCGGTCGAAGAGGCATCCAATGAGATTGTCATCCGCGGCTCGCACGAAGCGTTTGTAGAGACTCTTCGGACCAATACGTCGATGCTGCGGCGGATCATTAAGAATCCCAATCTGACATTCGAGCCCCTTGTGCTGGGGAAACAGACACATACCGACATCTGTATTGCCTACATTCGAGGCATAGCCAACAATCGGATCGTCGAAGAGGTCAGAAGACGTTTACATCGTATTGACATTGATTCGGTGATGGAATCCGGCTACATTGAACAGTTGATTGAAGACAGTGTTTTTTCGCCTTTTGCGACTATCGGCAACAGCGAAAGGCCGGATAAGGTCGCCGCCAAACTGCTTGAGGGCAGGGTTGCGATTCTATGCAGCGGGACGCCGGTGGTACTCACCGTTCCGTATCTGCTGATTGAGGCTTTTCAGGTTCCCGACGACTACTACTCGCGGGTGTTCAACGCCAACATTACACGGCTCGTCCGCTTTGTCGGATTTGCCATTACTTTAACGTTGCCGGCTTTGTATGTTGCCGTCACAACTTTTCACCAGGAAATGATTCCAACCATCCTTCTGGTTAAGCTGACGGCCGCCCGGGAGGGTATTCCTTTTCCGGTGATCATTGAAGCTCTGATCAGTGAGACAATCTTTCTGCTGATCAGAGAATCGGGTATCCGGATGCCCCGGGCGGCCGGGACGGCGGTAACGATCGTGGGCACGCTGGTGATGGGGGATGCGGCCGTGACTGCCGGTATCATCAGTGCTCCGATGGTCATTATTACGGCTCTGTCAGGGCTTGCCGGCATGATGCTTCCGGCAATATATAATGCGATCGTTCTTTTCAGATATTTTCTGATTCTTTTGGGCGGATCTTTCGGCTTATACGGAGTGGTGATCGGATTAATCTGTCTCCTCGCTCATCTCTGCTCGCTCAGAAGTTTCGGGACTCCCTTTATGACGCCCTTTGCTCCGGTATTCTGGAATGAACTGAGGGACGATACATTCTTAAGGCTTCCTACATGGATGATGAAGCGGCGGCCGCAGTCGATCACCTGGAAACGCTCCGAACGCCAGGCTGATCTCCAGAAGCCCGGCCCGCGCAGAAAATGAGGAGGGGAAGCCTTTGTTTAAAAAAACAGGTGCAGCCGTTCTAATAACTGTTTTTGCGTTATTGACTCTGACCGGGTGCTGGGACAAAAGGGAACTGAATGAGTTGGCCATTGTCATGGCGATGGGAGTCGATAAGGACGTTCAGACCGGGGAGATACATTTAGCGATTCAGGTTATCCGGCCGAGCGCGCTGAACAGGCCGCAGGGAGGCAGTCAGGAATCGCCTTATGACGTCGTCGTATCCTCGGGCAGGACTATGTTTGATGCGATCAAAGAAGCCAATAAGAAACTGGACAGAAAGTTCTTTTTTTCTCACCTGAAGGTCATCGTTGTGGGGGAGAAAGAGGCGCGCGCCGGAATTAGCGATCTTCTGGATTATATCTCCAGAACACACCAAATAAGACATACGACTTGGCTTATTGTGACACGGGATGAAATCAGCAGGGTGGTCGAAGTTAAACATGGAATTGAAACGGTTCAGGCCTCCTATATGGACGGGATTATTAAAACGCAGAATGCAAATTTAAACGTGACGGTGACGGATACCATCGGGTTTATCAATAAGATGTCGGGCGAAGGATCGAACCCTGTGGCCGGGGTATTTGCCACTCAGAGTGAAAGAAGCATTGCCGCGCCGGATAATCGGCCCGAATGGAAACAGGGGCTGATCTTTTCCGGGACGGCCGTTTTTAAAAAGGATAAGTTAGTCGGGTATTTAAATAATGGAGACACAAGAGGGCTGAATTATTTAGTCAATGCGAAGAAGAGCGGCTGTATTTATGTTCCCTCGCTTACAGAAAAAAATAAATATACGGGCATTGAACTGAAAAAAGCCGACGTGCAAATAAACCCGGTTATCTCAAAAGGAAAAACAACGTTCAATATTCAGATTAAAGCGGAAGGGAATATTTCGGAAGTCAATGATGCCACCGACGTTTCAGATCAGAAAAAGCTGGAGATGATCAACCGCGAGTTCAAGGCATCTATTCGAAGAGACGTCCGATCGGTGTTATTCAAAGCGCAGAAAGTTTATAAAAGCGATATTGTCGGCTTCGGCCGCGCCTATGAAGAAAAATATCCCTCGCGCTGGAAGCGGGTGAAGGATCAATGGACGGCCTACTTTCCCGATGAGCCTTTCAGCATTCAAGTTGAAACCGAAATAAAACAGACAGGCCTGCAGCTGGCTCCTTTAGAGGGAAAATAAGACTTCAGCTTCCTCAGGGACACGTCACCTTAGTGCAAGCCGTGTCCTCCCGGCTTTTTGGACAGGCTGCAATGGATGTCCGGCCATGAATACAATCTGTAAGCCTCTTGGCCGAATCCCGCCGCATCCGGCCCGGTTGTCAATGATGGAAAAAAAACTTTATCAAGCATAAAAAAGCGTAGTAAGCGGCAATAAGAAACAGAATGAGTACATACATCCATGCTCCGAAAGCAATGATTGCCTGCCCTATGCCGTATTGAAGCGTCCCCTGAATCAGCCGCTGAATGATCTGAAGCATCATATCTCCCCCCGGAATAGAAGCCGAGTCTGTTTCCCCTATGTCCGTGCGTATTTTTTAAACCAGTAAATAAGCAGCAGCAGGATCGGGATGGCGTTATAAAAAGGAATGTATTGCTGGAAACCCTGTATGACCAGATATTTTACGTGGAACGGGTAATTGGGCTCGTATACGCCCGAATACCAGAAGATAAAGGCACTGATGGGAATCAGCAGCCATCTGTAATCGTTCATTTTAAACAGGCTTGCCAGGATCATGGCCGATGACAGGACATGGATAATCGTCATATAAAAACCGCCGATAAAAATTAATAGGATTCCGAGAGCGTCAAGATTGGTAATGATGTCCCCGATACTGATCAGCTTGACAACTTCAAGAATGGGAATCGTCGACTTGGCGGCGAGATCGGCGCCGAGCGTTGAAACGATCGTAATCTGAGTGAACACCAGGAGAATCCCTGCTAGAATGACTGCTGAAAGAGTAACTTTACGGATTGATTTCTGATCGTTGGAGAAATGCCAGAACTGCATGAAGATAAACGAAAGGCCGAACGGAAAATTGACGACGACAGGATAGGACGCCTTTAATACGGGCGTGATGCCGTTTTCCAGTACCGGAGTCAATTCTTTCAGGTCGATCCTTCCGGAAGCCAGGACCAGAATATAGATTAAAATGATGAAGATGATAGTTATAGGCAAAAGAATCTCTGTTAAACGTGCGAATGTTTCGACACCCATGAATAATACATAGATAATGGTGATCAGAAAGATAAAAATGATGGCGGCCGAGGGTGTGTTTTGAAGAAATGTCATATTGAGAAGATCGGTAAATTCGCCGGCATTCCTTGTCGAATTAAAGATATCTAAAAAAGCATAAAACAGGCCTAACGGCCAGCCGATTATTTTTCCGAGCAGTGTCATGGTCAGTTCGGCAGTATTGTCATTTGGGAAGTGTTTCTGCAGTTCGGTAAAGACCCATATCAGCGCACATCCGGGCAGCATGGAAAGTAAGATAACGATCCATGCATCCCGCTTGGCATCTATACCCAATGCCCACAGATTGGTGCTTCCAATCTGCTCCATCATCACCAGGACGAACAACTGGTGCTTACTGATTTTCTCCATCTTAAACTCCTGCTTGTCGTTTCATATTAACTATTTTGTTCGTTTTTCGTCATTGTATTCACTCCTGCACGGATTCGGCCGCGAGAGCGCCAGTTTATAAATCGCTGAGACAGAAAGAAAAATATAAAACGGGATGGTCCGTCCTCAAGCGCCGCCGTGAACCGCAAAAGGACTGTTTCGCTATCGTCAGGCGATGGAAAGATTTGATGACGATTTAACAGAAAAATGTTAAACTGTTTAAATGGTCTAAAAAAAATGAGTTTTCATTGACGATATGACCCGGATGACGTTTGACGCAATATTTCTGTTCAAAGGAAAAGAGATATAATAAACAAAAGGTGTGGACGTAAGATGAAAAACAAAATGCGCCGTGAGATATCTACCTTTGCTCTGACTATGACCGGGCTGGGTTCTATCATCGGTTCCGGCTGGCTTTTCGGATCCTGGAAAGCAGCCAGTGTAGCCGGTCCGGCCGCTGTTTATTCGTGGATCATCGGGATGGTACTGATATTGTTCATAGGTCTGACTTTTGCCGAGCTGGGATCCTTATTTCCTACAGCGGGCGGAATGGTCAGATACGGCCAGTTTTCGCACGGTTCACTGGTCGGTTTTATTTCCGGATGGGCCAACTGGATTGCTATTGTATCCGTAATTCCCGTTGAAGCCGTCGCTTCGGCTCAATACCTCAGTTCATGGAACTTTGCCTGGGCCCATCGTCTCTATAACGGCTCCGAACTGACTCTGCCCGGGCTGTGCATTGCCGCAGCCCTCGTTTTTGTCTATTTTCTTTTAAATTATTTTACGGTCCGTTTATTTGCGCGGGTGAATGCGGCGATTACCGTTTTTAAATTTATTATTCCGTCGGCAACGATTATCGGCATTCTGTTTGCAGGTTTTCATGCTCATAATTTTGTCGCGCCGGCACAGGGCGGATTTATGCCGAACGGCTGGTCCGGTGTCCTGACGGCCGTTGCCACCTCCGGCATTGTCTTTGCCTTTAACGGATTTCAGAGTCCGATAAATCTGGCCGGGGAAGCGAAGAATCCCGGCCGCTCGATCCCGATTGCAGTCATCAGTTCGATTCTCATGGCCGGCGTGATCTATATCCTGCTTCAGGTCACCTTTATCGGCGGCGTGGCGCCGGGGATGCTGCAGTCGGGATGGTCCCATTTAAATCTCAGCTCACCGTTTGCGGACCTGGCCATGGCTTTAGGCCTAAACTGGCTCGTACTTCTTTTATTTGCAGACGCTTTTGTTTCGCCGTCGGGGACCGGCATCACCTACACGGCAACTACCGCCCGTATGATCTATGGAATGGAACGCAACGGATTCTTTCCCCGGGTGTTCGGCCGCGTGAACGGGACCGTCGGCGTTCCGCGCGCAGCGATGTGGCTGAATCTTGCTGTCTCGTATTTTTTCCTCTTTATGTTTCGCGGATGGGGCACTCTGGCTGGCGTTATTTCAGTGGCAACGCTCATTTCTTATGTCACGGGACCGATCTGCGTCATGGTATTCAGGCACCTTGATGAAGACAGCAACCATTCTTTTCACATAAAGGGTATGCCGATCATTGCTCCGATCGCCTTCATTTCGGCCTCTATGATTTATTACTGGGCGACGTGGCCGCTGACAGGGAAAGTGACGCTGATCATTCTCATCGGACTGCCCGTTTATTTCTATTATCAGGCGAAGGCGCATTTCGAGGGCTTTAAGCGCGACCTTAAAGCGGGAACCTGGCTGATTGTCTATCTTGCTTTCATGCTGATCATGTCCTGGATCGGCAGCAGCAAATTCGGCGGGCTGAATATTATCCCGTTTGGCTATGATTTTCTTGTTATTGCCGCATTTAGCATCGGATTCTATATCTGGGGCATTAAAAGCGGCTGGTTAACGGAGCAATTAAAGAAGCAGGAAAACATGATCCAGGAAAAGCAGGCTTTATAAACTATTACGGCGTTATCCGAGTCCGGTCCGGCGAAAATCGGGTGCAGATTCCGTCCTATCGGAACAACCACAGCGAAATAGAATGATAAGGGGGGCAGGGAAGACGGCTTCCCTTATTTATTGCTGATTTTTTAGAGCTGCAGGCGTTTTACGTTTGGTATCCTCCTATTTTAAGGCTTCCAGAGTCCCTTCACCACGCTCGTCAAACGGTCTTCTCCTGATCTGTCTTTTTCATAATTGCAGGTAGCAAATGCCGGTAAAGGACAGTAAAATCAAAGTAATGAGAATAAGAGAAGGTGAGGATCATACCTTTATAATGAGGAGATGATAGCATTTGCCGTTAAAAAATTACGGGGTTCTTAAGGGCGAAGCGGCCGGTACGATAAAGGCAGCGGAGGACAAGTCCCACTACCAGATCCTGATCAAAGATGGAGAAGGGACTGAGTATCGTGTCGCTGTCAATATTAAATCGCAGACCGACCCTTCGAAGGTCTTATATTTTGCAACGAACGACTTCCGTGCAGAAGAAACGGCCCGTTTATCTGCTCTGGAATCCGGTTTTACATCGATCAGACAGAATCATCCGGATATTGGGCTTGACTTTATAAGGGGAAACTTATTTGATCCGGGACAAATGATTCCTCTTCCGGCCGATGCAGGAGGTTCCGATAACGATTTAAACGAAAAAATTCAAGATTATATCAAAGAAGCAATGGATAAACGGGCGATCATTTACGCATTCGGCGATCGATGGGGTCCCGAGCTCAATCAAACGGATCCGTATTTCGGTTTTTCTCCCGGCAACGGCATTCATGATATTCATATGAATCAGGGAAATGTTGAAAAATATAAAAAGGATGACGGGACATGGCAGGACGGAGGCCTTCTCATTTATTTCGAACGGGAGCAAAGATGGGCCGCGATCTTTCTGGCTTTTCAATCGCAATCCTGGTGTACGGATCAGGACGGACATGCCCTCAAATCGGCGGAAGAATGCGGCCATGATTCTTTTATCCATCACTCAGGCCGCTCCTGATGTAAAAAAAAAGCCGAAACAAAATCGTCATTTGACTTTGTTCCGACTCTCTTCTTTTTCCGATCTTTTATTTATTTGCTGCCGCTTCAGCATAAGCTCTGTTCCGTTTCTTCATCTGGAAAGCATACCAGGTAAAGAGCAAAATATAACCGGCGATCGCGAGCAGAGCATAGACAATGTACATGCCCGCCTGAGACGTTGCGTGGCCGACCAGATAAGCCAGGAATTTTTCAATCGGACCTTCCATGGTCGTCTGGGAAATCAACTGGCCTTTCGGAACTCCGGACGGGAAGGCGCCGACTATTTTAGCCGTATGCGTGACAAAAGGTGCGGCCAGCGTGCCAGCCCAGAGGAATATCGGCAGTTCAAGAGCGCCGATGACAATCATCCGGATAATTTTTCCGCGTGTAACAACCAGCAGTGCCGGCGTGACGCCCATGGCGATGATGCCGCCGAGCGGGAGGAGGTGGTTGCCGGGCAGAATCAGCGCTTCACCCAGCATGATCGGAGCCAGAACATTGGCTGCCGCCCAAATTTCCGCACGGCCGGCGACGAACGGCCAGTCCAGTCCGACATTGAATTTTCGGCCTTTCAAATATTTGGTTGCTACATTTGAGATGCCTTGCGATAATGGCTCGACGGCTTTGATAAACCAGTTGCCGATTTGCGAAAACAGTTCCAGACACGTGCCGGCCGTAAACGCCAGCGTGAAAATAGCCTTAGGGTCCTGATGCGACATTAATCCGATAAACACGCCCAGATAGATGCCGATCGAAAAATTGCTGCCCCAGAAACCGATTTTTTTATTCAGTTTGGCTGCATCGAAATCGAATTTATCGAGCCATGGAAAAATGACATCGAATATTTTATTTAATACCATAATGGTCGGATTCATCATATAGTTCATATGCGTCGTCGTCATCGGGTTATTGTCGTTATGCAGCAAGTCGTTAAATGTCGGCTTCATCAGGTCGGAGTTGATGATCTTCAGGACACCGATCATCAGGACTAGCAGCGTAGCGATGAGCAGATTAGCGCCGGAGAAAATACATAACAGACCGACAAAAGCCGAATGCCAGACGTCGAAAATATCGACATCCAGTGTATTGGTCCGATTCAGAAGAATCATGACAATATTGAGGCAGACAAGGATAAGCAGAAAAAACAGCGTGTACGGGGATCCCCATGTGATCGTTGCCAGCGGGGCCCAGCCGACGTCTGTGATACTTAGTTGAATGCCCGTGGATTTGACAAACTCGGTCAATGCTGTTGAAAAAGCGGTCGTCAGCAAGCCGATCACTGCTGAAATACCGGTTAAGGCAATAGCCAGCCGGATGCCGCCTTCCAACGCTCTTGTGAATTTAACGCGAAAGATAAGAGCTATTATCGTTAAAACAATCAGCATGACCGGAGCGGCGCCGAGGGCAATGATTGGGTTAAAAATGCTGTTGGCAAAATGAATGATCGAATTCAATGATCTTCACCTCCGAATTATTGAAAAAGAACAGAATCTGTTTGGTTATTTTTTATTAAGGCTTTTAATTGTTTCTTCCATCTTGTCGTAAACAGGCTGTGCCATAGCCGGAATGCGGTAAAGGATCGGCCCGCATTCGACCACCGGGATTCTGACTTCAAATCCGAGATCGGGCGTGACGATCGGAGCGAGAATATCATAGTGGGAAACCATCTCCTCCGTCACATCCTTGATCATGACGGCATCACACTGGACCTCATATCCGCGATTGTGCATTTCCGATTCCAAAGCGTCGGCGATCTGATGACTTGAGTTTACGCCGGCTCCGCAAGCCGTTAAAATGTGTATCATTTGAAATTCCTCCTCTTTATTCCGGTTCTTTTTTGATTGACTTTGATCCTTCAGGCGGCATACTGACTTATTCATGCAGGCTTGTAAAGATTTTCCGCACAAGCCGAAATCACAGCGTGATGCACGTTGCGCCGTGGATCATGCGGGAAGATCCGGAAATGCTCTTCCTGACTTTCGGCTTTCCATCCTATCTCCTGATTCTTCGGGAATAACAGCTTTAAAAGTGCTGATCTTCTATTAAACACCGGCGGCCATTGTGTCAGTCCTCCTTCTCGTTCTAATATGTTCTTGTTTGTTTGATTTTTAAAGCACATGTTTAAGATAAAACGAAACGAAAGCGTTGTCAATATAAAATTGTGCTATTTATTTCTTTTAAAGTTTGATAATAATTTTTTATAGTTTTATATTCATGTTGACATTGCGATTAATGGGTGCTAAGTTGTTAATGTAAACAAATTCAAACATTATATAACATCAGTGATTCCGGTTTAAGGAGGTAAGTTTGATGAAAGTCATTATCGGTGCAGACAAAGACGGAGCACAGGCAAAGGACGATCTGATCGAAGCATTAAAGAGCGAGGGGTATGGAATCCTTGATCTTTCAGAAGAGGGGCAGGATTTTGTAGACGTCGCAGTAGCGGTGGCCAAAGAAACGCTCAAGGAAACGGACAATGGCAAAGATAAGAGCGAGGGGGCTCCGCGCGGGATTGTCATTGATAAGTGGGGGACCGACGCCTTCATGGCGGCCAACAAATTAAAATATGTGATTTGCGCCAACGTTTCCGACGAGCACTCGGCGCGAATGACCCGGCGCCACAACGGAGCCCTGATGATTACCCTCGGTACGGCCGTCGTTGGTCCGGAGCTTCTGAAGAGCTGTGTCAAAGCCTATCTCGAAGCACCGTTTGATGCCGGCCGTCACATGGTGCGAATTGACATGGTCAACAAAATGGCCTGACGGCGCGAACGGATAAATCTTATCATGATTGAAGGAGTGAGTAACAATGGCCAAAACCGTCATTTCAATCGGCAATGATCATATTGTGACAGATATTAAGGAGCGGCTTTCAGAGCATTTAAAAGAAGAAGGCTATGAAGTCATCGATAACGGTACGTACGATAGACTGCGGACACATTATCCGATCTACGGAAAGAAGACGGCGGAGAAAGTCGTCAACGGCGCGGCTAAGTTCGGAGTGGTTCTATGCGGGACCGGCGTCGGAATCAGTTCATCCGCCGATAAAGTTCCGGGCGCCCGGGTCGCCCTTGTCCGCGACGTATCGGAAGCCGTCTACGCACGCAAAGCGCTGAATGCTAACGTCGTTGCTGTGGGCGGACATATTACCGGGGTCGATCTGATTACTGCGATCGTCGATAAATTCATCACGACGGAGTACGAGAAAACTGCGGAACATGACGCCCTGATCCGTAAAATCGACGCACTTGAAGGTCCGAAACCTGAACAGACAGGCAATGAGCATTTCTTTGACGAATTCGAAAAGAAATGGGAAGAGGGCTACTATCACGACTGATTCCGGGCGGCGGGACCGTAAAACCGTTGCGGTGATCGGTCTGACGCTGTCTCGCCGGCCCAATCGCGGGTAAGGCGGTTCCGTACGGGAAAAATGAATGGAAATGGAGATGCAGAGAACATGCCGAAAACAGTATCGAACGGCCTAAAGTTCATTTATTTGGGAATTTGCCTCGTTTTTGTCGTCTGGGGTCTGCAGGAGTTTCTGAAAGCCGGCAGCATCTATTCCCTGTACGGATGGTGCTACATGATGCTTGGGACGGTTTCTCCTGCAGTTGTCCTGCTCAGCCACAGCAAACGGCGCAAAGAAGGCAGATATTTGTCCGCACGCTCGCAGCTTCTGCTTGAAGGGGCCGTGCTGATCGGTATTGTTCTTTTTGCTGCGGGCTTTACCGTTCCGATCGGATTCATTCCCAAGCTGATTATGAGTCTGTTCGGATTTTTTTTAGCCGTGCCTTTTTCATTCGTATACCTGTATCTGTCGCCGCCGAAATCTTCATCCCGCAAGACATCCTGATTCGAAAAAAGGAAAAAACAATCCTTTCAAAGGAAGGGATTGTTTTTTTCCTAAAACGGACGTGCCGAAATAGAAAATCTGCGTCCCGTTTCAGGCAGCATGATCGCTGCAGGGATATGAATCTAGGCGACTAGCCTGTGGTACCGATGCTGCCGGGATAAGATGTTCTCAACTCATGTATCCAATCGGGTCGAGGTCGCACCGAATCCGGCTACAGGCGCACCGAAATAGCGAAAAGTTGCACCGAATCCGGCTACAGACGCACCGAAACATCGGGAAGTCGCACCGAATCCGGCTGCAGACGCACCGAACAGGAGCGGTCGCACCGAATCCGGCTGCAGACGCACCGAAATAGCGAAAAGTCGCACCGAATCCGACTGCAGGCGCACCGAAATAGCGAAAAGTTGCACCGAATCCGGTTACAGACGCACCGAAATAGCGAAAAGTTGCACCGAATCCGGCTGCAGGCGCACCGAACAGGAGCGGTCGCACCGAATCCAGCTACAGACGCACCGAAATAGCGAAAAGTTGCACCGAATCCGGCTGCAGGCGCACCAAAATAGCGAAAAGTCGCACCGAATCCGGTTACAGACGCACCAAAATAGCGAAAAGTCGCACCGAATCCGACCGTGGCAGGGAGTTTAGCAGTTTATCGGTCGTTAGACGCTGCTTTTCGGTCATCACAGGGAGTTTATCGGTCGTTAGACGCTGCTTTTCGGTCACCGCGGGGAGTTTATCGGTCATTGTCGGCGCTTAATCGGTCTTCAGCAGTTACACCCGGTTTATCAACCGCAACAGGCGTTGATCGACCGTTGCGGAAGTTATGGATCGCCGGAAGCACTCTCCGTCTTTGAGAGATTGACGGTCTCAGGAAAAGTCGATCATCATCCGGCGGCCCAGCAGGAAAATGAACTAAAGGGATATTCGCAAAAACTATTATGAAACTTAAAGAGACTATTTTAATACGACTCGAGGAGAAATTGCGATGATTTTAACGCTGACGTTAAACCCCGCCATTGACATGAACTATCAGCTTGGACATCTGACGATTAATCAGGTGAATCGCTGCGGCCGTGTCATCAAAACTGCAGGGGGAAAAGGACTGAATGTCACACGTGTTTTAAAATGCGTAAACGCAGAGGTACTGGCAGCAGGCTTTCTTGGGGGGAAGACCGGCGAGTTCATAGCCGATGAGCTGGATCATGCAGGTGTCTCGCATCATTTTGTAACGATCAAAGGCAGCACGCGGCACTGCCTGGCGATCATGCATGAAGGGAATCAGACGGAGATTCTCGAGGACGGACCGTCCATCTCCGGAGATGAAGCGGCTGCTTTTTTGCGGGAATACGATCGTCTTCTTGATCAGGCGACGGTTGTCACAGCTTCCGGCAGTCTGCCCAAGGGGCTGCCAAAGACCTTTTATCAGCAATTGATCGAACGTGCGGCTAGGAAAAACAGAAAATTTCTTCTGGATACGAGCGGGGAATCGTTGAAGGCAGGAATTAAGGCATCTCCTTACCTGATAAAGCCTAATCAGGATGAACTGGCCGCTTTAATGGGAGAAGAGGCGGCCGGCGAAGCCGGGCTGGTCGCCAGTGCGCGGCGGCTGGCAGAGACAGGCGTCAGATTTATTGTCGTCTCGCTCGGCAAGAAAGGCGCTCTCGGGTATTTTAACGGACGTGCGTTCATTGCGGAACCGCCGGCCGTTCAGGCGGTCAATGCCGTCGGGTCGGGCGATTCGATGATTGCGGGTCTTGCCTACGGTATTGACCGCGGCCTTGCTCCTGAGGAGGCGCTCGCCTACGGTGCCGCTTTCGGCACACTAAATGCCATGGAAGCGCGTACCGGCTATGTCGATCAAGCGCAGGTCGAAGCTTTTAAGAAAAAAATAGCAATAAGGACAGTCGGCTGAAAAGGGGGAGAAGAAGAGTGAGTACGGATATTCAGAGCTTGTTTCGTGAAGATCTCGTCTTCTTTGAAAATGTGAAAAGCAAAGAAGCATTGTTTCAATCGGTCGGTGAAAAATTATTGCAGAAGAATCTGGTGAATCAGGGATATATTGAAGCCATTACGGAAAGAGAGAATAAATACCCGACAGGGCTTGATCTTGGCGTCGTGAAGGCCGGTTCATCCAACGTTGCTATTCCGCATACGGAAGTTGATTATTGCAACTGGAAAGGCATTGTTATCGCCCGCCTGGAAGAAGAGGTCATTTTTCACAATATGATAGCGCCCGACAAAAGTATTGCGGTCCGCTACGCCTTTTTTATCCTGAACAATGAAAAAAACAGCCAGACAAATATACTTTCCCATCTCATGTCCTTTTTTACTGCGGAGGACAAGATGTCCCGCCTGGATTCACTTAAAACGGGTCGGGAAATTTATCAGTTTGTTGTTTCTTAATCGGATCGGAGTTAGGAACTTTATCGCATTGCGGCAGTCATTTGAGCTAAAATATATGTGGAGGGTTTGCGGCATGGTAAGCATTCAAAAGGGCAAGTTCGGAGCACTCGAAAGACTTTCAGACAAGAACGGGATTATTGCGGCGTTAGCCATTGATCAGCGCGGATCTCTGAGAAAAATGATCGGAGCCGCCAAAGGGAGCGGTGCGACGACTGAAGAGCTGACAGATTTCAAGACGCTGATTTCGAAAGAGCTGACGCCTTATGCCAGCTCCATTCTGCTTGATCCGGAATTCGGTTTGCCGGCGGGCAGAAACCGCGACCGCCACTGCGGCCTGATCACTTCTTATGAAAAAACCGGATATGATGCACATACGCCCGGCCGCCTGCCCGATCTTCTGGCGAACTGGTCGGTCAAACGAATCAAAGAAGAGGACAGCGACGCCGCTAAAATCTTGGTTTACTATGATAAAGACGACAGCAAACAAATTAATGATGTAAAAAAAGCATTTGTTGAGCGCGTCGGTTCGGAATGCCGGGCGGAAGATATTCCTTTCTTCCTTGAACTGGTCACTTATGATGAAAAGGTGAGCGCCCCGGCGGATTACGCACGGATAAAACCGCAAAAGGTTATTGAGGCCGTAAAGGTATTTTCCGAAGAACGTTATGGCGTGGACGTTCTTAAGCTGCAGGTTCCGGTTGATATGAGCCGTGTAGAAGGCATCGGCGAAAATGAAGCGGTTTATTCAGATGAACAGGCCGGGGAATACTTCAGACAGGTCGATGAAGCGGCTAAAGTTCCTTACATCTGGCTGAGTGCCGGCGTTTCGGCGGAATTGTTCCAGCGCACGCTGCGCTTCGCCCGTGAGGCCGGATCAAGATTCAATGGCGTGCTGTGCGGCCGGGCAACGTGGCGCGAGGGGGTAAAAGCCTACGGGGAAGGAGGAGAGGAGAAAGCCGCCGAATGGCTGCGGACACAGGGCAGAAAGAATATCGAAGCATTGAATGCCGTCCTTGCCGAGAGTGCCACGCCGTGGTACGAAACATATGGCGGGAAAGAGCGGATTACCGTCGAATGAATTTCAGGCCGGCCATTTTTAAAAGCCGATGCAGTTTATCTGACAAAGTCATGCATGTCGTATGCTGGGGGAAGTGTGAATACCATGTTGAGAGAAGAGCGCTATCATAAAATTTTAAAAGAGATTGAACTCAATCGTATCGTGCGTGTATCGGATCTGGCGAAAAAATTAAAGGTGACCGAGATGACCGTACGACGGGATTTGAGCGATCTTGAGGAAAGAGACATGCTGGTCCGCGTTCATGGCGGAGCAAGAAAAAAACAGGACAATGATTATAAGGAATTGTCGCATCTTCAAAAACAGACGATCAACGTTGATAAGAAACGGTTTATTGCCAAGCACTGCGCGGACCTGATTCAAAATAATGACGTCGTTTTTATCGGACCGGGCACCACCGCCGGTTTTATCTATGAATTTCTTGATAAAGAGCGCTATGAACATGTGGATATCGTAACGAATTCGGTGACCGTCTTTGAGCAATTTAAAAATGATTTTCCCCGCTTTGAGATCATTCTGGTCGGCGGCCGATACCGCTCCAGAACCGAAACCTTCGTCGGCTATTTTACAAACAAAATGCTTCACGAGTTTAATGTCAATAAGGCGTTTATCGGAACAAACGGTATCGTGAAGACGAGTGTTACGACCGCTAATGAGGAAGAAGGAACCGCTCAAAAGATTATTCTCGATAATGCCGGAGAAACCTATATCTTAGCGGACAGCACAAAATTCGGCGTTGAAGCGTTCCATAATTTATATGATGTCCGGAACCTGACTGCGATCATTACCGATCCGTCGATTGATCCTCAGTTTGTTGCGTATTATGAGAAATTTGTAAAGATCATTAAATAGTCAGTCCGTGCCGTTTCGGGAAAATCTTTTACCGATTTGAACTTTTTCGGTGCAGGCGGCTGATTGAAGGTTTGGCGCGGAATCGGCTTTTCTATCTGTCAAACGCCGAACAGGCAAAAGAAAAGGGGATAAAAACATGTATGAGATCACCCAGTACAAAAAAGGCGGATTGAGCTTCATCCGGCTTTCCGGAGAAGGTGCCTATGCGGATGTCTGCCCGGAACGCGGGGCAATCGTGACTGCTTTTCACACATTAGGTAAAGATGTGCTGTTTTTGAATGAACAGACGCTTTTTGATCGGACCAAAAATGTCCGCGGCGGTATTCCGGTTCTATTTCCGATGGGCGGCCAGTTAACGGACGGCCGCTACGAATGGAACGGAACCGTCTATGAAATGGCGAATCACGGACTGGCGAGGACCCGGCCGTGGACGGTTGCGGGTCAAGCTGCCGATGAGCGGCATGCGGAACTGTCCGTTTCTTTTTTTAGCAACAAGGAAACCAAACAATCGTTTCCCTTTGACTTCGAAGTTGTCCTGACTTATAGACTTGAAAAGGGCCGATTGACGATTCAGCAGCTTTACAAAAATCTCTCTTCGGATGCCATGCCGATCTATCCCGGTTTTCACCCGTATTTCCATATCCCGAATAAAGTCGTCAACGTGAAGACGGATGCAACTCAATATCTCGATTATAATGATCAGGCGATCAAGCCGTTTGACGGAACGATTGATATGAGCGATCTGGCCGAGGCAGTCGTGTTTCGGGACCGTTCAGATGAAGTGGAAGCCGGCTTCGATGAATCGGACAGACTGGTTATTGAAAAGGATCCGGCTTTTCGTTATATCGTGCTTTGGACGGAAAGAGACAAGGATTATGTGTGCATTGAACCTTGGACAGCGAAGAAAAATGAATTTAATGAGAAGCAGGAACTCTTATACGTAAAAAAAGAGCAGCCGCTTCAGCTCTCAGTGGCTATTTATCTGAAAAAACGCTCGTGAGCCCTTGAACAGATACGGAAGAGGCCGTCTCCTTGATGGCAGAAACCCCCTTTGGATTGACAGAAGACATCATAAAATCTGCTCATCCAAAAGGGGGTTTTGCAGTGTGAGAAAACGTGTGAACTACTCGCCATAAATGGTGAACTTCTGGGAACACAGCAGAGTTACTTTAGGGTCCCTTGAAGAGGCTCCAAGCAGCGGTCACTGCTTTTAACTACGGCCGTCCCGGCTTCCGCAAAAACCGTTATTTGCCAAAGCGGCAATTAAAAACGTATTTTCTCCGTCTGTTCATTTTTTTTGAACTTTTTTTATTCTTATTTTTAAAAGAGGGAAATCGGGCAGCCGGATCGGCCTCGTAAACAGAACGTCACATCTTTTTGTAAAGGAGCATTAACAATCGGTTGTCGTATTGGTAAAATATTCTTGGGACAGGAGAACTAGTCCTCAAGGCCTTCAGTGTGATGCAAGATCTGTATTCTTTTTAAGCGCGAACCGGTAAATGAAAGCGCTTTATAATATAGGGTTCTCAACGATTCGGTCGAGGGAGTATTTTTTCGATGAAGCGATGCGGAACAAAGTGTCTCACGAAGGAGGAAATCAAGATGAACATTGCAAAAGCGGTACTCACAGGATTGCTCGCGGCGGGCTTATTGACAGGGATCAGTACCAGTGCTTTTGCGGCGGTGCCGCAGTCGTCTGCCACAGAGGCAAGCGTCACTTTTCAACCGGAGGATAACGGGGGTTCGGGAGGCAACACCGGAGCGCTAAGATTGGACAAGGTACCGGACGCCTTTAATTTCGGGACGCAGACACTTTCCTCACAGCCGCAGGATGACACGCTTAACCCGGGAAGCAATCCGACTTTGACGGTAACGGATAACCGGGGAACGGGCGCCGGCTGGGAAGTCACTGTACAGGCTCCTAAACTGCAGACCC
This sequence comes from Sporolactobacillus sp. CQH2019, assembly GCF_028765345.1. Classification (GTDB taxonomy): domain Bacteria; phylum Bacillota; class Bacilli; order Bacillales; family Sporolactobacillaceae; genus Sporolactobacillus. The sequence goes on from NZ_JARAJZ010000019.1 coordinate 41,172, forward strand.
CGTCCGGAAAAACATTGGACGGAGGCAATATTGTCATTGATCAGGCCCAGAATCTCAATGGGAATGGAAGTGTCTCGCTGCCGCCGACGGTTTCCCAATCGGTGACAGCAGATACCGCGGACACGAACGGCAATCCCGTACCGGTCGTAATTGCGGGTGCCCAGGCCGATCAGCATCAGGGAATGGGAACATGGGCGATCAACTGGGAGGACAATCAGATCCATTTAAAAATCAACCCCGGTGAAGCATACAGCGGCGAAACGTATACAACGACGATCACCTGGACTTTGAATGATACTCCGGTTCAGTAAAACCGGAAAACTGAAAGGCATCCTTCATAAACGAGGCGTTCGTTAAATGAAAAGGATCAAATGGCTGTCTGTCATTGTCTGTCTAGCAATCGGTATGGTTCCGGGAAACATTGCCCATGCTGCTTCAACCAACTTTACCGTTACGGCCGTCATTCCGAGCAATCAAATCGATAAAAATCAAACTTATTTTGATTTAAGAATGGAACCGAAGCAGACTCAGACGATTCAGGTGAGAATCGACAATCATTCCGACCGTCAAATGACGGTCATCCCGTCGATCATCAATGCAACGACTACTCTTTACGGGGATATCAATTATACGGATGAACATGCAAAAGCGGATGAAAGCCTGAAATTTCCGCTGACATCAATCGTGCAGCCGGTGCATGCCGTCACTCTGAACGGCCGCGAGTCCAGGCTGCTTGATCTCCGTCTGGTGATGCCGGAAGAAAAACAAAACGGCGTGATATTGGGAGGCATTCATTTCATTGAAAAGAGCGATCAGGCTGCAAAGCCGGAAAAACATTCGGCCATTCTGATTCAAAACCAATATGCTTATGTTATCGGGCTGAAGCTGAATGAGGGAACGGCGGTTCAGCCCGACCTTCATTTTAAGTCGATCAAAATGTATGCGCTGAACAATCAGGAAATTGCGGCCATGAACATTCAGAACAGCAGGGCCGTCATTGTTCACGATCTGTCCGTTAAGACGCGGGTCATGAAAGAAGGGTCCAAAAAAATCATACAGTCCGGTACAAAGAAGAATATGCGCATGGCGCCGAATTCAAATTTCGATATGCCGATCATCCAGAATGTTGCCAGTCTCCGGCCCGGAAAATATGATGTCCATCTTTTTGCCGAAGCGAACGGGAAAAGCTGGACAGCCGACAGGACCTTTGTCATTAAGGGAGATGAAACGGTGCCTGCTCATCGTTCGCAGGCCTATTCATCCCTTTACAAATGGCTGGGAGGCGCATTGTTCATCGTATTGATTGCGATCATTTTCTACCGGCTTGGCAAACATCAGAGAAAAAACGGGTAAAAACGGAGAAAAGAGGACGGACGAAAAAAGATGAAGAAATTTCTTTTGCTTTTTCTGCTGACGGCGCTCTCTTTTTTTACACTGAATGTACACAGCAGTGACGCGGCCGCCTCTCCCGTGACCATGAATCCCCTTTCCCTGACACACCAGCCGAATGACCTGACGGGAGGAACGGTCGTGCTTCGCTGGGACGGGACAGCCCGTGTAGCCGATATCCTTGATCTGTCCAATATGAGCTATACTGTCCATTTCACTATTCCTGAAGAATTGCGCTACCTGATGGATGATCCGGCCGCATTCAAGAATAATATATCTGCGTCCTATCAATATCCTTTTATTAATCTGCTTGGAATCATAACCGGTTACGGAACCCAGACGGTCAGCGGCGATGACATGCAGATTGACGCGGGTACGGGGGATATTTCCTTCACCGTGAGCTATGCTTATGTCAGTCTGCTCAATCTCATCGGTACGTTGAACGTGTCGCATTCGCTCACCATTCATCTCGATCAGATGGGTGTGACAAAATTGCCGCCGAACCCTGACAAAGAATTGACGTTTACCGGCACGCTCCTTGACCAGACATCTTCTGTTTCACTGCCGACGTGGTATCGTCAGCTGGGGATTCATTTGCTTGATCCGGCGGCAGACAGCACTAATGTTCTGACTCTTCCGGTCGGAAACAACGGGGAACCCTTCAATCCCTTGGGGCAGGTCAAGGTCATCGATGAAGAAACGGGCGATGCGGTTCCGGATGCGACGGTGACCGTAACGGCGGACGATGTGAACAGCGGCGGCCACTTGTGGCTGGCGGGAGATTACCCGCTTACCTATCAGGCGACGGACAGCTACGGTATCCGTGCGGCCCGGACCGTTACCGTACGAATCGTTCCCGGAGGACTGTCGTTTGTAAGTGTCCCCGGTCAGCTGACCTTCGCAACAGCCGTGATTTCATCGGAACCGCAGTGGATCGCACGGGCCAACCCGTCCGACTGGGTCATTGAAATAGAGGATTTACGCGGCGAGGCGGAAGGCCGGTGGTCGATCTGGGTGAGTGCCGCCCGGCTTATGAATGCGTCGGGCGATTCCCTGCAGGCCGGAACATTATCCGTCTATGGCGGGGCCGGCGATGCTTCCCAGATGACAGCCCAATTGGGGGACGGCCAGAGTCACGAAGTCGTCAGCGGAACGACCTATCCGTCCGATCAGGGATATAAAACGATTGCGTGGGATAAAGACAGCGGGCCGCTGCTGCATGTATCCCCTGGCGACGCCTATGCGGGGACATACCATTCTCTTTTGACCTGGACGCTGATTGATGCCCCCTGATCATCGGGAACGGCCATTTTTTTAGCCCTATACTTTAATCTGTCAGAGGCGGGCACGGGAACATGTCAGACGCGGGCTTTTCTTCGTGATCGCTTAAACCGGAAAAAACTCGGGATGGGTCTTCATCCCGAGTTTTAACTGCCGTTCCGGCTGAGCTCCAGGCCACCGGCAAGGTATCCTGTGGCAGCAGTTTTTTTCCTGCCTTGCTCTTCTTATCAAAAATTTCTCTTCGGCGAATGGGACCTTACGGAATTCGGCCGCTCCATTAATGAGACTGCCGGCCGAGTCAGGTATCCACGGATAAATCGTATACGATGTGATAGGATTGTTCCTGATGCGGGCGTAAAAGGATGTCCCCGAACTCCGGATGATGGACGGCATCGGGCAATGTCTGCGGTTCGAGAGCGACCGCCATAAAAGGCTTCAAATCCGTTCCCCCGTTAACGTTTTCAGGACCGGCGATTGTATTCAGTGTATACATGATTAATCCGTTGCGGTCGGAATACAGATCGACATGGCGTCCATTATTGATATTTTTCAGCGTTGCGATTAAGGATCCGGAAACCCGGAAAGGATGATCGTATCCCGGAAAACCGTCTTTTCTGACCGATTCAATCATTTTGTCCAATGGCCGTGATCGCTGAAAATCGAAGGACGTGTTCTCGACCGGGAGCAGTTTGCCGGTCGGAACCAGGTCGCCGCCGAGCTCGGCAACCCGGTCTGCATGAATTTCCAGTTGATGATTTGCCAGTCCGCGCGTTTTATCCTGGTTAAGATTGAAATAACTGTGAACGGTCGGATTAAATAAAGATGTTTCATCCGAATCGTCAAATCCTTTGAATTCAATATGAAACTGATGGTTTTCTCCCCATCGGTAGACGACGGAAGTTTTCAGTATTCCGGGAAAACCGTCTTCTTCCGGTTTGATTTCGCGTGAAAACTCAATGCCGTTTTTCGTGATGCCGGCATTCCACCATGCATGGTGGAATCCGTCGGCCCCGCCGTGAAGAGTATTCATTCCTTCATTCTGCGGCAGACGGTATTGCCGGCCGTTTAGCCGGTAAGAGCCGTCTTTGATGCGGCCGCCGGCTCTTCCGATCGCTTTACCGAAAAAGTAAGTCTGGTCACGATATAGTGAAGCAGGATCAGTGAACTGCAGCAGAATATTACTGCAATCTCCCGATTTGTCCGGCATAATCAGCGATGTCAGCGCTGCACCGTAATTAATGCAGGAAAACGCGTACCCGTCGCCATTGTCGGCCGTATATTTTGTAAAATTGCCCGCTTCGCTTTTTACTACTTCTTGCGTAATGACTGTAACCACTGTGATCGCCCTTCTTTCGCAGCTTATAATCTGTAGTGTTTTTCACTAAACCCGTTTACAGAAAAACGTCTCACCGTCAAAAAGCCGCCCTCTTTGTAAATGATTTCTCGCTTTCTTGCGATCCGGGACCTTTCGACCTTTTCCAGAACTTTTTTTGCTTCCGGGGCCAAAATGAGATGATGTTCGGATAACGAAAAAATCTGTGTACCGCTGCCAGAATGACCTTTGATTATTTCTTTGAATCCGTTTTCATGATATAATTAATACGTATAAATGTCAATTAAAAAATATATTATGCAATAAAATGTTTGAAGATAATGTCCTGATCATCTATCATTAAATGCAAAAAGAGGCCGATTTTGAATTCTTCATAAAGAGGAAGTATGGTATTATTATTAAAATCACTGTTTTATTACTATCTATAAATTTAATTAAAGGAAATGTAACATGACAAAAAAGTATGAGCAGATCAAACAGGATCTCAGTGAGAAAATTTTAGCGGAAGAATACACAGTAGGTGAGAAGCTGCCGACCGAGTCGGAACTGATGGAGATTTATCATGTGAGCCGTTTCACAGTGAGGCACGCGATTGATGAACTGGAGAAAGAGAATTATGTTTATCGTATTCAGGGGGGAGGAATTTTTGTCGATGACTGGAAATCCAAACCAAAAACCGAGATCAGAAATAAAACAATCGGCCTGATTACAACCTATACATCAGATTACATTTTTCCGAATATTATCACGGGAATTGATAATTTTATATCGAATTACGGTTATTCCATTCTGATTGCCAATACACAGAACAATCCTGAGAAAGAGCGCAAGAGCCTGACGAATTTGTTGTCGAATGGATTATCCGGCTTAATCGTTGAGCCGACACAGAGCGCGTTAAATAATGCCAATAAAAACATTTATGATAACATCAAGTCAATGGGGATACCGATGCTGTTTTTCAATGCTGTCTACGATGATCTGGATGTTCCCTATTTAGTCATGGACGATGTAAAAATCGGAAAAATGATGACAAACTATTTAATTGCACGGGGACACAAACAAATTATCGGCATTTTTAAAGTTGACGATAAACAGGGCATTCACCGAATGAACGGTTACATTAAAGCCTATCAGGAACATCCTGAGATTTCCAATATGAGTGAAATCATGATGTATCAGACGGAAGAAAATAAAATCAACCTGTTTAAAAAGCTGCACACCATCCTGACGCAATCTAAGTTTGTTCCGACGGCGATTATTTGTTATAACGATCAACTGGCGATCCAGGTTATCAATTTTGTGCAGGAAATGGGTTTGAAGATTCCTGAAGATCTCTCCATTGTCGGCGTCGATGACTATCGATTCTCGAAATATATCAAACCAAGCTTAACGACCGTTCGTCACCCGCAGGAAAAAATGGGACTGGATGCCGGAAAGATGATTATCGATATGCTGAATAAGAGGCCGGTAACATCGAAAGTATATGAACCCGATATTATCGAACGGAACTCTGTAAGAACGATTCGCCCGTCCCAGGATGCGTCTTCAATAAAATAATTCGGAAGAGAGAAGCAGACGGCCTAAATTCCGAACTTAAGAAGAGTGCTTCGTATAAAAAATCATGAGTTTTTTCCCTGGCTGAAAATATTTTTTAGTGAACCTGCTGCGGCCCGGGTCATTGGATACAGTGAGTTTTCGCATAACGGACAGACTTTTGGTGTATAATGGTCTTCTTTCCGACTCAAATTAACGCCTGCATCGGTTGCTTTTCGTGTCCCGGAATAAGGAAAGGGCCTGTCAGAGGGGGCCTCTTTTTTCCGTTTCATTAAATTAATCATTGCTCCGCCGATGCCTCCTTTATATCTCCGTACTGTTTCTACTGCTGCCCTCCGCAGATAGGCCGGACTCTTCGCAATGCATGGAATATTGATGAAGGGGAAATGGTTTGATTAGAAACTGAGGCGTCCAAACAAAAAGCGTTTCCTCATTTATGCTGAAGAAACACTTTTGCTTTGTCGCTATCTCATTTTTTCTATTGTTTTATTTGTATCTTTTCAACCTAGGCACCTGGCATCTGAAGCCGGTTCGCCGGCTCAGTACTGTATTGGGATCGATTCCCTATTCCTTATGAATTGAGATCTCATGGGACAGATTCAGTTCTGTTTCAGCGGCTTCACTTGTATCTCCGCCGTCCCGCCGGATTTCTGTTTTTCATGATCGCTTTCCGAAGAATGATACCCTTTTGCTGCGCTCCATTCCGGAAGGCCGCTGTTGTGTTAGGGCACTGAATTCAGTTCCGGAAGCCCTGCATACCTACCATAAACTGATGGTTTCTTTTTCTGCCGTCAGTCACGTTCGCTTCCGTTATGAAATGGACTTAATTGCCGCAGATTCAATGGGTAAGCCTTCCTGATATCTTTTAATAAATGCTTCATATCCGGCAACCCCTTCAGGCTCCGGGCTTAAGGTCATACTTTCGGGATTGGCGAAAACTTCCTGATCCAAAAAGTCTTCTAAACTTTGATGAGCATTTCCATGCCTGGCGAAAGCGGCTAATACAGCCATACCCCAGGCGCCGCCTTCACCGGCTGTGCTCATAACGGTAATGGGCGTATTTAAGGCGTTGGCCAGGATCTGCTGGCCGATGACCGGCGTTTTGAATAGGCCGCCCTGAGCAATCATCACGTCTGTTTTTATGTGTTCCTCATTTTTCAAAATATCCATTCCGATTTTAAGCGGCGCAAATGCAGCATAGATTTGAGTCTGGACAAAGTTTGCCAGTGTAAACGAACTGTCGGGAACTCTGAGAAAAAGCGGCCGCCCGGCGGGCATTTTCGTTATATTTTCACCCGATAAATAGCTGTAATTCGTTAACCCGCCCGCATCAGGATCCGCTTTCGTAGTGACCAAAAATAATGTCTCATATAAACGGTCCGCTTTCAAATCGATGCCGAGGCGTTCGGCAAATTCTTTAAAAACATTTGCCCATGCATTAATATCAGACGAGCAATTGTTAATATGGACCATCGCGACCGGCGCTCCATTGGGCGTGGTCACGATATCGATATCCCGATGCACCTTTTTTAATGGCTGATCAAGCACAACCATTGAAAAAGCAGACGTTCCGACGGATATATTTCCTGTCCGTTTACGGACGCTATTGGTACTGACCATACCGGTCCCGGCATCGCCTTCTGGCGGAGCCATTAAACTGCCTTCCTGAAGATTCCCACTGACGTCCAGCAATTCGGCTCCTTCCCGGGTCAATGTTCCCGCATGATTGCCGGCTTTTAAAACTTTAGGCAGGATATCCCGGATCGCCCATTGATAAGATGCCACATTTTCAAGGCTTTCGAACTTATCGAGCAAATCTTCAGCATAAGTTCCGGCAGCTTCATCGATTGGGAAAACACCGGAAGCATCCCCGATTCCCAGAACCTTTTCTCCGGATAATTTCCAGTGTACATAGCCGGCCAGGGTCGTTATAAAATGAATGTCTTTCACATGCGGTTCTTGATTTAATATGGCCTGATAAAGATGGGCGATACTCCATCGCTGCGGAATATTAAAGTGAAACAGTTCAGTCAGTTCATCAGCGGCCTGCCCGGTGATGTTGTTGCGCCAGGTCCGAAAGGGAACCAGTAAAGTATCATTCTTTGAAAAAGCCAGATATCCATGCATCATAGCGCTTACACCGATCGCGCTGATTTTTGTTAAATTCGTGTGATACTTTCCTTGAATTTCTGCTGCGATTTGCTTATAGCTTCTTTGAATGCCCTTCCAGGCTTCATCTAATGAGTAGGTCCAAATTTCATTCTCGAATTGATTCTCCCAGACGTAGCTTCCGGAAGCAATGGTATTAAAGTCGTCTGTTACCAATACGGCCTTAATGCGGGTTGACCCTAATTCGATGCCCAATGAGACATTTCCCTGCTGAATGGCCTTAGAAGTTTCAACTAAGTTCATTTGCTTTACCTCCGAACCTTATAAATCTATATAAATCTGTTAAAAAGTATTTCCTGCTTTTAATTTCGCATCTTTTTCTCCGATTTCCTCAATTTCTTCCAGAGTATGTCCGCGCGTTTCGGGGACACGTGTCCGGATAAATAAAACGCCGAGTAAGCAAATCACACCGAAAATCGCAAAAACCGCTTCCTGAGACATCGTCGCAGTCATGATTGGAAACAGCAGCCCGACTAAGAAAGAGCCGATCCAGTTAAAGGATGAAGCGAGTCCCGACGCACGTCCGCGAATAACCAGCGGGAAAATTTCACCGACGATCACCCAAGTCAGAGGAGCCCATGTGAATGAATAAAATGCGACATAGATGCACAGGAAAACAACGATCATCATCGGATTTGCATGCGGGACGATTAAATTTATAATGGCCGGTAAAATGAAAGACAGGCCCATAACCGTTCCGGCCATGGTTAACAAGGCACGGCGATTGAACTTATCGGCAATAACCAGGAACAGCAATGAACCGAGTACAAGGATAACTCCCTGAATAATTGGCCACATCAGCTCTGAACTGGCCGCCTGTCCGGTTGCTTTTTGGACAATCAAAGGGATGTAATAAAAGATTGCGTTAGCGCCCTGGAATTGCTGAAAGGCCGCTACGCCTACTCCGGCAATGACTAAATAACGGTATTTAGGACTGAATAATGTACCCCATGATGCCTTTTGATTGGCCTTCTTTTCTTCACTGGCCGTTTCTTGAATCTGCTTGACTTCAGAATCAATGGTCTCTTTTTTAGAGCGAAGATAGCCTAACACTTTGCGTGCCTCATCGATTTTATTGTTCTTTATTAAAAAGCGCGGGGATTCAGGCAGCCGCAGTACGCCGAAAAATAAAATCAATGCAGGTACGGCTGCCAGACTAAGCATTAACCGCCAGGCGATTGTTTCCGGCAGATTTTTCAATAAAAAGTCGACAATGTACGAAAGCAGCATTCCGGAAACGATCATTGTCTGGTTAATGCCCGATAAACGGCCGCGCAAACGTGCAGGCGCCATTTCCGACATATAGGCGGGAACCAGCGCAGAAGCTGCACCGACAGCCAGGCCCAGTAAAATACGGACACCGATCAAATAATACTGCCCGTCATTAGGGGCTATTCCTGATAAAATGGATCCAACTGTAAAAACCAGAGCCGAGATTAAAATCATTTTGCGCCGTCCTAAACGGTCGGAAAGTTGTCCGGCCAGGGCGCCTCCGAAAATGGCACCGAACATTACTGCAGAGGTAATCCAGCCAATTACGCCGGCACTGTTCTGAAGGTTCCAATCATGTTCGAGAAATGGTAAAGCCCCGGTCATCACGCCAATGTCATAACCAAAAAGAATGCCGCCGAAAGCGCCGAAAAAATAAATGAAGGCGCTCGGTATTTTCTTTTCATCAGCCATTAAGATTTCCTCCTTAGATTTTAAAAATTAAATCATATAAAAATCCTTTTCTAAAGGCATTGATAACTTTTTGCCACCCTCCTTTTGTTCATCATTCACATCGGATCAGATAATAAAAGCGCTTCCAATCAGCAATTACATGCTAGCATATTTATACTAATAAATCAACAATAAATATATTTATTCGTATAAATGATCATTTGCACAAAAAATTTTTAAGTCAGTTATTCGGATCGGCAGTAGCATATTTGAATAGTAATGGGTCGTCGGCTTTTAATTGGCAGCTGAAAATGCGAACGGTTTTTTTGCTGGCCGAAGAAGAGTCAGCAGGCATTGCAGCGCACTAATCTTTTATGGACGGGATTTCCGGTCCGCGGGTAAGGACTCCCGGCAGGAAAGCAGCTATTATTTATGCATATAAATATAATTTTTGTTGACTTATACGGACAATTGATATAGTATTCTTTTTGTAAGCGGTTAATCAGTGGAGGTGAACAGGCATAAGAACAGACGGGTGACGTTATTTTGAATCCTTGCCGCCCCGGGCCGTTCCTGCGGGCTTATCAAACGGCCATTTTTTCGGCTGTTAAGGATGATACGGTGATACGGATGGGGTGATTGCGGGTGATGGACAAATATCGCCGGGCTTTTTGCTTTGGCCAGCGGGCCCGGCGGAGAAATTTTCATCGGGACGGCTGATCCGGAATTGTATGAAAAGTTTAAAAAAACGCGGCTGCTTTGAAATAAAGCATGAATGATGCGATGAAGGTTGAAAATCCTGATGAATCAATCAACATCAAAGGACTGATCGAATGATGTTAGAAGCATTGAAAAAAGAAGTTTATGAAGCGAACATGCTGCTGCCCAAATATAATCTGGTCACCTTTACTTGGGGGAACGTGAGCGGAATCGACCGTGAAAAAAAATTATTTGTTATTAAGCCGAGCGGTGTCGATTATGACAAACTGTCGCCGGAAAAGATGGTCGTTGTCGATCTGGACGGGAATGTCGTGGAAGGCGACCTGAACCCGTCAAGCGATACGCCGACACATCGTGTGCTCTATAATCATTTCCCCAACATTAACGGAATTGTTCATACGCATTCTCCCTGGGCCGTTTCATTTGCTCAGGCAGGTCTTGATATTCCGGCAGCAGGGACGACCCATGCCGATACGTTTTACGGGCCGGTTCCGGTTTCGAGAACCATGAAAGAAGAGGAAGTCGTTACCGAGTATGAAAAACAGACCGGGGATGTCATTGTCGAAACCTTTGAGAAACGTCAGATTGATCCGGATCAGGTCCCGGCTGTGCTGGTCAATGACCATGGGCCGTTTACCTGGGGAAAATCCGCTGCCGAGGCCGTGCACAATGCGGTCGTTCTGGAAGAGGTCGCTAAGATGACCTATCATTCGCTGCAGCTGAATCCGCATCAGATTGACATGGATCGCTATCTTCTTGACAAACATTTCCTGAGAAAGCATGGCAAAAACGCTTACTATGGTCAGATAAATCATAGATAAATTTTTATAGGGAGGTCGTTTAAATGTTAAAGACAAATGATTATGAATTCTGGTTTGTGGTCGGCAGCCAGCATTTGTACGGCAAAGAAGCATTGGACGTAGTTAAAGCAGATACGGTGAAAATTATTGATGAGCTGAATAAGAACGGCCATCTGCCTTATCCAATCGTTTTTAAAACAGTGGCGACAACCGCCGACAGCATCACTCAGGTTATGAAAGAAGTGAACTATCAGGACAAGGTCGCCGGTGTGATAACCTGGATGCACACCTTCTCACCGGCGAAAAACTGGATCAGGGGAACCAAACTGCTGCAGAAACCGCTGCTGCACCTGGCGACGCAATTTTTAAACACGATTCCGTGGAAGACGATTGATATGGATTATATGAACCTGAACCAGAGTGCCCACGGCGACCGGGAATACGGATTTATCAATGCACGCCTGAGGAAAAACAACAAAATTGTGGTCGGGCACTGGAAAGATAAGCGCGTTCAGAATCAGATCAGCAAGTGGATGGATGTCGCGGTCGCCTATAATGAAAGCTTTAATATCAAAGTGGCCCGCTTTGGCGACAACATGCGCAATGTCGCCGTTACTGAGGGAGACAAGATCGAAGCGCAGATTCAATTAGGCTGGACAGTCGACTATTATGGCATCGGCGACCTGGTTGCCGAGATGAAAAAAGTGACCGACGCGGAAATTGACAGAACTTATAAAGAATGCCAGGGAAAATATGAATTCGTTGTCGGCGACAATGATCCGCAGTTTTTCGAAGATCATGTGAAAGAACAGATCAGAGAAGAAATTGCACTGAGAAAGTTCCTGGAACGGGGCGGCTACAGCGCGTTTACCACCAACTTCGAAGATCTGTGGGGCATGAAACAATTACCGGGAATGGCGGTTCAGAGGCTCAATGAAGAAGGATACGGATTTGCCGGAGAAGGCGACTGGAAGACAGCGGCTCTGGATCGGCTGATTAAGATTCTGGCACACAATAAGGGCACCGGGTTCATGGAGGACTATACTTACGACCTGGTCGAAGGCCATGAAGAAATTCTTGGTTCACACATGCTGGAAGTCGATCCGACTCTGGCACAGTCGAAGCCGAGAGTGGAAGTCCATCCGCTTGGCATCGGTGATAAAGAGGATCCGGCAAGACTTGTCTTTGACGGATCGGAAGGCGACGCCATTGATCTGACCATTTCCGACTTCGGCGACCATCATCGACTGGTTATGTACGAAGTCCAGGGAAAGAAACCTGAAGAAGCGGCGCCCCATCTTCCGGTTGCCCGTCAGATCTGGACTCCGAAAGCCGGATTCTACGAAGGCGTGCATCAGTGGATTGAAAATGGCGGCGGCCACCATACCGTGTTCACTTTAAATGTAACTGCCGATCAGATTGAAGACTTTGCCAAGCTGGCAGATCTTGAATTTATTAATATTAAATAATTGCTGATTAACATCAAAGGAGGACTCTGCATGGACGATGGCTCCTTCAGCTGGGTTGACTCCATGAACGGTCCGGTCCGTGCCGGATTCGGCATTTGAGGATCCGGAAAGCATTGGCAGAGAGCAGCTGATCCTGGGTTCAGCAGCCTATGTCTGACCGGTCAAGTGGAATGGATCGGAAAAAGAGATAAAAGCCTGTCCGGATTCTCATCCGGCTTGAATGCTCCGCAGATGCCAGTCTTTGATAATGCTAAGAAGCAGTGATGTTTAAATTCCGTTGAACGAAAAATAGTTCGGCGGAATTTAAGCGTATCTTTTTATGATCGAAAGGGGCGTTCTATGTCTGATCAGTTGGAGAATATGCTGGCGGGAAGATTGTATCATCAGACAGAGGATTTATTGAAAATTAGATTCCAAGCGCGCGATCTCTTATATGAGTACAATCATTGCCGGCCGCGCGATATGGAAAAGAGAACGCGGATTATTAAAAAATTGTTCGGCAAAACAGGGGAAAAGTTTTTCGTTGAAATTCCCTTTCATTGCGATTATGGATTTAATGTTGAAATCGGCGAGAACTTTTTCTGCAACAATAACTGCACTTTATTGGATGCCAACAGAATCATCATTGGCGACAATGTTCTGCTGGCACCGAATGTTGGAATCTATACAGCCGGGCACTGTATCGATCCTGAATTGAGATTGAATAAACAGGAATATACCGCTCTGGTCGTTATCGGCAACAATGTCTGGATCGGTGCGAATGCGTCTGTTCTGCCGGGAGTGACGATCGGCGATCATGCGGTGATCGGAGCCGGAAGTGTTGTGACTAGAGACATACCTGACAATTGTGTCGCGGTCGGCAATCCCTGCCGTGTGATCCGTCAGGTGAGTGAGCATGATAAGAAATATTATTTTAAAGATAAAGAAGTGCCAGGGCATTTGGTGATGGATTATAAAAAGGAGCGATCAACAGATGAGCCATTTAAATGTTAAGGTGAAGATTTATGCGGATGGGGCCGTCATTAGCGATATGCTGGCTGCTTACCGGACCGGTTTTGTCTCCGGATTCACAACCAACCCGAGTTTAATGAAGAAAGCGGGCGTGACGGACTATGTCGCGTTTGCCGCGAAAGTGGTCCGGGCGATCCCGGATCTCCCGCTTTCCTTCGAAGTGTTCGCCGACGACTTCGCGACGATGGAGAAAGAAGCGGAAAAAATCCATGCACTGGGGAAAAACGTCTTCATCAAAATCCCGATTACGAATACGAAGGGCGAATCGTCCGTGCCGCTGATTCAGAAGCTGGAGGACCAAGGCTATTCGCTCAACGTCACGGCGATCTTCACGACGAAACAGGTGGAAGAGACGGTCGCGGCGCTCAATCCGGACGTTGAAAATATTGTCTCCGTCTTTGCCGGGCGGATCGCCGACTCGGGGGCGGACCCGATTCCTTATATGAAGAAAGCCGTCGGGATCTGCCGGACGAAAAAGGGAGCGAAGCTGCTTTGGGCCAGCACCCGGGAAGTGTTCAACGTCTATGAGGCCGACCGGCTCGGGGTGGACATCATCACCTGCCCGCCCGCCGTCATTGAAAAGCTGAAGAAGGTCGGCAAGACGCCGGAGCAGTTATCGCTGGACACGGTGATCGGCTTTAACCGGGACATTCAGAAATTAGGCTTCTCCATTTTAACGGAATGAACGCCCGCCGAATGGGCCGGTAAAACGGGCTACGGGACGTGAACTTCGTTTTTGCACGATAAACGGTCATGATGGATGGACAGGCCGTTTGTCGGAAAGGGTCCATCCGACGACTGATGGACGACTGTTTAAAGGAGATGCAGATGTATGACCACACAGATTGAACAATTATCGATTGATACGATTCGCACGCTGTCGATCGACGCGATCGAGAAAGCAAACTCCGGCCATCCGGGGCTGCCGATGGGGGCGGCGCCGATGGCCTATACCCTTTGGGCGAAAGAGATGAACCATAATCCGGCCCATCCGGACTGGTTCGACCGCGACCGCTTCGTCCTGTCGGCGGGCCACGGCTCGATGCTGCTCTACAGCCTGCTGCACCTGTTCGGCTACGGGCTGCCGCTTGAGGAACTGAAGCAGTTCCGCCAGTGGGGCAGCCGGACGCC
>NZ_JARAJZ010000002.1 GCF_028765345.1 Sporolactobacillus sp. CQH2019
GAAGTGCGGGAACGGACAGAAAGTATCGATCAAGCAGAAATAACGCATGGCCTAAAATTTTGGCTGCCGCAAAGCCTTGATCAATCATCTGTACCACATGTGACTCTTGACGCTCATTCGCTCCATTCCAATGAAAAGGGGTTTTCACTCCGTCTTGAAGATTGAGAAACAGTGGTAGGCAGAACGTTTTCTTAGTGTTGCCAATCAGGACGCCAACGGCGCCCCAGAGGTGACCAAAGATAAAACTTGATTTGGAAACATCTTCGGATTCCTGGTAAAGCTTCTTTACACCCGGCATAAACCGTGCTTCTTTAGCCTGTTTGACACCGTCACCAACGAGAATCACAGCATCACCTTCACATCGGAGCGGTGCGTGTTTGAGAACGACACGCAGCCATTGTTGACGCAGATCATCTAGAGACCAAGCGCTTGAACGAAAAAAGTGAATAAGCGTTTCGTAACAACCCGGATTAAGTGATAAGTCACGGATGATTGAGGTCACACCAAGACAATCAGAACGAACCATCATTCCAGTAATAATAACAACAAACCATTTGAAAGCAGCGAATCTATGGAAACAGGAACGGAATTACCAAAAAAAAGAATCCATAAATTTTAACATGGCACTAGTCAATCACCATACGACGGGTTAAACTAGAAACGCGATAACCCTTGGTGATTTTTTCTCCTCGCTTGTGGTAAAGAGAGGATACCATAAAATCCCATTTAAGGGTTATCCTTTTGTATTATTTACACAGAACTTTTCACTCTCCAGTATTGGATCATCAGAATATTTTTCTTCTGAGATATGACGGTAAGGTTCCTTGTTTTGAAAACCATACTGAAAAAGCATAAAGGTTATGACTATCGGTTGGATCTATAGTCCAGTTAATAAGGAGGCTGCCGGTTTAGTAACTGCCGCTTTGACAGGCCTAACTGTTCATCTTCAAAAGCGAAAGTGACAATGTCGAGAAAAGTGGAGATTGAAAAATGAATGAACCGACTTTGAAAGAAAGATTAATCCAGGATATTCTGAATATGTCTAATGATCAGGTGAAGGCAATCGATAAGATGATTACTGAATATAAAAAGTCACTAATTCCTTATGATGATGAACCGTTGACCGCTGAAGAAGAACAGGCCATTAAAGAGGCTGAGGATGATCTTAAAAATGGCCAAACAGTTTCTTATGACGAAGTATTTGGAAATGAAGAGCTATCTGAAGAAGAAAAGCAGGTATTAAGGGAATACAATGCCGAGAAAATGAAATTTGAGGACGTTGATAAAATCAGGAGGGAGGAATGATACGGCTTCCTGAGATGTAATCGACGGTCAATCTCAGTACCCATCAAAGTGAAGGGTACTTTCTTTTATTCGACTTCAACATCATCACCGAATATTTCTTTGATGCGATCTTCAAAATGTATATGTATGTCCTTAAATTTATCATCAAACTCTTCCCGGGTCATGATTCCTTTATCCATCAATATATATAGCATGGCTGTGATTCGTTCATAATTTAATACGGCCTCGGTTCCCAGTTCGGTCATGATTTCATCGTTTGATCTTGACATATTTTCATCTCCTTATTTAGATAGGTTTACCCTGTTCGGCAGAAATTATGAATGTATTAATCGATAAATAGAAAGAGAATAATGAAATTTATTAATAAAAACCGATCTCATCAGAAACTGGGCATCTCTTGACATATACGGATAAAATAATCGTTTTAACCCTAAAATCAGACAGTGTAGAAATCAGTTTGGAGGTGTCCAAACTAACAGAATATCCTGTCCGTTTAATCGTTGGCGGAAGCAACGGCATGGAATCTGAATGAAACATCATCTGTGAAAAACAGGATCACTCGTTAAAAAATATGGTTATCCGGAGAATATAAATAAATGACGACTATTATCTGTGATGATGCATTTGAAGGAAAAGTTATCTATGAAGATACGGGATTTTCGAACGCTCTAAAATGACGAACATGATTTTGCTAAAGAAGGGCTATGTTCTTGTAAGCGGCGGCGTACGCAAAGCAGGATGAAGGAGAAAATAACGGAGTCGGCATTGATTACAGACGGACATCATGATCTCTTCGGCTCGTGTAGGGATGAATGGCCCATCTCCTGCACTTTCATGGAAAAACAAAGGGTTCCCGTTTGTTGTGCCATGCCGGAGTGGGCAATTAAACTCTGTATCTCCATGTCTCGGGAAAAATACAGGCTAGTCAATTATTTTCATTTTTTTAGTGAAGCAATGATGCAGAATCTAAGACATTAAAAATAAAATCATTTGCTAAATGGCAATCATTTAGCGAATGATATTTTCTTGTACATCAGAGCGGTATCCGTTCACGACAGGCGCTCTGCAACAGGATTCGGGGCGGATAGTGCAGAAGTTGTACGGTTTTCAATCGGATGATTCTCTATAACATAATAAATGGTGTAGCTTCCTGCACATATAATGGCAAGAATTAAAACGGAAGCAATGATGCCGAACCAATGCCGGATAATAAACGGTTTTCTTTTTTCCATGTTGTGATATCTGTGTGCTTCCACCTAACATCACCTCGTATAAATATATTATAAAACGGAGATCGCCGAGCCCTTAAAATTTCAAAATAAAACTATAACTTTCAAAAGAATATATGAAATCCTGCCTTCATCAAAAATGTAATGAAACAAGCATTTGCTTGAAATATAACCGTTATATTCAACTGTTAGAGTAAAAAGTAGCCAAAGTAAAGAAAATAAAGGGTGCTTATAATAATGAAGAAAATGATTCTGTTGCTGATAACAGTCGTGTTTTTGCTGTCGGGTTTTTCAAATGTCGCTTCGGCAAAGAGTTCATCCGTAAAATTAACGGTTCAGGCAACGGCCTACTGTGAACTCGGCCGGACGGCAACCGGTTTCGATCTTTCAAAAAATCCGAATGCAAAGGTGATTGCTGTTGATCCGCGTGTTATTCCGCTCGGTTCGAAAGTATACATTCCCGGGTACGGAACCGCTGTTGCCAGAGATACCGGCGGAAGAATAAAAGGACATATTATTGATGTTCATCTCCGTTCTCACGCACAGGCGATTAAATGGGGAAGAAAAAAAGTGAATATTATCGTTTACCGTAGATAAAAGGAAACACCCTTTACGATCGAAGGATCGGATGGGTGTTTTTTTTGCGTTTCTTCATAAGATGAAACAGGCTGAATGAACGTGGAAAAACAGGGAAAAGTGATAGAGAAGGGCCTGGATGGGCAGACAGCGTGCTTTTTGCAGGATGATGATCAGCCGTTTCATCTTTTCATTCGTCGATTTAGAAATTTTTTTACTTGTTTTCCATGACATGACCGCTTAGTAATGATAAAATAAAGTCATGCTTTGTTGATTGTTGTCTTTTAATTGCTGCCTTTTAATTGCTGTTTTGTTAATTGCGGGTGCATTCTTTAAATCGGATGCCGCCTGTTGATTTAAATTTATTTTGAATATGGAATGGAGCGAGTGAAAATGGAGAAAACGTTTATAGTCACTGATGAAACAGGTATTCATGCCCGTCCTGCAACGGTTCTGGTAAGCGAAGCAAGTAAATTCGAATCGAATATTAATATTGAATACAATGGCAAAAAAGCCAATCTGAAAAGTATTATGGGTGTAATGGCTCTGGGCATTATGCAGGGTGCTGAATTCACGGTAACGACGGAAGGCTCCGATGCCGACGAAGCCGCCGCAGCCATCGAAAAAGTTATTACCGCACAGAGCATCGGCAAAGAAAAATAAGCAGCGTGTTAGGCCGAGCAAAAAAGAGCGGATCTCCGGAGAATCCCGGGGACCCGCTTTTTTTGATTAAGTTGCATGCTTTCTGCTGGACAGGGCTGTTTTTTAAAAAATTCACACGATCTGGACAGGTTGTTAAAAAAGCATGACGATTGATATTTTTATGGCCGCTGAAATTAAAACAGCTATTTTCGATGAGTCGGCTGACGAAGCAGTCTCTCAAGGAATAATTGTTTGATTTTAGTATCCGGCGCTTTGAAACGGCAACTAGTCATTTTCTGTTTCCGGCTGGTGTCCTGCCCGGTATTTAAGCATTGCCTGCGCCGCAAAAGTCTGGACGATCAGAAAGATACCGCCGACGATCCAATAAAGCGGAAGAGCCGCGGAAGTAGACATAGAAGCAAAGACAATCATAACCGGAGAGATCAGACCGATCCACTGCATCGACTGCTGCTGGCTGTCGTCGCCCGCAGGCATCAGCTTCTGACTGATTCTGAACTGCAAAAAATAGACGACTCCGGCTGCAACTGTCAGAATAAGATCAGTATGTCCCAAACTGAACCACAGAAAGTGATGGGAAGCGATTTCCTGTGAATTTCTTATGGCGTAATAAAAACCCGTCAGAATCGGTATCTGAATCAGAATCGGCAGGCAGCCAACAGCAGAAAGCGGATTAATATTGTGCTTTTTATATACGCTCATCATTTCCGCTTGGATTTTTTGTTTTTCAGCGGGATCGTCCGCTTTTTTCATCCTTCCCTGGATGTCTGCCAGTTCCGGCTGTACAGCTTTCATTTTCTTTCTTAAATCAAATTGCTGAATATACTGTTTCATCATCAACGGCGCGAGCACAAGCCTGATCAGTATGGTCAGGGTGATAATTGCCATACCGTAGTTATTCCCGAATAAAGAAGCGGCAAACTGAATCATTGTTGTAAAAGGTGCGACTAGCTGTCCCAAATTTTTTCCTCCTAAAAATGCGGCTGACGGCATTCATTCTTCGTCAGTCTTCGAGTATAAAAAGTATCAATCATACACTCAGAGTTTTAGAAGGAAATTTATGATGTTTCGAGTCATTGCCCGAGCTTTCTTTTCTGCACATGATATGTGACAACCAGAGAAGGAAAGAATCAATGAAGCGAACGTGTGTTCGAAAAAAGACGCTGATCGGCAAGTGCGGCTTATATTCGCTGCAATACTGAAGCGAACACGGACGGGCTTTACCAAAACGGAGAATGCGAAGAAAAGGCATCGAAAGCCCTAAAATAAGAAAGAGTGTCGGGAGTGCGGGGTCATTCAGCATATAGGTCAGTAAATCAATTATGGCTGTCACCTTCTTTCGATTGAAGACTTTCTTCATTATATCATATGGCTTGTCCTTTTATGTTGCGGATGATCATCAGACAGTGAATCAGACCGGAAACGTCTGTGATGATAACGAAGATGGCAATCATTATCGGTATACCGCCGATATAAAAAAGAAAGTACCAGGCTGAAGATAAAAATATATCTTCTTCCAGACAGATTTTCATTCGAGGGATAATTTTCGAAAAGCCGTGAAGTGCTGGATTGCAGTCCCGGATTTTTTGGAGGTTCACAGTGGAATTTCATGATTAAGCCGCTTTCTGGAGGGTCCGGCGTCGCTTTTCTTCCCGGGAATATGAATTATGTTGATGATTGAAGAAGGCAAACTGATGCGGAGGCTGTCAATGATTAGAAAAAACGTTACTTTTCCTTTGCACCCGGAAACTGGATATTGAAGAGCAGCCGATTTGCAGGGGACGGAGCATGCAGGGGCGACGATGTATTGTGCCGGCTCTATATTTTGCTCTGCCAGGGCCAGTGGGTTAAAAACGAATAAAAATCGTATGAAAATTGTTGACATCTGTTGATAAGGATGATATATTATTTTAGTCGCTGTTGTTACTCTTTATTGACAGATGATGATTATGAAGGTATAATTACTTTGTATCATCGTAAGCCTCGGTTGACAGCAGTTAAT
The DNA here is from genome assembly GCF_028765345.1 of Sporolactobacillus sp. CQH2019. GTDB lineage: Bacteria > Bacillota > Bacilli > Bacillales > Sporolactobacillaceae > Sporolactobacillus. The sequence continues at coordinate 5,773 of NZ_JARAJZ010000002.1, forward strand.
TTTTTTGTTAAAATCTATAACGCTGTCTTCGAGAATAATAGCTTTTTGGAATGTTCCTTGAAAACTGAACAAAAGCCAAGCGCAATTGAGAAGGGGCCCACCCTTCAATCAATTCAAACAGCTGAGGAATCAAACACGGAAACAACGGATCTGCGGATCCGAAGCAAGNCTTATATCATATATTGATCATTAAATCAATACATGATGGTAAACTAATAATTATTTATTGCATATTATCGACGATAAATAATAAATTATCGAGTATATATTGATAATATTCTTACTAAATGTTTAGCGTACAGGGTTAATATGACAAGTATCCTCTTCTTCTATTTGCGGGATAATCGCCGCCCATCCCAACTGACGCAATGCCTCCCTAAAATATCTTTTTTCACAACTGCAGTCTCATGTATTTCCCGGCTAAAAATTTTATAGACAGATAACAGATAATAACATTTTTATCATTTTGCCACCACAAAACAACACTCTTTGCCGCCAGCTGCCGAGGAGCAATAAAGCAGCCTGGTTCCCGGTAATTAAAAACGGCAAGGCCTATAGGTTCAAGTCTTGACCGTTTGTTCTGCTTGAATAACTGCTTTCAAATATTTTAGTTATCGCAGTTGCTATTGCTGCTTGTGTAATGGTAGAGGCTGTCGTATTGTCGTATTTCTGATAAATTTCCAATACAATCTGTTTATTCTAGGTTATTGCTTTTAAAAATAGTGAAAATGACAGTGGTTTCCCTCGTGATTGATCACTAAAAATTTGAAGTAAACTGACTGAGGCGGGCCGCTGTTAAGCGAGGAGTAAAAGTCAAAAAATCCTTCTCTGAAGGAAGGACTTTTTGACTTAACCAGTGAATCGTAGGCGACATGACCTTGATTTTGTCAGCCTTAAATTTAACGCACCGGATTCCGGCACTTTAGAATTGCGATCAATGCGACATATTCATTAATTTTTCTGCCGGTTCTTTATTTTTCATTTTATCCCGTGCAAAAACGAGTGCCGCGGCAGCAATTCCCATCAGTGTAATGATGATGTCCAGCCAGAAGGCATTAACAACACTCCCCGGTTTATTTGTTATTAAAATAGCGCACAGAGCGGGCCCGATCCAATACGATAGAGCCGCTCCACAGCTGTAATAACTGGTCACCCGGCCTTTTGCGTTGGGGAAATATGTGGTTAAAATGGACAGGCCAAGCTGCCATACACCGCCTGCCGCGAAAAAGCCGATGATAAGGCCGGTAATTTTGGCCAGCATGACGCTTGGGAACAATACTAAGATAAACAGGAAAATAACTGAAATCACCGTGTAGAGAAGCACAATAGTGATCGGCTTGACTTTAGTGACGATAAGCGAACTCACAAACACCGAAATCAACGATGCCGTCGCATACCAGGAGAGAAGAGTCCCTGCCGCGCTGCTTGACAGGTGCAGAATATTCGTCCCGAAAGCAGGGATATACTGCATAAATAAGTAAAAAGTGATACATGATGAAAAACCGATAAAAACAAGTGGACCGCCATCCAGCCATATTGAACGTTTTACAATGGGTTCGGCGTTATCTTTGTTTGCTGCAGTTTTCGTCTCTACTTTTTTGTCTATTTTTTCGATCGTCTGCGGCGCATATTTGCATAGTGCAAAGAAAACAGCATTAAGAACCATGATCACAGCAAAAATAATTAATAGCGGTACTGCAGTCGGAAACGCCGCAATAAGAAAGGGCAATACAATTTGTGCAAGAGACATGGCTGCTTTAACCAGAGGCATCATTGACGGTGCTTTTTCCTGAAATGCTTCCGTCAGAATCGGATAGCATGAAGTATCGGCAACAGATTGGGAGATGCCGAAAAACAAGGCCGTAATATCTGCAACAATGATATTCGGACTGATGATCAATCCTACAAAGAAAATCAAAGTTGAGATGCAGCTGGTAATTGCAATTGCTTTACGGCCAAATCTATCAGACGCCGGTCCCGCAAACAAGATGACAATGATTCGGGCTATTCCTACCATCGAGATCACTTGCGAAATTCCTGCAAGATTGGTTGACCATGCTTTCTCAAAATAATTACTGTATTGTGATATGATAACAGTCGCAATTCCAAGCATGGCATAGTTTAGATATACCGCGCCCGCGACCGGAAAATACTTGCTCCGTTCCATCATTTTTGCTCACTCCCTTTAATCGTATCTCTCTCCTTATTCTTCAAAAATCCACAAAAAAAGAATTACTCAAATACACTGGATTTCAATTTTCGTTTAATGTCTTCTCTCAACAAATACTTCTTGACTTTTAAGGATGCCGTATGGGGAAGGCTATCTACGATTTCCACGCGTTCAGGAATTTTATACATAGCGATTTGTTTATTTTTAAAAAATGTAATAACCTCATTTAATGACAAACCTTTTTTGACGTCATTCAAAACGACATACGCACAGGACTTTTCACCCAGTCTGCTATCCGGCATCGCGATTACGCTTGCTTCGCGGACGTTGGGATGCTGCATCAGAATGCCTTCGACTTCCGAACTGCTGATATTTTCTCCGCCCCGGATGATAATATCTTTAATTCTTCCTGTAATCCGGATATAACCGTCTTTGTCCATGACCCCTAAATCGCCGCTGTAATACCATCCGTCTTTATCCAAAGCTTTGTCTGTCAGAGCGGGTTCTTTCAGATAACCGGTAAAAACATTGGGACCGCGTGAAGCTTCTTCTCCTTCGACACCCGGCGGAACTTTACTGTGATTTTTATCGACTATTTTCACTTCAATCCCTGCAAGTGAGGCTCCATCGGTCATGAAGATCTTCTCAGCGGAATCTTCTAATTTAGCTGCTGTATGCGGGACGCTTTCCGTTGAACCGTACACGCCCATCAATCGGATTCCTCTGTTCCTCGCCGTTTTTAGCATTTCTCTTGGAATCGGAGAACCTCCGCATAGAAAGAAACGCAGGGAGGAAAGATTATAATTGTTTCTCTGCAGAGCGAGGAATAAATCGTGGACAACGGGTGTACTGCCCATTCCTGCCGTGCACGGTTCGCGCTCAATGAGCCGCAGCGCTTCCTCCGCGTTAAAAACATCCTGCAGCACACAGGTTGCGCCAATCATAAAAGAGGCTGTCAGCCCATGGTGAAAACCAATGGCATGGGCAACCGGTGCCGGCATAAATACAGTATCCAGATAATTCAGATGAAAGTTTGCACAAAATGCACGCTCACTGGCAATAATATTATTGTGAGTCAGCATGACGCCTTTCGGCACTCCTTCTGTACCTGAGGTAAAAAGGACAGCCGCCAAATCATTGGCCTTCAGAGGACTGTACTGAGAGAATGGCTCGCAGGATTTCAGAATGTTTGCCAGCGTACACTGAGTCCATGCTTTCGTTCCCTTTTCAACGACCACCACTTTTTGCAAAGATGAAACATTTTTCCTGATCTGTGCAATAATTGATGGATAATTTTGTTTTCTAAACTGCGAAGGAATAAACAGCACTTTTGATTCACATTTTTTAAGAATATAAGTCAGTTCGCTTCCCTTGAAGTTAGGCAAAAGCGGATTGATGACGGCTCCTGTTTTTAAGCAGGCTACATAAATCATCATGAACTCCGCCCATCCCGGCAATTGTACGGATACAAAATCTCCCGCTTGAATACCCGCCTCTATCAAAAAAGAGGCTATTCTGTCAGCCGCCCTGTCTGTCTCCTTATAGGTCAGCTGCAGTCCATGGTTGTCTTTAACTACCGTTTTCTCAGGAAAACTGAGGACAGATATTCTCCACAAGTCCGCTAATGTCGCATCGCCCCAATGCCCTTCGCGCCGATATTTGTCTATCTGAGAACGGTTCAGCTTCATTTCCAAATCCACATCAAACTCCTCCTCCCCGGGCTGATTTTAAAAGACAAAGAATCGATCAGCCTTCCCTGAAAACAACGCCCTTACCCTGCTCAGGATAATTCCATGAATAACCGGGGAGACTCTGATTCAGTCTTTCACAAACTAACCGGCAGTTTCCGCATTCCAGACAGCCTACATGATCGAAAGTCAATTTCTGATTTTCTTCATCCCACTGATACCGTTCCGCCGGACAGCATCTCGTGCATGCCTTGTGCCCGCACGTTAAACATTGCTCCGGGTCAATAACGATGTGTGGATGCTGATCATCACTATTAAACTTATTTTGAGCCAGGCAGTTATCCATTTTCATGTGTATCACAGAGATCGACTTCCTTTAAAAGCGTCTTTCACCATACCGAACAATGACACTTTTCCTTTTATGGACTGCCTGGCCGCAGTCATTACCGATTTCGCCGGCGTTCCGTCAACGGTATACAGATCTTTCATCAGCGCGATGGCAAGATCCGGATACGTATTAAAAAGGTGTTTCGAATGACCCATATAATCATGAGAATTCTTTAATGTCTTCAGATCTTTTATCACTGTCTGATCGAGTCTGTTTTGATAGGATTTCAATAAATTTTCAGAGAAATCATCCGCCTCAATAGCTTCAATGGCTGTATCCGCCGCGGCCATTCCTGAGAGTATTGCATAATCCATGCCACGGACTGTAAAACCGCGATTAATAACGAGCCCGGCGGCATCTCCGACAAGAAGGAATCCATCAGAGCACAGACGGGGCAATGAGCGGAAGCCCCCTTCCGGAATCAGATGGGCGCTGTACTCGATCAATTTGCCGCCTTCAAGATAGCGGGCAATTGAGGGATGATACAAATACCGTTCAATCATCTCCGTTACGGAAAAATCGGATTCCTTTAACGCAGACGCATCTACCACAATGCCTGCCGAAATACTTTCTTTATTCGTATAGAAAAAGGCACCGCCGCTTACTTTTCTTGTACAATCGCCGGCACACAGCATGGCGGCACCCTCCCCGGCGGAAAGATTGAAACGGGCATTGATCTCATCTTCCGATAATCCGTAAACACATTTAACACCCACCGCAATATCGGAAATCGCAAGTTTCCGTATCATGCCCGCTCGTTCCGCAAGCAAAGCATTCACTCCTTCCGCATCAATGACCAAATCCGCTTCCAGTTCCTCGCCGCCTGTCTCAATTCCGCAGACTCTTCCCTCACGAAGAACAAGACTGTTTACGGTTGTCCCTGAAATGACCATCGCCCCGGCCTCTTCCGCCTTTGAAGCCAGCCATGCATCGAACCGGGTTCTCAAAACGGAAAATGATTTCGATTGGGTGGATTGAAAAGATGTATCGACCGTCATGCTGTCCTTTTCAGTCATCATCATCAACATTTCCCGTTTGATTTCCCGTTCCAGAGGAGCATTCTGCCACTCCCCGGGCATCAATTTTTCTAAGGCGTAGGTATACAGGCGGCCTCCGCTCACATTTTTTACTCCGGGAGATTCTCCCCTGTCAACAAGCACGACTTCTTTTCCCGCCTTAGCCAGACGGTAAGCTGCGGCGATGCCTGCTAATCCGGCACCGATAACGATTACTTGAAACTTTTCATCAGCCATAGTAACTTACTCCTTAGAACAATTTATCCGTACATGCCGCTTACTCATTTACTGTTTTATGATCTTTGCTGATAATCACTTTGTCGTATTCCAGTTTCTGTAACTCGTCCGGAGAATAACCGTACTGCGACAGTATCTCTCTATTGTCATGACCGAGCGGTTTCGATAATCGCATCTCCGGATTTCCTACTGTTTTAAAGCGTACAGGCGAAGTAATCAGTACCCGTTCATTTCCGGTCGGATATTTTACTTTTCTGAGACAATCATTCGCCCATGCCTGCTCGTCTGCCAGAATTTCATCCGGCGTGTAGCCTTTTTCAAAAGCAATATCGTTTTCTTTAAATAATTGAATCCATTCATCAAGGTTTTTCTTCACCATCTGCTCACTGATAATGTCAATTACTTCCGAATTAAGCTTCAGTTCGTTAACCCGCTCTATTGTCCGGTAGTTTTCATTGTCGGCGAGATCCGGACGATCCAGCATTTTCATCACCTTGTTATAATCGCGATTGTATTCAGGGGCACAAAAGACAAACCATCGGCCATCCTTCGACTTGTACGTATTGTTAAAAGGATTGGCTACCCGTCTTCTCGATTTCGGATACTTATTTCCGAATTCGGAAGCGACAATAGCGACATTCATCATAAACAGCGCTGTATGATGCAGGCTGACGGTTACCTTATCTCCCTTGCCCGTTTTCTGTCTTCCGACAAGAGCCGCACAAATGCCCCCGGCCAGGCACATACTCGCCTGAAAATCGCCGTAGGCATTGACTTCATTAAGCGGCGACTCACCGGGTTCAGTCATTGAGGTCAATATACCTCCCCGGCATACATAGGCCGTGGCATCGAATCCTGCGGCATCTTTCTGCGGACCCTTCTCCCCATAGCCAAGAATCTGGGCGAAAACCAGCTTTGGATACCTTTTGCTTAATTCTTCATAGGAAAAACCCATTCGTTCCAAAGCTTTTGTCCGGAAACTGGTGACTAAAACATCGGCTGTTTCCAGAAGTTTATATGCGATTTCTTTTCCTTCTTGGGTCTTTAAATTAATACAAACAAATTTTTTATTAACATTGGCAATGTCAAATGCCGGATTTTCTTCGTCTGAGTACGGCATATTAAAGACTCCCGCCTGAGTTCTGCAAGGATCGCCTTTCGGCGGTTCTATTTTAATAATGTCGGCTCCCCATTCGCCCAGCACTCGGGGCACGGTGGGCGCCGCCATAAATGCATCCATTTCTATGATTTTTACACCTTCAAGAGGTTTCATCATTCACCAATCTCCTTTAACAATTAAACTTAAGAGCTGAAGCATTCATTCTATGAGACTTTCAGATTTTCAGAATTAATTAAGAATGCAGGAAGCGGACTTCCTGCAATTATCCAAATAAAAAGAGCCATGATACTATGCTATTATTCGATATTTCCGCCGTTTTCAATAAGCGGCCGCGCGGCTGTTAACCGCTGAACCGTGCGCGGTCCCTCTTCGAACCAAAGCGCCCGTGCATCACGATACATCCTTTCCACCGGTCCATACGGATTATCCTCAAAATATCCAATGCCTCCGAAGATTTCCAGGCATGAATCAGAAACCGTGCGTACCGTATCGATCCCGTGCAGTTTGCACATTGAGGATTTCATTTCAATATTTTCGCCCCGGTCAAACTGACGGGCCGTATCCCATAAAATACTGCGGAGTGCGTAAACCTGCGTTCCCATGTCCGCAATCATTTGTTGAATCGCCTGACGTTTGACCAGAGGTTTCCCAAAGGTGACTCTGTCCTTTGCTCTTGCAATCGCCAACTCCAGGAACCTTTGCGACAAGCCAAGGCAGCTGACACCAATTGAAGCACGCGACAGAGCCAAGGCGTCCATGAAAATATCCAATCCGTCTCCGACATTGCCCAGAACATGGTCCTCATCAACCTCGACATCCTTAAGATGTAAATAAGCATGTCCGGCCCCGCGGCATCCCATCATATGAGGCATTGGTTCTACATTGAATCCGGGGAGATCTGTTTCTACGAAGAATGCCGTCAGCCCGCCTTTTTTCCGCTTGTTTTCATCGGTCACAGCAATGACATAGGTGCCGTTTGCAATATCCGTATGAGAAATAAGCGTCTTTTCCCCATTAATAACCCACTTGCCGCCTTTCTTAACGGCAGTCGAGCGAATATCCGCTCCGGAACCGCAATCCGGTTCTGTCAAGGCAAAATTAATATATAAGTCGGCATTGGCAAGTTTCGGCATCCATTTATCTCTTAATTTCTTTGAACCGTGTTCATACATGATCCGCCAGTCCAGGCCGTTTGCATGGTGCAGATTCATTCTCATGCCGCCGGGACCCCGGCATATTTGTTCCAGTACCGGGAAGAATTGTTCGACATTTAGTCCCTTTCCGCCATATTCTTCCGGAACAGTGAGTCCAAAAAAGCCGTTTTTACGACAAATATCAAAGAACTCCTCCGGAAAAACATTTGTTTGTTCAATCTCCGGCTGAAGAGGCTCCAATTCCTCTTCAACCACTTTACGTGTGTGCGTAATCAACTTATTTAGCTCTTCGTCGCTTAATTTCATACTTCTCTTCTCCTCCACATTTTTTTATTTTTAGCGCCAAGCCTAAAAACATCTGACAATAAACGATCACCTCCGCAAAAGCGTTTTCACAAATACTTTAGAAACGGGATGCAGCCGCGAAACCGTTCACATCCCGATTTCGCTTATATCTTATTTCTTTGAATAATCCAAAACAATTTGTTTCTATAAACAAGAGCAGGCATTGTTTGTCCTAACATGATTGATTAATTTCTATTGGTTGTTAACTGATTATTTTTTTTTAGTCGGCTTTACAGGGATTGATTTCAAGTTGATCCGGCACAAAAAACTGATAGGCGCGCTGTAACCGTCTGAGCGTGTTTATTTTTTTAATGAAAGTCCATTACATATAGACTGGTGACCGTCAGCAAGCAGTGCCGGCTGTTTGAACTTCCTATTTCCATGCCGACTGCTGACAGCATGGCATAAAAAAAAGGAGCGCAGCCATCATGCCCTCTGCAGTCCAATTTTCCAAAAAGAAAACGGCAGTTTCGAAATCGAATTCAAAACCGCCGCTAAACATAAATTATTCCATGATAAGCATGGCATTTTCTCTTCAAGGCGACAGTCCGTTTGCCTCTCATTCAATCAGGAATTACTGGTGCTTAATAAAACGTCTGTGACACAGCTTTCATAACAATTGCAGCCCCATTTTATCCTTTTGAACAATTCAAGACAAATTATTCTTATTAAAAAGCATGCCATTATTTATTTTAATCTGATTGACAATAACTATTGGTTATAAACAATTAATAGCCGCTTCAAATCGGCGAATTATGTGAACAAATTCTCATTTTTGAATGATAAAATATTATGTGGCAAACGTGACGGGGCACAATGAAAAGGCTTACACAGCATCTGTAATTCATTTTTTTGCCATTGGATCTATTTCAAGATTTTATAGTGTCGTATTTTTATAATTTCATTGATGAGAGGAGAAAGGGGAATGGAACTTTACCAAATAAAATATGTACTTGCCGTTGCCAAACATCAGAATTTTACAAATGCAGCAGCTGAACTTTGTATAACGCCTTCAACTCTTTCCCAACAGATTAAAAAATTCGAAGATGAGCTAGGCGTTGAATTATTTTCCCGCTCAACCCGCCACGTTCAATTAACCCCGGGCGGTCTGGAATTCGTAGAGCGTACAAAAAGAATCGTCGGTGATTTAGATGACAGCGAAAAAGCAATGAAAAAGTTCGCCTTGGGTCTAAAGGGCCAACTATCGGTCGGAAGTACGCCGGCGATGAAAGTGTTCGGTATCATCCACTTAATCAGCGCTTTTGGTAAACAGTATCCGAACATTTCCATACAGCTGCATGAGGCAGAGTGTTTTGATCTATACCCGCCTCTTGATGCCGGAAAAATTGATCTCGCCTTTCTGACCGCCTTTAAATCCGACTGTTCAAAACAAAAGCTGGATGCCTTTCCAATCGCGGAGGACGAGCTGGTCCTTGTCACAAGTCTGGATCATCCGTTTGCCAAAAGAAAAACCATAGATCTAAAAGAGGCGGCTGATGAATCATTTATCATTCTTTCGCCGACTTCCGGTCTGTACCAGGATACGCTTGAAGCCTGCCATTCAGTAGGCTTTAAGCCTCATTTCACTTTTACTACAAAATATGTCGATACATGCATGGGGCTTGTTTCCGAGAACGCCGCCATCGCCTGTGTTTCATCAAAAACGGTCCTGAATACTTTATGGAAAAATGTCGCCATTGTTCATCTAAAGCAGCATTTTGTTCGGACGTTGTTTTTAGTCATCCCTCATAATAATAAATCACCTGTCGTCCGCAATTTCAAAAAATTTCTTTTTGACCATCTGGACCCCAGCCAATTACCAAAGAAAGTTGAATGATTCATGAAAGGGTCCCTCCCCTTCTTTTTTAGGTAATAGTAAAATAGTTTTCAAAACTTTCCCTGATTCAGTGCAAAATAGATGCGCCGATTTCACGTACCTGAACGCGTCCCAACTGTGCCTCTCGGCATGCTTAATACCGGATCAGAAAGCGGCTGTGACCGTCAGCATTTAATGACTAACCGACAGTCAGCTTTCTAAACCGGCTGAAGAAATTTTCCAAAGCAGCAGAAGATCTCCTTTTGGTTGAATTAAATTCTTCACCACAAACAGATGCCTCCATTTCATCAACAGATGAACGAAAAAATCGGAATAAATGCCGATTTCTCCAGTGATCGTAAAACCGGATCACAAATGATGAGCGTGAAACAAATTCAATTCCACGGATGTCTTATTGTTTATCTCCAGTAATCGATCCGCTTTTCATTAGACACGGCCTGTATAATCCAAAAAGGATGTACAGTATCAAATTGTTTAAGATTATTTGGAGCGGTACCATTGTAGGCGAAAAGGAAGCGTGTTCTTTTTAATCTGGCGAGCTGAAGTTTTCACGCTTTGAAAAGAAGGATTGATTTTGGGGAGGCAAATAGAATGGAGCTAACATTAACCGAAGAGCAGCAGGAGCTAAGAGATCTGGTCAGAGAATTTGCCCAGAAAAAGGTTAAACCTCATGTTAAAAGTTTGGATGAAAAAGGAGAATTCCCGGGTGCGCTTTTAAAAGAGGCTTTCGATATGGGCCTGCATGTGCTGGAGATTCCTAAAAGTTATGGAGGGATGGGGCTGGATTTTAAGACGACGGCTATTATTTTTGAGGAACTGGCCAAAGTAGATGCCGGTTTTGCAATTTCACTCGTCTCTACTTTCGTCGCTTTAAGAGGCGTTATTTTGGCAGGAAATGATCACCAAAAGAAATTATTCTCCGATATCATCGTCCCCGGTGCATTTGCTGCTTTTTCAATAACCGAACCCAATGCCGGTTCAGATGCGGGAGCGATCAGGGCGACGGCTGTTAAAGACGGGGATGAATACATCCTGAACGGACGCAAGTGTTTTGTGACAAACGGCGGCGTAGCGGATGTGTACGTTGTTTTCTTTTCGACAGATCGTGAAAAGGGCACTCACGGCATTTCCGGCTTCATTGTGGAAAGGAACCGTCCGGGTATTACCGTTGGCAAAGAAGAAAATAAAATGGGACTTCGGCTTTCAAATACCACTGATGTCGTATTCGACAACGTACGTGTTCCGGCCGATCATTTAATCGGTAAGGAAGACGAAGGATTCAAAATCGCAATGAAAGCGCTTAATGTATCAAGAGCATTTGTCGGGACGTTAGCAGTCGGCATTTGCCAGGCAGCTATTGACCAAAGTATAAAATTTGCCCAAGAGCGTGAACAATTCGGCCAGCCGATCGCCCATTTTCAGGCTATTCAAATGATGCTTGCCGATATGGAAATTCAAACTGAAGCAGCCAGACAGCTTGTTCAACATTCAATGGATCTTATCGATCAAAATGAAGGACAGCAGGCTATCATTGAGGCCGGTGCCATTACAAAAACATTTTGCGGGGATACGGTTGTCAAAGTCACAACGGATGCCGTTCAGATATTCGGAGGCTATGGCGTCAGCAAAGAATATCCTGTAGAAAAATTGATGAGAGATTCAAAGGTTTTTCAGATTTTCGAAGGAACTAACCAGATTCAGCGAATAGTGATTGCCCGCCAAATGTTGCGTTGATTTTCTTATTTTTTATTTTTTAATTACCGTTTTGAAAGGAAGGAACTATGATCATGAATTATTTAGTTTGCATCAAGCAGGTCATTGATAGTTCACAATTACAAATTAATGCCGACAGCGGAAATTTTGATGCTTCGAAAGCAGCAAAGATGATCAGTTCATACGATAAGAACGCCCTCGAGGCTGCCGTTCAGTTAAAAGAATCCTCCGGCGGTAAAGTAACTGCGCTGTCCCTGGGCAGCGACGACGCATTAAAAGCACTGAAAGAGTGCATTTCTGTCGGTGCAGACGAAGCCGTGCTGATCAGTGAGAATTCAGCAGATTCATTTGATGCATACACGAAAGCGGCTCTTCTTTCGGCGGCTATTAAACAATTGGGTGACTTTGATATGATCTTCTGCGGTAAACAGGCGACCGATGATGCAGAGGGCCAGGTGGGGCCGCAGATAGCGGAAAAGCTGGCTATTCCTCATGTCTCGTTTGCTGCAAAGATCGAACAGTCCGATCATAATGCGGTGATTACAAGAGAAGCGGATGACGGATTGCAGGTTATCCATGTATCGCTCCCCGTACTAGTGACGGCCAGTGATGTTATCAATGAACCGCGCTTTGCAACGATAAAAAGCAAAATGGCTGCTAACCGGGCAAAAATCAAAATTCTGCATGTTTCAGATTTAGAAAGCGAAACAAAAATCGACGGTATCCCGTTAAAAATTATTAAAACAGTTGTTCCTCCGAAAAGAGACGCAGGCATAAGAATTAAGAGTCAGTCAGATACGGAAACTGCACATGAATTATTTCAAAAAATGCTTGATGCAAAGCTTGTATAACAGGAGGAACAAAAAATGAATAATGAAAATATATGGGTATTTATTGAAAAGAATAAAAACCAAATAAAGAATATCAGTCTTGAACTCTTAAATAAAGGGAGGGAACTGGCAAGAATCAGATCTGAAAAGATAGTCGCCGTTTTTATTGGCAATGACTTAAAAAGCAGCGTGCAGACGATTGCTAATTTCGGGGCGGACGGACTGATTCTTGTAGAAGGAGAAGAATATGCAGCATACAGCAACGACGGATTTACCAATGCACTCTACCTGTTAATTGAAAAATACAAACCTTCAACCATTCTGTTCGGGGCAACAAACGCGGGAAATGATTTAGCCGCCGGACTGGCTGCCAGGCTTCATACAAGTGCGGCCATAAATTGTACAGATTTAGCGATTGACAGTCCGTCCGGAACCATTGAATGGCAGCGCGCCATTCACGGGGGAAGCCTTATACAGACGGTGTCCAGTCCAGAGACCAGACCGCAGATCGGATCGGTTCGTTCCGGCATCTCGAAAAAAGAAAAAATCGGGGACAACCAAAGAATATACGTCATCGAGGAAAAAATTAAAACTCCTTCCGACAAAATCAGGACAAGAATAAAAGAAGTACTTTCAAGCGCACAGGAATCCGGTATAAAACTCGAAGACGCAAAAGTAGTCGTCTCCGGAGGATTGGGAATGGGATCCCCTGAGAATTTCCAGAGAATCGCTGAACTTGCCGATTTATTAGACGGAGCTGTGGGCGCCACGCGAGCCGTTATTGATGCAGGCTGGATTCCTTCCCAGCATCAAGTCGGACAATCAGGCAAAACGGTCAATCCCGATCTATACATTGCCTGCGGAATCTCCGGAGCGATTCAGCATGTTTCGGGAATGAAGACATCGAAAGTCATTATTGCCATTAATAAGGATCCCGAGGCTCCGATTTTCGATATAGCGGACTATGCAGTTATCGGTGATGTCAATAAAATATTACCCGTTCTTATTGAAGAAATTAAAAAAACTCATATTCCGGTTGAATGAACAAGGGCAATCCAATTCTCTTCCCGCCCTCTTTGGAAATCCCTTATCCAAAGAGGGTCAATTTTTTATTAAGGCAGAACAAACGATATACAGGGGATGAAAAATAATATGAATGACAGACAGCAAAGAATAAAAACGGGGCGGCAAAGGATTATCAGTAAACGCCCGCCGATAATCAGTGATGAACCCAGATTTTTCATCTGCACAGTTTGCGGCAATCTGATTATTCAGGAAAAAGATAGCAAATCTCAATTTTCCTTTTGTTGCTGCGGCAAGAAAATGAAGGAGCTTATTCCTCAGACATCCGGGGAAAAAAGTGAAGACCATCTGCCGATTCTAAAGTTCACGGGCGGTATATCCGCCAGCCACGCAGCAGTCGTAGAAATAGGGAACAAGCCTCATCCAATGACCGAAGACCATCATATTGAATGGGTCTATTTAAGAACCGCTCAAGGAGGGCAGCTTAAATATCTAAAACTAAACCGGTTCTCTCAAGTCACTTTCGCTCTCGCGGAGGAAGATGCGTATGCTTATTGCAGCCGTCCGGTATGCAAGGACTGCGTTTTTCATTGTAAAAAAGGATTTGCCGCCTATGCTTTTTGCAATAAAGACGGATTATGGAAAGTGCAATATTAGACAGACAGGGGGAGGAATTTAGACGATGAATAAAAAATATTATTTTCCGGCATCCCTATGTTATTTAAACTATTTCATTTACGGCATGGCCTATATCATGCTGGCCCAAAATATCTCTTTCCTGGCGGGAAAATTTCATACCGATGCGACAGGAATCAGTTTCCTTATCTCAATGTATGGCGTAGGGCGTTTGTTTACAATTTACGCGGCAGGATTTATAGGGGATAAAATAGGAAGAAAACCGATGATTATTTTGGGAGCTCTCTTAATGGCCGGTTTTCTTTTGGGTATTCCTCTTGCCCCCAATTATCCGGCAGCAATGATCGCAGCCATTTTGGGCGGTTTATCTAATGCCTGTCTGGATACGGCGACCTATCCCTGTATGATGGAGTTTTTCCCCAAATATGCAGGGTCGGCAACTGTTCTCATAAAAGCATTCGTTTCTTTTGGGTCGACCCTTTTGCCATTCATCATCGCGGCCTTCATCAATAGCCATATCTATTGGGGCTGGGCATTTTTTCTGCCCGCTTTCGCATACATCTTAATCAGTCTGTGTTTAATCAAGCTTCCATTTCCGCCAATGCAGGTTACCGAAGGACCGGTTTCATCCAATAAAGAGAGTCGTTTTGTCTCAAAGCCTCATTTTAAGATTGAGGGATTTTCACTTATTTTGATTGGATTTACAGCCCCTGCCCTGCTTTATATCATGCAAACATGGCTGCCCACATTTGGACAGCAAGCTATTGGCATGAGCCTGGAAAGTTCTCTTAAGCTTATAAGCTGGTACGGTATCGGATCGGTGATTTCCGTTCTTGCACTGACAATCGTTCTTAAAAAAGTGAAACCGGTTACAGTAGTGCTTGTTTTTCCAATTGCCTCTTTTTTTGCAACATTGTTTTTTTTACTCGCCAAATCTTTTATCGTTGCAAAATTAATGGCCTTTCTTATTGGTGTGACGATAGCCGGTGTTCTGCAATTAGGCTTGACCGTATTCTGCGAATTCTTCCCTGAAAAAAAAGGGACAATCACAGGCATTATGTATACCTCTACAGGGATTGCACAAACCGTCATTCCTTTTTTAACCGGTCTGATTTTAAAATTCCACAATGTTCAGGGCATCTTTATCTTTTCCTTAATGATTAACTTGCTGGCGATTGTATTCGGTTATATCGTGAATTTCAGATACAGAAAGCTGCTGAAACTCCCTTTGAAAAAAGATGGGGAAAAAGCAATATAAGCGGTATTAAGGCTATAAAGCCTACCTTGGAGAGGGAATGAAAAAATATGCCACGAATTGCTGTTTATCCGGGGAGTTTTGATCCAGTGACCCTTGGCCATCTTGATATTATTGAACGGGGAAGCCGGATGTTTGATCACCTCGTTGTAGCCGTCCTGAACAATACAGCGAAACATCCATTATTCTCGGTGCCGGAGCGCAAATTTTTACTGCACGAATCAACAAAACACTTGGCCAATGTCAGCATTGACAGTTTTGACGGCCTTTTAGCGGATTATCTCAAGGAAAAGAATTATTCCATCATTTTACGGGGCCTGAGAGCTATTTCAGATTTTGAATATGAGTTACAGATTTCTTCATTAAATAAGCAATTGAATCCATCAGCTGAAACCTGTTTCATTATGTCAAGCAACAAGTATTCTTTTTTAAGTTCAAGCATTGTAAAAGAAGTGGCAAGCATGGGAGCCGCAGATTGCCCTCTGTCCTCTTTTGTCCCCGCCGTCTCAGCACAGGCACTTAGGAGGAAATTCAACACTTTCGATGGTCTCGCGATGAGGTTTTGAAATGCATTATTTTGTAAAAAGCTTTTGATCGATGATTAAATTTATTATTTAATGCTAAAAATGAACGCGCTCTTTATCGATTGGCAACAAAAGAGGCGTTCATTTTTTGTGCCTCAAGCATTTTTCCTTGTGAGGCATTTGAGATTCAAAATTGCTGATAGCAATCAGACGGCCGAATTCAATCGCCGCAATCATGATTGGACATGATTGCTGAACAAGTCTAAATAGCCAGGATATTCCTGATATTTGTACAACTTATCCGCTCCATGTGCAAGAACTTTATCTGAAATTGGCTGAAACTCTTGGAGATATAATAAAACAGCTCAGAAATCCTGCTCATTAACTCCTTCAGACATATTCAGCAAACCTAATAAAGAAAAACGATACGGCAGATCGTTTGCTTCTGAAGCAATTTTTTCAGTTACCATTACCGCTCGTGTAATGGTAGAGGCTGTCGTATTTTTGGTAAATTTCCAATGCGATCTGTTTGTTCTGGATCCCTGTCCGGACACTCGGTACGACCACCGCCACGGCGATCTGCGGATTGTCGTATGGCGCATATGAAACAAGCGTTTCATTGTACAGGCTCAGGTCATTGGCGTCGATCTGTGCGGTGCCCGTCTTTGCCGCGATCTTATATTTGACGTTGGCTCCCGTTCCAAGCATAATTCCGGTCGCATTCTGGGCCGGGCCGTGCGTCACCAGATAGAGTCCGTGCTGCACGGTTTGAAGCTGCTGCGGCGTATCGTTGATTGTATTTAAAACCTTCGTTTTATACGTATAGACTGTTGAACCGAGCCGGGTCGGATCGCTGCTCGGCGCGTGGACCGATTGCAGCAGATGCGGCTGAACCCGGTAGCCGCCGTTGGCTATTGTCGAAATATACTGGACCATTTCAAGCGGTGTGTACGTATCGAACTGGCCGATTGCAAACTGCTGGATCAGACCTGGATTATCCGGCATCCCGCCGTTATAACCGGTTCCCTCGGTCGGCAGATCAATGCCTGTCTTTACGCCGAGTCCGAACTGGCTGTAGCCATTGCGCAGATTTTCGACCGCCCGGGTGAACCGCGGGCTGCTCGCCGAAGGCAGCGTCGCCTGATAGTGCCCTCCTGACGGTGTCAGAATGATCCCGGCCATGTTCGAGGCAACCTTGGCCATAAAGACGTTCGAGGAGAACTCGAGAGCCTGCTCCGGCGTCAGGGTGCCTAACCCGCTGACTTCCCATGACTTAAAACTGTTATTGGCATTCTGGCCCGGATACTGGATCGGCATATCGGTGAAATAGGACGGAACCGCGTTGTACTGGAATCCGGTCAGCTCGGTTGCGCCCTTGACCGCGGATCCCATGGCGAATTGGCCGTTGACCGCTTCATTCGATGCATCGACAAATTTGCCGTTGACTACTTTTTCACCGCCGATGGCCAGGATTGCCCCGGTTTTCGGATTCATCACGACCGCATAGGCACTGTTGTTCTGGCCGTTTCCGGCCTGCGCCCGCGCCGATTGAATGTTCGAAATCAGAATCTGCTGCACCGCACTCTGCAGCCGGCTGTCAATGGTCAGCTGCAGATCGTCGCCGCGCTGGCCTGCTTTGACCGTCGGATTGCCGACCGGCAGCCCGTTTTTCGTATGATAAGTCATGGTTGTCGGAACGCCGCGAAGATAAGACTCATACTCCTCCTCCAGATTGCTCGTGCCGACCATATCGTTCCGGCTGTAGTCTTCCGCCAGATAGTTAGTGATCTTCTCGGCAGGAATCTGTCCGACCGTCCCGACATAAAAAGGCACATTCGAAGCATAAACCCGCGAAGAAACGTCGGCAGTCTGTATCGTCCCGTTAAATTCACTGAGGTGGTCCACGACATTGACATATTCTTTGTCATTTACATTCAGGCCTCTTTTAATAATATACGGATTCAGGTTAGAAGCCTGATTAAACGCATGCTGAATCGCCATCACCTGCATGTCTTTGGCTGTGAAACCGGTCAGGACGCGTTTCGGGATGCGGCTGAGCAGGACGTTGTACTCATTGGTCGGATTGGAAGTGAGCGCATTCTGTTCTTTCTGCGACAGATAAGTATTGTAAGCCTGCTGCAGATTCTTAAAATGAGTCAGCGCATAATACTCCTGTTTGTCCCGTGTCGTCACCAGCTGCAGCGCCTGATTATCCATCGTGATCAGCTGGGACAGTTTCCGGGCAATGGACAGGCTTTTCTGAGCGTCAATGCCGGCGTTGCGTATGTATACGATTGCCAGTTCCGCCTTATTGCTTGCAAGAGGCACCCCATTGACGTCGACAATTTTCCCGCGGGCCGATGCAATGCTGGCCGTCTGATTATGGTTGCCGTTGACAATGCTCTTATAGTGCGCGCCGTTCACAATTTGAACAAAGCCCAGGCGGACGATCAAAGCGGCAAACGCCAGAAAAACGATCAAAAATAAAATATTGAGCCTTAACGGCAGATTGCTTTTCGTTCCTTTTTTATTCACTGTTTCCTTCGCCAAACTCATTTCCCCCTATGAGTGCAAACCGCTTCTTCAGCCGATCGGCTTAACTACAGAACTATTCGTCGGCCGCACTCATTTTCTTCCTGTTCCGCTGAAAATCCGCCCGTTGTTTTTAGTCATAGACAAGGACACCTTCTCCGGTGCCCTGTTCCGTCAGCCGCTATCAATAAATTTATTTTACTTTGCCTGTCTCCTTCTGTCAAAGGAATCCGAATGAAGCCATGATAAAGCGGCGAAGCGATCACGGACGGGGAGATCGGCGGCGGCCTTCAGTTCCTGCACATCTGAATCCGGGCCGCTGCATGCCGGCGCAGAAATTTTTTTGCGTTGCGCCGGAATACTTGCCCCGTTATTTTGAGCCCTCTTTAATCAGAGATAAAAAGCGGAACAGTTCTAAAGAGAAAATCATCCCGCTCAGCCAGACCGCGCCGAAGACGTAGCCGGCCATTAAATCACTGGGATTGACATGGTAAACATAGACTCCGGAAATGGAATAAACCAGCAAAAAGAATAGATATAAGAAAAACAGGATCGTCCCGAACAGATAACTCCGCTGATGACGGATCAGCATCATCAGGAAAAAGCCGTAAAAGACGATTAAAATCATAGCCCGCCAGTCTGGAAAATTTGAACTGATATATTTCCCGCTTAACATAAAGCGAAACAGCCAGCGGATTCCTCCCGAAAAAAGAAAGCTTCCGACTGCCGTTATCGCAAAGAAAAGCAGCTCAAGCCATTTATTGGTGCGATTGATAAAAATAGTCACCGCAGTGATCAGAAAAACGACGATCAGGGCAGTCTGCGAAGACAGAGCATAGAAGTCATTCATTATCGTCTGCCAGCGGGCACTGAAAAGCGAGAAAATGATGGCTCTGGAGACCGTGTTGAACGGCTCAAATTCATTGCTGACAAAATCCTGAATCATTCCCAACATTAATGTGAAAAGGGAAACAAACAGAATCAGGATCAAAAAAATGAACAATTTTATTTTCAAAAAGCTTCTGTATCGTTTAAAAACAGACTGAAAGAGCAGCCGGCCGGATTCTTTGATAAACCGCCGGTTCGCTCTGATAACAAAATAACAAAGAACTAAGATGCCGATCAAGATGCTGGCCAATACCAGCCATTTTTTGATTTCGCCCTGATACTTGTCCCATTCCGGGCCGAGTACATACCCCAGCGAAATAAAAGTGCCTGTCCAAAGAAAGACACCGATATAGGAAAAGATCCAGAATGATCGGAACGGAAGACGGATCACGCCGGACGTAATGCTCGCTATATGGCGAATGCCGGGGACAAAGTAAGAAAAAATCAGCAGCACTTTCCCATATTTATCATACCATTTTGAAACCTTTTCCAGTTTTTCAGGACCCATATGTATATAGCGGCCAAATTTGCGGAAGAACGGGAGTCCCAGTTTATATCCGATCCAGTATGAGATCGTCACCCCGAAAATGCCCCCGATCCCGGCGGAAAGATAGGATAAAACAATGTTCATCTTGCCTTGGAAAGACAAAATGCCGACATAACTCATAAGTGCCTCGTTTGGAATGGGTATGAGAATGAGCTCAAACATTAACGACAGAAAAAGGGTAAGATATCCATATTCATTTAATAAATGAATCAATCCGCTCATAATCATTCTTCCTCCGTGTAGAACAGTATTGTTATATATTCAGGCACTCTGCCGGCAAGTATGACCGTTTAAATGCAACAAACTGATTATACCCTCGGCCCTATTTAAATTCCAGTTAATGTCGACGAATCCGGGAAAGAGAGATTCCTGAAAATGTTTTTCCGCCTGCGGATGACGGAAATAATAAAAAAGCGCATCTGAACGGCGGCAAGGTTTCGATCGATTGGCAACCAAATCTGCCGATCATGATGACGGCTTATTTCGGACTGCCTGCCGGGGCGCATTCCCTGAGCATCATCAGACAAACTTTCATTTAAAAGATGGACATAGAATTATATTCTATAATATATTTAAAAACTTCTATTTCATTCTTCGGCTTTTATCTTTTTCGATGTGTCATAAGATAAAGGGGCTGTTCGAAGTAAACCTGTCGGACCGTTACTGCTGCTTGAGCAGACGATCGTCTATTGCCGCGCAATGGCGGTCCGGGCGGAATAGATAAATAGTTGAAACAGAAATCCTAACTGACTGCAGGAGGAATTATGTAATGTTTAAGACCCGTATGACGGTTCGTATGAGCGATTGCGATGGCATGCGCCATGTAAACAATGCTGTCTATTATACTTACTTTGAAGAAGGAATGCGCGAGATTGCCCGGTTGTTCACACCTGATCTTGATTTAAATGATTTTCATGTCATCATGGCCTCCTCACATTGCGATTTTCTTCGTCAGACTACTTACCGCGACCAGATTACGGTATATTCGTGGATCGGCGCCATCGCTCATTCAAGTTTCAATGTCGAACACGCGGTTGCCGATGAAAAACGGCGCTGGCATGCACGGGGCCGCATAACATTAGTGCAGTTCGACTACCGGCAGGAAAAAGCTGTGCCGCTTTCCGAAAACATGAAACGAATTCTGCTTCAGCATCGGCAGGGGCCGGAGGGAGTCCCGGAATTACGCGGGTGTCAGCATTCCCTGTCATAAAATCAAAAAAAGATGCTCATGAACCTTTTCTCCCCGGCTCTCAGGGGGAGCGTACATAAAAACAACTCATTTTAAATACATTTGCCCGTATCGCCGATAAACCGAAACAACCGGGATTGTTGCCAATTCGGATGCAGGCTTTCAGCGATACCTTAATTCATGCCTTTTACAGAACGCTTCTGTCCCTGCCGCTTTCCGCATCGTATCTCGTTGAAAACTTGATCCATATCATATTCTTCTAAGCGGCTTCCCTGTAATATAAGCGATAGGGCGCTTACATTATTCAGGCATGAAAAAGCGCTTTTATCTTTCTACATATCTTAGGCAGTGATAGAAAAGAGGCTTTCAGTCATGGTAAGAAGAGCATTAAATAACGGACCCGTTATTCAAAAAGAAAAAGAAACGGTTGCCAAAATGATCGAGATTTACTGCAGAAGAAAGCACCACCGGAAAGAGCTGTGCGATGAATGCCTGGATCTGAAAAATTACGCATTGAAAAGGCTGTCCTACTGCCGCTTCGGCGAGGAAAAAACGGCCTGCTCCAACTGCAAGGTCCACTGTTACAAGCCGATCTATCGGGGAAAAATCAAAGCAGTGATGCGCTATGCCGGCGTATGGATGCTTCTGGAGCATCCCGTGTTTTCCATCAGACATCTTTTGAAAAAATGATTGACGTTTGTTTCCGGCCCGGCCGCTCTGATTTGTTCTTGAACAGCCATGAGACGGGATACCTCCCATGTATACACTACTTCCGAAATCTTTTCAGCGGTCGTCAGGCAAGTTCTTCCACTCATCGGAAACCAGCGGGATAACGGCGGCTACTTTTTATCGAAATGCACGGCCGTGCCCGGATTTTCCTTGCGTTTCCACGTGGTCACGTTCTCCTCTTTTATATGAGCGCTTTGATTTAGGTAACGGGACAGCATAAAGAAATAGTCCGACAGACGATTGATAAAGATATAGCTGTGCGGCGGGGTATCCGTTCTGTTAAGATCGCTCAGCAGCATGACATAGTCTCTCTCGCAGCGGCGGACAGTCGCCCGTGTCACCTGGGCGTAGGCGGCCGGGACAGAACCGCTGTATAAAATAAATTCAGTCAGCGGCGCGACACTCCGGTCCAGCCGATCGATTTTAGATTCAAGAGCGGAAAGATAACCCGCATCGATGTAAATCTGTGAAAAGCTTGAGCTGACCTCAACGCCGATATGATAAAGTACGTTCTGAACCCAGGTCAGATTTTGCAGCTCTTTGTCCGCGTCTTCCCGATTCTGCTTTCTCTGCAAGGATGTGCCCATTAGAGAAGACAGATAGCCGATCGACGCGGAAACCTCGTCGAGACTGCCGTTCAGTTGAATGAGCGCACTGTTTTTCATGAGACGCGCTCCGCTTAATGTATCGGTTTTGCCGAAATCTCCGCGCCCTGTATAAATTTTCATATCACGTTTTCTGCTCCTTTCCATATCTCAGACGGCGTTTCGCACCTTGTCTCTGTTATTGGCGGGACACGGCTCGGCCGTTGTAAACGATGAAAACTTACCAAACGAAGAACTCTTTCCGTCTGCCGTCATGTCTGCAGACGGACCAGCAGCTTCTTTCTCGCGAGTTTTTCAACTTTTCCTTCTTCACAGAGCCTGTTCAATACCCGGCTGACTGTTTCGGGAGTTACGCCGATATACTCGGCAATATTCTGCTCCGTCAGGCCGAGATCAATCAAATAGCGGCCATCGCTCTCCCGGATGCCTGAGTTGCAGGCTAACTTCTTAAGAAAAGACAGGACACGATCGGCTGCCGTACCGAGCACCGAATCCGAAAAACGAGCGATCAGATCCTGGCTCTTTTCAGTCAGAAACAGAGTCAGATACAGCCGGATCTGCGGATTGGACGCAAAAATCATTCTCATTTCATTCCGGGGTATGACTAAAAGTGTGCACTCCGATAAGGTTTCAGAATTTGCAGGGTACTCGTGCTTATCATCAAGCAGACCGACATGCGGGAAAAGATCTCCTTTTGAAAATAAACCGGCAGTCCATCTCTTTCCGTCTTCATTTTGACGATAGGCATTAGCAAGCCCGCTAACGACAATATAATAATGGGTCAGCTCGCTCTTTTGCAGGAAAACCGTTTCTTTAGACGGATAATGACGAAAGACCCCTTTTATTTCTATATGATGAAGGGCTTCTTCAGACAGTCCTTTCAGCCATCCGGCCGCGGGCAATTGCTGCATGATAAACCTCCTCTTTAGTCCGATCTGAACGCTCTCTGACGAATAGTCGTTCTTTGCATTTTTTGGAATTAATTTTGACCTGGATCAATGTATCCTCCCCGTCCTGCTTTTATTATAAATGGTAAAGGTTATCAATTAAAGCTGTTGATGCCCTGTCAATAATTGATAGAAGAGAGGAATAAAGAATGGATGTTTTTTCATTTCAATCTCAATCGGCAAAGGAAAGGCTCTACCATGATCCGTCACAAACGATTATCCATGTGCCATTGAAAGCCGGCCGGGAAGTCCCAGAGCACAGCGGGGAAAAAGCTGTCGTCACGGTTATTCCGATTAAAGGGAAAGTGATTTTCTCAGTAAAAGAACAGCCGGAAGTCCTGATTCCCGGAAAGATTGCCCGCTTCGACTCAAGTGAAAAGCATGCGATCAAGGCCCTGGAAGACAGCGATCTAGTGATCGTAAAATGGCGGCTGCCGGACAGTCAGAACAAGAACTAAATAAAGAGATGAAATTGAAACACTAAATCCGCTTTTTTCCGCGGAATCGAACGTTCTATTCTGTCGTTCCGCCACCCGGCATCGGCAGATTTTTTATTGATTTGAATCATCGACTAAAAAACAATCGGGCCGTCTTTTAGCGGATTTCAGGCCCGATTCTGCAAACGTTTAGTACAGCTGCTGCCGGCGCCCTCGTTGTGATTCATACACGCAGACATTTTAGCCCGCCTTTGCTACAGGCAAGCGGGAACTGCGGCCCCACGACTTTCCGTTCCGGCAGAGAATGTATGTAAAAACAGGACACCGTTATCCGGCATCCTGAAACGCAAATGAACTTTAATTCAGCTCAATTTCTTTTCCACAGCGTGAATAAACTCATCCGTAAAGATATGAAAAGCGCCGGTTGTCAGATCCGGGTCTGCATTCACCCGGATCATCTCGGGTCTGGCACAATCACCGTTAAGCCGATACGACTTCGCCACGCAGGTCTTGCCGTCTATGGTCCGGATGGTCATATAAACGGGTTTATTTCCCCGCATCATTTGAAGGTAATGTTCAGCAGCCTCATTAATGTCGGTTGTCACAAAGTAAGTATGCTCCGAGCGCTCCATGTTTGTATTCTTACTTAACTCAACAAAGTCAAACCGTGGAATGTCAATCGCTTGCAAGTCACAGCACCTCCCATTTATTTTATTTCTGCAGGGAAATGCGTATTCCTGTATGAAAGTTTTTTTGTTCATTTTGCCTCTATTAATTTCCATTTTTCCATTCTTTTAAGATCATTGTCCAGACGCTTTTCAATATATTCGCAGTGTCTGACCAGGCTTCCGAATCCCATTCGGCTGATTTCAAGCATCGTGAGCGTTGACTCCAGCTGATCAAACTGATTATTTTTTTGGAAGCGCCAGACAATATCCGTCCGGCTCCTTGCCAAGTATGTAACCGGCTTCCATCCGTGGTCGGACAGGTATTTCAATTTCTTTTCCTCTGTGTTCATTGTATCGCCTCACAATCAGATTTTGAATCACATTCAATCATCCTATGTGTGAGACAGGCTAATTAGAACACCTAAAAACGCTGCCCGGCCTCTTTTTGCGGCGCTCATTTTTGCCGCGCATTCTGCCCGATGCCTTTCAGGTTTCCAAATCACATGATCGGACAGTCCGCTTGATACAAATGGGTACGCACCCCTGCGGAGGGATTCCGCAACGATGCTTCCTCCCCTTTCCCCGTCTCTGCGCGCCGGACGGGCAGCAGCCCCTGATTGTCATAGACGTTCATTTTGAATAATACCAATTAATCGTTTCATTCGTCTGAACGTGATAAGCTCCGGCACTGATGTTGGGCGTTTTCCCGTTTACGGAATACATCCATCCGCTGGCGGAAGATAGCTGGCCGGCCTTCTGATGATTAATACTGCTGACGTAGATCGAGCTGCCAAAGCCGTAATAGCTGAGCTCAATATGTTTCGCCCTGGCAAAGCGCTGCAAGACAGAAAAGGCGCTGTCATTCGCCTGATAGGCGACCGATCCCCGTGAATTAAAACCCTTCAGACCTTCTATCGCAACGGAAACCGTTCCCTGATTTTCCGAAGAGCCGGGCGAAGCATGAGAAGAGGCGGGCGGCTGGACGGCGGCCGACTGATCCGTTTTCCGGGCATCATGCCCCGCGGCGGTGCCTGAAACCGCCCCTGACACTGTACTGTTTCGGGTCTGATTCTGCCCGGGTTCCGATCCGGCGGCAGACGGTTCTTGTCCCGGCTGATTCTTTTTGGGCGCCGTTTTGGACGGCGATGGTCCGCCGTCACTCCCGTGATCGGCAGACGATCCCGATGAATCCAGCGAAACAGCGGGAGATGAATGGACGGCGGCCGTTCCGGTCTGCCCATGAAAGCTGCCGATAATCAATCCGATTCCGACAATAATAATGAGTATGGGAAGAATAAAATGGAGTATGATTTTTTTCATGTTCTTCGTCTCCAAATGGCCTTTCTGAAAATCAGCAATGCTGCGCCGAGAAGAACAACAAGGATTCCGATGATCAATAAAACTGGATTGACGGCCGTACTTTGTGCCGCCTGAGTCTGTGCCGTATTCTCTTTATTGCCGGCCGCCGCTGCCAGTGGGGATTTTTCAGCTATTTTATTCTCAGGCCGGGTGTTTACGGATTCTGCTTTTGAAAGCAGGCCGCTGCCGGTTTTTTCCGCTGCAAAATGGGAGGCGATTTCGGAGAACGGAACAGTCGGAATCGTATCCCGGGTTGAAGATACTTTCCCGGCGGTCACCGCTTTCCGGGCTGAAGAAGAAGCGATTGCGGACGGAACCGCGGCGGCGGATTTTCCTGAGGCCGTCTCTTGACCGAGTCCGGAAGCCGGTTTCATTTCCACGGGCGCCGCTGCCTTCGCTGTGGGGAAAGCAAACAATTTCCCGCCGCCGGGAAACACTTTATAAGCGACAAAAGCCTTAAGAACCTCGTCGTTTGTCATCGGATCTTCCGAAAATCCCGGCTGCCATCTATAACCCTTCCCGGATTGGTAAGTATAAAGGATATTCAGCGGATTCCTGCCTTGTTTGTCAAATTTTCCGGCTGTCGGATCGACGCCGACGGACGTCAGGCCGATAACCGCTTCGGCTGTTGAATCGGAATTTTCACCGTAGTTGGAGAATCCGCCGTCCGGCAATTCGACGCGGGCAAGATATTGGACTGCCTTATTAACTGCATTCCTTACATCAGGGCGGTTCTGATAGGGGGCGAGAGCGGCCAGCGCGGCACCGGTCGTATCGACGTCAGCTTTTATAGTGGCCGGCGGATCCATGTACCCCCATCCCCCATTCGGATCGGCCCTGGATACTATTTTCTGAATCAGATTGGCAGGAGTGTTCACTGCACCAGCGGGAAGTTTGTCCTCATAGGCATTGAGAGCAACCAACGCATAAATATCGGCCGAAAAAGAATTTGCAGAATTCAACGAAGTGTCTCTGCCCAGTTCGCCGATCAGATTCCGGCCGTAGAAATTCGTCGGATCCTGTTTCAAAGCCTTAAGCGCGATAATGGCTTTCTCCAAAGCGGTACCCGACAGATCCTTTCTTGATTGAAGCCGGCTCAAATAGGCGGCCTGATCGGCCCGGCTCAGCGCCCCGTCCCGGGCAAGTGCCATGACGGCCCAGTCGTCAGGCTGATCCGATTGCAATGATTGAGCGAGCTGTGTCGACCGGATATGGCTTTCCAGGCCAGCCAGACGTGCAGCAAACCCGTCAGATGGCGCTGCCAGAGCCGTGACGGGCAGAAGAAGAATGACGATCAGGCAAGCGGATATAAGCGCCGTTAAGCGTTTCATTTTCACGGACTCCCTTATAATAAAGCCTCCGCTCAAAATAGAATGGAGGCTCCTTATTAACCTAACCTGTCTACCGCAAGCGGTTTAACGATTGAAAGGAAAGATCGGACTCTGACCGTGACGGGATCGTTCAGGAATTTCACCTGATTCCATCCTTTCAATGGACGTTTATATTTTATTTGCTCATCGAGCATATATCATCAATTGCGATTTTACAAGCCGTATGAAGGGAAGCCTGCCTGCGAAAAAAATTCACTGATTCTCAATTCGACCGGAAGAATGGCTTTCCCTCCCGTTTTTTTAATAATTCCTTGATCCATATATAGTATATCGTCCTTGCATTCAGCCCCATATGTAGTTAATATGAGAATATACAAGTCGAAAGTGGTGAACAGCGATGAGAATTGAGCTATCGAACGCTTATATTGAAAGCATTAAAAAAGAAGTTAAACCACACTGGGGCGAACTCGGCTGGGTGACCTATAAACGGACTTACGCCAGATGGCTTGAGAATAAGCAGCGCCACGAAAATTGGGCGGAAACGGTGAAACGTGTCGTCGAAGGTAACGTCAATCTCGATCCGCGTCTGCACGGCGGGACCGTTCCCGCCGATGTATTCCTCGAGCTGCAGCATGAGGCGGAACGGCTGTTTAAACTGATATACGGCCTCGCTTCGACGCCCTCGGGACGCAATCTGTGGATTTCCGGCACGGATTATCAGAAAAGGGTCGGCGACGCATTGAACAATTGCTGGTTTATTGCTATCCGCCCGCAGGCGTACGGAGACAGCGTCATTGTTCCCGATTATCTGACGAAGGATCGGAAAGCTGTCTCGATGCCCTTCTCTTTTCTTTTTGACGAATTAATGAAAGGCGGCGGCGTTGGATTCTCTGTGTTGGAGAAGAACATCGATCAGATACCGGAAATCGATCAGAAACCGGAGCTGGTCGTCCTGATCGGCAAAAAAAACCGCGATTACGGCGCAGCAATTGAAGCCGGTGCCGTTGACGCCGATGATTGGTACCGAGTGCACAGGGGTGAAGATTATCTGCTCGCCGAAACGGCCGATTCGCGTGAGGGATGGGTTAAATCAAATGCATTGCTGATCGACGCCCACTTCGCAGAGATCACCGGCAAGGCAAACCGGGTGGTGATCGATGTCACGAATATTCGTGAAAAGGGAAAGAGAATCCACGGATTCGGCGGCGTGGCTGCCGGGCCGGCACCGTTTGTCGAGATGCTGTTTTCGATCAATCAGGTGCTGAGCGGCACTTACGGCCGCAGACTGACGTCGGTCGACTGCACGGACATCTGCAACCTGATCGGCAAGACTGTCGTCGCCGGCAATGTGCGCCGCAGCGCCGAAATTGCATTAGGCGGCCCGGAAGATAACGGATTTGTCACCATGAAGCAGGATCAGGAAAAGCTGATGGATCATCGCTGGGCATCGAATAACAGCGTGATTGTCCGTTCCGATTTTGAAGATTATGAAGCCATCGCCGATTCGATCAGCAAGAACGGCGAACCCGGCATTGTCAATCTGGACATCATTCATAACTACGGCCGGCTCGCCGACGGACGGCAGGAAGGTATTGACGGCGAGGCAGAAGGAACGAATCCGTGCGGCGAAATCTCGCTGTGCAACGGTGAGCCGTGCAACTTATTCGAAGTTTTCCCGCTGGTTGCCGAGATGCAGAACTGGAATATGGACGAAGTGTTCACCTTGGCAACCCGCTATGCAAAACGTGTGACCTTTTCAAGATATGACTGGGAAGTCTCGCGGAAGATTATTGAAAAGAACCGCCGTATCGGAATTTCTATGAGCAGCATTCAGGACTGGATCCTGAAGAAGTTCGGTCAGCGTCTCGTGACGGGCTTTCGCAAGGAAACGGACGCGGCGACCGGAGACGCGCGGCAGATTCCCGTCTATAACGAAGCGGCTGCGCGCACGGTCGACGGGTTCTACAAAACCGTTATCCAGGCGGACAAGGACTATTCCGAGACGCTGGGCTGCAGCCGGTCGATTAAACACACGACCGTGAAGCCGTCCGGAACCGTTTCAAAACTGGCAGGCGTGTCCGAAGGCATGCACTTTAGCTTTGATAAGTACATCATTCAGAGAATCCGTTTTCAGGAAAGCGATCCGCTGATCCCCGCCATTCAGAAAGCCGGATATCCGGTCGAGAAGGATGCCTATTCCGACCATACGCTCGTTGCTTCGTTCCCGGTCAAAGCCGAAGGAGCCGAAATGGATGACTTTGTCTCAGCGAATGACGTATCGATCGAAGAACAGTTCGCAACGCAGGCCTTCCTGCAGACGTACTGGTCGGACAACTCCGTAAGCTGTACGATCACATTCCATCCGGAAGAAAAGGACAGGATCGCGGGTCTGTTCCGCCAGTACCGAAAGTCTTGCAAATCAACGTCGCTGCTTCCTTACAGCGGTCACGGTTTCGTCCAGGCTCCGAAAGAACCGATTAACAGGGCCCAATACCTGGGAATGAAGGATCAGGTGATCGGCAGCGTTCAGGATATCTACAATGAAATGAATCCCGGTCAGACGGCGGATCAAAAGTATCTGGAGATCGTCGGTCAGACGGATTGCGTCGGCGGTGCCTGCCCGGTTAGATAATAATTCCGTGCGGAACCGGCAGCCAGTACCAAAGAAGCGGAAGCGGATAAATTGCCAACCATTCGTAAAATGACTGTTTTTTCATTGCTGACCGCGGCCGCCGTCGCCGGCAGGCTGGCCATTCACGGGATTAATATTCAGCCGGCGACCTTGATCATCATCCTCAGCGGCTGGTTCTTCGGTTGGAAAATGGGACTGGCGGAAGGCATGATGGTCGCTTTCGTTTCCGACCTGATGCTTGGGCTCGGCTACTGGACCCCCTTCCAGATGCTGGCCTGGGGCATGATCGGGCTTATCTCAGCGCTGCTTCCGAAACGCAACTGGATTTACATTCTATGGCTGGGTGTGTCCGGTTTCCTGTTCGGCCTGATCATGGCGCTGTCCTATTTCATGATGTCGGCAAATTGGGTCACTGTATGGGGCATGTGGCTCGCCGGCCTGCCATTCGATTTCTATCACGCAGCCGGAAATCTGGCTTTCGGGATTTTTTCCCCGCCGCTGTTCAAAGTATTCGAACGCGAGGCGCGCCGGCTGGAAAACAGAAATCATTGATTGATCAGTGAAACAGGCTAAAATACAGCATACAAAAATTCGTCGGAGCGCTGCAGTGACATAAGCTGAAGTACAGGGCGCGGCCGGATTGCGGCCGTTCCGCAGATCAGCCGGCCGCAATCGGCCGTCAAATGTCCGGACCAGAAACAGTCCGGCCGCGGAAGAAAGCGAACGATTTGAAGAGCAGATTTTGATTTTTAGTGAACCGCAGTGTTATTTCTTTTTTTCAGATGATTAAGGGGCTCCTTACTTTGGCTGTCTGTTCCCGTAAATGGGATCATAGCGGGTAAGGGGCTCCTTTTTTCATTAGTCAGCGGTTCGCCAGCTAACTGACAGATTGGATGGACTGCAGAATATTTTATTCCTAACTCTAATTTTTCTGTATCCGGACTGAGGGGACGATCATTTTTAAATGATTCCTCCCGGGATTCAGCGGAGGCCTGCCGCCCGTTCGCCGCTTATTTTTAAGTTCAGAGCGAATCTTGATTGAACAGCGAATCCGGTCCCGTGACTGATCCGATCCGCTCAGCAGTTAGTGCCGCCGGATGGGTGCCGTCACTGCTTTGTTTAGGCTCAAAAAATAGTGAAATATTTTAAGATCGCGATTTTTTCAATATCGTTAAAGAAGCGGCAGTGATCGGATTGCCCAATCCAATCAGGGGAGAATCTGTCGAAGCCTTTATTGCATTGAAAGATGGAGATGACTTGACGGAAAAACAGGCAAAGGATTATTGCCGGAAATACCTGACGGATTTCAAACGGCCCCGCCATGTTTATTTTGTCGATCATTTTCCGAAAACCGTATCGGGGAAGATTCGTAAAGCCCTGTTCAGAAAACATTGGCTGACCGGTGATCTGTCAGGGGATTACCGTCAGAAAAGCGGAAATGAATGATCACGATCTTCCCGGACCGGCCGAGCCTCTTGTTGCGACTTTAAACAGACAAATCAGATTTGACAAGGCGGAATCATAAAATAACGGGTAAATGTTTTTCCTTTTTGTTCATGCAAAAAATTTTTCACTCCAGAGTAAGTATAAAAATGCTTATTTCGTTTTTCTCAGGTTAAAGCGGCTTTTTTTCTTATGGATTGCTTATCACACAAATATACAGAGACAGATTTTCCGGTCCAATGACGTTAAAATGGAAAACGCAACAGCCGGTTGACAAATTGTCAGCCTGGAATGGCAGCCGTCAATCCCTAAAATTGATATTCTGAATTCGGGGTGATAAATATGGCTTTTCCGGAAAAACTGCGGGCGCTGAGAAAGAAGAGCGGCATGTCTCAGGAAGAACTGGCCGCGATGCTTGGTATTTCAAGACAAGCCGTTTCATAATGGGAATCGGGACAATCCCTTCCGGACATGGACAAATTAATCCTGCTCAGTGACTCGTTTCATATTAGCATCGGCGGCTTAATTAAGACGAAAACGTCGGCTGATCAATGGACATTTGAGGAGCACCGGCCGTTATTCTTTTCGCCCTTTCACTATGAATATAAGAGCAGAAAATCGCTGTTCGGGCTGCCTCTTGTTCATATTAATGTCGGGTCCGGATTCTATACGGCCAAAGGAATTCTGGCCGTTGGTACAGTATCTGCCGGTCTTCTATCTATCGGTGGGGTGCAATGGGTGGGGTTTTGCATCGGCGGGCTGTCAATCGGGCTGATCGGACTCGCAGGGGCGGCATTGGGACTGCTTCTCTCTATCGGGGGATTATCAATCGGTACGCTTGCTATCGGCGGTATCGCAGCCGGTATCATGACATTGGGAGGATTGTCAATCGGTATGTTTTCAATCGGCGGAGCAGCTATTGCAACCCATGTAGCCATCGGCGGCTATGCAAACGGACATATCGCGATTGGGCACATAGCAAGGAGTATAAAAGTCATTGTATCAGATTCACAAGCAGGCAGTTTTGACGACATTTCAGTAAAAGAAGTTAAGCACCTGATTCAGAAGGAGTATCCACATCTGTGGAACCCGATTGTCAACTGGCTGACACTGTTTTTTCGTTGATAACTCCGGATTTCACCCTGACAGAGTCTGAAACGGGACCTTTTCCCCAGAAAAATTTGTTCGAAATAAAGAAAATGCGGATCCCGAAACAAGATAAAGGAAAGACAGACCGAGCGAAAAGGAAGAAAATTTAGTGCCCTGGCATTAGTCATGTATAATTATAGAAGATATTTGCCCATGCCTGTTTCACTGAACCGTTTTATAACAGCCGAGCCATTTCATTGTGCCGCTTGTAAGTACAAGTTAGGGCAGAGTCGCAGACTTCGGTCATCTGGAAATGATGGCCGCAGAATTGCCGAAAAGCCGGTAAACTTCCTTCCTGTTCCCGGAAGGAAGCTGCAAACCGCTGTGATTTGCCTGATCTGCACCCCTCCCTGCCGGAATTTATTTCCGCTGAAATTCAGCTGTTAAATTTTTGTGCTTTGTAAGGCACACTCAGTACAGACCATCGGCAGTCAGTTGATGATTCCTTGCAACGCTGCCTTTGCTGATTGTCAGCAGATCTCCTTGAGATGATTGCCAGGAAATAAGAGCTGTTGGGCTATTCTCCATTTGCTTATTCGCACGAATATCGGTTTGAGTTGACTGCAGTTGAGCAATTTCTCGATCAATAGCTTCAATTTCATTTTGTATTTTTTGAACTTGTTGCGACGGCTGACTCAAGTAGGTCGAATTCAGTCTGTTCATTTCCTCTTCCTGTTCGCCCTTTAAATAAAAGCTTAAATTACTTAATGTTTGATAATTTGAAACGTTTGTACTGAACGGAACGAGCATCAATAAGTCCCCCCTGTTTTTGAGCACGAAAAGTCTCAAAACTATTTTTAAAAAGGATTTTTCAGTTTCTCGGGCTTGTGCCCATCATTCAATTAGATTCTCTTCCTGCTCACCCAGTTGTCTCTTTGTCAATTTCAAAATCGGGCCGGTCGATACAACGATTCAGGTTCTTCCGGATCGCTATTCAGATGGCCTTCGGCTAGAATGAATCCATCCCATTCTTAATTCCTGTCCGATCGCTTTGCTGTACTTATTAACTATTTCGCCTGATTGCAGCAAATGTCTAATAAAGAAATGATCTCTTTCAACGTCTCTTAAAATAATCAAGCGGAAAAATTAACCATCTTCTCATAGTGATTATCGCCATATTCTGTTTGAATTAATGATTATAAAGTATTAATTCTAACATTCCTGTCTATGAAATGAGACAATTTAGTTTCTAAGGAACAGGTCTTTTTGATTATATGATTAAACTGGATACACCCATCCGACCTCGTCTTATCGGAGCCGCTTCATTGAAATAAAAGCACGATACGAAAATGGGGGAATTTATGAACAGCGATCCAAAAGTTACGTTCGATTTGATTCTGGAAATGATGGCGTACTGGACTGTTGATTGAGTGAATCAAGAATATGAGAATCTTGCGAGGGACCTCGTGCAGCTTCTTATATTCTATCAGGGAACTTGTGAGGAGGCGGCCCTGAGATCATGAACAGATTCCTATGTAAAATCGGACAAAATAATAATAAAATATCAGAAATTGAAGCTGACGCACTGACAAATGTCCTGATTATAGAAAAGCTGATCGGCTTTGCAGCGGCACAAGGCGAGAAAATAAAGGAAGTCAGCGCTATAGCGCTGACTTTGCGATTTGATCTCATTCGCATGGAAAACTTCACCCATAAACAGTTGTGGACGCAGGCAGGATTGAATGATTAGTCGGTGAAAGATTACTTCCGGTTTTCCTGCGTGACGAAAAACACTGTGTGTCTCTTTTATTTAGAATCATGATTTCAGTTCCGCGTTTCTATCTCCTTATCAAAATTTATAGATTAGAAGTGATCCTGACATCCGAAAATCCGGATGATCTCTTCTGCTGCCTAGTCGGTAATATCAATGGACCGGCCGGATTGCCGGTTCTTGTTTCTGCCGGCGGCAATAACTTGCTCGTCACATCTGTCTATAGCACGCTGCAGGATAACATCTATACCGAGCAGAACTTCTTTACGCGATAAAAGCAAATGTTTTCTGGCTTCTTCGGGAACATACGACATGAAGGCTCTATGAGACCGTTCAGCCAGATCTTCCAGAATCATAAACGTTGTCCGTTGCTTCATTTTATCCATCCCGCTCATCCTCCCGTTGAAACGATGTTCCCGTGTCTTCAAATGTGATGATCAATTTCTGATTGATAAAACGGGCTTTAGAAATAGGCCGACTCAGCAGGGACCGCGGCAATATCAATTTATGCTTATAAGGACCGGCCTGTATCGTCAGCTCAACGCCCTTTTGACTCAATTCAAGCTGTTCTTTGTGTACAAACGGCACTGTCAGTTCTAAAATATAATGTCCCTCTTCTTTACGGACCTCCTGAATTCTCCCAAGATGGAGCACGGAAGCGGCATTATAATTTTTAAAAGCCATTTCCCCGATCCGTTTCAGCATCGACAGCCCGCAGACCTCCGATTCCATCATCGGAATCTTAAGGATTGGCAGCGGCCTGAATGACTCATGTATCTCCTTTTCATACTTCATTTGTATTTCCCGCCAGGTGGACCAATATCCGCTTCCGGCTTCATCGGGTATTACCCGATTGATGATAATCGCATCGGTGTTAAACCCCGATATATTTAAATAGGTAAAGGATCTTCTCGCTTCGGCAATCACCATTTTCTCCGGATTAATAACAATGCGTACCGAAGTCATTTTCGGATCTGAAATAATCTTTTTCAGCTCTTTTAATTCTTCTACGAATGCTCCGATACTGCTCATCACTTGATCATCCGGCAGTTCAAAACCTCCTGTCACTATTTTAGCAACCGGACGCACGACCTTTAAGAGACGGCGTTCATGCGGAAAGATTTTTTCCAGCCACCAATTAAGCAAGTCCGGAAAACTGAGAAGCCTTAACGTCTCACCCGTGGGCGCACAATCTACAATGATAGCATCATACTGACCGCTTTTCGCCTGTTGTTGGATTTCCATGAGACTAAATAGCTCTTCCATTCCCGGAAAGGCAAGAATTTCTGCAGTCGATAGATCATCCAATTGCGCCCAGGACATCAGGTTCGAAAACCATTTTTGAACCGCTCCCCAATATTTTTCCGTCTCACGGAGGCTATCTACCTCCAGTCCCCATAACCGTTCACGGATTCTTGTCGTTTTGTATCCGATTTGAACGTCAAATGAATCAGACAGGCTATGCGCGGCATCCGTACTCAAAATCAGAGTTTTGTATCCTTCATCGGCTAATCGCACGGCGGTAGCGGCTGCAACACTGGTTTTCCCGACACCGCCTTTTCCCGTATAAATAATAATTCTCATAAGAACCCTCCATATAGTACGATATCGTAGTATTTATCAACGAAAAAACAGCGGCGAATGCACTAATCATCAATGCGTATCTTGTGAAGCGAAGCATGTTTTTCATCTTCGCCGTTCTCTGTATTTTCTTTCAGCGCCTGAACGATCTTCAAAGCAAGGGTAAGAAATTGGGTACGTTCATCCGGGCTGAGCGCTTTTTGAATACGCTCAAATATACCCTGGATGATAGATTGGGCCCGTTCTGCTACGTTCTCCCCTTTATCTGTCAGCCTGATCAGGATGATACGCCGATCTTTTACGGATCGATACCGTTCAATCAATCCCTTGCGATCAAGCCTTTTTGATAAACTGGTCAGAGTACTTAAGGGTAATCCAAGTTTCGCCGCTAATTCCGACATCGTCGTCTGATGATGCAGATGCAGCATGAGCAACGCAGCAACGTCCGATCGGGTCACTGTTTTTTCCAATTCAGATATTTCGGGGAACAATCTCAGCGGCTGAAACCCGCCCTTTAATAACCACTCAAAAAGCCGTTCCATTGAAAAACCTCAAATCAGCATTTTCTTATTACTATAATAATACGATATCGTAGTAAATTCAAGGCGTTTTTTAGAGCAGTGAAAAGCTACGGCGTACAGAAGCGGATACAAAATCATTTTAATCAGTACAGGAAACGGCAGAATTTCTTTACTTTGTTACGCAAAACCTCGCCATATATTGAACCTCGATGACTTGGTAGGGTTTGATTTTTAAAATAAGAATGCTGTTTTTGTCGGCTAATCCCGATCCTCTCCTTTCCAGGCAATCTCCAATAATAGGGAAATTGAATAAAATGTGCTGCATCCTCGTATTTTCTGCATCTCAAAAAATATTAAATAACCGGAAATGCCCCCTTTACAGCTCTTCCAAGTGTTTGATCAAAGGCATTAATTATGAGTGTATCTGCCGACGAGACGTAGATACGTGCCAAAAATTGATTTCTAAGATTCCGGTTTGAACAGGAACCAACGGGTAAAAAGTTAAATTTGAAAGAAAATATAAAATCAAAAAAGCCGCCCGCCAAAATCATGAATCCGCGTTTTGTCACAATAGGAGCCATAAATATAATTTGTTATGTGATAAAATATGCAATGAATTATGCAGATAAGTTGCTAAAATATTTTTTCAGATTCTTATAAAGGAGGACGGAAATTTGGATTTTTACCAAATGAAGTGCGTCCTGACAGTGGCGAAACACCACAGCGTCAGCAAGGCCGCGGAAGAATTGTGTGTCACTCCTCCGTCTCTCTCTCAGCAAATCAAAAAAGCGGAAGATGAACTGGGTGTTAAATTGTTTGTCCGTTCAACTCACGATATTTGGCCGTCCGAAGCAGGAAATGA
The DNA here is from genome assembly GCF_028765345.1 of Sporolactobacillus sp. CQH2019. Lineage (GTDB taxonomy): Bacteria > Bacillota > Bacilli > Bacillales > Sporolactobacillaceae > Sporolactobacillus. The sequence goes on from NZ_JARAJZ010000002.1 coordinate 42,840, forward strand.
GTTTATCAAGCGGGCTCAGAAAATATTCGCCGAACTTTCGAAAATGAACGATATCATGAACAACTACGCCAGCGGAACAATCGGTCACCTGGTCATTGGCTGTGTGCCGGTAATGAAAGAGTCGGGATTGCTCCATTTCATCAAATTATTCACTGAGAGATATCCGCATATCTCCCTTGAATTTTACGAAGCGGAATGTTTTGATTTGTATCCTCTTCTCTACAGCGGAAAAATCGATGTGCTTATTTCAACAGCTGCCGACCCTGAAAAACCGAAAAAAATAAAGCTGAAATCTTATCCGCTTGCAGAGGATGAACTTGTGCTGGTGACAAGCAAAAAGCACCGATTTGCTAACCGCGGAATCATAAAGCTCAAAGAGACGGCAAAAGAACCGTTCATTTCATTTTCTCCTTCATCGAGTTTGTTTCGCGTGACAGTGGATGCTTGTCGGCGGTCCGGTTTTATGCCTGTATCCTCCTGTAGAACCCATAATTTCGATACCGCTTTGGGTCTGGTCGCCGCAAATGGAGGAGTAGCCATCGTCCCGCTGAAAAAGGTCACACATACTAAATGGAAGAATATCTCAATTCATCGATTGTCCCCCAAAATCAGCCGAACACTTTATCTTGTTTTTCTTCGCAGCGGTATAGCCAAAATAAATCCGATTGTCGAAAATTTTGAACAGTTTATGGCTCAATGTCATCTGGATTTGCATTTTGACGAATACAATTAAGAAAGAGCTATAGGAAAAATCGAAAATGAGTTTAAATCACCGATCATTGAGGATCGGCGTTTTTTTCTTTTACCAATATGATCGTGCATTTGACGACTGCTATCCAGAATATACAGATTTTCTCCGTATTCAACCGTTTCGGCATTTTGCCACTTTTTGAAGCGGACGGGCAGGCTCATAGACAAACAGACTATGCTCCCGGCCGGTATTGACCCATGGCCATTGATCTGCAGCTGCATCCCCTATAGACAGGAAGATAAAATGTCATCTTCCTAAAAATTTTTCGGCACAGCATGATAAACGGATCATAAAAATCAAATCGCCATTTATTAATTATTTATTAATATCTTACGATCTTACGATAAACAATGATTGATTGTATAATTCCAAATTGCTCCCGATTATTGCCGGTGCTATGATGCATAACAGTAAGAGGTATCACGGAAACGGCCGTAAAACAACGAAGTAACTTACGGTTTTCCGATACCCTGAAGGTTCTGCAGCAGCGTTTGACCGGATCAGCGGATACAGAAAGGAGCGCTTTTTCTGAAAATTGAAGACGCTTAAAAGGAAGGAGACGATGACATCGAGCCGATACCGATTCCGAAGATGATCCCGATTTTTCCCGGGCGAACGGAAGCGTCAGAGGGACTTTGACAGGCGTTTCAAAAGTTGTGACGGCATGATTGTGAAAGATTTAACTATTTTTAAAAGAATGGACGCAAAAATCGATGCCTATTGTATTCACCTGCCTTTATAAATTTGTGAAGCGAAATGGAAAGGACAAAAAAAGAGAGGATGTAAAACTTGGATACGAAAAAGATTCTGGACGGCGTCAAGGTTGCCGAATTATCGACCTTTGTTGCCGCTCCCAGCTGTGCGCGAACCCTAGCAGAATGGGGCGCAGACGTCATTAAAATTGAATCTTTGAAAGGCGATGCCGGGCGCGTCTTTGGCCAGAATTATAAAACGCCCACCGAGGAAGAGGAAAACCCGCTGTTCGAAACGAATAACGCCAATAAAAAAAGCATTTGCATCAATATTAAAACCCCGAAGGGAAAAGAAGCACTCTATAAAATTCTTGAAAAATCGGATGTTTTTGTTACAAATGTGCGCAGTGCCTCATTAAAAAAAGAGGGTCTGGATTATGAAACTCTGAAACAGAAATTTCCGGGCCTGATTTGCGGTCATATTCTCGGATACGGCGAGAATGGAAAAGACCGCGGCAAAGCAGGTTTCGACTATACCGCTTATTTTGCAAGAGGCGGCGTCATGGGGCCGTTAATGGAGAAGGGTTCCTCGCCGATTAATCCGGCCGTCGGTTTTGGCGATAACCAGGCCGGACTGTTCCTGACTGCCGGCATTTGCGCAGCTCTTTACAAAAAAGCAAAAACAGGCATGGGGGAGCGCATAACAGTCAGCCTTTACCATACCGGTGTCTATGATTCGGATCTGATGGTCGCGGCAACCAAGTATCTGAGTGACAAGGATAAATGGCCGATGACCCGGACAGCACCTTCGAGCCCTTTGATTAATTCCTATAAGTGTAAAGACGGAATCTGGCTGGAGATATGTATTCAGGAATACAATCGCTACCTTGTACCGTTCTGCAAAGCGATCGGGCGGGAAGACCTCATTGCCAATGAAAAATTCGACAACGTTACGCATGCATCGGCACATGCACAGGAAATGACCGCCATCATTCAGGACGAAATTGCCAAAAAAGATTTCAATGATTGGAATACTCGATTCCGCGCTGCCGATCTGGCTTTTGAAAAGATTCAGTCCTGGGACGACATTCTGAATGATCCGCAGGCATGGGAAAACGATATTCTTCGGGAAATCCATTATGAAAACGGCCATACGGGCGTGCTGGTCAACTCTCCGATTAAATTTCAGGATATGGGGCTTCCTGAATTGAAACCGGCTCCGAGACTGGGTGCCGATACGGATGCAGTCATGAAGGATCTCGGCTATTCGGAAGAGGAAATTACACAATTAAAGCTGGAGAAGTCCATAGGCGGAATGCAGCGCTTAAAAGTCTGATTATCGGTTGCCTCCCGACAGCAGCTTAACGTTTAAAGGCTGAACGAATGGATTCCGGGATTTAAAAAGACAACAGCCGAAATTTCAACAATGGTAAGGATGTGTTGCAACGTGTACACGATGGGTATGGATATTGGCTCAACGACATCCAAGGGCGTTATTTTGCAGGATGGCACTTCGATCGTCGCCAGCAGCATTGTGGCTGCCGGCACAGGCACGCGGGGACCGCAGCGGACATTGGAAAGCCTATTTAAGCAATCGGATTTAAAAGAAACAGATATAACAAGAACGGTTGTTACCGGCTACGGGAGGCTCCGTTTTGATCAGGCGGATCAGCAAATCAGCGAGTTAAGCTGCCATGCGAAAGGGGCGCATTACATCTATCCCGACGTCCGGATCATCATTGATATCGGCGGACAGGATGCCAAAGCTTTAAAGCTGGACAGTAAGGGGCAATTAATGGATTTTGCAATGAATGACAAATGCGCCGCCGGAACCGGTCGTTTTCTTGATGCCATGGCCCGTGTTCTGGAAGTCGACGTTTCCGAATTATCTAAATTAGCCGACCAATCGCAGAATAGTGTCAGCATCAGCAGCACTTGCACCGTATTCGCCGAGTCGGAAGTCATTTCCCATCTCTCCGACGGCAAGAAACCTGAGGATATCGCCGCAGGCGTCGATCGTTCAATCTCCAAGCGAGTGTCCAGCCTGGCAAAAAGGATCGGCATCGAAAGAGAGGTCACAATGACCGGAGGCGTAGCCAGAAATTCGAACCTGGTCCGTTTTATGGAGAAAGCGATTGGCGGCATTCCGATAAAAGTCTCTCCTTATGCCCAGCTGATGGGGGCGATCGGAGCGGCAATCTATGCCTGGGAGCAGGATACGGGGAAAAGGCTTCCTGAAGGAGTCATGATTACAAGTCTTGAAGAAATCAATTCATAAAAAGAAAGAAGGACGTTGAGAATGCCAAAATCTTTATCAATGCAAATGTGCAATAAAATAGTCAACGACGGCTATGAAAGAGCTCTGGAGGCGAAGAAAAACGGAAAGCTTGTCGGATGGGCAACGTCCATCTTCCCTCAGGAAATTCCGGAAGCCTTCGGATTGGATATCGTCTATCCCGAAAACCATGCGGCGGCGGTATCGGCCCGGCACGGCTCGCTCGATCTCTGCCAGGAAGCCGAAGGGAAAGGATACTCCAACGATTTGTGTTCCTATGCACGGGTTAATCTTGGCTATATGTATAAAGAAACGATTGACGGCGTTAATATGCCCGCGCCGGACTTCGTTCTCTGCTGCACCAATCTGTGCAACACCGTTAAGAAATGGTATGAAAATCTGGCTGCTCATTACAACGTTCCGCTGATTATGATCGATACTCCTTATAATGCCGGGTACGAAGTAAGCCAGGAAGCAGTGGATTACATCAAAGGCCAATTTGAAGAGGCCATTCATCAGCTGGAGAAAATCACCGGACAGAAATTCGACGAAACAAAATTCAAAAAAGTAATGGATATTTCTTCGCACGCCGGGGATCTGTGGAAAGAAGTCATGGCACTCGCCCAAAACAATCCCTCTCCGCTGGGCGGATTCGATCTTTTCAACTATATGGCCATCATCGTATGTGCCCGCGGAAAACAGGAAACGGTGGATTGCTTTGAACAGCTGATTAAAGAACTTAAGGAAAACCTCAAAAACGGAACAACCACTTTCCGCGGAGAGGAAAAGCATCGAATCATGTATGACGGCATCCCCTGCTGGAATTACCTGGGCTACAAACTGAAATATTTTATCAGCCAGGGAATTAACATGGTCGGCAGTGCATACCTGGATACGTGGGCCATTCAGTATGAATCAGGCGATCTCGACGGCATGGCCCGCGCATACAGTGCGCTGCTCAATAACATTAACCTTGATCGACTGGTCGACGACCGGGCCGAGGTCATTAAGAAATTCAACTGCGCCGGAGCCGTCTATCATATGAACAGAAGCTGCAAGATCATGGATTTTCTTCAGTATGAACTGGGCAGAAGAGTGGAAAAGAAAACGGGTGTTCCCTATGCAAGATTCGACGGCGATCAATCGGATCCGCGCAACTTTGCCAAAGCTCAATTTGAAACAAGAATTCAGGGCCTGACTGAAATCATGGAAAGCAAAAAGGCCAATTAAATCGCAGAGGGGGAAAAGAAAGATGAGCCAAGTCGTTAACAGTATTATTTTTCAATTAACGGAAGCAGCCGATCATCCGGGAAAAGCAGTGAAAGATTCTATTGATCAAACAGGCAAGAAGGCGATCGGATGGCTTCCGGAAATTGTTCCTGAAGAAATTATCTACGCAGGCGGTATGCTGCCGGTCGGATGCTGGGGAGGAGAAACGGAAATTAACGATGCAAAAAATTATCTGCCCGCTTTTACCTGCTCGCTGCTGATGGCGTGTATGGAATTCGACATGAACGGAACCTATAAAAATCTTTCCGGCATTGTTGTTCCTTCCATGTGTGATCAGTTGAAGTGTGTCGGTCAGGATATGATGGTTGCCTCCAGCCTCCCGGTTATTCAGATTGTTCCTCCGGCTAATCGTAAAATCGAAGCCGGAATCCGATTCCTGGAAACAGAGTATCAGAAAATGAAAACAAAACTGGAACAAATCGCCGGACATGAAATTACGGATCAGGCGATCGCCGGGGCTATCGATGTTTATAATGACTGGCGTCAAACAATGCGCGAATTCGTTCTGGCGGCAAATGACCATTTGGACATTGTCACCCCGCTTGTTCGCCATAAAGTCATCAAAAGCGCCTACTTCATGGATAAGGCGAAACACGCACAGCTTGTTAAGGACCTGATCGCCGGACTGAAGGAAACAGATAAATTTGAATTCAAAGGTAAAAGAGTGGTCATAACCGGAATTATGGCGGAACCGGATTCCGTTCTCCAAATCCTGGAAGAAAATAATCTGTCTGTTGTCGGTGATAATCTGGCCCAGGAAACGATTCAGTTCGCAACGGATGTCCCGGCGGTGGGAAGGGATGCCATACATCGTCTTGCACTAATGTTCGCTAATATTGAAGGCCTGTCCGTTGCCTACGATCCGGAAAAGAAAAGAGGACAGATGGTTCTCGATCTCGTGAAAGAGAATAAAGCAGACGGGATCATTTTCGCGCTCTTTAAATTCTGCTGTGAAGAAGAATTCGACTATCCGATATTGAAAGAACAATTTGAAGCCCGGCATATTCCGACGCTTTACCTGGAAATCGATCAGCAGCAAGCGGATGCCGAACAAGCCCGCACCCGTATACAGGCTTTTAAGGAGACTCTGGAGATGGGTCAAAGTGTTATCTGATAAAAGCAGTAAAACTCATGTTTCTAAAATTATAACGCTGTGTCTTCAGGGCACAACGTTTTTTTGATTAAACGGAAAGCATCTCTTCAAATATTGTACTTTGTTTGACACTGATCCGTTTTATATCTCTTTATGAAGCAACATGATTTACACTAATGAATATCGAGAAGATTTTTTAAAAATTTTTTGTAAGCGTATTTACTTGTACGCGACGGATCAAGAATGACTGAAAAGAGTGAAATCAATGGAACTTAGCCAAATCAAGTGTGTTTTAATGGTCGCCAAGGTAAAAAGTTTTCATAAAGCATCTTCCATGCTGCACATTACCCCAACCACGCTTTCGCGTCAAATTAAACGAATTGAAGAGGAACTGGGAGTTAAATTGTTCATACGCACGACACGGAGCGTCTGCCTGACGTGGGCAGGTGTAAAGTTTGTCGAGGGCGGACAATACATTCTGAATGAAGTGGCTGAAATAAATAAACAAATGAAAAAGTTTGTCGATGGAACGACCGGCCATCTTGTTATCGGAACCATCCCCGTTTTGAATGAATATGGAATAACCTCTCTTATTCAGTGTTTTATCGAGAAGTATCCTAACGTTTCATTGGAAATTCGCGAAGCGGAATATTTTGATTTATACCCAATGCTTTATGAAGAGGAAATTGATACGGCGATACTGACCTTGTATGATCAAATGAAGCCAAAAGGCGTAAAGCTCAAATCCTGTCCGTTGATTGATGATGAATTCGTCATCGTTACCCGTTCCGGCCACACACTGGCTGAACAAAAAACGATCCATTTAAAAGAAACGGCAGATGAAACGTTTATTCCTTTTACCAGCTTACAGCAAGAAACCATTGAAGCTTGCGCAAAAGCCGGATTTACTCCTAAATTCAGCCAATTCAGCGCCCACAGACTGGATACAACACTCGGACTTGTTGCAGAAGGGGCAGGAATCGCAATGATTCCTTTAGTAGAGGTTACCCATATAAAGTGGGAAAATATACAAATCATTCGTTTGACTCCGAAAATCAAAAGAACACTGATGATGGTTTTGCCGAATGACCCGAAAGAAAAACCTGTCGTCAAAAATTTTGAGCGTTTTGTTCTCAGCTGCAGGCATCGGCTCATAAACTGAACCGGAGAAACGATGCAAACCGGCAAAAGAGATAACCAATCGGAACATTCAAGGGGGACATTTGTTATCAGAGATTGAAAGTGACTTGCAACGACGAAGAAAGATAAAAACTGCGAATGATTCCTGCACCATGGCGCTGCCGCACAGCCAAAGACAGGGGTATCGCTCATGGGGGGATATTTTTATCTTGGCACAGAACGGCACACGATATACAAGTATGAGGGATCCTGATCAATCCCTGGCTCAGATGGCCCGCTATCTCCAAGGCCATCGGTCACGATTTTCCCTGAACGTTTTTAGAAACCGGCTGAGGGATGTCCCCGGCGGTCAGGCGGCCCCGTCAAGCTGACTCATAGCACCGGCATGCACCGGGCTGAACCGATCGCCAGGCCCGTTACCAGGCTGGAAAGCAGCAGCTTGCCCTATTGATCCAGTACGCACGCCATAACAACAGAAAAGCCTATTCTTAGCGCTTCCTCGTGTTAAACGGCGTCTTTTTTAAAAACTCGATGACTTCTTTCTTGTAACCATAGCGACGATTGATCTCTGCGAGCCGCTGTTTATCATGCGTATGGATGCGACCGGTCATCAAGAGTTCCTGATAGAGCTCAAAATAAGGAAGATGCTGTCTCTTTGCTTCCTGAATTTCTTTGTCCCGATCATAGCTTACCCGTTTAAATAGCGTTTGCAGCAGACCGGTTTCGTCGATCTCGATAATGGCATACTCCGGCCGCAGATCGGGACGGTGCCCCGTCCAATTAGAAAAAGGCTGTCCGATAGAACCGGGATTGATGATGAGCTGATCTGCGCTGCTGTACCTCATGATCGGATGATGAATATGTGCATAAACAGCAAGATCAGAAGGATCTTTACTAAAAAGGCGATCGAAATTTTGCTGATCCTGATCCGTTGCAAGGTCACCGCCGCAGTTTCTATCGGGCAGATGGTGTGAGATACCCATTTTCATCCCATTAATTTGCTTAGTGAGATATAAAGGCAACCCCTCCATAAACGCGATTTCGGAACTGCTTAAATGTTCGTATTGATACTGAGCCTGCCTTGCAATATAGACATCCGTCGGGTCATTAAGATCGATGTGGCCGTTCAGCGCGTCAAGAAAACAATCTTCCCAGTTTCCTCTGACAAAAACCGATACCTTTAATTTCTTCAGGATGGCCAATAAATTGGCCGATCCCGGTCCGGGAATGATTAAATCCCCCAGAAACCAGTATTCGGTAGCCCCTTCGCGAAATGCATCTGCGACAACTGCTTCCAATGCCGTTGTATTCCCATGAACATCGGCCAGCAATGCGATTTTATGTAACAAACTTTTCACCTTTATCATTTCAGACTTATCAATCTCAGTATAATCGAAAGGGTCTGCTATTTGTCAACCATTTTAAGAGGGTATGCTTCATTGAAAACCCACCGGAACGGTAAAAATGATGCAATACAATCAGCTGAAGAAAATTTGAAAGCGGCGATCTCTTTGCTGATCGATTTTCGGACCTACGCGCCGCAGCTGAGAAAGAGGGCATTTATCTGCTCCCATGAATACGGCACGGCTGATATCGCCGCCATCGATCGTCCTGCTCCTTCCGGGCGGGACGCTTCTGCCGGCTTTTCCAAGCGATCCGAATCCTCCTTTCATTAGTTCGTTATTCTTATCCCCTTTTGATAATACGCCTCTCTATTCTCCGCAGCAGCCCTTCGTTAAAAAAATGGTGCGGATTCTTCGCTTTCGATCATTTGTTACAGGAGGCCGATGCTTCTTTAAAGTGCAATCAATAGGATATGTTTTACGATTGACGGCCTCAATCTTTCAAGTTTCCTATACCTATCCCGGCCTTGCCCATAAAATATAAAACACCCGGGAATGCCCCTTTATGGCTATTCCCGAGTGCTTGATCAAGGGTATTAATTATGTACCACGGAGAATGAATCCTTATGACCGTCGGTAAAGACTATTGTATTATAGCTATTTTTCTCTGTCAAGAAGATAATCCGGATACTTGGCTGCGGTCCTGCCCTTCTTCATCGTTAACTGCCGATAAAAAAGAGCCGGCCCAACGCTTACGCAAAGAACTGCTCTATCTTCTTCATTAAAGTAAAGTCATACTGAATTTTGATAATCCGACAGAACCTGACTTCTTGAAACAAGCTGATTGTTCTGGTCAACAAGACCAAGCTGATAGGCTTTCTGTACAAGATTAAGTATCGTTCCATAGAACGGATTGCCCGTCATCGTCTGATCGCGTGTCAATTCGTTTTGTACTTGGCTCGAAACATTTCTTGCCAGTTTTTGATCAATAACTTTATGATCACTCATATCTCTTTCAAAATCTGTAAATGTCAACTGATCGCCTGAATTATTTACGGGAAGCCCATCAATTTCAGCCTGAACCCGGTTACCAACCGTCAGCTGAGCATAGGCGGCGAATAAAGCTTTTTCCTGTGGGCTCATTTGACTGATACTTGTCGTACCGCTAGGATCATACATCCAACCACGTCCTGTCCTATATCATTTGATGAAAATCAATTTACACTGTCATCAATGGGAAAATTAAAACCCGGCTCTAATAATCATCGGTACCGCAGTCATGAACAGTGACAAGAAAGCTATCCCTTTCATTCCTGCCATCTATTTTTTAATACAGTTCAATTATATATTTATTTTGGAAGAATTGGAGCGAAGCGGCTTCCATTTAAAAGAAAAGCTAAAGGAAAAACCGATGCGGTTTTACGGCTCCGGCATCCCGAAAATTTAAGATAACCGGCGATCTGTTCGCCGACACTTATAAGTTCCGGTTAAAATGAAATAGATTTATAAGCACGCAATAGTAAAACGAATTTGAAAAAGGAGGATGAATCCTATGTACGGCAATCGTTCAGCAGCATTTAACATTTCCAAGCAGTGGATCATCTCCTGCAGCACCATTCGATAGACGGCGTACCACTCATTGCCATCCTGACTGCGAACCGCCGGTATAAAGAAATTTACAAGTACTGCGGCCGGCGGGATAGTCATTTCACGATTTTATTATTCGGATCGCGCCAATTAACGATCAGCACCACAAGGAACAGCAGGATGGCAGATAAGAAAATCATGTGCAGAGAATTTAAAATGATACCGTCAATAAAACTGCGGCGGGCCACGTACGAGTCCCCGTTTTTTGAACTGATGACGTTATTGACCCAGCTGAACGGGATGCCCTGCAATTGCGAACGGATACTGAAATTAAACAGGGCGCCAAAGATTCCGGTCATGATCGTCTGACCCAGCGTCCGTCCTAACGTCAATAATGAAGTCGCACTGCCGATCTGATTTTTCCCCACCAGATGCTGGCATAAAATGGTGTTCATACTAATCACTATTCCCATGCCGGATCCGGAAATGGCAGCAATGACATAAAACGCCCATGATGGAAATTGGCGCCCGGCAAAGATCAGCGGCAGATAAGCCAGCATCTGGAGGGTCACCACGCAAAGTGTAATTTTTTTAGGGGCAAAGCGGGTAATGAGCGGACCGACGGCAAATGACATCAGGAGCCACATGACTGAACTGGATGTTACTACCAGGCCGGCAATCGTCGCCGGCAAGCGATAGAGCGATTGCAGCCAGATCGGAAAATAAATCTGATAGCCGATTAAAATGCCGCTCAGCAATAGCGCCGTGATGATTTGTACGGTAAAGGTCGGACGGGCAAACAGGGACGGCGCAATTAACGGATCGCTGAAGTGTCTTTCCCGACGGACCAGCAGCCCGCAGGCACCGGCGGCGGCAAGGAGCAGGCCGGCCGAGATCCATAACAAACGTTTCTGAGAACTGTCCAATAGCTGAACGGCCAGAAGCAGGCTGATCAGTCCGGCGGCCAGCCAGACGATGCCGGCCCGGTCGATTTTTAAATTCCGGCGGTTTCCGGCCGATTCGCGGTAACCGACCGGGGTGAGGAAAAACACGATGATGCCCAAAGGTACATTGACAAAAAACACCCAGTGCCAGTTCAGATACTGCACAAGAAAGCCGCCGATCAGCGGGCCAACCAGCGCCGAGATCCCCCAGGCGGTATTGTTGAACGCCATCACTCGCGGCCGTTCATCAAAGCTGTAGCTATCGGCAATAATCGTAAAGGTCAGCGGCATGACGGCCCCGGCACCGATTCCTTGCAGTGCCCGCGATAAAATCAATAATAAAATAGAGGGGGAAACGCCGCATAAGCCGGAACCTAAAATAAATAGCAACACTCCCCATAGGAAAATCCGCTTTCTGCCCATCGCATCTGCCAATTTACCGTAAATTGGCGTCGTAATCGCCGTGGTCAGCAAATAGGCGCTCATAATCCAGCTTTGGTAGGCTAGTCCATGCAAGGAGCTGATAATAGCAGGCAGCGCCGTGGTCACAATCGTTATTTCAACTGAAGTCATGAACGTCGCAATAAAGACCGCCATGATCAGCCAGCGTCTGATGCCCTTATCCACCTGTGATCCTTCCTCTCTTCAACCGGTCAATGATCGTTTTAACGTCAGGTCATTCGATTTGCAGTGCTGCTAGTTTATCCCTTTTAGGGCTCCCCGAAACGTTAAAACCGCCATTTTTTATTTCGTCTTTAAGACGATTTCCCTGAAGCCGGCTTCTACTATGACCGGTGACTTATTAAGAAATTTAAAAAGTTGCCAAGGCGATCATCCGAACATGCGCCGGGAAACATGGAAAAAATGATAGAATCGCCACGGAACCGCTCAGCAAAAAGATGAGAACCCGCCCTTTTTTCAATGCGATTCGACGTATTTATTTTTTCCCGCCCGGCTTCCGGCGACAAGCATAATAAGGGAGAGAAAAGTTAAAATGATTTCCGGAACCAGCCAGCCGCCTGTCAAATCATGCAGAAACCCTAAGAAAACCGGTCCCAGCGCTGCCAGCAAATAACCGCCGGACTGCCCCATTCCCGAGAGTTCGGCAGCTTGCTGAGCCGTATGTGTCCTTAACGTAAAAAATAAAAGCGCCAGACTGATTAATGCGCCGCCTGCCAAAGCAAGGAAGATGATCCAGAGGATCATCCATTTTCCCGAAAGCATCCCGGCAAAGCCGATCACATAAAGTACGGAGGCGAAAACAGCCAATCCCGTCTGGCTTTGGCGGCGGGAAGCCAGAACGGGCGCCAGAAATGAAGCGGGCAGAGAAATAATCTGCAAAACGAGGATCATCCATCCGCCTTGGGACGCCCTATAGCCGTCACTTACCAGAATAGACGGCAGCCAGGCCATCAGCACGTAGAAAAGAAGCGACTGCAGTCCCATAAACAGAGTCACGTACCAGGCCAAAGGAGAAGTCAGCAGCTTTTTCGAAAAAAACAGCGTCGGGCGTCTCTGCCCGCCTGCAGGCGCAGGCTGCCGCTGTTTCGCATGCAGCAAAGGCAGCATAACAATTACGGCCGCCAGCGATAATAAGCCCCACACCATCAGAGAGCCTCTCCACCCGAAACTTGTCCCTCTTTCAATCGGAATGCTCAGGCCCGAACCCAAACCGGCAAACAGGCTCATCACAACCGTATAGGCTCCTGTCATCACTCCTATCTTTTCAGGCAAACGCTCTTTGATGAAACTGGGGAGAAGGACGTTCCCAAAGGCAACCGCCACGCCAATGATCAGGGTACCGATAAATAAACAGCCATCATTTGCCCGATAAGATCGTAAAGCAATGCCGAGAGTAAGAAAAAGCATGCTGGCAAACAGCGTCCTTTCGTTTCCGAACTTTCCGGCCACGCTCGCTACTAACGGTGAAATAACCGCAAAAGCGAGCAGCGGAAGTGTTGTCAGCATCCCGACCCAGGCGTTTGACAGATTCATTTCCTGATTAAGAATTTTTGACAGAGGGCCGACAGCCGTAATCGGAGCTCTCAGATTCGCCGAAATAAGCAAAATACCGATGAATAACAAGATGAATGATTTCTGACTTAAAACTTTATTTTTTGTAGCCAACCGATCGTCTTCTCCTTTGCAAACGGACCCTTTTCTCTGCGAAATCGGGCCCGCCTTCCTTCTTTTTTAGCTGCTTCTGTACATACCTCATGCCGTGCTATCGCAGAAGAACTGAAATTCTGCATTTTGAAAAACAAAACCGGCGTGTTGAAACGATCGCCAAAAATGCCGATCTCTCAGTCTCCTTCAGTATTAATCAGCCGAACAGACCCTGACCTGAAGCATAAATCTGCTGATGATCTTCATCAATGTCGATTTACCGCTGCCATTAATGGCAACACAATCGATTGCAAATGTTAATCGCAACTAAAATAAAAAGTCACGAATGCCAACTAACTCCTGAAGCAAATAAAAGAGTCAATCGGTCTTCGTGACCGTTATTTTTTCTTTCCAAAAAACTGCCTCTCACAGTTCACAACCCTCTGCGAATCTTCGTGATTCGTTTAAAGATGAGCACTCATACACAGGCATGCACTATGTAATCTTCACACAACCGTTGCTATTGTACTACATTTTCACCAATTTCTAAAAGCCCCCCAGAGTATGGCCTCGAAGTTTTGACTAGTCGCTGAACCGCTGAGGCCAGCTATACGAAATTACCTTTTGATCTGTCCGGCTTCCAATCCTGAAAGCCCGTTGCCCGGTGTTTACTCTGCAAGAATGCCTGATAATAAAGTAAAGTCCTCAAAAATCGCCTTGTATCGGCAATTTTGAGGATCAGTAAAAGCTTCAGATTCTGCTGACCGGAGGAGGTCTCCGATCTGCTTGTTAAATATGGGTATTCGGATTTTAATGGCGGAAAAGAGCTGATAAGACACTCTTCTCCAATTTCTTAATAAATATAGAAAAATCGACACCAAAGTTGTTTGTTATAACGTGGTCTGCTACTTCATGCCAATTGAAAGTATCGAACATAGTTTTGTTGAAGGCATTTGAAAATCGTGGCTTGCGTTTCTTACGGAGATTCTCATTAAACAGTATCTTGGCCCGTAAGACTGCAAATGAATATCCTCTACCCATTCGTTCAACTTGCCTAATAATGCTGTTTATGAACTCTGTATAAGCGTCAGCCGGCCTTTTGTCGAAAGTATCTTGCCAGTTGTCTACGGCTCTCAAAACGTTTTTATAAGCGCCTTTTGAATTGCTGATTTATTTATTTTTAACGGGTTATATTCAAATTTTTAATCAACCAGGGCCTTATCAATGACAGGACCGTTACAGGCTGCATAGCTTTTGTGTGATCCATATCATGTCCTTTTAAGATTTCTATATCCCATCCAAGGTGCTCTAATTCCTGTTTGTTTTTTTGAAGAATACCGACAATATCAACTGTTACATTGCCGAAGTTTTCTCCAAAAACAATAGTGTCTTTTTCCCCGGCAAATGCCAATCTCGGAAAAACTAGTTTATGTTGAATTTCCCGATCATTAAAATCCATTAAATTTTTGTACAGTGTAACAAACTGTTTCGTTTGATTCGTGTCAAGCTTGACCTGTATGTTATCCCAATCAATCTTTTCCGGACCGATATGGTTTTGTTCATCTATAACAGAAGAATTTTGGTTTTTTAAAGCTTGTTGGTGTGTTTTACCATCATTTCTTTATAGGGACCATCTATTGGCGGATAACCGCCCATGATCAAGCTTTCCAGCCTGTCTGTCCGAATGGCTAATTGTAATCCAATTAAAGCCAACCAGGAATAACCATAGTAGCTGAATTTCATAACGTTCATTTCATCAGCAATTGTCAGAAAGTCCTTTACGATGCTTTCAGGTGTGAGGTTCTCTGGGTTCGGATGTTGTAAACGATGTCCTTCATAGTCGAAATATAAAATCTGGAAATTGTCCATGAGTCCCTCGACAAAATGTTTTCCTAATTCAGAATCTACTCCCCACAACTTTAAGTACTCGGCTTCCTGTCCATAAACAGATTCTTTAGTAACTGGAAGCATGATTGTGGGTAAATCTGGATTTCCTGCCAAGCCAGCTTTTAATTCTGATTCGTCCGCAAGTTTTATGCTCTTTTCCATTTCTATCACTCCTCCAGAATGTTTCTATAACCATCATACAAAATTCATGCAATCTTTCGGTTTTCCATACTCTGGCCTTTATATATTGGGATTTCTGACTGAAATATGTTATTGTAGCACTTCAAGGTTTTACTTTAAGAAGGAGTTAGTAAATGGAGACATATACGCCTAAACAAATTGCAAAGGCATTGAATGTCAGTACCACAACTTTGAGGAGGTATGAAGAACAAGAACTTATTCCTGCTGTACCCAGAACAAAAAGTAATCGCCGTTTCTACACAACGATCCACTTCCAGGCTTTTGCTGCCATCAGAGCCTTATTAAGAGGATATGATATACCTGTTGTTTACGAAGTAATGAGAATGATTAAAAATGCAAGGTTTGAAGAAGCTCTTTGGTTAGTCAATGAACAGCAGTATTATATTCAAGTGGAGAAACAGCGGGTCGAAGAAATACTGACAATGCTGCAAAATGCCGATTTTACTCAATATAATAACGTAAAATTTAAAGAATATATGAGTATTGGAGAGGCTGCAAAAATAGCAGGCGTAAATACTTCAGCTATCCGTCACTGGGAAAAAATGAGTTTAATCCATTTAGAAAGAAATAAAGAAAACGGCTACAGAATGGTTTCAATATCTCAACTTCGCAGAATACTGGTCATAAGCAGCTTGCGAAAAACCGTTTATTATATTGAAAATATGAAGCGGCTATTAAATAATTTGGACACCCAAAACTATGAAAAAAACGAACGTTCCTTTCAATTGGCTTTGGAAAATTTAAGTAATCAGCTATTACTTCAATTGAAAGGAATCACAGAACTGATAAAATATATAAACTTTTACCAAGAAATAAATTCCTAAAAAGTAATAAGTACACCGTTATTCCTTTACATTTTTCACAAGATATCAATCTAATACGTTTGATACCTAAATTTATATTATCGTTTGCCTTTTACTACTAAACAATCCTATCTTCGTACCCATTGTTCTTTTTCTATTAAAAAAGAAAATCCACTATATGTTCCGGAGGCCCCTAAATATAAAGCTCCTGGATGCCCCCCTTTATCTTCTGAAGCGAAAAATCACTTTAAGAGATCTTACTGTGAGTATTAAAATAATGGGATAGTCTATATAAACAGAAAGGGGAAAGCCGGCAGATGGATTAGACTGCCGACGATACCCGATAAAATGATGAACGCAGCCAGAATCAGTGCAAAAGGGAAAAAAACGGTGAATAGTTTCTCGATAATGCATTTTCTGCCGATCCGGTACCGTTTCATCCGATTGAATCCTTTCTCGCAGTAACACGGGAATAGAGATCAGCGAACCTATTCGGATGAACGCCCCACTATAAATTCATAAATCGCCATCATTATAATTATCCCTGTGAATGAACTGAACTTCATTGCAGCAGATTGAGATAAAGATGTTTGTGCCGGTCATATTTTCAAACGGCGGATAGAATTTGCCTCTATAGATGCCCGATCTGCCTTTCATTACTGATCTTCGGCCTTATAAGCACGCAGTGTTTGCGCCAGTCCCTGCCGGAAAGGTGTCCTGACGATCGGTCCGACCCGTTTCCGATATTTTTCTCCGCTTAGGATAAAACCCTCTTTCGTAAGATACATGATTTCCGTGACTTCCCGCATGAACGGATCGAAAAGTCCGATCAATGCGATCATCCACGTATGCAGCGGAATGGCTCTTTTCCGCCGACCCGTGATTTCCCGGACAATCTTAACGATCTCTTTTCCCGAAATGAGACCTGAACCGGGAATATTCCAGTTTTCACGGGACGTATCGTCCCGCTCCGCCAGGCTGACGATCATTTGGGCTGCATCCGGCAGATAAATGTACTCCCGCCGTGTGGTCAGATTCCCGATAAAAAACGCGATACGGTGTCTTGTCAATCCTTCAAGGGTCGGCTGTAAATAAGCGCTTTGCGAAGTCGGGCCGTAGTAATCCGGCAATCTGACAATGAGCGGCCGAGCGTTGCGCCATTGATCGCTGAATATCAATTTTTCATAAGCCAGGCGAATTTTCCCCTTTTGTGTGTGCGGGTGTTTCGGGTGAGCCTCATTCCCTTCGGCAACTTGATGGCCGTAGACGTAGATACCGTCAATCACCACGATTTTTTTATGCAGACGATCGGCTGCCGTCATCACGCTTTGACCCATCGGCAACAGTTTATTTTTCATTTCCTGATAGTTGACATTCGCACAATGGAAAATGACATCGGCATCTTTTGCTGCATCGGCAACCGTGTCGGCGTCGAAAACGTCGCCGGTCGCGTAAGAAAGCTGCTGCCGATTGTAGGCGGCAAATATTTTTTTCATCTTCTGCTGCGAGCGCCCGAAAGCAATCACATGGCTTCCTCTGGCGATGAGTTCCGCAACGATGGCCTGGCCTATTCCTCCGGTGGCTCCCAATACAAGGGCTCTTTCCATTCGTAGATCTCTCCTTTAAATTTAGTGATCAATCAATAACTTAATGTGCCAAAAAAATTGCCTTTCTCCGTTATTTTTCCGCCGCTTGTTTCTCCATCAATTCCGGTAATTCAAGGAAAAAGGAAATGTTGCAGAGTATGCCCTCGGCCATAAGCCGAGTGACCTCCCGCTCGGCATTCTTGATTCCGGCTTCCCGAAATCGGTTGAGCACATTCTTTCGAATCAGCAGCAGGCCCCGACGTGTAACTGCCATTATCGCAGCTTCAGGCACGGACAGACCGATGACTTGCAAAGCAACTTCGTACGGGCGGGAATCCGACAAATTTTCGTAAGCGGCGATCATCGCTTCGATGAGATGATCGGGATCGGCTTTCACGTTTTGAAGGGATCGGTTAATCCGTTCGTAAGCTCTGCTCAGCGCCGTTTCAAACAGTACTTCTTTTGTCTTAAAAAATTTAAACACATACGGCTGTGAAATACCCGCCTTCTCCGCGATGAGCGCGGTTGTCGTTTGATAATATCCTCTTTTCGCAAAAACTTCCAGACCGGCTTCGATAATCTCTTCTTCGCGATTCCCCCTTTTCGGACGGCTCATGTTCTATCTCCTTCTGCAATAAGTTATTGGTCGATAAATAAATAATAACTGATCGGATAATCCTTGTCAAGAAAAAACGTTCTTCGCCATTGAGGTAAAATTTTTCTCAGACAGAAAAAGACTTCCTTTCTTCTATAAGCCCCTTTCCCTCTGAGCCGCCGCAGGCCGACACCCTGGTTGACCGTGACATTGGGCTACCTGCCGAGACATCTCTTAATCGAAATTTCCACAGGCTGTTACCGATATATTTATCCTGGCTCGGGGTAATCCCTGTATAGATTTTGCTGAAGTAGGTTAGTTAACCCATACATTTTATGGTTTATTGACCATCCCAAAAGGTGTAAAAAAATGAACAGAAGATTACATTTGAATAAGCCGCCCCTTCCCCAGGTCGATCTGACCAAAGCGGAGATCATCCATCTAAAGAGGGGAAGCGGAAAAACCGTACAGCAGGCATCCATGCCGTTAATCATGCCCGCTCATGCCTACTCAGGAACGCAAGTTGTGCATGGACCCGCCCCGTTATAAACAAAAAGTCCCGAAAAACCACCTGCGGAAGAATTTTCGGAATGGTTGAATAAGAATATAAAGATAGAAGGAACGGAGGATGTCGTCGGCGGACTTTTTACAAAGCTGGAAAGCTCAGTCGTGCAGCTGAAAACAGCAGCAAAATAAACAGCTGGTTTTTAGCCGGCAAGTGTATAAAAAGCTATAAAATTAAAATCCTCAAAAATCGTATCATATCAACGATCTTGAGGAATTATAAAAAGTCATAAAAATCCCTGATCGGAGGAAGAGGGATTTGAACCCCCGCGAGCCGTGAAGCCCCTGTCGGTTTTCAAGACCGATCCCTTCAGCCAAGCTTGGGTATTCCTCCAAAACAAATGGTGGACCCTGTAGGACTCGAACCTACGACCGGACGGTTATGGGCCGTCTGCTCTAACCAACTGAGCTAAGGGTCCAACGGGCGGTTAGTGGGGATCGAACCCACGCGTGCCGGAACCACAATCCGGTGTGTTAACCACTTCACCATAACCGCCATTAGAAAAAAAAATAGCGGCGGGGGGGATCGAACCCTCGACCTTACGGGTATGAACCGTATGCTCTAGCCAGCTGAGCTACACCGCCATGGCTCCACAGGTAGGGTTCGAACCTACGACCGATCGGTTAACAGCCGATTGCTCTGCCGCTGAGCTACTGTGGAATAAATTCAGAACAAGAACTAATTTAACACAAGCCGTCACGCCTGTCAATATTTGTTGAAAGCAGCCGATTCTCTTTCAACGACAAATGTTAATATACCATACTGGCCCGGATTTGACAACATTTTTTTGCGTTTCTTTCCCGGATCGTGTTTCACTTCCGCGTTTATCAGGAACCGAGTACCTATTCGGTGAATACATATAGATACAAAAAGTTTGAAAGAGGTGAAGGCTGATTATGGATCGTACACAAGGGGCCGTCGTGCTTAACGAAAAAAGCAAAGTGGTCGCAGCTGCTCTTTATCTTGGAGGTGTCCTGTTCTTTTTAGTCGGTTCAATCATTGCATTATCGGCAGCCTATCGTTCTTACGTGTTTGCGACAGAAGATATTTCTGTGTGAATGCTTTTCCCCCCCATTCTTCATTCCGCCTGCAATCGAAAAATGAAAAAGACAGTTACATCCGGTCGGATCTAGCTGCTTTTTCACTTTATCGGTTCCCATCTTTTAAATTTTATCGATCACGATTCTGGTTCCGTCTACGGAGACAACCTGTACCGGCATATTTTCCTCAAGAAAAGCACCGTCCGTAATGGCACTGTATCTTTTTCCATCAATGGCGACCGTGCCGACCGGATGAAAGGGCGTCACCGTCATGCCCCGCCTGCCGACCAGTTCCCGATAGTCCCTGTTCATCGATATATAGCCCTTATCGCTGGAAAGCCGGTCCTGAAGAGTCAGCTTTTCCAGATAGTCGCGCTTCGGAAGCCACTTATTAAAGAGAAAGGAACCGCACGTACCGATGGCAAACGCAATCGCCACCAGCATGCCGTACAGTAACGACGGCGCCGGAAGCGCACAGGCGATAATCATCAGAATAAAGCCCAGGATGGCAATCACACCTGTAGTAAAAAGTTTCCCGTCAATAATAATCAGAAGGAGTCCTCCGACAAGCAGCAGGACGATCCACGGCGATGCCTGATCGGTAAGAAAATAGGAAAAATAATAAATAAACAGTCCACTGCCGATGACGGCGAAAAGACCCTTTGCTTTGACCATGAGTTCGGCAAATAAAAAAGCGGATGCAAACAGGATGATGAAAAAACCGCTTGCGGGATATGCCAATAAACTCAAATCGGGCACCTTCTTTCAGCCGGCCGGAGAAAGGCAAAGTACGTCGGATGAGAGACAAAACACGGCTTTCTTTCCCCGCCTTCCCTTCTTTTCAAATAATTTGACCGGTCTCTTTTCATTAAACCATACGCAGAGTCCGGCGAAAAGCTTCTTTTAAATATTTTTTAAAAAAAGTGAATAGTGATTGGATTCAATGCGTATAGATGACTACGAGGAGATGATCGGATGAAAAGACGAATTTTTACCCTACTGTTCTTAATTGCTTGTTGGACAAGCTATACCGATCTGACATCCGGATCGCTGCCGGCCGGAACCGCGGCGCATGCCTCCGCTGCCTCCGCTCAATCCGTAAAAGTTCAGATTCCTTCCCAAAGAATCACCGTAGCGCCCGGAGACACACTGCTTTCGGTTGCGGAACGTATCAATAAGACATCCCCTTCCATTGATCAAGTGATCAAGGATTTCGCCATTTTAAATCCGTCGGTCGACCCGAACCATCTGCAGATTGGGCGAACGTATGCGTTTCCCTATTACGACCGTCAGCCTTAACAAAAAATCAGCGAATCATTTTCTCGCTACACAGCCGGTGTCTTGATTGTCCATGCCGCATGGAAATGTCAAAAGGCGGCAGCTCCGCTCGATTCATGATATACTGTTTCTGTGTGAAAATGCCGCAGATAATTCATTCTTACCCATAAAGGAGCGGATGGTTCGTGTCAGAAATTACGCACCGGACGAAAACGAGAAAAGTGAGAGTCGGGAATCTAACCATTGGCGGATCCAATGAAGTCATCATACAAAGCATGACAACAACAAAAACACGCGACGTTGCGGCAACCGTTGCTCAGATCAGAAGGCTTGAAGAAGCAGGATGCCAGATGGTCCGCGTCGCCTGTCCGACCATGGAGGATGCGCTGGCCATACCGGAGATCAAGCGCAGGATCCATATTCCGCTTGTCGTCGATATTCACTTCAACTATAAACTTGCTTTGAAAGCGATCGAGGGCGGTGCCGACAAAATCCGCATCAATCCAGGAAATATCGGAAAAAAAGAGAATGTTGAAGCCGTTGTCCGTGCGGCGAAAGCCAGGCACATCCCGATCCGGATCGGCGTCAACGCCGGATCACTGGAAAAACACATTCTGGATAAATACGGTTATCCGACTGCGGACGGAATGGTCGAAAGCGCGCTGCATCATATCAAAATTCTTGAAGACCTTGATTTTCATGATATCATCGTCTCGCTGAAGGCTTCGAACATTCATCTGGCAGTCGCGGCCTATGAGAAGGCCGCCCGCACGTTCAACTATCCGCTGCATCTCGGCATCACGGAATCCGGAACCAAGTTTTCCGGCAGTATCAAGAGCGCGGCCGGGCTGGGCATTTTGCTGAACGAAGGCATCGGCAATACTATGCGGATTTCCTTATCGGCCGACCCTGTCGAAGAAATCAAAGTTTGCCGCGAATTGCTTAAAACTTTCGGCCTGACCAATGCCGCGACGCTGATCTCCTGTCCGACATGCGGCCGTATCCAGATTGATTTGATCAAGATTGCCAACGAAGTGGAAGACTACATCGACCATATCAACGCGCCGATTAAGGTCTCGGTACTCGGCTGTGCGGTCAACGGCCCGGGCGAAGCGCGGGAAGCCGATATCGGCATCGCCGGGGGCCGCGGAGAAGGCCTTCTGTTCAGACACGGAGAAGTCATTCGCAAAGTACCCGAAGATCGGATGGTCGAAGAGCTGAAAATCGAGATCGACAAACTTGCCGACGAATATTTTGCCAGGAAGAAAGCGGAACAGGCAGAGATCAAGGGCTGAGAGGATCGAGTAGGAGGCAGTTCACACTGCCGGCCTCTCACACCACCGTACGTACGGATCCGTATACGGCGGTTCAATAACTTAAGCACTTTGAATAGGCTGGAGTGTCTGGGAAAGATTCATTAATCCAAGATGCTCCAGTTTTTCATTCGTCAGGGTGTAACAGAGCGTCATGAGCACTGCGATGCGGCCTGAAACCATAGCTATGATCTGAGAACACCCCTTCAAACATGGGCCTCATCACTTGAGCCACTGCCTGCTGGATCACTCGATCAACAACGGTCGGTATGCCGAGTTTGCGCTTAGAGCCATCCGGTTTGGGTATTTCTACACGTTTGACCGGAGTTGGTTTCTAGGTCCCTTTGCGCCATGATGCTAATCATTCATCCCGATGTTCTTTGAGATAAGGCAGTGCCTCTTCTACGGTCATTCCGTCAATTCCTGCCGCCCCCTTATGACACTTCACCCGAAGATAGGCCTGATTCAGGTTCTTTCGCGACAGGACACGCTCCATCATTGAAGTGCCGCTCTCAGCTGCACCTTCACCAGAAGCCATACTGCGCGCCCCGGAGTACTCTTGGCCTTCCCTGCCTGCCCTCTTCCGGCGGTCAGCTTGATGTTCTGTTTTCTGCGATTGTCGCACGGCTT
Source organism: Sporolactobacillus sp. CQH2019 (assembly GCF_028765345.1). Taxonomy (GTDB): domain Bacteria; phylum Bacillota; class Bacilli; order Bacillales; family Sporolactobacillaceae; genus Sporolactobacillus. The sequence continues at coordinate 65,959 of NZ_JARAJZ010000002.1, forward strand.
CCACCTCCAGTATCAGTGAGAATTGTTATTGTTCGGTCCTTCACTGCCAAAGACAGCTGCTATGACCTCGGCTGACTTCTGCATCATTCAGCCGCCCATCACTGCACGGTTTGTCGCTGTAGGACTTTTCGTCCTTCTTGTCGGCCACGTATGATACAGATCTCCCCGGGTAAGAGCGATAACCTTCGTGCCATGTAACTGCCAGCTCTACGACTCGTCATTTTGAGCGGTATCGGACTTGGGTTTGTTTGGCAACCTGATCCATGACGTGTAACCTTATAGCTGGTTCTTGTGCATCCGTTCAGCACTTTGCCTGAGACTTCCTTCAGATCCTCCCTCACAGGAGACACTCTTGTCCTCAGCTGGTAGTTCCGACCGCTACGGTCTACAGCGGACTTTCACCGCCAAGTTATCGCCCATGCCGGGCGCACCAAAAAAAGTTCCGGGATTTTAAATCCCGGAACTTTTTCATTTCAGCGGCATTCAGAAGCTCCGACCTTTATTCGTTCACCCAGGCCGTTATTTCTTCGACAGACGCTCTGGCCGGTGCCCTAAGCGTATTTCCTTCTTCCGGATAACCGACGTAGACACAGCCGATCACAAGTCCCTTGGCGGAAATGCCGAAATTCTGCTTCATCGTGTCGGTATACACCGCATCCCCTGTACGCCACATCGCTCCAAGCCCCCGCGCATGGGCGGCAAGCAGCATGTTTTCAACGGCACAGGCGGTTGCCGCAATTTCTTCCGTCATTTTTACTTTCGGTTTGTCAGAAGGTTCAGCGGTTACAACAATAATGACCGGAGAACGTTTTGCCTTGGCTAATCCCTTTTGATATACAGCCTCAAGTGATTCCTTGTCCTTACTTTCCAAATTCTGCTGATTGGCTTTCCCGTAAACATCCCCCAGTTTATTGCGGCCTTCGCCGGTCAGAACCGTGAAATGCCACGGCTGCGTGTTAAAGTGATTCGGCGCGCGCCGCGCTGCATCGAGAATTTGTACAATTTCTTCCTTCGGCACCGCCTGGTCCGTCACTTTGCGAACCGAACGTCTTGTATCAATGGCTTCTATTGTTTCCATGCTATCTCCTTCCTTTTTTTCACAATATCATCAACTATTTTCAACGATATTGTAACATATGTCACAATTACAGTGTTAGAAATATGTATCATTCAAAAAGACGCTTTGCAAATTGCAAAGCGCCCTTTCGTTGACCTTTTCACCAGAACATCGGCGAAAAAAGTTGGATCAAAACAGCAGCACAGCCAATGCCTATGGCCCAGCCGCCCAAAGTCCGTGCACCTTCCCGGAAGGCTATATAGCCGACGATGATCCCGACAATGCCGAGAACAATGGGGAGAAAGAATAACGATACGACGGAAAAGGCAAGCGCAAGCCAGCCCATGCCTCTCCCGTTCTCAAAAACCCGGCGCTCGCCGCTCCTGTGCGCATGATCATGGTCCGCCCGTCCGGCTTCCGGATCATACTGATCGGCCGCCAGCTCTTTTGCGTACTCTTCATTATTGTAAGCATGCTGCTTCCCGTATAATGAATCTTCCTCCAAATGATCCTTATCAGCCATAGCGACCCCTCACTTTCTTTTTAGGATCGTCTATAGTCTGACTCAAATGAATCGATTTAACTGATACAGATTATGGAAACGGAGTGATTCCGTTAAGCGGCAGTAAAAGGAAGGAAGAAGCTGACCGTTGTCCCTTTTCCCGGCAGACTGCTCACGCAGAATGTCCCGCGATGGTCGGCAACGATCTTTTTGCACAGGGACAGACCGATGCCTGTCCCTTTTTCCTTTGTCGTAAAAAAAGGCTTGCCAAGCTGTTTGAGGACACTGGTCTCGATTCCTGAACCGTTATCCGACAATGAAAAACGGTAACCCCTCGTTTCAACGGCTCCTCTGAAAAAAATTCTTTTCTCCGCCTGCTCCTTTTCTTCTATCGCTTCCAGCGCGTTTCGGAGCAGATTCAGAATAACCTGCTTAATCATGGAGAGATCGACCGAACACATCTTTTCGGAATAAGCCACATCGTAATCGAAAGAAATTTTTTTGAGTGAGCATTCCGATGAAATCAGAGAAATCAGGGACGTGCAGACTTGATCAGGCAGCATCTGCTTTTTCTTAATTTGTTTTTTTGAAAGGGTCAGAAAGCTTTCAAGAATTGCGTGCATGCGGTCTATTTCGGAAATGATCGTTCTTTTATATTTATCAAATTCCTGTGTATAGTCGGATAATTGCACAAACCCCTTGATCACGGTCAGCGGATTTCTCAGCTCATGGGCAAACTCTGCCGCAAGACGGGTAATCATTGCAGTGTGGTAGGCGGCAATATATATTTTCCCGTCTTTGCTGAATCCATTGTAAAGGGTGCCTACGCCGTTGTTTTCAACCCGATCATCCAGCAGCGCGGCAACAATGTCATCGCTTTCCATGATGGTTTTGAGGTAATTTCTGCTCTCTGTCCGGACATGTTCCGTAAAAAAGTCCAAGAAGCAATCTCCAAAGCGATCAACCATAACTTTGCCATTTCTATTGCAATCTAAAATACGACCTTCGGGAGTCAGGCAGAAGCGCATTTCCAATGACAGTTGATTCTCGAACAGGTCTTTCTCAGAAACGGATAGAAAGGATTCATGATATATGATGGTTATCACTCCTCTTTATATTTTACGTTTACGCCCCGTGCACTCTCAACACTCCTTAAAAGACAGTTCGGATTTAAACGTTTAAAAATTCAAACGCTTTTTGTGTGTATTTAAATTATACTTTAATCAGGAAAAATGATATAGGGCAAACGACCAAAGAATGTTTGACAAGTTTCGACTTTATGGCGGATTCTGTCGATTTTCGCCGATAAATTGCGTGTATTCGTCTGATTCGGCCGGCATAGGCTATGGTGAATGTTTCATCAAAAAATGAATTGGAGTGGAGAATGTGCATCCCATGATTCAGCAGATCGTCAATCAGCGGATTAATCAAGTCACGGCGGAAGAGCTTTACCGGCAGGCCGTTCAATACGGGATCCCGATCTCAAAAAATCAGGCCGCCAGGGTGGCCGGCCGTGTGCACGGAAAAAACATTAATCTGTTTGATCCCGCGGATCAAAGGAAACTGCGCCGGATTCTTGTTGAGGAATTAGGACCGAAACTGGCCGAAGACCTGAACCGGCGCTTTGAAGATCTGATGATAAAGTATCAGTGATCGCACGAAAAGAGCCATGAGACAGAACAACTTTCTGATGTCCTTACAAAATAAACCGGAGTTTCTCCGGCTTATTTTACATATTCCTAAGGCGGCGCGGCGAACAATCGACCTTAACCGGCGAGAATATCCTCAAGCAGATGAGCGTTAAAATGCCCGGCCTTCAGCATGGCGATTTCATACTTATAGGGCGGTTTCTTATTCTTTGTATCCGCGCCGGCACGGACATACGGAGTCTCCAGTATTTTCGGCAGTGCTTCCAGCTGCGGGTGGTGAACGATGGCATTCAGCGGCTCAAAGCCGATCGTACCCAGGCCGATGTTGGCATGCCGGTCCTTTCGGGCTCCCAGGGGATTCTTGCTGTCATTCACATGAATCACTTTAATCCGGTCCGCTCCGATTATTTTATCAAATGTGTTCAGAACCCCGTCGAAATCATGAGCCACATCATAACCGGCGTCATTCGTATGACATGTATCGAAGCATACGGACAGTTTCTCATTCAGCCGGACACCGTCTATAATTTGCGCAAGCTGTTCAAAGCAGAAGCCGCATTCGCTTCCCTTTCCGGCCATCGTTTCCAGTGCGATCTGAACTGTATCGTCCTCTTCAAGCACTTCATTCAGCCCTTCGATAATTTTTGCAATGCCGGCCTCGACACCCGCCCCGACATGTGCACCGGGATGAAGCACAATCTGCCCGGCACCGATCGCTGCCGCCCGATCGATTTCCTTGCGCAGAAAGGATACGCCGAGAGAGAAGGTTTCCGGCTTGACCGTGTTGGCGATATTTATGATATAAGGCGCGTGGACGACCACTTCTTCAATATGGTGCGCCTCCATATGTGCCCGGCCCGCTTCAATATTCAGCTTCTCGATCGGTTTTCTTAACGTATTCTGCGGGGCTCCGGTATAAATCATCATAACTGTCTCATCATAAGCCGCCGCCTCTTCACTCGCCCCGAGAAGCATTTTAGAGCCGGACATATGAACATGCGATCCTATCTTTAACAAAGACATCCCCTCTTTTCTTCACTTATTTTAGCATAATTGTCCGAATTTGCCTCCTGCCGCCCTCCTTCCCATTATTCACGGATCGTCGTTTGTCACATACACTGGATATCAGCGAAATATACGATGAAGGGAATGAAAAAACATGCCGCCGTTTCAGCAAGGACCACCGCCGATGTTCCGGGGCATGCCCTCATTTCTTTCTCCGCCGGCGCCGCCGACCCAGGGATTCCCTTCGCTTTTCCGGGGCATGTCTTCCTCTATGTCGAGAATGCCTGTGGCCCCTTCTTCAGGAACAGGCGGACTTTCCAATCTGCTCTCAATGCTGTCTTCCGGAGCAGGGCAGTCAGGAAGCGGAATCAATTTTTTCGGCATGCTTGCCAATGCCCAGAAAGCGATTCAGACGGCACAAACCGTTCTTCCGATGTTCCAGCAATTCGGGCCGCTGATCAAAAACGCTCCGGCCATTATCAGCGTTCTGAAAAGCATGCAGTCCTCCGAAGAAACGGCTTCCAAAGAGACGGAGGAGTCCGAGAAGGAGACAGAAGAGGAAGAAGAGACAGACGGAGCAGAAGAAACGGGCGAAACAGAAAACGAATCCAAGAAAAAGCAGAACGAATCGAAAAATAAGCGAAAAACGAAACGAAACGAGACAAAAAAAAACGTTCCCAACCGGGAAAGAAAAAATAAATCTGTGAAAAAAAAGCGGATCTCGTGGGACAGCGAAGACTTCGAGACCAGGCCTTCACGGCCGCGTATGTACATTTAAGGCATCCCTTCTGCAACTTCGTTGTGTTCTCGAATCGGCTCCATTATAATGAAGCAGAGAAAAGACGAAGTTCTTCAGATCGGAGAGATAGATATATGAAAGTGATCAAGGTTTCACCCCGGGGCTATTGTTACGGTGTGGTTGATGCATTGGTGATCGCGAAGAAAGCAGCCATGAATGAAGCATTGCCGAAGCCGATTTATATATTGGGCATGATTGTCCACAACCACCATGTGACCGAAGCGGTCAAAGAAGAGGGCATCATCACACTTGATCGTCCGGGAAAGAAACGGATCGACCTCTTGCAGGAAATCGACCACGGAACCGTTATTTTTACCGCACACGGCGTTTCACCGGAAGTGCGGATTCTCGCTGAAAAAAAAGGACTGACGACAATCGACGCTACCTGTCCCGACGTCACGAAGACACACGATCTGATCGAGAGGAAGAAAAAAGAGGGCTATCACGTCATTTACATTGGAAAAAAGGGGCATCCGGAACCCGAAGGCGCGATCGGCGTCGCCCCCGATAGTGTCCACCTTGTTGAAACCGTTGAAGATTTAGATAAGCTCAACCTTGACGCAGAAAAAATCATCATCACGAACCAGACAACGATGAGTCAGTGGGACGTACGTGAAATCATGAATGACATTAAAAAGAAATATCCGCAGGCGGAGACGGCCAATGAAATCTGTCAGGCGACTCAGACGCGCCAGGAGGCTGTAGCCACCCAGGCGAAAGAGGCCGACCTCCTGATTGTAGTCGGCGATCCGCGAAGCAATAATTCCAACCGGCTGGCACAGGTTTCTGAAGAAATTGCCCATACGCCGGCCCATCGGATTGCCGACTTGTCCGAGCTGCAGCTAAGCTGGCTGAAAGGCGTCAAGAAGGTCGCGGTCACGGCAGGAGCATCAACGCCGACGCAGCTGACCAAGGAGGTTATCCTTTTTCTCGATCAATACAATCCGGACAACCCGGAGACCTGGTCGACCGAAAGCAAGGCAGCAAGGAACAAAAACATCCTGCCCAAGGTCAAAGCGGACCACATCCGGCACCGAAAAGAACCGAGAGAAGCCTGACGGCCTGATGGCTCAGAACGTACAAGCCTGCGGATCCCGCCAGCGAAAAAAAGATCCTCGCAGCCTGTCCGAAAGCGATTGACGGCACAGCCGGGGCGGCTTCCTCTTTTAAGAGGTCATTTCTCTGATTTCAGAGATGCGGATTTCCCCTGTCCGCCGGCCGTTCAATGGAGACGGGCAGTGATCGATGAGCCGATCGGAAAATCGGCGGATGTTAAACAGAAAAGGTCCGCAGCCGACCTTCCGACAGGCGATCGCTTGGCACTTGGTAAGGACCCCTGCCTATTCCTCTGAATGTTCATGCGAACGGCAATTTGTTTTGTTGAAAAAAATCGATATCCTGCGCGGACAGGCATTACATGGCGAAAACACCCGATCTTTTTCTTCGGACCGCTGCGTATTCCTGTAAATCGCGGTGCGCTGGAAAACGAGAGCGTACAGTTAATCGCTGTATAAAGCAGTAAAGTGCAAAATATTAACAGTAATCGGCAGTAAACGGACCGGAATCAATAGGTAAATGATCGGAACAGTAATTTATACCCGATTGATTAAATCAACCCACGGCCGGGAGTTTTGGCCGTTTATCGGTCGACGCACCGAAATGCCGAAAAGTCGCTCCGAATCGGGCCAAACTTGCACCGAACCGTTGGGAAGTCGCTCCGAATCAGAAAGGTCGCCCCGAATCCGGTTACAGACGCACCGAAATGCCGAAAAAGCGCACCGAATCGGGCCAAACCTGCACCGAATCGTCGGGAAGTCGCTCCGAAATAGAAAAGAGTCGCACCAAACAAGAGAGATCGCTCCGAATCCGGCTACAGTTAGATGCTGTTTTTCGGTCGACGCCGGTGCTTAATCGGTCTTCGAGGGTACATTCGGTTTATCAACCGCGACAGGAAGTTTATCAATTGCTGCAGAAGTTTGTTCATCACGGAAACGCTCTCCGTTTTTCGAGAGATTGATAGTCCCGGGAAAAGCCGATCATCATTTGACGAACAGCAGAAAAATGAGCTAAAGAGATACTCATATAAACAAATAAACAAAAAAGGCCCGCAGCCGATCTTCCGGCAAACGCGGGCCTTTCGTTATTCAGATAAACTGGAACGGATTGGTTGCCGATTCTGAAATAATCACTTCAGTATTGCAGTTTTCTTCTTCAATCACTCGCTGCAGATAAAGCTGAACGCCTTTCTTCATCACCGATTCAATATGATGTCCTGCGTCGATGACCTTCAATCCGCACAGCAGGGCATCGTGAGCGGTATGGTAGTAGATATCGCCCGTAATCAGCACATCCGCTCCCCGGCTTTTTGCAAACGGAATCAGACTGTTGCCGTCTCCGCCCGACACGGCTATCGTCTGTACCTTTTCATTCAGAGGACCGATCGCTCGCAATCCTCCCAGGCCCAGCTTTTCCTTGACGCTCAGGCAATAGTCGCCGAATGCGATCGGTTCGGGAAGTCTGGCAAGACGGCCGAGCCCGTAAGCCTTGCCTTCATTTTTCAGAGGGTAAACGTCATAAGCTACCTCTTCATAGGGATGGCTCTCGATCATCTTTTCAATGACTGCGGAAAGCAGGTGCTCCGGCACCACGGTCTCAACTTTTCTTTCGGCAACTTTCTCCAGCCTGCCCGGAGTGCCTATAAACGGATGAGTGCCTTCCCCGGGCAGAAAAGTCCCCTCCCCGTCCGACGTAAATGTACAATGGCTGTAGTGGCCTGTAAAGCCCGCTCCCGCGTCGCCGATCGCGTCTCTGACCGTTTCCAGGTGACTCTCCGGCACATAGACCGCAAGCTTATACAGCGGTTCGCTGACGGCCGGCTGCAGGATCTCTGTCCCGGCAAGTCCGAGCTGAGAGGCAAGCATGTCGTTGACGCCGCCTTCCGCGATATCGAGATTGGTATGCGCCGCGTAAACCGCAATATCATGTTTGATGCATTTCGTGACAATTTTGCCCTGGCCTTCGTCGGACCGTACATTTTTCAGCGGATGGAAAATCACCGGATGGTGCGCGATAATCAGGTCCGCCTGTTTCTGCGCCGCTTCATCGGCAACGTTTTCCAGCACATCCAGCGTTACCATGACTTTCTTTATTTTTTTATTCAGAGTCCCGATCAACAATCCGATTTTGTCATTTTCGTAGGCCAGAGACTTCGGGGCCCATTCCTCGAATCGTTCAATAAGCCGCCGGCCCGAAATCCATTGGTTCATGCAAAAGCCTTCTTTATTCAGGAATTTTATCTTGAGGGAACTCCCGGGCACGCCGCCTGCTCCCGCGTCCGCTATCTTTTCAGAACGGCCCCGATCATCTTCAGGGTCCGGACACAGTCCGCTCTCTTTAATTTCACAGCTTCCGTCTCCTCGCTCTGTTCGAGCGACTGCACAATCATCCGCAGCTTTCTCTCACGCAGCGACCATTTCTTCCTAAAGACGGGGGTTTGATTTCTGAGCAGGATCGGCCCCATCATCAATTCCTTATCAGTCAAACGGATTTCTCCCGCCGAAAACCGGCGGGCTTTAATGATCTCATAAAAATGGGGCGGTTCTTCGACAATGGCTTCGTCAATAATCGTCCAGCCGCCGGAGGCGAGCCACGCACGGCAGACGGCCTCGCGGATATTCGGCTGCAGGATCAGCGTTGCCCCTTCCGCAAGCTTCGCACGGCCGCGCTCAAGAATGTCCGCGATCAGTTCCCCGCCCATCCCCGCAATGACAATAGCACCGGCTTCCCCGCGTTTGATGACGTCCAGTCCGTCCCCCAGCCGGACAGAAACCGAAGCGGCCATGCCCATGGCCAGGACATTAGAGAGCGATTGATTGAACGGGCCTTCTCTTACTTCTCCGGCAATCGCCTGAACAGCTATCCCCTTTTGTACGGCACGGCAGGAAAGATGCGCGTGATCCGCCCCGATATCGGCCAGCACGGCCCCCTGGGGAATGAACGCCAGGACAGCCTGAAGTCTTTTGGACAAGTGTATCGTTTGCATGGGTCACAATCCTTAATTTTAACGCTTGCGAATTCCATGCTATCTTATCACATTCCGTGAAAATTGCCCAATTTCCGAGCGGACAAAGGTCGGAATCTGTCTGTGTCACGAAAAACTACTGTGTCAATCGCCGTCGCACGGACGGCGGAGCAGCCGCAAAATCTCAAAAAGACAGGTTTCGCAGTTGCAGTCAGAGAAGAATTAAAAACATCCGCAAATCTTCGCGGCTGCGAAAAGGCTCCTGTTTGTTTTTGAAAAGGGCAGCCGCGCTGCGGAGGCTCTCTGTTGATAACGTTTTCATTATCGTTTAAAATAGAAAGGTATTCAATATTTATAAAAGCCAAAAATCTGTTTATCGGCTACGGCCGGTCAAATTTTCCGGCGATTATTTGCAAGTCGAATGAAAAGCCATTAAAATGAAAAGTGTAAAACAGTTCTTTTCCATTTTTATAAAAAAAAACTCGCCCCCTTTACGGGGAGCAAGCGGCTTGCCGGGTCTTCAGTCCAAAAAGTCTTTCAATTGCTTGCTTCTGCTCGGATGGCGAAGCTTTCTTAAAGCCTTGGCCTCAATCTGTCTGATACGTTCTCTCGTTACTCCGAAAACCTTGCCGACTTCTTCAAGCGTCCTTGTTCTGCCGTCGTCCAGTCCGAAACGAAGTCTCAGAACATTTTCTTCCCTGTCCGTCAGCGTATCCAGTACGTCTTCCAGCTGTTCTTTCAAAAGTTCATAGGCTGCAGCATCAGAAGGTGCCTTCGCATCCTGATCTTCAATAAAATCGCCAAGATGAGAATCGTCTTCTTCGCCGATCGGCGTTTCCAGCGAGACCGGTTCCTGAGCGATCTTCAAAATTTCCCTGACTTTGTCCGGGGAGAGGTCCATCTCTTTGCCGATTTCTTCAGGCGTCGGTTCACGGCCGAGATCCTGCAGCTGCTGCCTTTGGACACGGATCAATTTATTGATGGTTTCCACCATGTGGACAGGAATGCGGATCGTTCTGGCCTGATCGGCAATGGCGCGGGTTATGGCCTGGCGTATCCACCACGTCGCGTAGGTACTGAACTTGAACCCTTTTGTATAATCAAATTTCTCAACGGCCTTAATCAGCCCCATGTTGCCTTCCTGGATGAGATCGAGGAACAGCATGCCGCGTCCGACGTAGCGTTTGGCAATGCTGACGACCAGCCTCAGGTTTGCTTCCGCAAGCCGCCTTTTGGCTTCTTCATCTCCGGCCTTAATCCGTTTGGCAAGGGCGATTTCTTCATCTGCAGAAAGCAGATCCACCCGCCCGATCTCTTTCAGATACATTCTGACCGGGTCGTTGATCTTGACGCCCGGGGGAACGCTGAGATCATTTAAGTCGAATTCTTCTTCCTTGTTCTTTCCATCAGAACTCGGTTCATCGGATTCATCTGCGATGTCGATGCCTTGATCGGCAAGCATCTCATAAAATTCATCCATCTGTTCCGGTTCTTGATCAAATGGCGCAAGACGATTCGCAATTTCCTGGTATGTCAGAGAACCCCGCTTCTTTCCCAATTCAAAAAGCTGTTCTTTTTCTTGATCCACGGTCAGTTCCTGATCTGTTCCTTGATCCGTCCTGCTTGCTTTGCCTGCCATTTGACCCCCTCCTTCCGAGTACTATTCTCGCTCAGCATTGTGAGTGTTCAATTGCTTTTTAATACCGATGATTTCGGACACAAGCCGGGCAGCCAGCTGATAATGGCCGCTTTGTTCCGCCCGCTTTCTCTCCTCTTCTTTATCCGCAATCACCGCCGCTTTGGAATGCCTGATGACCTGATCGATGCAGTCTTCAATTTCTCTTTCTTCCGCCTGATCACTTATAGGTATCATAGATAATTCCACGGCTTTCTGCTGAAGACCGGGGTCTTCAAGACGCTGGATAAACAGTCCTTCATCAGGCGGATTGCCCCCCTCATAATAGGCATACAGATGTGCAGCCAATGCCTGGTGCACGTCAACGGCAAAAGTCCCGCCCACTTTTTCCCGGACATATTCCGTCACTTTCCCGCTTCTCATCATTCTTGCGAGCAGCCTTCGCTCCGCCATTTCATAAGCGGGAGGAAGCCGGTCCGTCCGGTTTAAAATGACAGGGCGCACGCGGTCCCGGCGTTTTTCCGCCCTTTTTGCCGCTTTGTTGTACATCTGCGCCTGTCTCTTCAGTGCATCCAGAGAAATTGAAAATTCTTCAGCCAGCAATCTCAGATAATGGTCACGTTCCACCGCTCCTTTAAGAGTACTGATTTCCCTCAACACTTCTTCGATGTAGAGCAGCCGATCTCCTTCATCACTCAGATTCCTTTTTCTTCTGAAGTAATCCATCTTGAAAGTCATCAGCGTTTGGCTCGCCCCTATTACATCACTTCTAAAACGTTCGCCGCCAAACTTGCGAATGTAGTCATCGGGGTCCATTCCTTCAGGCATTTTAGCGATTTTCACAATTTTACTGCGTTCCTGAAACATGGCCGCCGCGCGAAAACATGCTTCAATTCCGGCGCTGTCCGAGTCGTAGCAAATGACTACTGTCTCCGCCGCCCGGGAAAGCGCCGCCGCCTGTTCTTCGGTCAGCGACGTTCCCATTGAGGCGACGCTGTTCGTTATGCCGGCCTGATGTGCGCGGATCACATCGACGTAGCCTTCGAGCAGTACCGCCTGATTGCTTTTTCGGATCGACGGCCTTGCCAGATGGTAACCATACAGAATTTTCCCCTTGTGGAAGAGAGAAGACTCCGGGGTATTCAGATATTTCGGTTTTTCATCGCCAAGCGTCCGTCCGGCGAAAGCGACCGTCTGTCCTCTCGGATTGAAAATCGGAAAAATGATCCGGTTGCGGAAACGATCAAAATACTTATTGTCAAAACCGCGTTTGCCGATCAGCCCGGCCTTCTCCATCTGTTCGAGGTTCACCCGCCTTCTCTCCATCAGAGAAGTGGCTGCCTCCCAGCTGTCCACCGCGTAGCCGAGCTGAAAGCGCTCAATCATCTCTTTTGTAAATCCGCGATCAATCAGGTAATCGATGCCAGGTTTGCCATACTTTGCAGTCACCAGCAAATAATGATAAAATTTCGTTAACAGGCTCATACCCTCGGATAGTTGTTTTCTGCTTTGATCGGCATGCTCTCCGGCAGAAGTATTTGAGAAAGAGGAGCCCAGATCGATTTTTGCCCTGTCTGCAAGCAACTGCGCCGCCTCTGAAAAGGACATCCCTTCGATTTCCATAATAAATGTGAACAGATTTCCTCCCGCACCGCACCCGAAGCAATGATAAAGCTGTTTATCCGGGGATACGGAAAAAGAAGGGGTGCGTTCGCTGTGAAAAGGACACAGGCCTATAAAATTTCTCCCTTGCTTCCTCAACTGAACATAATCGCCGATGATATCGACAATATCGAGTGACTTTCTGATTTTCTCAATGGTTTCTTCCTGCAGCCGCACTTTGCCATGCACCACCAACATATTACTTATTTATATCCTAATGACCTAAACGGCATAACAAATTTGTCAGAGCAGCCGAAAATTTTTTCCGATCCTCCGCGGCAAACGGCTTCGGTCCCCTGATTCTCCTTCCCGCAGCACGCGATTTGCGGGATATATACCGCCTGTTCAGAATTTCCGGAACATCCCTCTCCATGATCTCCCTTCCGCGATCAGATAAAACGGACACCCCGCGGCCGGCAAGCAGGCCGGCGAGCCCCATATCCTGTGTCACAACGGCATCGCCCGGCCGGGCATGGTTTAGGATATAGAGATCGGCGGCTTCCTTCTCCTGATCCACAAAAATCCATGCTGATTGCCGGTCGGGGCTGAACCCGGCATAAGAAGCAACAAAAACAGCCTGAATGTCGTACAATCCGGCACAGTCGACAATTTCTTTTTTTACAGGGCATGCGTCCGCATCGACATATAACGTGATTTTATTCACCATAATTAATAATTCTCTAACTTCCTTTATAAATCCTTCTTGTCTTTTTATGTTTTTATATTGCCAATATTGTCAAAAAATGCGGAGAGGGTTTTTCAATCTGTCCGGCACGCCGTTCCGGATCAATATTTTTTCAGATCAGAGCGGAGCAACGGCACCGCGCCTGCAAACGCCGCAGGATCTGCGAGAAAATCAGCCGATTTCACTCATCGATTTCAGTATTTCATTAGCCGTTTCCTCGACTGCACGAAATGACACGTCGATTACCCTGCAGCCTATACGCCGGACAATCTCGTCGAAATATCGCTGCTCTTCATTAATGCGGTCCAGGTTCGCATAATTTGCTCCTCCGTCCAGTCCAAGCGCGGCAAGCCGTTCCATACGGATCGAGTTCAGACGTTTCGTGCTGATTTTCAATCCGAAGCAGTGTTTCGGATTGATCTTAAAAAGTTCTTCGGGAGGATCGACTTCCGGAACAATGGGGACATTCGCTACTTTATATTTTTTGACGGCCAGAAATTGTGAAAGCGGCGTTTTGGACGTACGGGAGATGCCGATCAGCACGATATCCGCAAATAAAATGCCGCGTGTATCTTTACAATCATCATATTTCACCGCAAATTCGATGGCTTCCATCTTTCGAAAATAGTCTTCGTCCAATTGATGAGAAAGCCCGGGTTCCCCCAAAGGTTTTTTACCGAAAAACAGGCTTAATCCGTCGACCATCTCGCTCATCAGATCGAGATACTGGATTCCCGCTTCCATGGCTTTCGCTGTAAAATAGCGGCTTAAATTAGGCATCACCAGAGTAAACACGACATAAGCGTGATCCTTTTTCGCCGAAGCAACCAAATCGTCAATCTTTTTTGTATCGCGGACAAATGAAAACTGTTCGATCTCAACATTTGTCTGCCCGAACTGGCTTGCTGCCGCCCAGACAACCGACTCGGCCGTTTCGCCGAGAGAATCGGAGACAACATAGATCAGGTGGCGTTCAGTCATTTACATTCCTCCCAAGTATCATATCCCTTGTCTTCCGGGGTGAAGCGCCGGCATGATTCAGGATTTTCTGCCCGGACTGATCACTCATCAGTCCCTCCGGCAAGCTCGACAAAAGCTTTGGTAATATTCGTTTTCGTGATCCGCCCGACAACTTCCAGCCCGTCCCCTTTGGCCCGGACAACCGGCAAAGCGTCGATCTCTCTCGATATAAGCAGTTCGGCAACGTCAATCACGGCATCATCGCTGCGGCAAAAAGTGATATTCGGCATCCGGGACATAATCATGCTGATCGGCACATGGTTCATATCCTGAGACCCGATCGCCGTTCGCAAGAGATCTTTTCGCGAAAGGACTCCGGAAAGCAGGCCTTGATCATTAACAATAAAAAGAGAACCGACGTCTTCCAGAAACATGGCACATACCGCTTCATAAGCCGACGAAGATTCTTTGACAACAACCGGAAGAGACTGATAATTCCTTACTTTCATTTTTCTAATCTGATTGGAAAGCAATGTTGAAAGGGTCTGACCGGTGTAAAAGTAGCCGACACGCGGCCTCGCATCAAGAAACTCGGCCATGGTTAAGATGGCAAGATCCGGCCGCAGGGTTGCACGCGTCACATGAAGTTTTTCCGCGATCTGCTCCCCGGTTACCGGCGCACCTTCTTTCACAATTTCAATAATTTTTTTTTGCCGCTCATTCAGTTCCATCCGTTTCCCCTGCCCTTTCATATCTCTGTGTGCAACGCATGACGGTCCGATCAGCCGTTATCCCTGCCCCACGAACAGTACCGCAGCGTTTCATTCGGTCCGAAACCTGGACAGCTGCTCAATAAAACGCCAGGCACGCAGTTTCAATCCCGCGTTTTGTTCATAGTAAACAGCAATCAATGATTCGATTTCTTCTATGGTTTTACGCTTCAGCGACACATGCCCGATCCGCGCAATCGGAATATGTTTAAAAAGTGACAGCAGTTTTGCAGCCGGAACCGAGACAGGAATCGCATGAGGGTCCGCACCCGCGCAATCGGAGCAGAGAATCCCTCCTCCGGATACAGAAAATCTGACTTGTTCGCTTTGTCTGCCGCAGCGGATGCAGCGATCCACCTCTGGATCGATTCCGGCAATGCGCATCATTTTCACCGCAAAAATCGCCGCAAGCACAGCAGCATCCGTTCCTTTCTCCATTAACAGAAGTGTATCCCTGAGCATATGATAAAGCCCGCTGTAAGCTTTGCCTTCTTCAGTCAGCCGGTCCGTCAGCTCAAGCATGACGGCCGCATAACCCGCTTTTTCAATATCTTCCATGATGTGTCTGAGAGGATTCAGTCCCTCGGCCTGATATAACATGCCAAGGCCCCTGCCTTTTTGGAAGAGACAGAGGCCGTAAAAAAGGACATGGCTGACTGACGAAAGGGGACTCCTCGGCTTTTTTGCCCCTCTTGCCATCAACCCTATCTTTCCGTATTCTTCAGTAAAAAGGGTCACGATTTTATTCGTTTCCCCATAATCCGTCGTGCGAATGATGATACCTTCCGCTTTGATCATCAAAGCGATCACCCGTTTCCCTCATCTTGCTTGATTTTTGCTTATCCGGCAGGTTCGGATAGGCCGGACAGGGGCTCCGCCGCCGACTGTCCCTCGCCATCTTGTTCTATTTCCCTCATCAGCAGATAGACATCGATGCTCCCGGTCATACAAAAAGTCCACCAAGCTAAGTCTAACATGAGTTTCCCTTCTTTCCCATTTTTTCGCCTCGTCTGTTATAGCGTCTGCGAAAAATACGGAATCATGAGAAGAAATGATTGCTAATTGAGCGCGGAACTGTAAGGCTTTACTCTTTTTCGTCGTCGATATAGCCAAAATTTTTCAGCTCTTCTTCTTTATCGCGCCAGTCTTTATCGACTTTCACCCACAGTTCGAGAAAGACCTTCGAGCCGATCAGCGCTTCAATTTCCTTTCTGGCCAGTGTGCCGATTTTTTTCAGCATACTGCCCGCCTTTCCAATGATAATTCCCTTCTGCGAAGGACGTTCCACAACGATCGTCGCCTGAATATCAACGATGCCGCGATCTTTGTCGTGCTTCATTTGTTCGATAATCACGGCGATGGAATGAGGGACTTCATCCCGGGTCATCTGAAGAATTTTTTCCCTGATCAGTTCAGAAACGATGAACCGCTCCGGATGGTCGGTCACCTGATCGTCGGGGTAATACTTCGGACCGTCGGGCAGATAGCCGCGGATCTGTTTCATCAACGTTCCGACATTCTGTCCCTGCAAAGCGGACACCGGAACAATTTCGGCGAAGCGGTACAGCTGCCGGTAGCGTTCGATAAGCGGAAGCAGGTCATCCGGGCGTACCTTGTCGATTTTATTGACGACAAGAAAAACGGGGGAGGCGGTCTTCTTCAAAAAGTCCATGATAAACTGGTCGCCTCTGCCGTAGCCCTGCTCCGCATCGATGATAAAGAGAGTCAGATCCACTTCGTTAAGCGTAGCCAGCGCCGTCGCCGTCATGACCTCTCCGAGTCTGTGTTTCGGTTTATGTATCCCCGGCGTATCGATAAAAATAATCTGTTCGTCATCCGTCGTGTAAATGCCGCGGATTTTATTTCGCGTCGTCTGCGCCTTATCGCTCATTATAGCGATTTTCTGGCCGAGAACCTGATTCAGAAGTGTTGATTTTCCGACATTCGGCCGGCCGATAATTGCGACAAAACCGGACTTAAATGATTCGCTCATTTTTTCATATCCCCCGCTTCAAAGGTCCGCGGAAGCGGTCCTTCGGCCGCGTTCCCGCCACGGAACCCGCCCGCAACTTTGCCGGGTTTCGTTGAAAAGGCACGCGCCTGAAAATATGCATCGGGTGCATCGGCACCATTCATTGCTTTTCGCGCTGCCGCCATTAGCTGTTCATCTTTCATTTGTTTCACTCTTTTCTTCCGAAAACGGATTAATGCAGCGTGCTGTACACGATAAAAAAATAAATAACGGCCGCCATGACGGAAAACCACCATACGGCGGCGGCGGCCGTATCTTTTGCCGCTTTCGCCATCGGATGATGCTCTTTAGTGACGAGGTCGACCAAGCGTTCGACCGCCGTGTTGACCAGTTCCAGGCTAATGACGCCGCCGATCAGAACAATAATGATCAGCATGTCCGTCAGCGGCACGCGGATGGCCAGCGAGAAAATGATCACGGCGGCAGCGGCGAACAGCTGAATGTGAATATTGCGCTCCTGGAAGAGGGCCAGGCGGAACCCGCAGATGGCATCTTTGAAGCTTTCTGAAAGGTGCTTATGTCTTCTTCTTTTATACTTTTCCATAGTCAGAACCTTTTCAATCCAAAAGAAGAAAGGATGTCCTCCTGAAGGCCGAACATTTTTTCTTCTTCCGCTTTCGTTGTGTGATCATAGCCGAGGAGATGAAGCAGGCCATGGATGATTAAAAACCCGAGCTCACGCTCAAATGAATGGTCATAGGCTTCGGCCTGCTCACGGGCTTTATCGATCGAAACGACGATGTCGCCGAGGACGCGCGGTTCGCCTTCCTCCGGAAGAATCGGAACCTCGCCCTCTTCCATTTCCTCCAGTGCAAAAGAGATCACATCGGTCGCCCTTTCGATTCCGCGATAGGTCCGGTTAATTTCCTGAATCCTTGGATTTCGGACGAAAGTCAGAGAGCATTCGATCTCCCCTTCCAGATTCAGAATTTCGGCTGCATGGT
The DNA here is from genome assembly GCF_028765345.1 of Sporolactobacillus sp. CQH2019. Lineage (GTDB taxonomy): Bacteria > Bacillota > Bacilli > Bacillales > Sporolactobacillaceae > Sporolactobacillus. The sequence goes on from NZ_JARAJZ010000002.1 coordinate 83,681, forward strand.
CGATCAGCCGGATCACCCATTGCTGCAGTTCGGCGCCGACTTCTCCGGTCTCATCATGTATGTCAATCGTCATCGTCATTTCCCGTTCACCTTTTTCATCTTTAGTTCTTTCGGATACTCAATGCGTGAATGATAAACACCTCTCAGTGTCTCATCAATCGATTTTTCAACCCTCTTCAGGTCGCTCAGCGTGATCTCGCACTCATCAAACTGGCCGTCGCTCAAGCGGTCATTGAAAATGCTTTTTACCAGATTCTCTACCTTGACCGGCGTCGGTTTTTTCATGGAACGTACCGCTGCTTCGATGCTGTCTGCAAGTTCAACGACGGCCGCCTCCCGCGTCTGCACTTTCGGTCCCGGATAGCGGAACTCGCTTTCCGGAATCGGCTGTTCGCTCTGCTCCTGGGCCTTGGCATAGAAGTAGCGGAGAATCGTCGTGCCGTGATGCTGCTCGGCAATGTCGATAATTTCCTTCGGCATATGGTGTTTGCGTAAGATATCGGCGCCGTCATAGGGATGAGAAAAGATGATCGTCCGGCTCAGCTGAGGCGAAATTTTCTCATGGGGATTGACCCCGTCAAGCTGATTTTCAACAAAAAACCTCGGACGCTTTGTTTTGCCGATATCGTGATAATACGAAGCGACCCGGGCAAGAAGCCCGTTCGCTCCGATCGCTTCGCACGCCCGTTCCGCCAGGTTGGCAACCATGACACTATGATGATAGGTTCCGGGCGCTTCAAGCAATATTTTTCTCAGAAGCGGCTGGCCCGGGTTCGACAATTCAATCAACCGTATCGGCGATAAAATGCCGAACCCCGCTTCAAAGAGCGGCATCACGCCGCTTGCCAGAATCACCGACAGGAAACCGGAAAGAAAGGCGAACCCCAGAGTCATTCCTGTTTCGGAAAGCGTGAACTGTGCATTTTGGAACATCATCAGGGAAAGAGCGGCCAGTACATTCACAAGTGCGATGATTCCGCCCGTTAGAAAAATTTTCGGGCGGGTCTGTTTTCCTCTCAGTACCACCGCACCGGCAAGCGAAGAAAAAAGCAGATAAATACCCGTCGGAGCGTCGAAAAGAGAGGCCTTCACACTGACCCCGAATATCACGCTTCCGATCAGGGAAAGGAGCATGCCGGAAACAATAGCCATCCGTTCGTTCAGCAGCATGCGAATCAGCAGCGTGCCGAAAGCGATCGGAATAATATACGTCAGTCCGGTAACGTTTGCCAGTCTGAGATAGCTGCAGATCTTGATAATGACGGCCATTCCAAGAAAAATCAGGACGTAAATGCCGAGATATTTCAACGGAGTTTCTCCGCTCTTTGCTCTAAAGCGATTAAATTCGAGCCAGAACACGGCCGTTATGAACAGGGTGAGTAATAATAGGCCGATAAACGGAATAATATTAAAGTGTTCGTCCATTAATCCGACCAGTTTCAGCTGACGGATCATATCGCTCGTAACCAGTTCGCCCTTTCTGACAATCACTTCTCCCTGATGGATCATAATATTGCCGACATTACTGGCGGCCTCCTGCTTATTTTGCCTCGTCGTCGTCGGATCAAAAGTGTAGTTGGCCGTGATATAAGCGCGCAATATTTCATTCAGCGCACTCCGCATGCTGTCGTCCAGCACGGAGGACGGGAGCGAAGCCGAGGCTTTCGTTTGCACGCTCTCCAGATCATTCCAGCCGACCTTTCCGCTCATCGCTTCATAAATGCTTGTGCTGACGATATCCTGGGCAACCTGAAGATCGCGGTCCGACGCCGTCATCAGTGTTTTCATCGTCGTGTTCGATATTTTGGTGTCCGGAGATGCAGCAAGCCTGGCGGAAACCTTCCCGGCCGCCGCGTTCAGCTGCGCGGGAGTCGACTGGGCCGTTATTTTGTCTTCCTTTCTTACTGCGGATATCGTATCGAAAAGGTCTCCGGCTTTCTCGACCTGAATCAGCGCGAGATTGCTGTTATATACATAAGCAGACGGCGTTGCCCCCATTGCCTCCTGTTTTTTTACCGCCGTTGCCTGCGTGTCGACTGCGTCGATCGGCGACTGAATATCGCTCGAAGCAATTTCATGAAGGCGGACGTTTGGATTTTTCGGCATCACACTGCCGATCATCAGTACATAAAGGACCACACAGACAATGGCGTAAATACCCCAGTCGGCAATATACCTGGCAAAGAATTTCTTTAGCTGACCTCTAAAAAGGAACGATGATGTCATGATTGTGCCTCCAAAACTTCACTGATGAAGTCAGTCACCACCGATCTCCGGCAACGACCGCGATCGTTTTCCGGGAAACAGGCCCCTTCTCGGGATGCATTCATTTTTCATCGGCGATCTGTCAGTCTCCGTAAGCCTGAATAATTTTCTGGACGAGCGGATGACGGACGACATCCGTACTGTGCAGATCTATAAAAGCAATGTCGTCAATATGCGACAGTAATTCTCTTGCCGTTTTCAGCCCCGATTTTTTCCCCTTCGGAAGATCGATCTGAGTCACGTCCCCCGTAATGATCATTTTCGAACCGAAACCAAGGCGGGTCAGGAACATTTTCATCTGTTCCTGAGTTGTGTTCTGTGCTTCATCAAGGATAACGTAGGCATCTTCCAGTGTCCGCCCTCTCATGTAGGCCAGCGGGGCGATCTCGATCGTCCCTCTTTCGATCAGCCGGAGCGTATGTTCCGAGCCCAGTACGTCATGGAGCGCGTCATAAAGCGGACGAAGGTAAGGATCTACCTTCTCTTTCAGATCGCCTGGGAGAAAACCGAGGCTTTCTCCAGCTTCGACAGCCGGCCGGGTCAGAATGAGGCGTTTTACTTTTCCGGCCTTCATGGCGGCGACGGCCATCACGACGGCAAGATAAGTTTTTCCTGTTCCGGCAGGTCCGATAGCAAACACCATATCAAATTTTTTGATCGCCTGGACATATTTTTGCTGTCCGAGCGTTTTCACGCGGATAGGCTTTCCCTTCGCATTAGCTGTAATTTCCGTCTCATATAAATCGCCGAATGCATCCAGCTGGCCGTTCTCTGCCATTTTCAAGGCATAAACAGCGTCCCGTTCCGAGACGGAAATACCGCGCCTGATTAATTGCAGAAGAGCCCGGAGCACCTGCTCAACCTTCCGGACATCGCTCTGATTTTCTGTCGAGACACTGACCACGCCGCCGCGCGTCACAATGGAAATGCCCAGTGTCTTCTCGATAATCTTCAGGTTGGCATCCCCCGGACCAAACAACATCAGCGCTTCATTTGCATTATCCCAGTCTATCGTAATCCCGTATAATTGGCGTTCTGGCAAACTTTGATTATCCTCCTCAAAAATCAGATCGCTTTTTTCTCATTTTAACATACGTGAGCGCCTGAATTCCAATCGCTTTTTATTCAAAATCAGCAGAACGGCCTTCCGTCGATTTAGGACCGATTATCAGCAGGCGGAAAACGGCGCCGCCTTCCGTTCCGGTCTGCAGGACGCTTATTCTTTCTCTTTCAGATTTTTCCGTTCCGCCGCCGGATCAATCGGCTGCGGACGGGCAATATTTTCATAAACAATATAATGGCTGCGGACGATCAGCTTGCCGCTCTCCGTACGTTTATCTTCAATCGTCGAAGAAACAATTTCCGAGTCAGCGGGAAGCTCACTCAACAATTTTTTTTCAGCCGTCTCCTTTCCTTCTATAAGCGCTTCATTTTCTTTCAGGCTGCGGACAACGGTTTGTTTTTCCCGGTAAAGAATCTGCTCATAGGAAATGGGGAGTTCCCAGATCAGGAAACGGAACGGCTTGCGGGTGGTTTCCTGATCGCAGCTCTTGAAAGGCTTGGTTTTAAAACCCCAGACCGGCACGGACCAGCCCCAGAAAACGAGCCGGTGCTGCGTATACGATTTTCCCGTATATAAAGTATAGCGGCTTTTCAGCGGTATGGCCGTTTCAGACTGATACCAGGTTTCGCCGATGACCTTCCCGTTGGCGGAGACAAATTTCGGATCCTTTTCGTTTCCGATTCTGCCGAGAACGAGAATCTGGCCGGGCTTGACAAATTGATTGCTTTCGACGACAGGCTGTCCGGTTTCAACAAACATATGATGGATCACGGCCCGCTTCGTGGCGACAAGATTTCTCGGCCCCGTTGTTTCTTTTTTCTTCGGATACTTTTTCTGAACCACATCAATCTGATAACGGGTTCCGTCCTGAGAAACTCCGATCCATGTCACATTGGTCAGCTTAGCCGACAATCCGGACTCGAGCCGATCGGTCGTCGGAACGAAAAATTCAAGAGAGCCGACATAAAGATGCTCGTTCTTCAGCAATGATCGGATCTGCTCTTCGAGTTTCGGATCCGCCCCGTTCACCTTCACATCCCATACCATATTAGACAGAATAAATAACAGCGCTAAAAAAAAGAACAGACCGGCGGCCATTCCAAGACGGGAGCGGATGCTTCTCCACAGGAACGGGACTCCCTTTTTATCCAGAATGCGAATGCGGCTTCCGGTTTCCTTAAGCATGCTTTTCAGCTTTTCGGGCTCAGTCAGCTCAATATAACAAACAAGGGTTGTCTCATTTCTGCGCCTGATTTGCCACATCCGGATACCTTCCTCAGCACAGCGGGTGATAAACCGTTCGGTCTGTGCACCCGTAATGACTGCTTTCAGATAGCCTCCCGGATGCTGAATCCGATGTGTCAACGCCACCGCACCCCCTTCTATCAGTCATTGACGAACCGGACATCTTTCACACGTCCCTCAAGGTATATCTCTTTTTCTAAAACGTTTTCCAAAACAAACCCTTCACCAGTGATGTGCAGCTCGCCGTTTTGCAGGGCAAGCTTCAGCTCATTCTGTGAAAAGGCCAGAACTTCTGTGTGATTTTCTATAGAGAGATGAAACTGACCGATCAGAGTGATTCTCGGTAAGTCCATCACAACATCCGCGGGTATGTCGGAGACAGCCGCAAACCATTTCCTAAACCGAGCGGTCCATTTTTTCATGATCTCTCTCCACCTCTTTACAGCTTATGTGCCAGTCAGTCCTCCTAGCACACTGAATCCGGATCATTTGGTGTCGGGGGATTTAAAAGTGAGGGGGCTTTCCGCGGATTCGCTGCGTGCTCATGAATTTCTTTAAAAGGGGGCTCTGGATGCCAACACCGCGACGTCATTCTATTTTCTTCTGTTTCACAGGGATCCGCTGTTCGATCGGACAAATTGTCTCGCCCAGCTGATTTTCCGCAGTGCTTCAGCAAGTAGATCCGGCAGCGGAAAGATCGCGGCATCATTTACAGGGAAGCTGACCGCCGGGCCCGGAAAAACAAGTCCTTTACTGAGAACGAATGAAGTGGTGCAGGAGCATTGGCCGGTGCATCAAATCGATAGGAATGAAATTAAAAGCTGAAAAGATATGGGCAATGAGTGGAGCTTTTTAGTTATATGAACCCCGCCGGGTCCGATCTGAATTCCGATTTATATTTCGGAGCAACTTTACGGTGTTTTGGTGCGAGTGTAACCGGATTCGGGGCGACTTTCTCCTGTTTTGGTGCGAGTTCTGATCGATTTGGTGCGACCTCGAATTTTCGGTGCGACTGTAGCTCGTTTCGGGGCGACTTTCCCCTGTTTTGGTGCGAGTTCCGATCAATTCGGGGCGACCTCGAATTTTTGGGGCGACTGTAAACGGATTCGGGGCGACTTTCTCCTGTTTCGGGGCGAGTTCCGATCGATTCGGGGCGACCTCGAATTTTTGGGGCGTCTGTAGCTGGATTGGGGGCGACTTTTCTCTATTTCGGTGCGAGTTCTGACCAATTCGGGGCGATTTTCCCCTGTTTTGGTGCGAGTTCCGATCAATTCGGTGCGACCTCGAATTTTCGGTGCGACTGTAGCCGGATTCGGGGCGACTTTCCCCTGTTTTGGTGCGAGTTCCGATCAATTCGGTGCGACCTCGAATTTTCGGTGCGCGTTTCCAGCGTTTCGGCGCGTCTGTAGCCGATTCAGGGCGACCCGCTCACTGAGTTCGGTTTTCTAAACCCGATCGGACGTTGTGCAGGTTCCGTTTATACCGCGCAGTCGTTCATTTCTTTGGTATAGAGTCTTTTTTCATTAAATCCGTGCGTCAATCACGGAACAGCTGTCTGAGTCAGCAATTCTTTTTTTGAATGACTGCTGGCCGCTCCAAGTGAACATCTTATCAAGAGTTTATTTTCAAAGCTGAGCAATAAAAACCGGCGACACATCTGCAAAATCAAAATGTATCGCCGGACTGTTTTTAAAAAGCTGTATCTTTCTGCACAAACGTATTCCCGGAGACGATTGCTCAACCATGAGACCCGGATCAGCATAGATCGATCGCGGAATGGCTTCGCGGATTATCAACTTTAGTTAACTGCCAAAGAAGGGGGATCAATCGGTCCGTCTTCCCTGTTGAGCGAAACCTGAAACCGGTATCGGCTCAGTTTTTATATTTATTCCCCGGGCTTTTCTGTTTTCCGAAGTATTGATGCGGTTCCAGCGCCCGCGGTTTTCCGATGCACACCGCGAAAATAAAAGCTCGGCGAATCCTGCGCCGGTCTCCGGCCCATTGCATTTTTGACTTTCCGGAAGAAACGCCGGCCGGGCTTCTCTCGATCGTACGCCGCCCGGATGGAGCCATTCTTTTTGCTTGGGAGCGGGCCAGCCGATCGCTTGTCTCCTGAAAAAGCGGTCTCTGCTCCGCGGGTTCCGCACCCTGGCTATTTAGCGGCTCCGGATCAGATCCGCTGTTACCGGCCTCTTTTTCCGGGGAGGAACCGGAGCTGCCTTCTTCATGAGACCGATCTTCAGGAACAGCCGTGCGTCGTCCGCTTCTTGCTGCACGCCGCGCGCGCTCCTGTGCATTCTGTTTTTCCACCGATCGGGCAACATAAAACAGCAAAATGATCACGGCAAAGATAATCGAGGCAAACCCCATCCCTTGAACATCTCCTTCCCGCCCGGAATGCGATTACTTATATTCATCCCCCGAAGAATTGTCATCGCTTTCCCCGTTGTTGCCGAATGAATGGCGCATCTCCGTATCGGCCTTGATGTTGTTGTAGTTCATGTAATCCATGACGCCGAGCTTCCCTTCTTTTAGTGCGGTGGCCATCGCAAGCGGTACCTCCGATTCTGCCTCAACGACCTTGGCACGCATTTCCTCTACACGGGCACGCATTTCCTGCTCGCTGGCCACAGCCATCGCTCTGCGCTCTTCCGCTTTTGCCTGAGCAATATTTTTGTCCGCCTCGGCCTGTTCGGTTTGCAGGAAGGCTCCGATGTTCTTGCCGACGTCGACATCGGCAATATCAATGGAAAGGATTTCGAACGCCGTACCGGCATCAAGGCCCTTCTGAAGAACGGTCTTAGAAATGGCGTCCGGATTTTTCAAAACATCCTTGTGCGTATGCGACGCTCCGATGGTACTGACAACGCCTTCGCCGACACGGGCCAGAACGGTTTCTTCTCCGGCACCGCCGACCAGCCGGTCGATGTTTGCGCGAACGGTAATCCTCGCCTTGACCTTGACTTCAATCCCGTTAATCGCGACACCGGCAATGTACGGTGTCTCAATAACTTTGGGATTGACGCTCATCTGGACAGCCTCAAGTACATTCCGCCCGGCCAGATCAATGGCCGCCGCCCGCTCAAAGGTCAGCTCGATATTCGCGCGGTGCGCCGCTATCAGCGCGTTAACGACGCGGTCCACATTGCCTCCGGCCAGATAGTGGCTTTCGAGCTGATTGGTGTGCAGATCGAGGCCGGCTTTGGTTGCTTTGATCAGCGGATCGATGACGCGGCGCGGAATAACTCGTCTCAGACGCATACCAATCAATGTAAAAATGCTGATACGGACTCCGGATGAAAGGGCCGATACCCAAAGCATAATCGGAACAAAGGTGAAAAGAACGACAATTGCGATAATAATCAGTGCGGCAATGATTAAAACGCTTACCGTTGATGTCGACACAGCTTTCAACCCCTATTTATCAATTATTGGTTTTCTCTTTCTTTCCCGAAAAAATTTATTAAGCTCCAATCAGAAATTAAGCTCTGTTTGTCTTTCACTGCAAACAGAGCTTTTGTCTTTAACTTAACTTCTTGCGCACCAGACGATTAATCTGGCTTCCGTCGGCGCGGCCTTTCACTTTCGGCATGACAGCCTTCATGACTTTGCCGATGTCGGCGCTTGACTGGGCGCCGACTTCAGAAATTGCTTTTTCTATAATGAACAGGATCTCATCATCAGACAGCTGTTCAGGCATATAGGATTGAACGATTGCAATTTCATTGCTGACTTCGTCAACAAGATCCTGCCGTCCCGCATTCTCAAACTCTCGGAGGGAGTCTTTCCTCTGTTTAAGTTCTCGGGTCAGAACCGTCAATGCCTCGTCTTCCGATAAAGGTTTACCGTTCTTGATCGACTCATTCTGCAGCGATGTCTTGATCATGCGAATGACGGAAAGCCTGGCTTTATCTTTCGCTTTCATCGCCTGCTTCATGTCTGTTGTCAGACGATCAACAAGGCTCATTTATAAAACCCCTTCTCAGAATCTGCGACGCTTTTTACGCGCAGCCTCAGATTTTTTCTTCCGTTTTACACTTGGTTTCTCATAGTTCCTCCGTTTCTTCACTTCCGCTAAAGTCCCGGATTTAGAAACCGACCGTTTAAAACGTCTCAGAGCATCTTCAATTGATTCATTTTTCCGAACCCTTGTTTCGACCATCTATGTTTCCCTCCCTCCAAAAGCACAACAACTTAAAATGACATCTCTGCATGTCACTAGACATTATATACGATAGACCATAAATGATCAAATTAAAAACGATGAGTTTTGCCCAGTGGAGGACGGGCTTTTTTTTCAGGACGGCTGAAAAAAACACGAAAGGCGCCGGTGCGCCCGCCCTGTCGGGCAGTTTTGGAAACATGTCCTCTTTTTTAAGTCATCGAAAATCCGTCTCTTTAATAGAATAGGACGAGGTGATCAAGGTGAACCATCAGGTCCTCGTCTTTATTTTCTATATTCTTCTTTTTATGCTCGGCATGGGTGTCATGACCGGTGGTATGCATCGACTCGTCGGCGATCGCATGCGCCGCATTCTGGAGCATGCGGCCGACACGCCTATGAAAGGGCTGGCAATCGGCACATTGGCATCCATTTTACTGCAAAGCAGTTCGGCCGTGGCGATCATTACGGTCGGACTGATCGGCGCGAATGCGCTCCGTTTCTCGCAGACCGTGGGCATCATACTCGGGGCCAACATTGGGACAACGCTCACCGGTGAAATTGCCGCACTGCCGATCGGATCGTTCCACTACATATTGCTTGCTGCCGGTCTGGCGATCATGTGCCTCCCCTTCCGTCACAGCCTGTCTATCGGTGCGCTGTTCTTCGGAATCGGCTGTCTTTTCGCATCGATGGCCGGCTTCAGTTCGCTTGCCGAACCGCTTGTTCAATCGCCGTTCATATCCGACCTGCTCGCAGACGCTAACGGCAATTTGTTTTTTTCCGTTGTCGTCGGTACGCTGTTTTCAGCAATTATCCAGTCAAGTTCCGCAGCCACGCTCGTCTGCATGGGATTCCTCGACCACGGCATTCTGTCGCTTCCCCCGGCGATTGCGATCATGCTCGGCGCAAATATCGGAACGTGCGTGACAACCTATATTGCCAGCCTCGGTACGGGCAGAGCCGGCAGATGGACAGCCTATACACATATTCTGTTCAATGTGCTGAGCGTTCTGCTTTTCTTTCCGTTCATTCATCCGATGGCCGATTTGTCGCTGTTTATCGCCGGCAGCGACCGGACAGCACTTGCGCATACATCGGTTCTTTTCAATCTGATTACAGCCCTTCTCGCCGTTCCTCTTGCCGGTCCGTACGGGCGCTGGGTGGAAAAGAATCCGCTCAAATAAGGCAGATTCTCTGTTGCCTCCGCCCGCTGTTTCAGTACGTCGTTGCCGGCTGTTCGCGATCATCGAGAATGCGGACAAAACGGCCCTCGTTGATCGGATAGCCCGTTTCGGTGATCTTGACACGAACCAGTTTTCCGATAATATCGCGAGACGGATAATGGAATTTGACTTTCAGATAATTGTCTGTAAAGCCGACAAAGTACCCGTCTTGTTCATGATGATTAAGCGGTTCTTCAGGAATGACTTCCAGCACGCTGCCTTTGTACTTCGCCGCATATTCTTCCGAAAGCCTGTTAGACAGGCCGATCAAACGCTCCACACGTCGATGCTTCACATCGACGGGCACCTGATCCGCCATTCGGGCGGCAGGCGTGCCGGTTCTCTGAGAATACGGGAACACATGAAGCTCCGAAAATTTCAGTCGGCGAATAAAATCACAGGTTTCTTCAAACTCCTCATCCGTTTCTCCCGGAAAGCCGACGATGACGTCTGAAGTCAGGGCGAAATCCGGAAGAGCCCGGCGCAGGCCGGCAATCTTATCGGCAAAGAAGGCTGTCGTATATTTCCGGTGCATTCTTTTTAAGACGCCGTCCGAGCCGGATTGAAGAGGAATGTGCAGGTGTCTGGCCACGATATGGGAGCGATGAATCACATCGACTACTTCATCGGTAATCTGGCTCGCTTCAATGGAAGAGATACGCAGCCTTTTCAGACCGTCAACATTCCTTTCCAGATCGCGCAGCAACTGTGCGAAACTGTAATTTTCCATATCCTCGCCGTAGCCCGCTGTATGAATCCCGGTCAGGACAATTTCCCGATAGCCTGCGTTCACAAGCTGCTGCGCCTGTTTCAGCACATTCTCCGGCGTCCGGGAACGAAGCAGGCCGCGTGCCCAGGGAATGATGCAGAACGTACAGAAATTATTACAGCCTTCCTGAATCTTCAGGGACGCCCGTGTCCGGTCTGTGAAAACGGGGACATCAAGTTCTTCATAGACTTTCGCTTTCATGATGTCTGAGACACCGTTGATCGGTTCGCGCTCTTTTCGGTACTGATCGACAAAATCGAGCAACCTGCTTCTGTCCTGTGTACCGACGACGATATCCACACCCGGTATCGAAAGCACCTCCGCCGGGGACGTCTGAGCGTAGCAGCCGGTTACACAGATCACAGCGTCCGGATTGCTGCGGATCGCGCGGCGGATCACCTGGCGGCTTTTCTGATCACCGGTATTCGTAACCGTACACGTATTAATGACGTAGACATCGGCGGTTTTTTCAAAATCTCTGCGGTCATATCCCTGTTTCTGAAACAGCTGCCAGATGGCTTCCGTTTCATAATGATTGACTTTACAACCTAATGTATGAAAAGCGACAGAAGGCATTTTTATCGATCCACCTCGCGTTCTAATAATTCAAAAATGATCGGATCCTGGGACAGAAAGTACAGAGCAGCGAGTCATACCCCTCCATGATTCGTGAGACGAAACCGCAGGAAGAGAAGCAGAGCGTTTCGCTGTTCGGTTTCATCGCGAAAGCCCTTTTCCAAATCATCATTGGGCATTCCGGTTCTCACATTGCCCGATAAAAGAAGCAGGGCGGAACAGCCGCTTTTGCCGACCCGGCCGCTCTCCGGAAATGATCACCCGGCAACATTCAAGGCCTCTTCTTAGTGACCAAGGCCACCCAGTCCCCGCTTTCCAGGCTGTCGCAGACATGAAAGCCGGACGCAGCAAGTGCCGCGACAACCTGATCCTTCTTTGTCTTAATGATGCCCGAAGCAATCAGCAATCCATCCGGCCTGATGATGCGGGCTGCGCCGTCTTTGACAAGCCTTATAACAAGTTCTGCCAGCAGATTGCCGACGATCACGTCAAAGCCGGGCTCAATATTATCGGCCAGATTATTCTGCCTGACTTCCACAATATCCTGAACCTTGTTCAATTTCACGTTCAGTCTTGCCGACTGGACGGCTACCCGGTCAAGATCGACGGCCAGGACTTTGCCGGCACCCAGTTTCGCCGCCGCAATCGACAGCACCCCCGTGCCCGTGCCGACATCGAGTACTCTCGCGTCTTCGGGCATGTACCGTTCCAGAGCTTCAATACACAGTACAGTCGTCGGATGCGTCCCCGTACCGAAAGCCATTCCCGGATCCAGTTCAATCAGCTGCCGTTCCGCCGGCTTCTGACGGTAATCAACCCATGTCGGAGTAATCACAAAATGTCTGCCGACCGTGACGGGCTTATAATACTTCTTCCAGCCCGATGCCCATTCTTCTTCATTGCGTTCACTGAACGTCAATCGATTTTCTCCCAGATCGATATCATAGAGAAGCAGGTCGTTCACCGACTGTTTGATTTCCGCGACGGTTTCGCCGAGAAAGCTGTTTACGGGAAAATAGGCTTTCACATTGACCCCCTCTTGCGGATAATCGTCGGGGTCCAGAGAATAAACCTCACCGTTATCCCGTTTCCATTCTTTCTGCAGGTCATTGGAGTCCTCAATGACGACACCGCCCGCACCTGCTTCATAAAGAATGTTTGTAATCGGTTCAATGGCTTCTTCGGTTGTATGAATACAGATTTCCGACCATTTCATCAGTCATAAGCTCCGTTTCCGTCTTAGAGATAGCTCAAATGCCGGAGAAGGCCGAACCCTCCGCTTGTTTCAAAAAAAGCGGAAGCCTGCCGCTTGAAAAGACATTTGCACTGTCTCCGGGTATCCCTGTTCAGTCGGCCTTAAATACTTTTTTTTTCATTCGGTCAAAGATACTTTCGTTTTCCGGATTCGCTGAACCGCCCGAAAGGCTTGAAAGCTTTCTGAAAAGCATTTTTTCTTCTTCCGACAGATGTTTCGGTGTGATCACTTTAACCGTTACATGTTCATCGCCCTGCCCGTATCCTCTGACATTTTTGATGCCCTTGCCTTTCAGCCGGAATTTCGTCCCGGTCTGTGTTCCCGCCGGGATCCGCAGCCTGACTTTTCCGTAGAGGGTCGGCACTTCGATTTCATCGCCTAAGGCCACCTGAGCAAAGCTGAGCGGGACTTCCAGGAAGACGTTGTCGCCGGAACGGCGATAAAATTTATGCGGTTTAACTGTGAACACGATATAGAGATCTCCCGAAGGACCGCCGTTCACGCCTGCCTCGCCCTGTCCGGACAGGCGGATTTGCTGGCCGTCATCGATTCCCGCCGGTATTTTGACCTCGATTTTCTTGTTGATTTTCACTCTGCCGTTGCCGCCGCACGTATGGCACGGGCTCTTGACAACCTTACCTGTACCGTGGCAATAAGGGCAGACGCGCCGGTTAACAATCCGTCCGAAAGGCGTATTTTGTTCGGTGTTCAGCTGGCCGGTCCCGTGACAGTGCGGGCAGCTCTCCGGTTTTGTGCCCGGCTGGGCTCCGGTCCCGTGACACGTTGTGCATGTTTCTTCCTTCGGAATCCTGATCTCCGTCGTTTTGCCGAAAGCAGCTTCTTCGAAGGTGATCGACATTTCATATTGAAGGTCGGATCCCTGCCTCGGAGCATTCGGGTCGCGCCTTCTCGATCCGCCATTGAAAATCTGATCAAAGATATCGCCGAAGCCGCCGAAATCGGAACCGCCGAAGCCTTGGCCGCCAAAACCCTGACCGCCAAAGCCCTGATTCGGGTCGGCTTCACCGTACTGATCGTAATTTGCCTTTTTTTCCGGATTGCTCAGAACTTCGTAGGCATCTTTAACTTCCTTGAATTTTTCCGCTGCACCCGGACTCTTGTTTACATCGGGATGATACTTTCTCGCCAATTGCCGAAAGGCCTTTTTAATCTCGTCTTTCGAGGCATCCTTGCTCACCCCGAGGATCTCGTAATAATCCCGTTTACTCATCAAATCACTCCCGAAATGACTTTGCATATAGAAAACCTGGCAAGCCGGGCCTCAGGCTGCAGCCCGGCTTAAGTGTCTCTTATTTACTTTCAACCGGTCGTTTTTGCTTTGTAATCGTATAAAATAAATCATACCATTCGGACTGGCGATTAAGCAAGAAAAAGCCAAAGCCAAGACCCGTGCCTGACTTCGACTTTATCCTTCGATCATTCAGCGACCTTGCGTGCCGGTGTTCGTTTACGCTGCATCAGTTTTTCTTGTTCTTGTCGTCATCATTGACTTCTTTATAATCCGCATCGACGACATCGTCATCTTTCTTCTTTCCTTTTGAATCTCCGTTTGCATCTCCGCCGTTTGAAGTCCCGGTGTTCTTGGCGCCCTGGGCTTTCTGAGCCGCCTGCTGATAAAGTTTAACGGAAAGCTGCTGAACGATTTCATTCAATTCATCCTTGGCTTTCTTAATCGCTTCGATATCCTTGCCTTCAAGTGCCTTCTTCAGTTTATCCTTGGCATCGTTTGCCTTGGCTTTCTCCGATCCGTCCACCTTATCGCCAAGATCCTTCAGCGTTTTTTCTGTTGAAAAAATCAGCTGATCCGATTCGTTGCGCAGATCGACTTCTTCCCGCCGTTTTTTATCGGCATCGGCATTCGCTTCAGCGTCTTTAACCATTTTGTCGATTTCATTCTCGCTCAGGCCCGACGAAGATTTAATGGTGATCGACTGCTCTTTGTTGGTGCCCTTGTCCTTCGCTTTGACATTGACAATTCCGTTGGCGTCGATCTCGAATGTGACTTCGATCTGAGGAATGCCGCGCGGAGCCGGCGGAATGTCATTAAGCTGGAAACGGCCGAGTGTCTTGTTGTCCGCAGCCATCTGACGTTCACCCTGGAGCACATGAATATCGACAGCCGTCTGATTGTCGGCAGCCGTTGAGAAGACCTGGGATTTGCTTGTCGGAATCGTTGTATTACGGTCGATCAGTTTGGTGAATACTCCGCCCATCGTTTCAATTCCAAGGGACAGCGGAGTCACATCAAGCAGTACGACATCCTTTACATCCCCGGTCAGCACACCCCCCTGAATCGCTGCACCGACGGCAACGACTTCATCGGGATTGACACCCTTGCTCGGTTCTTTGCCGGTCAGATTCTTGATTGCGTTCTGAACCGCGGGAACACGGGTCGATCCGCCGACCAGAATAATTTTGTCGATGTCGTCCATCGTCATATCGGCGTCGGACAGTGCCTGGCGAACCGGACCCATCGTCGATTCAACGAGATCGGCAGTCAATTCGTCGAACTTGGCGCGCGTCAGGTTGACTTCGAGGTGTTTCGGACCGGTTGCGTCCGCTGAAATAAACGGAAGAGAAATCTGAGTCTGAGAAACACCCGACAGCTCCTTTTTGGCTTTTTCAGAGGCATCTTTCAGCCGCTGAAGCGCCATTTTATCACCGGACAAATCAATGCCGTTATCTTTTTTAAACTGAGCGATCAGATAGTCAATGATTCGCTGGTCAAAGTCGTCTCCGCCGAGGCGGTTGTTGCCCGCCGTCGCTTTGACTTCGAAAATGCCGTCCCCAAGTTCGAGAATCGACACATCAAAAGTACCGCCGCCAAGGTCAAAGACAAGAATCGTCTGATCTTCACCCTTATCCAGTCCATAAGCGAGTGATGCCGCCGTCGGTTCATTAATGATACGCAGAACGTCCAGTCCGGCAATCTTGCCGGCGTCCTTTGTTGCCTGGCGCTGCGCGTCATTAAAGTAAGCCGGGACGGTAATGACTGCTTTTTCCACGGATTCCCCGAGATAGGCTTCAGCGTCCGATTTCAGCTTCTGCAGAATGATCGCTGAAATTTCCTGCGGTGTATATTTTTTCCCTTCGATTTCTACTTTGTAATCGGAACCCATGTGGCGCTTGATGGAAAGCACCGTGTTCGGGTTGGTGACGGCCTGCCGTTTGGCTACTTCGCCGACCTGGCGTTCGCCGTTTTTGAAGGCGACGGCAGACGGAGTTGTGCGGCCGCCTTCGGGATTCGGGATGACAACGGGTTCCCCGCCTTCCATAATCGCCACACACGAGTTTGTCGTACCTAAATCGATACCGATGATTTTACTCATTCTCATTTCCCCCTAAATGTATTAGAAACAAAATGTTGAGTCAGTGCCGTAAAATCAGGCACTGACTTTGACCATTGCCGGACGGAGGATCCGTCCGTTCAATGTATAACCTGCCTGAAGCACCTGGATCACTGTACCGCTCTCGTGTTCCTGGCTTTCTTCCTGCATCACGGCCTGATGAAAGTTCGGATCGAATGGTTTTCCGAGGGAGTCAATTTCTTCGACACCTTCCTTTTTAAGCGCCGCTTCGAATCTGTTCAGCACCATTTCCATACCCTTTTTCAGAGCCGCCCCGTCCTCAGACGCGGTCTCGACATCCAGTGCCCGCTTAAAATTATCCAGAATTTCAAGCAAATCCGATGTCAGATCCTGAGCGCGGTATTTTCTTGCATCCGCTTTTTCTTTGTTCGTGCGCTTTCTGTAATTTTCAAAATCAGCCTGCGCACGAAGCAGGCGATTTTTCAGATCCTCTTTCTCCTTTTTCAGAGAGCCGATCTCAGCCGTCAATTCTTCAACCTGTTCGGCAAGCAATTGCGCATCCGGCTGATCGGCAGCCTTTTCATCCGATGCTTCCTCGTGCCGGTCCTGTACCTCACCTTCGGCTTCCGGCACGGCAGCTTCCTTCTTTTTTTCTTCCGTTTTCCTCTCTTCTTCAGGTTTCTTTTCTACCTTCGGCTGATCTGTTTGATCATCAGTATTTCCTGCCACATCTTTTCTTATCTCTTCATTCGTCTGTTTAGCCATAGGCTCACCTCCCGAAAAAATGCAACGGCGCTATGCCATGCTTTTCCTTTCACTTAAACTTTTTGTCAATATTTTGGATAAAACATCAATCAGCGTGACAACACGAGGATAGGCCATACGTGTCGGACCGATCACAGCAACGGTTCCCAGATGCTCGCCGCCGGCCGAATAAGTCGTCGTTATCAGGCTGCAGTCTTTAATCCCGACCAGCTTGTTCTCCCCGCCAATGCGGATTTGCAGGCCTTCGGACGGCATACTCATCAGTTCACGAACAATTTCTTTTCCTTCAAATACATTAAAAAGCGAGATGATTCTATCAACATTCTGAAACTCGGGCTGAGCCAGCATCTTGCTTCTGCCGCTGTAAAAGATCTTTTCCGGATCGCTGATCGTCAGACCTTCGCTCAGAAGATCCATCACACGCTCGTAGCTGCTGACATTTTGCTTCAGCACGTCTCTGATCTCTGTATCGAGACGGCTTTGCAGCTGATACAACGGAACCATATTCAGCTTTTCGTTCAAAATGTTAACGATTTTCTCAATATCCTCCGTGTTGACTCCTTCCGGAAAAGACACAAGTTTGTTTTCAACATGTCCGGTGTCGGTCACGATGATAATCACACCCTGCTCTTCCGACAGTTTGATCAGCTCAATGTGCCTCAGCTTCGTCTCAAGCAATTCAGGCCCCAGCATAATCGCCGTATAATTCGTGAATTCGGAAAGCAGCCTGGCAGTCACCCGGATCAATTGTTCGGTCTCGGTAAACTGCTGATGGTACACCCTGCGAATATCGGACATTTCCTTATCGGTCAGCATAATGGGTGAAAGCAAATGATCCACATAGAAGCGGTAGCCCTTCTCCGAAGGCACCCGCCCGGAAGACATATGTGTCTTTTCGAGATAACCCATCTCCTCCAAATCCGCCAGCTCATTCCGGATCGTCGCCGGACTGTAATGAACGTCGTCACGCTTTGCTATCGAACGGGACCCCACGGGTTCGGCAGAGAGAATATAGTCATTAACAAGAAGCTGCAGCAAAAACAACTGGCGTTCTGTTAACATCCTTATCACCTCTGTTAGCACTCTCTTTATCCGAGTGCTAATTCTACATTAAAATTTAACAACTTCCCGCTCATTTGTCAATGTTTTAAGAGATTTCATCTGATAAAAAACATGAATAATTAACGTTGATCATTATACATTAATTCATTGATTTTATAAAAAGTATTACCAACAATAATCGCAGCGGCCGATTGTAATCTTACGGTCGGAATGAAGCAAAAAGATTGGAAAAGAACATACATAATCCGGAATTCACATAAAAAGGGGCCCATCTTGCTCGGCCCTTTAAGCGTTCGTCCCGTGAATACTGTTTTTCACAACAAAAAAGGAGCCCGTCTTTCCGGCCCCTTTTTATTTTCTTAACCGATCGGCCCGCTTTTGATTTTCTTTCATGCGCCTTTGTTCGATGATCAGATCTATTCTTTCCAGCGTTTCTTTGTCTCCCAATATTTCGGATCTATTTGTTCTCACCAGTTGAATATACGACGGCCTTCTTTTCATCCCGATCATCCTTTCTGTTTTTCTAACGTTGTTTATTATAAACGTACAGCATTAATAAAGAATTAAAATTTTGTAAAAATAGAGTCTTATTATCGAATGAAAACGTCCCGTTCTAATCCGAAAGTCCATGAATATAGATTACCGTTTCATCAATCTTTCTTTTAAAAGGAAGTCTGTTAAATGAAAATGCCGATTTACGGATTCATGTATTCTTCAGACGATTCAGATCCGCTTCATGCGCATCAGCTTTTTATAACAAGCTGGGACAGCGGGCCGGTTCATGTCCATCCGTTTCGCGGTGTCACTTCCTTTGATGCCGGGCACGCCCACGGATATGCCGGAACGACCGAACCTGCTCCAAGCGGAGTCCCGCATACGCACCGTTATTTCACGTTTACATCGTTTGACGACGGGCATCATCATGAGATATCAGGCATTACAGGCCCTGCCATTTCTCTTCCGGACGGCAGGCACTATCATGAGTTCAAAGGCACGACTACTGTAAACGGAGCAACCCCGCATTCTCATCGTTACGCCGGCAAAACAGGCTCATAATTTATCAAAATGCCGTGCCGCCCGGGGCTCCCTTTACTATTTCTTCGTTCAGTCCGACCGGCCGCTGCGGCCCGCGCGTAAAATCATTATTTCTTAACCCGGCATTAAACTGTTTTTAATGTACGTGATTTAAAATAAAGTTAGAGTGGATGGTACATGTGGCCGTCACAAGTATTGGCGATGGAGGAGCCAATGCTATTTTTTTAACTGGATGACTCCGTTTGTTCATGCGCCGATCATCCAGTTGCTGTCCGCGCAGCCGGTAAACGGTCAATGGGAAAGTTCCTCATCGGTAAAGTTCCTCATTGCCCGGGCCCAGAGACGGCTGCACCAGGATACGGAAGCATCATTTTCCGAATTTGCGCCGTTTAATGTCTAAATGCGATGCCATAGTAAAAATGACCTCTTACCCTTCAGGAAGAGAGGTCACTGCCGTCAGCCGTTTCATGAGCATTTGTTCGATTCCCGCACCATTTTTTATTTGCAAAAAATTGATTGCCGGACAGGAAATCTTTACCAGGACGAATGACGCTGCACATAAGCATCGGACGGTGCATAAAATCGACAAACAGGGCCGTTAACGTTTCGGTGCGAGTTCTGCCTGATTCGGTGCGGCATTCCGGTTTCGGTGCGAGTTCTGACCAATTCGGTGCGTCTGCCCTTATTCGGTGCGACATTCCGACGTTTCGGTGCAGCTTTTTTGCATTTCGGTGCGAGTTCTGCCTGATTCGGTGCGACTTTCTCCTATTTCGGTGCGAGTTCTGACCAATTCGGTGCGTCTGCCCTTATTCGGTGCGACATTCCGACGTTTCGGTGCAGCTTTTTTGCATTTCGGTGCGAGTTCTGCCTGATTCGGTGCGACATTCCAGCGATTCGGTGCAACATTCCGGCGTTTCGGTGCGTCCTTTCTGCATTTCGGTGCGGCTCTTTCCTGTTTCGGTGCGTCTGCCTCTATTCGGTGCGACATTCCGTGTTTCGGTGCAGCTTTTTTGCATTTCGGTGCGAGTTCTGACCAATTCGGTGCGACATTCCGGTGTTTCGGTGCAGCTTTTCCACGTTTCGATGCGACATTCCAGCGATTCGGTGTGGCTTCAAATTTCGGTGCAAGTTCTGCCCGATTCGGTGCAGCTTATTCGGGATTCGGTGCAGCTTTCCCACGTTTCGGTGCGAGCTCTGACCAATTCGGTGCGTCTGCCCGATTCGGTGCGACTTTCTCCTATTTCGGTGCAGCTTTCCCACGTTTCGGTGCGACTCCCCCAGCATTTCGGTGCGACCTGCCCATTGAGAAATCCGATCGGACTGTTGCGCAGTCAGTATCCGTCTGCCATGCAGTCGTTCATTTACGGAGCAGTAAAGGGCTTCATCAAATCAATGATCAATCGTGGAATGGCTGCCTGGCAAACAGCCTTTTTTGAATGACCGCTGATTTTATTTAATGGGAGACTGCTGATTCGTGTCCTTCCGCATAAACAATTTCATTTGTATTTATCGGCGTGGCGCTTAAGACAGCAAAAATGCCTCAAAGACGTTGTTCCCCAGAAAAACGCCCCTTCTTGTCAGAGCTACCCGTTCTCCGTTTTCCTTCAACAATCCCTGTGCTTTCAGGCGCTCGATCGGTTCGCTGTAAATACTTTCGATCGGACGGCCTGTTTTTTCCCGGAATTGTTTTTTATTGACACCTTTCAGAAGGCGAAGGCCGAGGAACATTTCTTCCTCCATTTTTTCACGGCTTGTGACCTCATGAGACAAGGCTTCCGAATAACCGCGTTCAGCAACCGAAGCGATATATCTTTTAATCGGTCCGGCGTTGGCGTACCTTCTGCCGTCAATGTAACCATGGGCGCCCGCCCCGATTCCGTAATACTCTTCGTTATGCCAGTAGAGCGAATTATGCACGCCTTCAAACCCGGGCTTTGCAAAATTACTGATCTCATATTGATGCAGGCCGTGCTTTTCGAGCTCAAAAATAATCCGGCCGTACATGTCTGCTTCGATGTCTTCGCCGGGAAGTCTTAATTTGCCGCTTCTCATCCGATTGAAAAAGATTGTTTTCGGCTCGATCTGCAGTGAATAAATCGAAACGTGCGGCGTTCCGAGCGCGACTGCGGCCTCAAGCGATTCTTGCAGCGAGGTTTCTGTCTGCCCGGGAAGTGCGAACATGAGATCTAGAGTCACGTTATGAAAACCGGAGTTTAAAGCCTGCCCGACCGCTTCTTTGGCATCTTCCGATCCGTGAGCGCGGCCAATCGTTCTCAGAAGCCGGTCATCAAAAGACTGGATACCGATGCTCAGGCGCGTCACTCCGTATTTTTTCATCAGGCGCAGTTTCGCATGGTTCAGGCTCTCCGGATTGGCCTCTACAGTAAATTCCTCAATTTCCGGGTGCATGAAATGCCTGCTCACGCTGTCCAGCATGCGCTCAAATTGTGCATCACTCAGCGCCGTAGGAGTCCCGCCCCCGATGTAGATTGTTTTTGCCGGACCCATCGATGCATAATAGGCCATTTCCCGATCCAGCGCCAGAAGATACTCGTCAACAGGCTGGTTTTTAATAAATACCTTGTTAAAATCACAATAGAAACAGATGTGATCGCAAAAGGGAATGTGGATATATGCGCCTCGTGCCACCTGCATGCCCCCCTTAATCATCCTGGCTCATTTTGAACACCGCCATGAACGCTTCCTGAGGCACCTCGACGTTTCCGACTGCCTTCATCCGCTTTTTGCCTTCTTTCTGCTTCTCCAGCAATTTGCGTTTTCTGGAAACGTCGCCGCCGTAACATTTGGCCAGCACATTCTTGCGGAGCGCTTTTATCGTTGAACGGGCGATGACTTTCTGGCCGATCGCCGCCTGAATCGGCACTTCGAATTGCTGGCGCGGAATCAGTTCCTTCAGTTTTTCGACAATTGCCTTACCGCGGTCAAAAGCAAATTCTTTGTGAACAATGACGGAAAGCGCGTCCACTTTTTCCCCGTTCAGAAGAATATCCATTTTGACCAGATCGCCGGACCTGTAACCGTTCATCTCGTAATCAAGCGATGCATAGCCTCTCGTGCTGGATTTCAGTGAGTCGAAAAAATCATACATAATCTCGGAAAGCGGCAAGTCGTAAATGACATTGGTACGGTTCTCATCCAGATATTCCATATTCTTAAATTCGCCGCGTTTTTTCTGACACAGTTCCATGATGGCGCCGACGTAATCATTCGGTGTCATGATTGTCGCCCGGACGAAAGGTTCTTTCACTTCAGCGATGAATTTCCGTTCGGGCATTTCCGATGGATTGCCGACGCGGACCGTCGATCCGTCGGTCAGCACGACCTGATAGATTACGCTGGGAGCGGTAGCGATCAGATCGATATTAAATTCCCGTTCGAGACGCTCCTGAACAATATCCATGTGAAGCAATCCGAGAAAACCGCAGCGGAACCCGAAGCCGAGCGCCTCGGATGTTTCCGGTTCATACTGAAGCGCCGCATCATTCAGCTCGAGGCGTCCGAGCGCCTCGCGGAGGTCGTTGTATCGCGCGGTATCGATCGGATAGAGTCCGCAGTAGACCATCGGGTTCATCCGCCGGTAGCCCGGAAGCGGTTTGGTGGCCGGGCGTTCCGCATCGGTGACCGTGTCGCCCACACGCGTATCGTGAACCGATTTGATCGAAGCCGTCAGAAAGCCGACATCCCCGACCGACAGCTGATCCCTTGTCTCGATTTTCGGCGTGGACACGCCCACCTCGGTGACTTCGAACGTTTTTCCGTTCGCCATCATCCGGATTCTGTCGCCGACTTTGACTGTTCCGTCCACAATCCGGACATAAACAACGACGCCTCTATAGGAATCGTATAACGAATCGAAAACAAGCGCACGGAGACGAGCGTCCGGATCTCCCTGCGGCGCCGGAATTTTTTCGATAATCTGTTTCAGAACCGCGTCGGTGCCGATGCCCGTCTTCGCCGAAGCCAGAACTGCTTCCGAGGCATCAAGACCGATGACATCTTCAATTTCCTTTTTTACCCGGCCGGGATCGGCATTTGGCAAATCAATCTTATTTATGACCGGAATAATTTCGAGATTATTTTCCAAAGCCAGATAAACATTCGCCAGCGTCTGAGCCTGAACGCCCTGGGCGGCATCAACGACAAGCAGGGCGCCTTCGCACGCCGCCAGACTCCGGGAGACTTCATAAGAAAAATCGACGTGCCCCGGCGTGTCGATCAGGTGAAAAATATAGGTTTCGCCGTTCGGCGCTTTATAAGTCAGTTCAACGGCATTCAGCTTGATTGTAATTCCGCGTTCTCTTTCCAGGTCCATCGCGTCCAGCGTCTGCTCCTTCATCTCCCGTTGGGTCAGCGCCTGTGTCGCTTCCAGTATCCGGTCGGCAAGCGTCGACTTGCCGTGATCGATATGGGCGATGATTGAAAAATTACGGATGTGTGACTGCCGGCTGTTTCTATTTTCTGCCATCTGCGTTCCTCCTGCTCCAAAACACCTTGCTTACGTTCGATTATAGCAATCGGACCAGACCGTTTCAACGCGGAAAAAGCCGGAACGAAGAGATTCCGGTTCGATCCATCTGTTTAAATGCCGGCAATAAAGCAAAGAACAGGCGTGGAAGGAATCGATCTGCGGAGAAATTCAGCCGGAACCTTGAATCACTCCCCTGACCATTCCGGCTACCTGGCCCACGCCCCAGAGAAAAAGTCGGGAAACTTTATTTGAAAAAGCTTCACCCGTATTTTTTACCGCTGCCGATCCGGAACGAGGCGATTTAATAGACGTATTTTGTCCAGCCGTTGTCTGAGCCGTCCCGCCGGCTGCCGCCGGATGCAATCCGGAGGAAGAACTGGCGCCCGGCTGAGCGGCCGTGCTTCGGCTGTTTCCCGTTTGAACGTTTGTTTGCGTATTGATGCTTTGCGCATCTCTGACTGTAACCGCTCCGTAGAGGACGCAGAGCATCAGGACTGAGAAAATAACCAGCATTTCGATGACGATCCGTTTCACACTCATCGCTCTCCTCTGCCCGTCGATAAGGCTTGTCCGCCTGTCGCCTTGTTTATACAGAATTTTATGCGTCCCAATTAATTCTATGACGCTTAGTGTGTGAAATGCCCGAAATTCTCCTGGTTCACTTGCCTGTGCAGGGCGGCATTCAGACCGCCGGCCAGAACATTGCCCATTTTCTCAATAAAAAAGTCGACTTCCTTCGGCGTGACCATCAGCTGGGTTCCGGAGGCACCCAGTGCTTCCTCGATCAGCTGAGCTTTCTCATCTTCATCCAGCGTGCCGACCAGGCCGAGAAACGCCGCCCTTTTTTCCTTGCTTGGAAGCGCCAGTTTTGTGTAATCCACTTTTTCACCGAACGGGAGCCACGAAGGGACGAGCGCGCTTGAAGGCTCCGTTTCGCCCATCTCATGTCCGAGATGCCTGAGCAGAAGATCGAGAACATCGCTCGTGATCGTTACCGCGTCGACTACGGTCGGCACACCGACCGCAATCACCGGAATCCCCAGCGTTTTTCTGCTGAGTTCTTTCCGGTTGTTGCCAATGCCCGATCCCGGATGAATGCCGCTGTCCGAAACCTGGATGGTCGTATTGACCCTTTCTATCGACCGTGAAGCGAGCGCATCGACGGCAATCAGAAAATCAGGTTTCGACCGGTCGATCACGCCCAGAATGATATCGCTTGTCTCAATACCGGTCAGACCCATAACACCCGGCGTAATCGCGCTTACCGGACGATAGCCTTTCTGAACGTTTTCAGGCTGCAGATTGAACAGATGTTTCGTGACCAGGATGTTCCCGACGACGCTTGGTCCCAGTGAATCCGGCGTTACCTTCCAGTTGCCCAGTCCGACAACCAGGCATTCGGCTTCTTCAGAGATATTCAGATCCTTGAGAAACTGCGCGAAATACCCGGCAAATAGTTTTTCTGTTTTTTCCTCTATTTCCGTGTCCCCAGTACGGAGCGCTTTGGCTTCAAAAGTCAGATAGGCACCCGGCTTCTTATTCATTCTCGCCGCCGCCTCCTGCTTTATCATCATTTTTGTGACTTTAATTCCGTCCTCGTCTTTTTCTTCAACCGTGACGCCGTGATTGATCAGCGATTTTTTGCCGTCGGCCTCAATCGCCAGGTCGGTGCGAACACCGTAGGCGTGCAGATCCAATTTTTCCATATAACATTCCTCCGTCACTCCGTGTGGATGCTTCTATTTAAAAAGGATGGCCGATCACGGCATTTTTCATTCATCGTTGCAAAAGCGGTGCGGCTTTGATACAATACACTTTGTCAGAAATAATCTCAGCGAAACATGGATGCAGATTTCGTTTCGGCACTGTTTCTGCAGCCATTTGATTATGATTGACCGGAAATCCAGGCTTTGGAGGTGAACGCGATGCCAAATATTAAATCAGCCATTAAGCGCGTTAAGAAGAGCGAAGCCAATCGTCAGCACAATATGCAGTTTAAATCCGCCATGCGGACGGCGATCAAGTCGTTTAACGCAAAAGCAGAAGAAAAAGATGTTGAATCGGCAAAAGAAGCTTTTATTGCCGCTACTAAAAAGGTCGACAAGGCGGCTTCGAAGGGCTTGATTCACAAAAACAAAGCAGCTCATGAAAAATCGAGACTGTCCAAGAAACTGAATGAACTGAACGCCTGAATTTAAAAAGAAGGGGCCGCGAAATCGCGGCCCCATTTTTTTATAAAAAAATAATCAGAAATAAACGGTATCGGGAACAGAGAGAAGCCGGCATTCTTTACGCAGAAGCTGCCGACGCGATACGGTGGATCAGCAGTTCCAGGGCAAGCAGTTTGTCCATGCCCCCTGTTTTGATCCGGTAATCGGCCTCCGCACACTTCTCGAGAGCCGTTTTCAGCATGTCGGCACTGTATAGGCGCGACTGATCAGCGGCAAGCTTTACCGCATAGGGGTGCACCCCGATTTTTCCGGCAATATTCTTCTGAGTATATCCGGCATCGCGGTAGCAGGCCACTTGATAGACGATGCGGAACTGCCGTTCGAGCAGAGCGAGCAGTTTGAGCGGTTCTTCTTTCATACTCACCAGCTCGTGGAGCAGGTGAAGCGCATCCGCCGTTTTTTTCTGCATCACTTTATTGACCAACAGAAAAACATTGGTTTCAAGCGAACGCGAACCGATTTCCAGCACGGCGTCGCGATCGATCGTCCTGTTTTCACCGCAATACAGGGCACATTTTTCAACTTCATTCGCCAGTTGTGTCAGATGCGGGCCGACTGACGAGAGCAGCTGTTCATGCCCTTCTTTTGTATAAACAGATCCGTGCCGGGCCGCAATTTTTTCCAGAAGCGCATAAAGTGTCGCGTCCGAAAGTCTGGACAGCTCGTATACATGGGCCGTTTTTTCCAGAGTTTTGACCAGTTTCTTGCGTTTGTCCAGTTTCTCATAATGGGCTTCAATCAGCAGAACCGTATCGGGAGAAGGCTTTTCAATATACTGCTCAAACCGTCGCAGATTGTGGTCGACTTTTGTTCTCGCTCTTTCTGCGGTCAGAAAAAACGGATTCTCGATCAGCACGACTCTTTTTTCGCCCATGAACGGAACGGTCTCCGCATCTTCGAGAGCGGATTCGACCGGAACTTCCAGCATATCATAACTGGAAAAATTAAAATCGCGCGATTCAGCGGGCAATGCTTCCCGGATAATATTTCTTTTGACCAGCCGGAGCAGATAATCCTGGGTTCCGTAAAGCAGGTAGACGGGCGCCAGCGGTCTCCGGACCGACAAATCCATTTGTTTGATCTGTGCCAGTTTCTTTCGCCCCCCTTATACCGTTTACTTTACAGTCCGAAAAGACGGTTGACAAGAGAAAAGAGACCGGCTTTTGCGGCCGATCCCTGATTTATATATGAACGTTTGTCTCGCAGAGCCTAGGACAGCGCGGGACAGACGATGTTCTGTTTCTCTCTCTATGTTATCCTATGTGCAGGCAAAGTATGGGTGACAACACTTGTCAGCACCCGCAAAATGCTGGAAAAAATATGCCTCTGATCACTCCTGAACGACAGCCGTTCGAATCCGGACAATCCGCGATTTGGTAAACAGAAACTGGAGCGCACCCGAACGGTCCGTTCTCATCGCCGCTATACGATGCGCCTGCAGGCGGTCCAGCACTTCCTGGTGAGGATGGTCGTAACGGTTATTTTTGCCGGCGGAAATAATAGCTATGGACGGATTTAATTGGTTCAGCCAGTTTTCGGAACTCGAGGTCCGGCTGCCGTGATGGCCGAGTTTCAGCACATCCGCCCGAACGGCCGGATAGTGGGCAATCAGTCTTCGTTCGCCGTCGCTTCCCAGATCTCCCGTAAAAATCCAGCTTTTCCCTCCGAGCGTCGACTGAAGCACAAGCGAATCGTCATTTCTGTTCAAACGTCCGGCCGGCGAAAGCACATAAAAGACAGTACCTCCGATGTTCAGCCTGTCCCCTGATTTTAATTCATCGATTTCACTTCCGGTACCGGCGGCTTTCCTGAACAGCTCGATATCCGCCGGATCCGGGTCGAAATACGGGCTGATGACAAGCCTTTTAATCGGCAGCTGACCGACGATGCTTTTCATACCGCCGATGTGATCATAATCGCTGTGCGTCATGACAACAGCATCCAGCGATCCGACCCCCATCGCCCTCAATTCATGAAGAACAACGTCTCTGCCTACTTCAAAAGGTCTTCTCCGCTTCTCCCAGTTTTTCTGAAAATAGGGCAGCGAGCCGCCGCTGTCAATCAGTATATTCCCCTGCCGATGCGGCAGCCGGATCAGAATGCTGTCTCCCTGGCCGACATCGAGGAACGTAACCGAACCGTAGGGGCTGAGCCAGTCGGATAAGACAACGAGCGCGTAAATCAGAAAAAACGGGGCAATGAGAAGCGGCAGCGTCCATGAGGCGCTGAACCGCTCCCAGATCAGAAGAACAGTAAAAATAATCACAATAGCTGACGAAAGAAGCCAGGGAGACAGCGCACCGTAATTCAGCTGCAGAACCGGATGCCTGTACAGAAACAGAAGCGCCTGATGCGGAAAAGTGAGGAACGAATCGATAACAAAGGGCATAAAATCCGCTGAAAAGGGAGAGAGAATGCTGACGAGGTAAGCGCCTGCCGAGAGAGGAAGAATGACAAACGTCAGAAAAGGGACAAAAAACATACTGAGAAAAAAATTGATCAGGGGAAGCTGATAAAAGCTGAAAATAACCATCGGAAAAACGGCTAGTTCACTGACGATCGATAAAACGGCGATTCGGATCAGCGGTGACCGGTACCTTTCCAGAATCTGCGGTCCGGTAATCAAAATCGCAAATGTTGCGGCAAAGGATAATTGAAAACCAAGATCAAAGACAACATTCGGATCCCCGACAACCATGATCAGGCAGGCGCCGCCGATTACATCGGCAGCCTTCAGCCGGCGCTTCTTAAAAAGATCAGACAGGAAAAACAGACAGGCCGTCAGCCCGGAGCGAACGATCGACGGCTCGGCCCCGGTTAAGATAACATACACCGGGACAAGCAGCAGAAACAGGATGACGATATGCTCCCTGATCATGCCGAGACGCCGGGCAATGAAAAAGAGGCAGCCGAAAATGACGGCTACGTGCATGCCGGAAACGACCAGCAGGTGGACAAGACCGAAAAGCCGGTATGCATCGGCAAGTTCCGGATTAAAACCGCTGTCGTCGCCGAAAACGAGTGCATCGATCATTTCAGCGCTCGCAGGGGAGAACAGAGCATTGACCCGGTCGATCTGATCCTGGCGGAAACGTTTCAGACGATTGACCGGAGAAACAGGCCCGTCCCGGCAGAGCGGGGGTCCGTTGGCTTTAAGTATCCAATAGACATGGCGAAACGCAAGATATCGGCGATTGTCGAAGGCATGAAAATTCGAAGGCGCCGCGGGGCGTTCAAGCCGGCCGGACAGCCGGCACCCCGCTCCCGGCCGGATCGATCGTTTCAGTTTATTCTTCACTTCTTCCGAAGGCAGCTTCACAAAGGTCTGCACCACTTCGCCCGAAGACGTCTTCAGCATGAAGCTTAACTGATTCCCATCAAAAACAGGACTGTTTTCCACTGTCCCTTCAAAGACTGACTGTTTCTCCGATAAAACGGTCCGGTCTGTCCGAAAAAAGAAAACATCGGCACCGATAATCAGAAACAGCACCGCAAAAGCCGCCAGCATCCGGAAATGTCTCCCGAAAATCAGATAAATCCCGTATGCAACGAGCAGGAGAAGCGGGACGGCGGACCGCTCCGCTGCCGCCCAGGCCGAAAGACAGGCGCACAGCGCAAGAAGATGCCATTTTCCTGCGAACGGCATTACATACCGCGGGCAAACAGCTGCTCCGCCTGATCATACAAACGATGCAGCTCTTCTTTTTCCATGCCGGACTCTTCCAGCTTTTTAAAAAGCGATGCAATATAGGCCAGCTGCTTTCCGGAAATGTCCTGCTCTCTTCCGTCAAAAATATTGTCAAAAGGAACTTTTTTGACGGCTACTTTCGCCGTTTTAAAGAGTTCTTCCGCATAGGGATGATTCTTGTAGTCATTCGCATAATAAACACTCCGGATCCCTGCCTGAATGATTGCTTTCGTGCACTGGATGCAGGGAAAATGTGTGATGTAAATCTCTGCGCCCTCAGTCGGTTCGCCGAACTTCGCACATTGCAGGATGGCGTTCATCTCGGCATGTATCGTTCTGACGCAGTGGCCGTCAATCACGTAGCATCCTTCATCGGTACAGTGCACGCCTCCCGATATTGAACCATTGTACCCGCCCGCAATAATGCGTTTGTCGCGGACGATCGTCGCACCGACGACCAGGCGCGTGCATGTGCTGCGCGACGCCAGCAGATGGCTCTGCGCCATAAAGTATTGATCCCAGGATAATCGTTTCATCTTTTGTCCTCCCTAAAAAAGTAAAAGTGTCCTGTCCCCATTGTATCAGAACCTGCAGCCGGAGAAAGATTAATTTACCGTTGCCGAGGGTTTGATTTTCTCCAAAGATTTTTCGCCGATGCCCGAGACATTGGTCAGTTCATCAACCGTTTTAAAAGGACCGTGCTCATTTCGGTACGCGACAATCGCCTTCGCTTTTGCCGGACCGATGCCCGGGAGATCCTGCATACCCTGTTCATCTGCAGTATTAATATTCACCGTCTTTTCCCGGTCCGACCCGCCCGAAGCTGCGGCAGCGGAATCGGCGGCGGGCGGGCCCGCTAAAATCGGGCTCTCTTTTTCCCCTTTTTCCGGCACATAAACGACCATCTCATCCGCAACCTTCCGGGCAAGATTGATTTGGCTGCCGTCTGCCTTTTCAGTGAGGCCGCCCGCGCTGCGTATGGCATCAACCACGCGGTCGGAAGCATTCATCCGGTAAATTCCGGGCGCCCTGACCGCACCTTTCACATCGACGACAGCGGCGGCGGACGATTGCTTTTTTTCAGTTTGCGCCGTTCCGGACAGTTGTTCGGCCGTTTTTTTCTGATCGGTTTTTGAAAACATGGATTCTGTTTTCGCCGTTTCGGAAGCTGACTTCGCCGTATAATACCGGTACATGACCAGAAGCGAAAGACTGGCGGCGGCAAGCAGTGCGAACAGCACGATTTTGTGCTTTCGCCATAATTTCTCCATAGATCCACTTCCATTCACTTAGAATCGTGTTCTGTGCCGCCCGCCGGGGACATATGATGTTTCACCCGGGCATACAATCCAGGGGATACCGGCAAATCGAGGTGAGGCAATCATGAAGATCGGCGTGATCGGAACCGGAAACATGGGCTCGCTGATCGTTGACGTCCTGATAAAAAGTAAAGCGGTCAAGGCGAAAAGCATCTCTGTAATGAACCGGACGGAGAAAAAGGCGCTGAACCTGACTGAAAAGTATCCGGGGCTGACAGTCCATCATTCCGCGGCCGAAGTGATCCGGCATTCAGCCCTTATTTTTCTCTGTGTCCGGCCGCCTCAGTTTTTCCCCTTGCTGCAGTCCGTCCGCGGCGTCTGGAACGCCGATCAGACAGCCGTTTCGATAACAAGCCCGCTTGCGGTCGGACAGCTTGAAACAATGATTGACTGCCCGGTTGCAAGGGTCGTCCCGAGTATTGTCAATCGGGCTCTTTCCGGAAGCACGCTTGTCACGTTCGGTGCAGGCATGAATGACCGTATGAAGAATAGACTGTGGGATCTTCTTGAACGTTTTTCGCATCCGATCGAGATCGCGGAAGAGAATATCCGTGCCGCCTCGGACATCTCAAGCTGCGGTCCGGCCTTTCTCTCTTTTTTGCTTGAAAAAATGGTGGACGGCGCTGTCCGATCCACGCATATTCCCCAAAAAGAAGCCGCGGAATTAACCACTGAAATGGTTATCGGATTGGGAAAACTGCTCGAGCAAAAGACGTACACACTGGAACAATTAAGAAAAAAAGTTACGGTTAAAGGCGGGGTAACAGGGGTTGGCCTGGACGTGCTCAGTCACGGATGCGGCACTGTTTTTGAGCATCTTTTTGAAGAAACGCAGAAGAAATTCCTGGAAGATCATCTCGCCGTGGATCCGTTTTTCAGTAAGACAGACTGAATGCGGCGGCAAAATAAAAACAGAACACACTTTCTCTATTCTTCCCGGCAAACACGGAATCCTCCCCACAAATGTGACAAAATGAAGAAATCGTCAGCCGTAAAGATCGAAGGACATTTATCCGGAGAAAGGCCGGATGTGGCGCAGATATTTTTAAAGCCGCTTCAGAGCGGCTTTTTTTCCAATGTATAAAGCGGAGCGTCGCCCCACAATTTTTCCAGCTGGTAGTAATCGCGCTCGTCTTTATGGAAAACATGCACGATCACGTCACCAAGATCAACAAGTACCCAGCGCGCCTGATCGTAACCCTCAAGCCTGCGCACGGCGAGCCCTTTTTCTTCTGCTGCCTTTTTCAGTGCCATCGAGATAGCCTGTACTTGTTTTTCCGAATTGCCGTGACAGATGATAAAATAATCGGCCACAATTGAAATGCCTTTCATTTTCAGCATGACAATATCCTGAGCTTTTTTGTCATCCGCTACTTCGGCAAAATATTTTACCCATTCCTCACTGTTCATTAAGTCACCTCATTGTATTTTTCATACTTTCTGTCAGGCAAGATCATTATATGCTTCGAATGTTTTCGGATAGACACGCTGCCGCTTATCAAGAAGATGAATAATCGTTCTCTGCAGTTCCTGATAAACCGCTTCATCCAGGCTGTGCCGGGCAGCTGCACGCACCTCGTCGACTCCGGGAAAATCGCGGCCCGGCTCAATATAATCCGCGAGAAAAATGATTTTTTCGAGATCCGTCATGCCCTTCCTGCCGGTTGTATGATAGATGAT
Organism: Sporolactobacillus sp. CQH2019; assembly: GCF_028765345.1. GTDB lineage: Bacteria > Bacillota > Bacilli > Bacillales > Sporolactobacillaceae > Sporolactobacillus. The sequence goes on from NZ_JARAJZ010000002.1 coordinate 115,840, forward strand.
AGCGTTCAGAACTTCACGGTCATCAATTCCGTAATGTTCCTGGACATAAGCCGCACCGGCGGGAGCGTGCCACAGCTTGGCCGAATAGTTGAGATAATCATCTGAGATGTCGCTCCGGCCCAGAATGATCTTTTTTAACTGATCATCCGGAAAATATTTAACGATATCATGAAGCATGCCGGCCAGTTTGGCCTTATCCGTGTCCGCTCCGTATGCCTCCGCAAGTTTCCCAGCCGTTCTTGAAACACCCAGTGAATGGGCAAAGCGTTTTTCCGGCAGAATGTTTCTGATTGCCTGTTCCGCTTCCTCAATCTTCATAAAGTCCTCTCTCCTCAATATATGTTTTGACCGCATCCGGCAAAAAATACCGGCATGACAGCCCGGCCTTCAGCCGTTCACGAAGAAAACTGGACGAAATGTCCACCTGAGGCATATCTATATAAATAATGTCGGCATTTGCCGGGTGCCCGGCCCGATAGCCCGGCCGCCGGAACCCGATAAATGTTGTCAGCCTGCAAAGCTCGTCAATGCCGTTCCACGTCGGCAGATCATTGACCATATCAGCGCCGAGGATAAAGAAAAAACGGTCATCCGGATAGGTTCCTGTCAGCTCTTTTAAAGTGTCGACTGTATAAGAACGGCCGCCTCTGTTCACTTCTACTAATGACAATCTGAAACGGTTATTGTCCTGAATCGCCCGCTTCACCATTTCCACCCGGAACCCGGCATCCGTGTGTGCGATCTTCCCCTGTTTATGCGGCGGAATGTAACTCGGCATGAACCAGACCTGATCGAGTTCGCATCTCTCCAAAGCTTCCTGCGCGATCAGCAGATGCGCAAGATGGGGCGGATCAAAAGTGCCCCCTAACAATCCGATTCTTCTCATGAAATGGGTCTTCCTTATCCTTTCGGACATTCAATCCGTTTATGTTCTTTCGATTCCCTGTATAAAATCAGTGTATGACCGATGATCTGCACAAGTTCGGCATGCGTTTTTTCTGCAATCCGCCTGCCCGCTTCTCCGGCATTCTCGGTCGTATTCTGCAGCAGCGAAACTTTAATAAGTTCGCGTTTCTCAAGAACGTCGTCCAATTCACTGAAAACCGCTTCGTGCAGACCCGCTTTTCCGATTTGAAAAACCGGCTTCAGCGAATGGGCCTTTTTTTCTAGAAATTTTCTTTGCCTGCTGTTAAGCATTCGTCCGATCCTTCCGTCTTAAATTGCCGGATCCGAAGGCGTGCGGTCCGTCCGGCCTCACGCTTCGATCCGATTGATCATTTTAAAAACAGTCCCTGAAGCAGTTTCTCTGCCCCCGGAACGTCCGGCATGAAGCCCGTCCACTTCTTAAAGGCATAGGCTCCCTGGCAAATAAGCATGGGCAGGCCGTTCAGCACCGGATTGCCCATTCTCTCCGCCCGCCTGAGCAATGCTGTCCGGAACGGTTTGTAGATCAGATCCGCAAACAGCGTATCCCGCTTCGCAGCGCCGATATCAATCACCGGCGCGTCCGTATCCGGATTCAGGCCGACAGACGTACAATTGATCACCATATCGTATCGTCTGAGCCGCTTCTCGGCTTCAGAGGGTCCAAAAGCCTCGGACAGGCAAAATTTCCCGCATGTCTCGCTCAGAACGGCCGCCTTTGCCAGCGTACGATTGCAGACGTCGACTCTTCCGGCCATATCTTTCGCCAGCGTCACGGCTACCGCCTTTGCCGCTCCGCCGGCACCCAGAATCAAAGCGGACGGCTTTCCGGTACAGAGCTGAGGGAAGCGTGTTTCCACGCTTTTTAAAAAACCGATTCCGTCGGTATTATAGCCGATCAGCCGGCCGTCTGCCCGGACGACCGTGTTGACGGCCCCGATGATCCGTGCGTCTTTGTCCGTTTCGTCCAGAAACGGAATGATCGCCGATTTATGCGGAACGGTCACATTGAATCCGCCGGCACCCAGCGCTTTCAGGCCGGCGACCGCACGGGCAAGATTATCTTTTGTGACATGAAAAGCTTCATAGTGGACATCAAGGCCCGCACGGCCGAACCAGAACTCCTGCATGAGCGGCGATAAAGACTGTTCGATCGGGTCTCCGATGACACCATACCATTTTCTCATCGTTTCTACCCCTTGATAATTGAAGAACGGACGGACACGCCGATGCCTTCGGGAGCAAATGCCGACAGCCGCGCCCCTCTTCCTTTGATTGTCACCCAGCCGAGCCCTGAAAAAACAATGTCCGTGTTCAGGTCCCCGGTCCGGAAGTCAAAACGTTTCATAACCGGGAGCTGATCACGGCGGCTGGGGGGGGCCAGCAGATGCCCGTATTGCCGTTTGAACAGATCCTCGGCATTCTCCAGCTTGGTCCGATGAATAACAAGCGCATTTGAGGCGTAAACAATTAATGAACGCCTCCCGGCTCCCAGATAATCCACACGGGCAAGCCCGGCAAGAAAAAGAGTCTGGCCTTCATTCAATTGGAAGACTTTCGGCTTGATTTCTTTATTCGGCATGACCTGCCGGTAGTCCCCGGCATCAACAAAATGAATCATCTGCCTGAGATTCACCACACCTGGCGTGTCATACAGCGTGCAGCCGTCGCTCAGCGGAATTCCGATGAAGTTCAGCGTCGTCCCGGGAAAGCGGGATGTAGTGATCGCACTGTCTCCGCCGCCCGGCTCTCCAATCAGATGATTGATAAACGTCGATTTACCGACATTTGTCGATCCGACAATGTAAACATCTCTTCCGTCTCTATAAAAGTCCATGTTTTGCCGGACTGTATCAATGCCGTGATTTTTTTCGGCACTCATCAGCAGAACATCGACAGGTTTCAAGCCGAGTTCCTTGGCAGAACGCCTCATCCAGCTCTTCAGCCTGTTGGCGTTTGTCGATTTCGGCAGCAGATCCTGCTTATTTCCGACAAGCAGAACCGGATTTTTCCCGACAAAGCGCTGAATCCCGGGGACCCAGCTGCCGGAAAAATCAAAAATGTCGACCAGATAAACAACTAAAGCGTCGACTTCAGCAATCTGCGAGAGCATTTTCAGAAAATCGTCGCCGGCGATCGGAACAGACTGCACTTCGTTATAGTGCTTCAGCCGGAAACAGCGTCGGCAGACAACCGGATCGTTCCTCAGTGCGGCGGGCGGCGCATAGCCGAGAGCCGTCTCATCTTCCGTCTGGATTTTTACGCCGCATCCTGCGCAATAGATGTCACTCATATCCTCTAGTCCTCCCATTTCAGCCAGCCCCGCCGGCGCATCAGTGAAAGGATGAGCCGCTCCATCTGCCGGCTGAACTTTGTCGCCCAGCCGTCGCTTGAAGTAACCGGAACAACCAGAATGGTGTGGGCTCCGATCCGGTTTCCGCCCCAGACATCGGTCATAATCTGGTCGCCGGCCACGACCAGTTCGTCCTCTCTCAGATTCATCTCTTTCATGGCGCGTCTGAAAGCACTGGCAAACGGTTTTCGTGCCCGAAAAATGTAAGGGACCTGCGCAGGTTCGGAAAAAGTCCTGACGCGTTTCTCATTGTTATTCGACAGAATCATGACGGAAATGCCCGCTTTTTTAAAAGATGCGAACCACTTGACCAGTTCCGGCGTCATATGCGATTCATTCCAGGCAACAAGCGTATTGTCCAGATCGGTAATCAGCCCGCGCACTCCTCTCTTTTTCAGTTCCTCGGGCCGAATAGCCAATATACTTTCTACATGTTCATCCGGCAGGAATTTTTTTAACAATAGATCAGCACCTCATATTCTTACTTTATTCTCCCACATGTCGCCGGTTTTACCAAGTCCCGGAGCAAATTTTGCTTTTAATCTTTTCAGCGCCTGAAAAAAAGCGAAAGTATATGTTCCGTTTTTAAAAACGACATCCGCCGGGAAACGGATACCGGGCTTTTAAATTTTTTTCATACTATAAGAAGAAGAAGCATAGAATTTCAGCGGGCTATAGTACAAGCGGCCGAATATAAGCGCCGCGTTCCGCAACCTGTTCGGCACCCGACCGTCCGCGGCCGCTGAGCCCCCGGCTCCGCCTGAAGGCCTGCTGCTCGCTAAATTATCTTTATCATAAAACATCTATTGACTTTAAGAGTACAACGTGACTAGTCAAGAATCAATATTAGTTTTTTCTGCCGTTAAGATGACTGCAGCCAAAAGAGAAGCGAAATATTTCGACAAAACATGACACCTCATTTTTTTGTGGATAACCTTGTCCACATCGCTTATTGATAAACCTCAGCAATTTTTTGAATTATAAACACTCCGTGCACAGTTTATCCACCCTATTATGTGGATAAGTTGGCTGATTGTCCCCCATGAATGTTCATGATAGAGTGAATATGAAAAAGATGCACTTCAGAAAATCAGGAGGTGGCCACCGGAAACGGGCAAAAATGGAAAACCTGTCGGATGATCTGCTGATCGAGTCTTATGTTAAGGCCATGAAATATCATTTAAGCAGTGAATTTATACAGTTGATCGAGCAGGAGGTGGAACGAAGAAAACTGACGAAACGCCTGCATCAAATGAATGGCGGCGCCGGATCCCGTCAGTGATTCAACCGGGCTTTCATCAATAGCCGGACCGGTCCAGAATCGGCAGACAGTCTTGTTAAATTCCGAACGCCTGCTCCGTAAAAAAGGTTTCATGAAGCGGGCACTCTTCCTGATCATTCCGGACGAATAAAATACCGCTTCGGCAATCAGCCGGACGGCGCTTTAGGCAGAGGCCGGCTCGCGCCGAACGGACGTCTCTTTTTATTCTATGCTCATACCTGTCCAGGGCATACCGCTCTCTGCCGCATCAGAGAGATATTTTTTTGCATACACGCATGGGTCCGGACGGGGAGGACAGGCACAGGACAGGGCGAAAGCCCATAGACTAAAAGACAGCAAAGAAAATCCATGCTTCGCTTGAGGAGTGAGAAGCCATGCTGTCGATTTTGGGCGGGTTCGCCTTTTTATTTAAACAAATATGGCTGCTTGTGTCCTACGTAAAAAACAATGCCTTTCCCCAGCCGCTGTCGGAGGAGCAGGAAAAACAATGTCTGGAACAGATGGCAAACGGCGATCAGACGGCACGCAACAAACTGATCGAACACAATCTGAGACTCGTTGCCCATATCGTCAAAAAGTTTGAGAACACCAAGGAGGACACGGACGATCTGATTTCTATCGGCACAATCGGTTTGATTAAAGCGATTGAGAGCTATTCCGTCGGCAAAGGGACAAAACTGGCCACCTATGCGGCAAGATGCATTGAAAACGAGATACTGATGCACCTCAGAGGATTAAAAAAGACAAGAAAAGACGTCTCGCTGAATGACCCGATCGGGCAGGACAAAGAGGGCAACACCATTTCGCTGATCGATATTTTAAAATCTCAAAACAAGGACATCGTTGATGAAATTTCACTGAGCCTGGAATCCAGAAAAATTTACGGATCGCTGCATGTTCTTGATGCCCGCGAAAAAGAAGTGATCATTGACCGATTCGGGCTGGATAACCATCAGGAGCTGACTCAGAGAGAAATTGCGGAAAAACTGTCGATTTCCAGGAGTTATGTTTCCCGTATTGAAAAACGGGCATTGATGAAACTTTTCAACGAAATCTACAGGAGACCCAGTCATTGAACTGGGGACGTGCTGTCTGTTTTTTTTAATCCGACCGCTTCTCAGAGACATTTTTATGAGCATTCTCATTCTCCGTTCCGCGATCCAATGGTACACTCTAATTATAGACAACAAGGTGCAAAGCGGAGGAATGAGACATGGCTGAATCTGCAAATAAAAAATGTGTTCATCTGATGGTTGAGGGAGCGGTACAGGGCGTCGGTTTCCGTTATTTTACATGGCAGAAAGCCAGTGAACTGCACATCGCCGGCTGGGTGCGGAATCGCATGGACGGCAACGTGGAAATTGTTGCAGAGGGCTCTGAAACGGCTATTGAGCGATTTACCGCAGCCATTAAGAAAGGCAGTCCCTTTTCACACGTGGAAAACGTGGACGTGTACGTATATGACCATTCCAAGCATTTTACAACCTTTGATGTCGTCAGTTCGCTATGATAGGAATAGGACCTGGGGACGCGGGGGTTTCAGCAGGCAATCAACCCGTTTTTTTTGATAGGTTCTGTGATACTTACTAAAAAATCAATCCGAATGGAGGCAATGAATGATGTACGATGTAGCCATTATCGGCGGCGGCCCGGCCGGACAGAGCGCTGCGCTGTTCACGGGCAGAGCGGGTTTAAAGACACTGCTTCTCGATAACGAGAAGGGGCTGACGAAAAGAGCGCTGGTCAAAAATCATTACGGTGTCGAAGAGATTACCGGATCGGATCTTGTTGCGGCCGGAAGAAGACAGGTCGAAAGCTTCGGAGCGGAAATACTTAAAGCGCAGGTGACCCTCGTAAGCAAGGAAGCAGACGGATTCAGGATCGAGACGGAAAGCGGAGAAACTTTCGAAGCGAAGCAAGTCATCCTGGCAACCGGTTCTAATCAGAAACTTGCCCAGACGATCGGTCTTAAAACGAAAGACGGCCGGGAAAAATACGTTAAGACGGTTATTGAGGCCGATCCGGCCGGACACACGAGCATCGACGGAATCTGGGCGGCAGGTGTCGCTGCCGGGGTCAGCGTCCACACGATCGTCACAAGCGGCGACGGTGCGAAGACGGCGATCAACCTGGTCAGTGAGCTGAGGGGCGAACGTTTTATCAGCCATGACGCGGTTCCCGCAAAATAATAAGCCGTTCCGATTTTAAAAGCGGCGGCGCAGAGCTGTACTTTTTAAGAAAAACGGACAGAAATCGCCTTTGTATAATGAAAACCCGTCAATTTTCATTATATGGGGCGATTTTTTAATTTTGATAAAGATTATAAAAAACGGGAGGATCGTCCAATAGCTCCCGATTTATTTGCAGAAACAGCCTTTCTTTTTGAACACAGAGACAGAATTAATAAAGCGGGACCGATCCAGAAATCGGTGCTGCGCAGTTTGTTGATTAAAAAAACAGCGTGCCGTTTGCGAAAATCTTATCGGCCTCCCGCTGTCCTTCACTATACGCCACAGCCGACAGTTTCTCTGCCGGACCATCATGCCGGATGACCGGCATCCGTAAACAGGCCTCTTCCGATCTTTCAGCACCGCCCGTCTTCAACCACGGCTCGCCAGAGGCAGCCCGGCTTTATCTAAGTGCCCCGCCGCATACGCTGAAATCAAATGCTTCGTACGAGTCCGCCGTCAACAAGCAGCGACTCTCCGGTTACATAGGAACAGGCATCCGACGCCAGAAAAGCGGCAGCACGGGCAAATTCTTCCGGCCGGCCGTACCGGCCGAGCGGAATTTCCGCTTCTGATTGCGTCCGGACATCCTGAACGGCGACGCCCGTCCGTTCGCTTGTCCGCCGGTCGAGCTCCGCGACCCGGTCCGTTGCAATCCGTCCCGGCGCAAGCGTATTAACCAATATGTTTTTATCGGCAAGTTCTCCCGCCAGCGTTTTGGTCAGGCCGACAATTCCCAGACGAAATGTATTGGATAAGACGAGGCCGTCAATCGGTTTTTTGATCGATGAAGAAGCAATATTAATGATGCGGCCGCCTCCCGACTTCTCCATAAGCGGAACGGCAAAGCGGATCGTTCGAATATAACTGAGCAGATTCAGCTCAAATGCCTTCTGCCAGTCTTCATCAGTCAAAGACAGGAAAGCCCCGCTCGGCGGACCGCCTGCGTTGTTGACCAGGATGTCCAGCCTGCCGAAATGCAGTCCGGCAAACTCACTAAGCGCATCCAGGTCATCCTTCTTCGAGACATCCGCAGGAAAATAAGTGACCGACGCCCCTTCGGAGAGCCGGTTCAATTCTTCTGCCGTTTTTTTTAAATGATCCGCGCTCCTGCTTGAAAGGATGACTTCCGCTCCCTCACTCACCAGCTGTCCGGCGATCGCCCGCCCAAGGCCCTTGCTTGACGCCAGAATCAGAGCGCGTTTTCCTTTTAGTCCTAAATCCATCTTTTGCTCCTCCCTGTCAATCCGCCCGGTCAGCACTCCGACGGCAGCGGATGCAGCGCCGGCACGCAGCGAACCGGGTCCGGATGTGATCTATTTTATTGATCCAGCTTATCTTTCAGTTTAGACATCCTCCAATAGAAAAAGAAAGTCAGAAGCAGAAATGCGAGACTTGATCCTGAAAGAATACTTAATTTCCAGCCTGCCTCCGCATATTGAGGCATCATTGTTCCCGTATATAGAAATGCACTCAGAAACAGGCAAAGCATGCCGATCCTGCGGCAGTCGATAATTTTTTCGTGAATGATTTTCTGATAATCTTTCATCTGCGATCCCTCCGTCAATCCCTACTTTAACATGTTCCCAGAGAAAATTGGAAAGGTAGTTTCTGACAGAAAAAAACGCCCGACCATCGAAGGGCACTGAAAAATTCGGAACAAGAGGAAGGTGCAAGCCGTTTTTTCGATACAGACGGCTTCCTTTACCTCTGTTTTCTCTGATCTGATGAAGGTTCCCAGAACGCTTCATCTTTCAGTGGCCAACTATTCGGACGTTATTTTTTTAAATTTGATCAAGAGCCTGCCGCAAGTCTTCAATCAGATCGTCTCCGTCTTCGATTCCGACGGAGAGACGGATCAGCCCGTCCGTAATGCCCAGTGCCTCGCGGCGCGGTTTCGGTATGGAAGCATGCGTCATTCTCGCCGGAACGGAGATCAGGCTCTCAACCGCACCCAGGCTCTCGGCAAGCGTAAAGTAGCGAACGCGTGCGAGCAGCCGATCGGCGTTTTCTCCGCTGCCCACGTCAAAAGAAAGCATGCCGCCGAACCCGCCGGACTGCCTCTTTGCCAGTTCATGTCCCGGGTGACTCACAAGTCCCGGATAGTAAACCTTGGCCACTTTCGGATGAGCATCAAGAAATTCCGCAATTCTGCGTGCATTCTTCTCAATCTGCTCCATGCGCAGGGCAAGCGTTTTGGCGCCTCTGATCAGCAGCCAGGCATCCTGGGGGCCCGGCACCGCGCCGACAGAATTTTGAATAAATCCGATCCGCTCAGCCAGTTCTTCTGAATTGACGGCAACGAGCCCGGCCACCACATCGCTGTGCCCGCCGATGTATTTTGTCGCACTGTGAAGGACAACATCCGCACCGAGATCGAGAGGATGCTGCCAGTACGGCGTTGCAAACGTGTTATCCACGATAAGCAGCAGATGTTGTTCATGGGCAAGAAGCGCTGTTTCCCGAATATCGGTAATTTTCAGCAGAGGGTTTGTCGGCGTCTCAAGGTAAATAGCCCGCGTTTTTTCAGTAATAGCTGCCCTGATCCTCCCGGGATCGCTCGTATCCACGAAAGTGGCTGCAATGCCGAGACGCTTGAATACCTTGTCGACGACTCTGAATGTTCCTCCGTACACATCATCGGTAATAATCAGATGATCGCCGCTGTTCAGCAGCATCAGGACAGAGGAAATGGCGGCCATGCCCGATCCGAAAGCAAAACCCGCCTTGCCGTTTTCCAGATCTTTAATCAGTACTTCAAGTGCATGGCGCGTTGGATTGGCTGTCCGCGAATAATCGTAACCCTTGGTCTTTCCGACTGCCTCCTGCTTATAAGTGCTCGTCTGGTAGATCGGTACGCTGACGCTGCCTGTATGCTCATCGCCGAAAATTCCGGCATGGATCACTTTTGTCTTTGGTTTCAAAACAATTTCTCTCCCTTTTTAACCGACTCATCTTATTCAATCGTAGATCTTTTCGCTTAAATAGCGCTCGCTGGAATCCGGGAAAATGACAACGATATTGCTTCCCGGCCCGGCATTTTCCGCTTCGAGCAGCGCGGCATGCAGCGCGGCACCCGATGAACTGCCGATCAGCAGTCCCTCTTTGGAGGCAGCCTCCTTCAATCGCCGGAATGCATCGTCATCGCTTACTGTATAAATGGCATCAAAATATTTGGTTTCAACGAAGGCGGGGATAAACTCCATGCCGATGCCTTCTGTACGATGAGGGGCCGGCTTCCCGCCATTTAGAATGGATCCGACCGGCTCGACGACCGCCGTCTTGATTCCCGGGTTCTTGCTTTTCAGAAACGCTGCCGTGCCCGTAAATGTTCCGCCGGTCCCGGCTCCGGCAACAAAGACATCCACCTTTCCGTTCAAATCATCCCATATTTCCGGGCCGAGCGTCTCGATATACGCCCTTGGATTTTCCGGATTGGCAAACTGGTTCGGGCAGTAACTGCCGGGAATCTCTTCGACAAGCTGCTTGGCTTTGGCCAGCGCGCCCGACATCCCTTCCTCCGTCGGCGTGTTAACGATTTTCGCGCCAAGCGCCTTCATCAGCGTCTGTTTTTCAATGCTGAATTTCTCCGGCACGCAAAAGATGACGTGAATGTCCTTGCCGACCGCTGCCACAGCGATGCCAATTCCTGTGTTTCCTGCCGTCGGCTCAATGACCGTCCCGCCCGGTTTCAGTTTTCCGGAAGCCAGCGCTTCTTGAATAAAATGTTCGCCTAATCGATCCTTGACGCTTCCCCCGGGATTAAAATACTCACACTTCGCGTACAGATGCACACCTTCCGGAATAGGAAAGGCATGCAGCTCGACAAGCGGAGTTCCGCCTACCAAATCGTGTACACTTCTGAATACTGTCACAACAGTCACCCCATTTTTTGCCGGTCTTCGTGCCGGTGCTGCGCATAGATCGCTTTCCACTCAGCCCTGCGATCCGGCATTTTTGCGGCAATTTTTTCCGCACCTTCAGGATTGTGCCTTGCCGCCCGGCCGCACTGACAACAGTCCGCAGCCGGCACTTCTGCTGCGTCCGGCACACTATGGAGAGTGTTAGCGGGAGCAGCGGGCATTTCATTATAACTGCCGGTATCGGCAATCGATGTTAAAATGCCGGTCCGGCATCCCATCGGGCCCGCGACAAATATATGGCCGATGTGACGGCAAATCTTTTCCGCCGGCAAGTGTTCACGCAAATGAAGCGTCAGCATTTGTTCGTTGTTCCGCCGGCAGAAGCGGACAATTGTATCGCCCTGTATCTCTTCCGTAACGCCGGCAAACCGTATGTATGGCGCCCTGGCTTCCGTATGATCCGGATAAAAGCTTTCAGCGTCTGTTTCTTTCTGTTCCGGCATTTGAATCAATCTCCCTCAGCAAGGATAGTATAAATTCTGCAGAATGTTTTGCCGCGGTTTCTAAAAATTGATCAAACGACACGTTCGACTCTTTACCGGCAATATCGGAAAGCGACCGGACAATCAAAAAGGGCACGCCGAATTGATAACAGACCTGAGCAATTGCCGCGGCCTCCATTTCGACTGCCTTCATTTCCGGGAAGAGAGATTTAAGTTTTCCAATACGCCCGGGATCGGACATAAAAGAATCGCCCGTCGCAATCAGGCCTCTTACCGTCCGATGCCCCCCGAACATTCCGGACGCCGCCTTTTCCGCCAGGGCAACAAGTTTCCGGTCGGGCAAAAAAGAAGCGGGCATCTGCGGAACCTGACCCGGCTGATAACCAAAGGCTGTCGCGTCAACATCGTGATGAATCACTGCAGATGAAATCACGACATCTCCGATCTCAAGGTCCGGATCGGTTCCCCCTGCAGATCCTGTGTTAATGATGATATCCGGCTGAAAACGATCGATCAGCAGCGTCGTCCCCATTGCGGCATTGACTTTTCCTATCCCGGACTGCAGCAGCACGGCATCGAAACCGGCCAGCCTGCCGCTGTAGAAACGGCAGCGGGCCTTCTCCGTTTCCGTGACGTCTTTCATCGCCGCTCTAAGTATCCGATCTTCCTCTTCCATTGCACCGATCAATCCGATTCTCATTTCCGACTTCCTCTCACAGTTCGTCCGTTTTCTCAGCGATCATCAGCCAGACAAATTTGTTAAGCTGTCTGAAATTAGCGGCAAAATGCCGTTCCCGAAGCACCTGATCAAGAACGGGCAAAAGCGAATAATATTCCGTCTGCAGGTCTTTAAGCAGGTCGGCAAATCCCTGAGTGCCGGCCCAGTGCCAGATCTGGCGTTTGGCTACCTCATTCTCAAACAACGTATCGGCAAACACTATTTTACCATGTACGGGAAGGAGGCGGTTATATTTCGTAATAGCATCCCCCTTCTCTTCATCGGTAAGATGGTGGAAAGCGTATGAGCTGACGATGGTATCGACCGGCCGATCCGGTACGCGAAAATCAAGAAAATCTCCGTCGAACAGTTTCAGATCCGGCAATTTATCGTGAGCCTTCGACCGCATCTTCTCAGATGGTTCCACGCCGAATACGGTCAGCCCGGCATCCAGCAGCTTCGTACTCAAATTGCCTGTACCCGTGCCGAACTCAAGAACCGTCCCTTCGGCCTGCTTCGCTACTTCCTCCAGAATGGAATCGTAGTCTCTGAACACCTCACGATATTCGGGACTTCCCCCGTGAACTGAACGATCGTAATGGTCCGCCCAGCGTTCAAATGTCTCAATAAATTCTCGACCCATTGTATACACTCCAAAATTTATAGTTTAAAGTATTCACATAATATTTGTATGATTAATTAGCCTAAACGTAACACATTTCTACCCGAAATTCAATGATTATCTTTTGCCGGACTTTTCCGCGGCCGTTGTAATAACAATCATCCAAATGCCGCAGTACCCCGTCCGGAGCCTGTCCGAACGGGGTACTGTTTTCATACATATAAGAAAAAGTCATGGATCGAATCATTACGGTTTTTGTACTTGATCGGCCTGCCATTTTCCGTTCTGATAGATAAGATGAACAACATAAACGGAACTCTGAGCGCTCTTCGATGCCACACGGGCGAGCGAACTGTTGGAAGAACCGCCGTTCCCCAGCCAGAGAATGACCATATTGCCCTGGTCGATTCCGGTGGCACCGGCAATCGCCTTGACCTGTGCGTTCCAGTCGGCAGAACCCATATCATAGGATGCCTGATGGCTTTCATCCGCACTCTGAGAGGCGGCACTCGAAGCACTCGATGAAGCGGCCGTCCCGCTTGCCGACGAAGACGCCGATTCACTGTTGGAAACCTGATCCGATCCCGTTCCGCCCGAACTGGCGGACGTGCTGTTATTTGATGTTCCGCTATTTGTTCCGGATTGAACACTTGAATGATTGCTTTGTGAAGCAGTCTTATCAGCCGATGAGGTACTGAACACTGAAATGAGAATGATACAGCCGACCGCCAAAATTAAAATGGAAACGATGCCGACGGTCCAGTTCAGCCAGCGGTTCGTCTTGTTTTTGCGCATTTCGACCCGCGACGAGAACCCATTCCCTCTTGTGTTTCTCATACAGGCATCCTCCTTTGTTAAACAGCAGCTATAATAAACAGACAACATTATCTTAGCATGTTTGCAGCTTTCTGTGTCAACAGGCTCTTAAAATCCAATCGGCAAATGGATCGTTGACTGCGTTTACATAATTATCCTTAAATTTGTTCGTATAAAACTACTTGTCCTGTCGGTTCCGATAAAATGATCATCCAACTGTAACAATACACGCCTCTGCCATTCGAAGTTAAAAAATGCAGCCCGGGCGCCGGATAAAGAACAAACATCCGGGTACGGGACGGACTGCATCTGTCTCTGCATTAGATCCAAAAACCGATGTCAGCCTTCTTACTATTATGCTTATTCAACCTTCAATATTTTTACGCGTATGTCGCCGCCGGGTGTGTTAACATTGACTTCTTCACCCACGGACAGTCCGATCAGCCCCTTGGCCATCGGTGAATCGTTTGAAATTTTTCCTTCAAACGGGTTGGATTCGGCGCTTCCGACGATTTGATACGTTTCTTCCTCGCCGTCCGGCAGTTCTTTAAAAGTCACGGATTTTCCGATTTTGACCACATCGGTCGTTTCGTCGTCCTCAATGATGACCGAATTCCGGATCATTTGTTCAAGCTGCTGAATGCGTGCTTCGACAAACGCCTGCTCATCCTTTGCCGCGTCATATTCAGAGTTTTCGGAGAGGTCGCCGAATCCCCGGGCAATTTTTATTCGCTCAACAACTTCCTTGCGCTTTTCAGTTTTCAGGTATTCCAGCTCTCGTTCAAGTTTATTTTTGCCTTCAGCCGTCATATAGTGAAGCTTTTCCGCCATCAAAATCACACTCCTAACTAAAATTATCCTTATGTCTATCTGTTTATGCGCTTGCCTTCGGAAAGCCGTCATTCCGAATCCTTCAATTGTATGATTTCAATCAACCGGCGATGCGTCCGCTCCATTGAGCACAGCGCGTATTTTTGTCGCCATCAAGTCGATCGCGACCGTATTTCTGCCGCCCTCGGGGATAATGATATCCGCATAGCGTTTTGTCGGTTCTACAAACTGCAGATGCATCGGGCGGACCACAGTCAGATATTGGTTAATCACCGATTCCACACTTCTGCCCCGTTCCTCTGTGTCGCGAAGCAGACGGCGGATGATTCGCAGATCGGAATCGGTATCGACGAAAACCTTGATGTCCATCAGATCGCGGAGCCGCTTGTCTTCAAGAATCAGAATGCCTTCCATGATAATGACATCTTTTGGTTCGACGGGTACAATTTTATCAGATCTTGTATGCACTGTATAGTCATACACCGGTTTTTTTATCGGGTGGAATCGCAGAAGTTCCCGGATATGCGCGATCAGAAGATCCGTGTCGAAGGCCAGCGGATGATCATAATTGGTCAGCAGGCGTTCTTCAAACGGTTTATCGTCCTGTGCCTTATAATAAGCATCCTGCTGGATGACCGCAATCGATTGGTCCGGGAATCTTCGGTAGATTTCACGGGTTACAGTCGTTTTGCCCGAACCGGATCCTCCGGCAACACCGATGACAATCGGTTTTTTCCTGCCCATCCCGTACTCTCTCCCTTCCATGATGATGGGTATCGTGCCGGCTATTTTTTCGTGCTGACGGCAAGGCCGTCGCCTACCGTCAGAAAAATTGTATCAAATTCGCTTCTTTCCGCTAGAAAGCGATTGTAGCTGTCGACCTTGCCGACCAGTCTGTGAAGCGGTTTTTTCTTCACCCCGTCAATATCGCAGACCAGTCCGTGAAAAAAGACGTTATCCGTTACGATGATGCCGGCGGGTGCCAGATATCGGGCATACTTCAAAAAAAGCTTTTCATACTGTGCTTTCGCAGCATCGATTAAAATCAGATCGAAAGGAGCTGCATCTCGGACGGCAGGCAAATCCTCCGTCGCGTCTCCTTCAACGATGTGAATCCATGCCGTCAGGCCCTGCTCTTTTATGTTCCGCTCCGCTTCACGGATCATCTCTTCTTCGCGTTCAATCGTTATGATTTCAGCATCCTGCCCTGCCGCGAGGCACATCCTGATCGCCGAATATCCGATTGCCGTTCCGAGTTCCAGAATACGTCTTGCTTTCTTCCATTTGATCAACTGCTGCAGAAAAGCGATCGCCGACGGATGCATGATCGGAATATAAATTTGTTTTGCTTTTTTCTCCATCTGACGGAGCATGCTGTTTTCCGGTTTGACAAACGCGGCCGCATACTCCGACAATTTGTCAAAGTCTGTCAATCGTTCTTCTCCCTTTCCTCATTAAAAAAGATGCCGCCCAGCCTGCCGACGGCCGTCCGCACCCGGTCCTTTTAGGACTTTTTTGCCCACTCATGACTATATTTAGCAACAATGGCCTGATGTTCCGCATAAGTTTTCGAATAGAAGATCTGTCCGTTGGGACGCGCATAAAAATAATAATCATTCGAACGGATCGGCTCAAGCACGGCCTGAACCGCGTCAGGCGCCGGACTGCCGATCGGACCGACGATCAGGCCTGCCCTTGTATATGTATTGTAAGGCGTATCCGTCGTCAGTTCGTTCATTGTGTATTGCCCGATCCTTTTCTGCTGTCCGTAAGCGACCGACGGATCGGTCTGAAGTTTCATCTTTTTTGCCAGCCGGTTGTAGAAAACGCCGGCAATCTTCTGCCGGTCCTTGGCATCGGGCGCCTCCTGTTCAACGAGCGACGCCATCGTCAAAATACTGTGAAGCGAACCGAGCGAGTTCGTTTTTATCTCCTTTGAAAAGCGCGTGACCGTCTGCCCCGTCTTATCCAGCATCCGATCGACCATCTGATCAAGCGTCGGAGGATTTTTCCCTCTGACAAACTGGTAGACGCCAGGAGCCAGATAACCTTCCAGCGGATAGTATACACCCTTTGTAAAGATCCGGTCCGTCAGAAACGGATACCGCTTCATATAGTGGGCCTTTATATAGGACGGATCTTTAAGTTTGTTGAGAATGTCCTGCGTGCTGAGACCTGAAGCCTTGGACATCTGGCCGGCGGTTTCACTCAGCCACATTCCCTGACGGACATCAACGATAAAAACGAGACGATTATAATTTCCCTTGCCCAGATCGTTTATCAGCCTGTCGACGGACATTGTCCGATTAAAAGTATAAGTCCCGGACCGATACTGGTTTAAATGTTTCCATCTCGCATAAAATTCAAAAGCCCATGCCTTGCGGATCAGGCCGTTCTTCTCAAGAGTCTGCCCGACCTCTTTCAGCGATGATCCGGCCGGTATGGTGACTGTCACAGCCTGATTATTCTTGGGGTTGACAGGTTTCAGCAGACCGGCATAATAATCGGACAGCCCCCACGCAAAGATAATCAGTAAAATAACGGCGCCGCCGACGATCATGGCAAACAGACGCCGCCTGCTGGTTCGCAGCTTCAAAATGAGCCTCTCCCTTCCAAGAGCACCCTATACATTCTATACCTGGTTTATTGAAAATCTTTCAAGTATTCGACAGAATTACGGTCATTTTGCGTGTCAAGTGAAAAATAAAGAAGCGCCCCGGATGCCGGACCCGGAGCCTAGAGTCTTCCGGAAGAGCAGACACATTTTTCCTTCCTTATACTTCAATCAAAGCACCCAAAACCGCCGCTTCCTCAGGAACATTGAAAAAATTGAAGATAAAAAGGAATGAAGCAACCCGCCGTTCTCATACAGGCGATTCGCTTCACCCGGTTTCCTGTATTGATGAAAATCCCCTCAGCCTTTAGAACGCTTTCTTTCCCCGGGGACCCGTTTTTTTACCCTTCTTCGCTGAACGTGTTAATCATTTCTTCAACCATGTCCCACTCTTCATCCGTTTCGATCGGGAACAATTTGAAATCGTCATTTTCATCCTCATACCTGAAAGCAAAAACCTCTTCTTCCTCATCATCGCCTGCCTCTTCCTCAACAGGAACGACAATGACGTAGGACTTGTCTGTTTCCGGCACATCAAAATAAAAAAGGACGTCAAACAAATTTTCATCGCCGTTTTCATCGGGAATCACGATTCTGTCCTGTTCTTCATCATGATTCGGTACAAAAATCGGGTAATGATTATGTTCACTCATCTCTTTTTTGCTCCATTCTTTTTTTGTCAAGATAGCTTTGCAAAATCAGTACAGCCGCTTCCTTGTCGATAACTTTTTTCCTTTTGCCGCGGCTGACATCCGCAGCGAGCAGAATCCGTTCGGCGGCCATCGTCGTCAGACGTTCATCCCAAAGATCGACAGAGAGATGAAATCTGCGGCGCAGGCTCTTCGCAAAAGACCTTGATGCCGCCGCGCGTTTGCTTTCCGTTCCGATCAGATCTTTCGGCAGTCCGACAACGATCGACTGTATCTGATACTGTTCGATCAGCTCGCCCAGGCGTTCAAAGATCACGTTCTTCTTATGTTCGACATAACGGATCGTTTCAATACCTTGTGCCGTCAGTCCGAGCGGATCGCTGACCGACACGCCTACTGTCGCCGTTCCGAAGTCGAGGCCCATGATTCTCATTCTTTATCCCATTTCTTTTTAAGATAATAAGTGACAAGCTCTTCAATCAGTTCGTCCCGTTCAATCCTCCGTATTAGTTTTCGGGCATCTTTATGCCGGGGAATGTAGGCCGGATCACCGGAGAGTAAGTACCCGACAATTTGATTGATCGGATTGTAGCCTTTTTCTTCCAGGGCATCATAAACTTTAAACAGAACTTCGCGTGTATTGTGCCTGTCCTGTTCACCAAAGTTGAATTTCATCGTCTTATCCAAATTCTTCATCCCCTATTAAGAAAACTTGGAGAAGCCTGGCCCCTTGCTCTAAAATCAGGCGATCCGTCTTTTTCCCGTTTATCCTACAGCCGTTTTTTCAATGAGGCCGGCCACAGTCTGCAGAGCTTCCGCCACTTTCTCAGGACGGCGTCCGCCCGCCTGTGCCATATCCGGACGTCCGCCTCCGCCCCCGCCGCAAAGAGCGGCTACATGCTTGATTATCTTCCCGGCATGATATCCTTTCGCAACGAGATCTTTGGTGACCCCGGACACCAGATATACCTTGCCGCCTTCAACAGAAGCGAGGACAACGATCAGTGAATGAAAATGACTCTTCAGATGATCGGCCATCGTTCTGAGCTGATTCATATCCATCGAATCCACTTGCGCGGCAATAAAGGAAACAGCACCCATTTGCTTGACCGACTGTTCCAGTTCATTTGCTTTTGCATTGCCCAGCTTTGACATGATCGCCGCATTTTCCTTCTCCAGATCCCGCATCTGCTGCTGCAGAACATCGAGACGCTCCGGAATCTGATCCGGCGAGACTTTCAGCAGACGGCCGATGTTTTTCAGTTCCAGTTTATCCTGCTTCATTTTTTCATAGGCACTTTTGCCTGTCAGCGCTTCAATTCGCCGGGTACCCGCGCCGATTCCGCTTTCCGAAACGATTGTGAACAGGCCCAGCTCAGCCGTGTTTTTCACATGACAGCCGCCGCAAAGTTCGAGGCTGTAATCGCCGCTCTTGACAACCCGCACAATCTTCCCGTATTTCTCGCCGAAAAGAGCCATCGCTCCGAGAGCCTTTGCTTCATCAAGCGGCATCTGGGACGTCGTCACCGGCAGCTGTTCCCAGATTTTTTCATTGACGATCCGTTCAACCTGTTCCAGTTCGTCCTCCGTAACCTGTCCGAAATGGGAAAAATCGAAGCGCAGCCTGTCCGGCGAAACATAGGATCCGGCCTGATTGACATGCCTGCCCAGCGTATCTTTCAAAGCCTGATGCAGCAAGTGCGTCGCCGTGTGGTTTTTTTGCGCCGACAGCCGCATCCCGGTATCGACGGCTGCTTTTACCGTCTCCCCCGCATGAATCCGGCCCTTCTCAATGACACATGTATGGAGATTCTGTCCGTTCGGCGCTTTCTGAACATCCTTGACAAAAAGAACGGCTGTTTCGCCCGTGATCCGCCCCGTATCGGAAACTTCGCCGCCGCTTTCCGCATAAAAAGGCGTGCGGTCGAGAATGATTTTAACCGTTTCTCCTTCGGAGGCATCGTCCGCTCTCTCATTTTCCCTGATGATCACAAGCACTTTCGCATCTTCAACCGTCAGCTGCTCGTATCCGACAAACTCGCTGCGATCGGTAACATTGCGCAACGTATCGTCCTGAACCTGCATGGATTTCTGATTGTGCCGGGCGGATCTTGCCCGCTCCCGCTGCCTGCCGAGCTCTTGTTCAAAACCTTCACGGTCAATGCCAAGTCCCTCTGCCCTGGCATACTCCTCCGTCAGTTCCGCAGGAAAGCCGAACGTATCGTACAGCTTGAATACATCACTGCCGGCAATCTGCGGCGTATTTTGCGCTTTTGCTTCGGCAATCTTTTCCTTCAGAATCGACACGCCCTCATGAATCGTTTCATGAAAGCGTTCTTCCTCACTTCGGACCACCTTCTGGACAAATGCCGTTTTTCCTAGGACCTCTTTATAATAGTCCTTCATGATGTCGGCGACAATCGGCACCAGCTCGTATAGGAACGGCTTATTGATGCCGAGATCCATCGCGTAGCGAACCGCACGGCGGATCAGGCGGCGCAGCACATAACCGCGCCCCTCATTGGACGGCAAAGCCCCGTCCGCAATCGCAAACGAAACGGCGCGGATGTGGTCGGCAATCACCTTAAACGGTGTGTTTTTCTGCCCTATTTTGTAGACGATTCCGGAAATTTCTTCGGTTTTATGGATAATCGGCAGAAACAGGTCGGTATCGAAGTTCGTTTCCCCATTCTGAATCACACTGACCATCCGCTCGAGGCCCATGCCGGTATCAATGTTCTTCTTCGGAAGCGGCGTGTGGCTGCCGTCGGGATTGTGATTGTACTGCGAGAACACGAGATTCCAGACTTCCAGATACCGATCATTCTCACCGCCGGGATAAAGTTCCGGATCGTCCGGATCGTTGCCGAACGCCTCGCCGCGGTCATAAAAAATCTCCGTATTCGGTCCGCTCGGTCCCTCGCCGATATCCCAGAAATTATGTTCAAGTTTAATAATCCGTTCCTCAGGGATTCCGATTTTTTCATGCCACAACCGGTACGCTTCGTCATCATCCGGATAAATGGTGACCGACAATTTATCCGGATCGAAAGCAATCCACTCCGGGCTTGTTAAAAATTCCCATGCCCAGGTAATCGCTTCCTCCTTAAAATAATCGCCGATCGAGAAGTTGCCGAGCATCTCGAAAAAAGTATGATGGCGCGCCGTATAGCCGACGTTTTCGATGTCGTTTGTCCGGATCGCTTTCTGGGCGCTGCAGATGCGCGGATTCCGGGGCACAACCCGCCCGTCGAAATATTTTTTAAGAGTAGCGACGCCGCTGTTAATCCAGAGCAGCGACGGATCGTCGATCGGAATAAGCGAAGCGCTCGGCTCAACGGTATGGCCCTTTCCTTTGAAAAAATCTAAAAACATTTGTCTGACCTCAGATGAACTGAGTTGTTTCATCGCAAGAACCCCCAAGTTACTCATTATTAAAAACCGAACCCAACAGACCTTCCGGGCGGCAGCGGACAAAAAAAGCTTCCATCCTATCACCGTGAAAGGACGAAAGCTTCTTTCTTAAACATGACTTTCGCGCAGCAAAATAAAAAGAAAGGCCTCTGCAACTTTGCATCCGGCTGCCGGGATTCCCTCAAAACCGCCGCTCTTTCGTGCAAAACAGAAAAGCCGGGTTTCCGCACCAAAAAGAACCGGCGGCAAAACGTCTGCATGCACTGCTGCTATTCTTTTCGTCTCGGTTTCATTATTCTGCCGTTATTATAGTTGAGTTTCCCCTTATTTGTCAATTGTACGATATCGGTCCCTCAAATGGCGGAAACAGGTGCGAATCACAATGAAGCACGGGATCGCCAGCAGCATCCCGACAATGCCCGCCAGTTCACCGCCGATGCCGAGCGAGAGCATGATATACAGCGGATGAATATCGACGCTCCGCCCGACAATCAGAGGTTCAATGACGTTTCCCTCAAGAAACTGGATCAGCAGAATCAGCAGAATCACGCCGAAGACCGTATAGACCGATTGCGTCGCCGCAATCAGAATGGCAGGGGCTGCGCCGATCAGCGGACCAAAATAGGGGATGAGGTCGGTTGCTCCGATAAAGATGCCGAAGACAAAGGGATAGGGTACTCTGAGCAGCCATAAACCGATCGAGGCCATTGCCGCCAGAACCGCACAGACGGTCAGCTGACCGCGGATATAATTGCCGATCGAACGATCCATTTCCGAGAAAATGTCCGCCGTTTGCTTCCGCCATTTTCTCGGAATGAGACGCATCGCCCCCCTTTTCATACGATCCGCATCCTTCAGGAAATAGAAGGCGAGAAACGGAATGATGAACAGTGTAAACATCGATTGCACCAGTCCGGAACACCAGTCGATGATTCTGTCCGCCCATGATGCGGTCCCCCTGCGGATTCTTTCCAGAGCTTTATTGACGTGATCATGGACGGCTTCCGGCGTCGATCCGTAAACATGATCAATATTCGACTGATAAAGCGCCTCATATTTTGAAAACTCCTTATCCAGCCCTTTCAATTCGTGCATGAAAACGGGTCCGCCTTTATAAAGCAGAAACCCGATGCCCCCGAAAAAAACGGCATAGATAGCGAGTATGGCGATCGTTTTCGGAATCCCCGCCTGATGGCAGCGCTTGACAAGCGGAAGCAGCAGATAGGCGATAATTCCCGCTGCCGCAAAGGGAAATGCTACTTTCAGAAAAAAATGCATCAGGACGTTAAGCAGCGGAAGCAGCCGGTAGAACAAATAGCCGTTCAAAAAAAGAAGCAACAGGATTGATAACACTTTTATCCACTGCAGTGCGGGCCACTTCCACATGATCATCCCTCCACGCATAGTTATGCCCACTGCATGAAAAATCATGACCGGCGGAAGGAAAAAGTTGCCGCAGTATACAGGCGAGATCCGTCTTAAAAACCGTTCGCTTTTGCTTCACGTTGCTCTTTTTCAAATAGATCGTCAAGCGTGGTCAGGCTGCCGTCCTCCTCAACCTGGCTCAAGGACAATATGCCGTCCTCCAATGTCAGCTCGATAAAACAATCCCAGCAATAATACTGATTGGCACTGAGTTTCCCGATACTCTTTCCCTGGCAATTCGGACATTTCATTTGTTTTCACCTCAAATTCATTCAGTCTTTTGGGTTACTCGCATCCATGCCCAAAAACAAATGAAAATATACTTTTTTTGAAAAAAGTTTCTGTACCGAGGCCTCCTGCCGTTTCACCCGCCGGAATATCCGCTTCTGCTGTCGGCAGAGGCATTTTATCAATCGGCCCCGGCGGTTTATTGATCGACGTGCGTGAGTGACCGGCCATATACGCAGCTCATCGACTAATCGCTCGCAGTTTTTCTCGCTCATGGCAGTCTATCGGTCGGGATGCATGGGTTTTCGGTCATCTCAGGCCGGGTTTCGGTCAGCTCAGGCCGGATTTCGGTCAGCTCAGGCCAGGTTTCGGTCGCGACTTGCAGGGTTTCGGTCTTCCCAGGCCGGGTTTCGGTCGCGGTTGGGAGTTTTTCGGTCGGCACTGGCCGGGTTTCGGTTGACACTCACGATTTATCGGTCATACGCGATTTTTCGTCGTTACCGGGCTGACTGTCGGCAGACGTTCGCAGTTTTTCTCGTTCGTGGCAGTCTATCGGTCGGAGTGTGTGGGTTTTCGGTCGGCACTGGCCGGGTTTCGGTCGCGGCGTGCAGGATTTCGGTCGTCTCAGGCTAGGTTTCGGTCAGCTCAGGCCAGGTTTCGGTCGCGACTTGCAGGGTTTCGGTCTTCCCAGGCCGGGTTTCGGTCGGCGCTCACGATTTATCGGTCATGCCTGATTTTTTCGGCCGTTAGAGGGCCGGAGCCCGGAACAGCAATTTGCCGATTGCTGCAGACCGTGCGGCTACTCGAAAACGGCCGCTCCCCGATGGAGAAGCATCGCTCCGGACTCAGAAACAATCGGCCTGCCGCTTTTGTAAATAAAGACACTTTCATTCTGAGAGTCTAGAAATCCGCATGGGTTGAGGGATATATCAAAGTTTTTCAAACGAAACTTATGTTAAGTGAGGGGTTCCTCCCGGCATTGTGTGCAGCCGCTCCCGTAATTTTTCAGCCAGATTCGAATGGCGGCTGTCGATATCGTTGCGGACGATCGCCTGTTTGAAGGCTTCTTCGTCGCCGCACAGCATGAGATATTCTTTGCTGCGTGCGACGGCCGTATAGATCAGATTGCGCTTCAGCATCCGGTGATAGCCTTTTACAATCGGCAGAATCACAATCGGGAATTCACTGCCCTGCGCCTTATGAATCGAGCAGCAGTACGCGAGAGTCAGCTGATTAAGGTCATGTTTCAGATATTTTACCTCAACATTATCAAAAGAAACGACGACGGTGTCTTCATGATCGGTCGTCTCCTTGGCCCTCAGAATGGCGACGACTTCGCCGATATCTCCGTTGAAGACCTGCTCATCCGGGTTATTGACCAGCTGCAGCACTTTGTCATGGACCCGGAACACATGGTCTCCGTACGTCAGGGAGCGTTTCTGGTCCGAAGCGGGGTTAAACAGTTCCTGCAAGGCTTCGTTCATCTTTTCTATACCGGCGTTGCCGCGGTAAATCGGGGCCAGCACCTGAATATCCTTCGGCTGATAGCCCTTTTTCTCGGCTCCCTTTGCGATCTGGCAAACCGCATCCACAACCTGAGCCTGATGGCAATGGATAAAACGGCGGTCCGCCTTGGGAACCGTGATATCCGGGATTAACCCCTGCCTGATTTCGTGAGCCAGCTCAATGATCGATGAACCCCGTGCCTGACGGAAAATATCGGTCAGCCGGATGATGGGAATCGCTCCGGACTGTACCAGATCGCTGAGTACCTGGCCGGGCCCCACAGAGGGCAGTTGATCCTCGTCTCCGACGATGACGACTTTAATATCGTCGGGAAGCGATCTGAGCAGCTGGTTGGCGAGCCATATGTCCACCATTGACATTTCATCGACGATCAGCAGTTTTCCTTCAATCGGATCGTCCTCGCCATGTGTGTAGACCGAGCCGCCGTTCCAGCCGAGCAGGCGGTGGATCGTCACCGCCGGGAGACCGGTCGATTCCTTCATCCTTTTTGCCGCCCGGCCTGTCGGCGCGGCCAGCAGTACAGGATACGGATGCTCGCTGTCATAGTCTTTCGGGTTAAGAGAAAGCCCGTTTAATTCCGCATAAACATCGACAATTCCACGAATAACCGTCGTCTTTCCCGTACCCGGCCCGCCGGTCAGAATCATTAACGGAGACTGGATTGCTTTTCTGATGGCAGCCTGCTGGCTCTCCGCATACTGCATAGAGAGCTTTTCTTCCACCTTTCCGAGTGCCTCGAGAAACTCGCTTTCGGAAAATTCATCCGGATCGCCGCTCCGTTCCATCAGTTTCTGTATACCGGTGACAACGCCTTTTTCCGCATAGTAAAGTTCAGGAAGATAGATATCGTCGTCTTCACGGACCAGCCTGCCGTCTTCTTCAAGAGCATCGATCTCGCGCACAACGGCATCCTGATCGACATCCGGCTCCGGATTCGAAAGCAGCTTTTCAGCGGCCTGAACGGTCTCATCATAAGGCATGAACACGTGGCCGTCGTTCATTGCCCGTTCGTTCAGCCAGTAGAGAACGGCTGCCTGAATGCGTTCCGGATGATTCCCGGTAATGCCCAGCAGCGCCGCCAGTTCGTCCGCCCGCTGAAAGCCGATGCCCTCGACGTCCCGGATCAGCTGATAAGGATTCTCTTTGATCATTTCCAGCGCCGCGTCACCGTAAGTCTGATAGATTTTCATGGCCAGCTGGGAGCCGAACCCATAATCCGAGAGGCCGATCAGAATTTTTTCCAGTCCCTCATTTTTCAAAAGAGTTTCCGCAATAAAATCGGATTTTTTCTTCTCCAGCTTGGGTACTTCTTGCAGGCAGGAGGGATCGTTCAGAATTTTTGTGATCGCGTTGTCTCCGATTGCATCGATAATCGATTCGGCCGTCTTCTTTCCAATTCCCGGGAAGAGATCGCCGGACAGGTACTGCACCATGCCGGTCCGGGACTGCGGAAGCAGCTTGCGGTAGCGCTCGGCCTCGTATTGCTGCCCATATTTGGGATGAGTCTTCAGTCTGCCGATGAACTGATACGTCTCATGAAGGTGGACGGCGGGAAAGTAGCCGACAATCGTCATTTCTTTACCCTGCACGGGTTCATCGGTTTCGTTAATTTTCACAATCATTACCGTGTAGCCATTTTCTTTATTCTGAAAAACGATGCGGACCGGTTCGCCCTTGATTGACGGATGCCGATCCGAAAATAAATCCAACGCCGCCTGTTCCATAATTCCCGCCGTCCTTTCTTTTATAAAAATTTTCTGAGGCATAGAAGCGTCTGTCAAAAATTAGCAGGGCAGCAGCGCCCGCCAGGAGAAAATCCTGCTTTTTACTCTTTCCCGTGCGGGTCCGGCTCTCCGATTTTTTTCAGTCTCTCAAGGCCATGTGCCGCAAGCATGTGACGGGGATTCAGAGTCAGCGCCTTCGAAAAACAGTTTTCTGCGTCGCCGTTCTTATCCCGGTACATGGCAATGACACCGAGATTATAGAAAGCGTCCGCATGTTGCTGATTCTCCGAAATGACCCTTAGAAACTGTTTTTCCGCCGCATCCAGCCGGCCGAACTGTGCCAGCAGAAGCCCATACTGAAATCTTGCTTCCGTATCCGAACCGTTCAGTTCGACCGCACGCTGAAAGGCCGCCAGACCCTGACCGGGATGGCCAAGCTGAAGCGCGCACCGGCCGAT
This sequence comes from Sporolactobacillus sp. CQH2019, assembly GCF_028765345.1. Lineage (GTDB taxonomy): Bacteria > Bacillota > Bacilli > Bacillales > Sporolactobacillaceae > Sporolactobacillus. The sequence continues at coordinate 142,020 of NZ_JARAJZ010000002.1, forward strand.
CATATAGAATACATCGCCTTCATTCAATCCGTTTTCCCGGGCCTGTTCAAACCGGGCCAGTGCGTCTTTGTATTTTTTCACTTCAAAAAGAGCATTTCCGTAGCCGAAAGAAGCGGACGCGAAGGCCGGATTGAGAGAGAGCGCTTTTTTAAAAAAAGCCGGGGCACGTTCGGGCTGTCCGGCTGCAATCAGCAGGTTCCCGAAATTCGTATAGCCCACAGGATTGTCCGGCTCTTCGGAAATCGCCTGATCAAGAGCCTGCGCCGCATGGGCATAATCTTTTTCCCTGATCAGCCGCAGAGCTTTTTCTGTTTTACTTTCCAAAGCAGTCAACTTCCCTTCTCCGGATAATCAATTTCAGAAACGAAGCGGCAGCCGGATCCGGCCGCAGGTTTCAGACGGCATTTTACCGGCAGCCCGGCCCTTTTGCATGGAAAAAGACCCAGCCCTCATAAAGGTACCGAGTCTACAAAATCTATGGCCGCATCCGTTCCCTGGTTCAGAACGGTGGCAATAGTCGCTCCTCCGAGACAGATCTCATTCTGATAGAAAACAACGGCCTGGCCCGGAGTGATCGCCCATTCCGGATGATCGAAGACAACTTCCAGACGGCTATCCGGCCGAACATGAACGGTAACGGGACGATCCTTCTGGCGATAACGGAATTTCGCCGTGCAGTGAAAACTTTTCTTTTCAGGAGCGCCGCTGATCCAGTTGGCCCCTTCCGCGATGAGTCCCTGAGAATAGAGAGCCGGATGATCTGCGCCCGGTGCGATATAGAGAATGTTTCGTTTCACGTCTTTGCCGCAGACAAACCACGGGCCGCCCGGGCCGCCGATCCCCAGTCCCTGCCGCTGTCCGTTTGTATAATACATCAGACCGTCGTGATAGCCCTTCAGTTCGCCGTCGATCGTGCGGATTTCGCCGCGGCAGGCCGGCAGATAATGGCTGAGAAACTGCTTGAAATTGCGCTCGCCGATGAAGCAGATCCCGGTGCTGTCCTTTTTATCGGCGGTCGCCAGATGATGGTCGCGCGCGATGGCCCGCACCTGCGGTTTTTCCAGATCTCCAAGCGGAAACATCACTTTTGAGAGCTGCTCTTGTGACAGCTGATTCAGGAAATAGGTCTGATCCTTATTCTGATCGGCCGCCCGAATCATGAGTGTTTTACTGTCCTGCTGCCCGGTCTGCGCATAGTGGCCCGTTGCGACATAATCCGCACCGAGTGCCAGCGCATGATCGAGAAACGCCTTGAACTTGATTTCTTTATTGCACATGACATCGGGATTCGGGGTGCGCCCCGCTTTATATTCCGCAAGAAAATAAGAAAAAACACGGTCCCAATATTGTTTTTCAAAGTTTACGGCATAATAGGGAATGCCGATCTGACCGGCGACACGGACAACGTCCTCATAATCCTCGGTTGCCGTGCAGACCCCGTTCTCATCGGTATCATCCCAATTTTTCATGAAAATGCCGATCACGTCATATCCCTTTTGTTTCAATAAAAGGGCGGCAACAGAAGAATCCACGCCGCCCGACATGCCAACGACGACCCTCGTATCGCCTGGGGATTTCGCCAAAATGATTCACCCGCCTTTTCAGAGTTCAGTCCTGCCCGACTCCGATAAGTTCCCGGACGGACCGGGCAATGACATGTCCCGCTTCTTTAATTTGTTCCGGATTCAGCCCGCTTCCGAAGCTGATCCGGACAGAACTCCGCGTTTCCGGAGCGTCCGGGCCGAACATCGCAGTCAGCACATGCGAAGGCTCCACCGATCCCGCAGTACATGCCGACCCGCTCGACACGGCAACACCCGACAGATCCAGTCGGGTAAGCAGTGTTTCAATATTTGTTCCCGGAAAATATAAATTTAAAATTTGCGGCAGAAAGTGTTCCGGATTCCCGTTGATCCGATAAGCAACATGTTCAGCGTCAAGAGCTTCAAGCAAAGCGCGGCGCTCTTTCAAATATCTTTCGATCCGTTCCGACCGGCGGGCGCGTACAAGTTCAACCGCCCGCCCCAGTCCGGCAATGGCGGGGACGTTCTGCGTACCTGCGCGGTGCTTTCGTTCCTGATCGCCTCCGTGAGTGATCGAGGCGAGCGACACTCCGTCGCGTATATAGAGAAAACCGATTCCTTTCGGTCCGCCGATTTTATGCCCCGTCATTGACAGAAGATCGATCGGCATTTCTTTTACATTCATATTTTCCGTCCCGAACGCCTGAACCGTATCCGTGTGGAAAAGCGCCCGATGCGGTGCCAGAAGATGCGCAATTTCGCGGATCGGCTGAACGGTGCCGACCTCGTTGTTGCCGTACATGATCGAAACAAGGATGGTATCGTCACGCAATTTCTCTTTTAATTCAGCAACGGAAATCCGGCCGCTCCTGTCGACATCCAGATAATCGACGACAAAACCGAGAGACTCCAGATATTCGCACGTTCTGAACACGCCGTGATGCTCCACTTTGGTTGTAATGATATGCTTCCCGAACTGCCTGTTCGCCAGTGCGGCGCCGATGATAGCCATATTATCGCCTTCGGTTCCGCCGCCCGTAAAGACAATCTCCCGGCTTTTCGCACCGATATAATCGGCGATCGTATCCCGCGCATCGTCAATGACTTTCCGTGCCTGCCTGCCGAAAGAATGGATGCTTGACGGATTGCCGATCACGCGCTTATAGGTCTCCGTCATGACCTCCAGTACTTCAGGATCAATCGGCGTCGTTGCGGCATGATCGAGATAAATCGGATCCATGCCCAATCACTCCTTTAATATCTGTTAAATATAAAACATGTCTGGATCCTGAACCTGCGGATCGGAATCAAAATGAATCAGGTCGTCCAGAGTTGTGCCCTGAAGCACGTCCTTAACGGCATCCCGGATCTTCACCCAGAGCTCGCGCTTAGCCGGATCGTCGTCTTCCATCACTTCGACCGGCTGAATCGGGCCTTCCAGAACGCGAATCACATCGGCCGCCGTAATTTCGCTCGGGAGCTTGGACAGCACATACCCTCCGTATGCTCCGCGAATGCTGTTCACTAACCCGGCGTTGCGGAGCGGAGCGATCAATTGTTCCAGGTAATGCTCCGACAAATTGTGTTCATTGGCAATCGCCTTAAGCGAGAGCGGGCCCCTGCCTTTATTTTTCGCAAGAGCCATCATGATCGTCAGCCCGTAGCGCCCTTTGGTCGATATTTTCATTATGAACCACCTCTTCCTCTGTCAAAATCAGCTGTATTATCCATTTATGATTAAATGAAATTTTCTGCTGCACGTAATAAAAAAAGAACGAGCGGTTTCCGGACCGTCTGAGCATCCGGCACAAAACAGACGAAGGATCCGAAAGCCGTTTTTGCTATCCGATCCGCGAAGTATGGTAAAATATGATCAGACTCTAAACTATTATAGACGAAAACTGCTTTTCTTGCACGTTTTCAAGCCGGGGAAAGGCATTGCCGGTGGATCCCCATGCCCGGACGGGACGGCCGATCGCTCCGGTCCAGTGCCGCCCCGCTTGATTCAGCCGTCAAGAACCCTATAGAGACAGGCAGGATATGCCAGATCAAATTTGAGAGGATGATCGGGGTGGACCTATTTGATTTTCCATCCGATGACAATAAAACAGCAGAAAGTGCGCGCCCCCTTGCCGACCGAATGCGCCCGCGGACGCTCGACGAATTTGTCGGCCAGGAACAGATTGTCGGCAAGGGCCGCCTGCTGCGCCGGGCGATTCAGGCAGACAGGCTGACGCCGATGATCTTTTTCGGGCCTCCCGGGACGGGCAAAACAACGCTCGCTCATATTATTGCCCGGTCGACATCGGCCTATTTCGAACAGCTGAACGCGGTGACGGCCGGAGTCGGCGATTTGAGAAAAATCATAGCCGGCGCGGAAGAACGGCTGAAGTTCGACCGGCAGCGAACGATCCTTTTCATTGATGAAATTCATCGTTTCAATAAAGGGCAGCAGGATGCCCTGCTGCCGTCGGTGGAAAAAGGGACCATTATCCTGATCGGGGCAACGACTGAAAGCCCGATGTTCGAAATCAATTCGGCGCTGCTTTCCCGCTCCCGCCTTTTCCGCTTCGTCCCGCTTTCTCAGGATGACATCCGCAAGATTCTGGAAAACACGCTTGCCGATAAAGAGCGCGGCTATGGCCGTTACAAAATTCAGGCGGACAGCGACGCCATCGACCACCTCGTCCGCGTTGCGAACGGCGACAGCCGCACCGCTCTGCACGCACTCGAACTCGCCGTTTTGACGACCGATCCGGACAAGGACGGCGTGATTCACATTGACCGCGGCGTTGCCGAAGAGTCGATTCAGGAAAAAGTGCTTCAATATGATAAAAAGGGAGACAATCACTACGATACGGTCTCGGCTTTTATCAAAAGTATGCGCGGATCCGATCCGGATGCAACGCTCTTCTGGCTCGCCAAAATGATTGCCGCCGGAGAAGATCCGAAATTCATCGCCCGCCGGATTTTCATTCATGCCGCCGAAGACGTCGGCCTGGCCGATCCCAATGCGATTCTCGTCGCCAACGCGGCCGTCACCGCGGTGACATTTATCGGCCTGCCCGAAGCGCGTATACCGCTCGCGGAAGCAGCGCTTTACGTCGCCACCGCTCCAAAAAGCAATGCGGCCGTTATCGGCATCGATCAGGCGCTTGATGCCGTTAAAAACGGTAAAACCGGCGAGGTGCCGCTTCATCTGCGCGACGCCCATTACAAGGGAGCATCGAAACTGGGCCACGGGAAGGGCTACCTTTACCCTCACGATTTCCCGGGAGGCTACGTCCCGCAAAACTACCTTCCGGAAAACCTTCGCACAAAGAAATTCTATCATCCTTCGCCGCGCGGTTATGAAAAAAGCATTCAAAAAAGGCTGGATTATTTTGCCGAACGCAATCGCGAAAATAAATGACGGATTATCCCTCTTAGCATGGATATGATAGCAGACAGCCCCGTGTATAAAAAACTTCTAAGTTGTCTATCCTTCTTAAAAATAAGCAAGAATGCAAGAAGGAGAGTATGTCATGACAAAAGTGAGACAAGATGCCTGGTCGCATGAAGACGATCTGCTGCTTGCAGAAACCGTCCTGCGCCACATAAGAGAAGGTAGCACACAGCTTGATGCATTCGAAGAAGTCGGCGACCGGCTGAATCGCACAGGAGCCGCATGCGGCTTCCGCTGGAACGCGATCGTACGCAAAAAATACGAACAGGCCATTGAAATTGCCAAAAAGCAGCGCAAGCAGAAGAAACGTGCTGAACAGCGGAGCAAGATCGTCCGCCCCGCCCCCGTTTTTTCTGCCGCGGAAAGCGCCTATCTCGCCAATCCTTCAGATACGGATACGAATAATGAGATTGAGGCGGTCGGGACAGACCCGGATATAACCGCTGCTTCCGACCGGCAGGCAGAAAAAGAAGGAATCAATTTAAGCGACGTGATCGCTTTTCTGAAGACGCTGCAGCGCGGCAAAGCGACAACAGGCCGGCTGGAACAGGAAAACAGCCATCTGAAGCTGGAAAACGATAAACTCCTTCAAAAAGTTTCCGAGTTGGAGAAAGAAATCGGCGGGCTGCAGAACCGCCAGCAAACCGTAGAGGACGACTATCAGGCGCTGATCGGCATCATGGACCGCGCACGGCGGATGGTTGCCTTCCAGGACCAGGAGTCCGTTCAGGGAGCCACTTTCAAAATGGATCAGAACGGGAATCTGGAGAAGATCGCAAAATAATCAGAACGCTTGTTTATAGATACGAAAACTACCAGAAGGCGTCTCATAAGTCGATTTACGGCAATGGGACGCCTTCTTTCATTTCACATAAAAAATTGATCAATCAACCCGTATTTCCGGTGAATTATAACACGGTAGTCAAAAATTTGTATTAGTAAAGGATTTTTAGTTTAGCCTCCTCTTCCTCATTGGCATAATTATATAAATCACTCATAGTCAAAAATACCTTAACATCAGGATTTCTCATGACCTTGGTATAAAAACACGGAAATCCAGGAATCAAGGAATGGGGCGTTCCCCTTTCATAAAATCAGGGGGACAACTCCGGGCTGCTCTTTGTCAATCACGACTCGTCACCGTCAAAGCTGACGAACCCGGTAGAAATCCGGTTCTGGCCGATAGAACCCAAGATTTGGCCGGTAAAAATCCATATTCGGCCGGTAGAACCCATAATTCGGCCGATAGAACCCTCGATCTGGCTGGTAGAAATCCATATCCGGCCGGTAGAACCCGGAATTTGGCCGGTAGAACCCAAGATCTGGCCGGAATCATCAGTAAAACAGCGGAATATCATCAGTAACCGTCAGCATATCAGCAAAAAAGATCAAAAAATCAGCAGTAAATGGACTGCCATAAATAAATATGATTCACTTCATTGATAACTTGTATTGCTCGTCGCGACAGTGGCCGGCGCGGGGACCGTGCCGCCGCCCCGCTGCTGAGGCCCAATCGTAATCAATCCGTTTGCACTGGTTTGCGGGGATGAATTTCCGCCAATGACTACGCCCTGATCGAAATGGATTGCGGATTTATTACTCTTCGGATAAAAGTTATTCATGACATAAACTGTACGCTCAAAATTGACAGATTCATTCCATCCTGCACTGTCATCGCTTCTGTTGTTCGATCCATTGATGAAAACATAACCCTGATAGGTGTCGCCCCCTTCGGAATTCAGATCGCCTCCAAAATAAACGTTCCCCACATACGTAGCCTTGCCTGTGTCATTTCCCTGTCCGTTAATATAGGTGTTTTTCATAAAGGTGGCATCACTGTCCTTTTTCAGATTGACCTGCTGATTGATTCGGACGTAGCCGTTAAAAGTCACGGTGACACCTTGTTCGACATTCAACTGGCCATTAATCAATACATTCCCGTTAAACACCGTGTCTTCTTTAATGTTCATCTGACCGCTTGTATAAACATCTCCGTTAAAGGTTGACGGGTTCTCAATATTCAACTGTCCATCAACATGAACATCCCCATCAAATACCGAAGGGGTATTGATTGATTGTATATTTAACTGATTTGAAAAATTAACCGCCCCCTCAAAAAGGGGCTGTGTCACATCATTTCCGGAAATAGTCGGAGCCCCTGCTATTGGAGAACTTGGAGGCGCTACAAGCGGCATGTCCTGGAAAAGGCTTTGAATGGCCGAAAAGTCAACGGTCTGTTTTGTGTCTCCCACGCAGTTGGCCGATGATCCATTAATAAAAACATTATCATTGGTGTGGCAATAATAGTTTCCTTGATGAATCAGGCTTCCTTCCATATAGGGCAGTGACAGCCCCATGTATTCCGGTGTGCGGTCGGAATCCCCTCCGCTGCTGCCTCCGCTTGAATCGCTCCCATATTTAAAAATTTTTTCCTGAGCAATGATCCGTTTCTCGCCTTGAACGGTCCCCGTACTGGTCACGGTCAGCTGAATCTGATTGTCTCCGGCATGCTCGTTTCCGATCGCTACTTCATATTCCGGATTGCCCTGCATTGAGCGGATGTCCTGATCCCCGGATGAGTTCAGAGAGTCCGGCAGTGCGCTATCCAGTGCGGTTTTAAAAGCTTCAAAGGTGCCGGGAACGTTTCGATTGATGGTTTTCAGTTCCTCGTTTATTTTTTGATTATAGGCCTTGAGTCCCATCTCTGCCGCATTTGTCGCCTGGGTGCGGCTGATTTCCAGGCCGATCTGCCGCATATGGCTGAACGATACGCTGATCAGAAAAAGCCCCATGATCGAAAAAACGGCAATGACCAGCAGAACCACGAGCAGCACCGATCCCTTCTGCCGCCCGGGTGTATTCGGCTTTTTCAATGGCTCTGCCCTCCCCCGCTGTCATTCCATGGATAATTCAGCGCCGTATTGATTTGAAAATTCAATGCGCTGTTTCCCGATATATTTCTCGGTGAAATCGTATAATTTATTTCAAGTTGATTGGTGCCCTGATTCACTTCCATTGATGAAGGGCTTCCGGAATAAGACAGATTCTCACTTGATATAATCTCGGCCTGATCGGCGCTGTCATATTTTATTTCAACCTTTCCGTCGCTGACCGAGACGGAAAAGGGCCTGTTATTTTTATTAAAAAACGCTTGAGTCAGGCGGGACTGAACAAGATTGGCATCAGCCTGGAGGTCATTTTCCGTCAATGTCCGGCCGGCCGATTTTTCGCCGGAAAGCCAAATCGCGAAAATCAGTGCAAAACAGACCGATGCGATAGTCAGAACGGCAAGCATCTCAACCAGCGTCATGCCTCTTGAATTATGGATCATCTGCCTGTACCTCTCAGTTGCTGTTTGTCGTATAATAGTTGTAAAGTTCTACATATTTAGTGCCGTAGTATGTTCTGACAACAATGGGAATCAGACCGCTCCCGTCAATGGTTTTAAGGATGTATACATAGGTATCGTATCCATTCGGAAGGCCCGGGTCACTGGACTCGATGAAATAATCTGTGTTCTCCGGAACAGCGGTCGGCGAAGCGGCCGCTGATGACGATTTGCCAGGCAGTGTGCCGGCCCCCAGAACTTCCGAAAGCTTTTTCTGCGTGAGCTGCGAAGCCGTCAGCTTCGTCCCGTTGTCCGTCGTGATCTGCTGGTTCTGGATAAAAACATAGGCAAAGGCTAGGAGCACGACACTCAGGAGAGCGATTGCGGCAATCACCTCGATTAGCGTCATCCCGCTCTGTTTCAGGTTCATAAGTCCTGGTCCTTTCCTCATTCGCGTCTTTGTTTTCTATTTTAAACGGTTGATCCATGGATTGAAAGTCCCGCTTTACGGATCTGACCGTCAATCATCCGGGAGGAAGCCAAATGAAGCGCACACATCGCCGGTTAGGGGATTTACTAGTTGAAGCAGGCCTGATTACTCAAGAACAGTTGGATTCGACGCTTGAACAGAAAAGCGCGTCACAGAAACTGGGGCACGCGCTGATCGAGCGCGGCTATATCTCTGAACAGCAGTTGATCGACGTCCTTTCCATTCAGCTGGATATCACGCAAATCCATTTAAGCAGCCAGGTCATCGATCAGCAGGCCGTTAACCTTGTCAGCCAGGATTTTGCCCGCCGCAATGAATTAATCTGTTACAAGAAAAAAGACAATGTGCTTTTTGTCGCCATGACTAATCCGCTTGATTTTTTCGCCATCGACGACCTGCAGATGATGACCGGCTTTCAGGTCAAAGTGGCGCTTGCGCTGCCCAGTGAAATTACAAGCGCCATTAACCGGCTGTATAGCGAAGAAGATACGGTCAGCGAATTGCTGACCACAATGAATATACGTCCGGCGGAGGACGCGGAAACGTTATCGGCGGAAGATGATACACCGATTATTAAAATTATCAACAAATGCCTGATCAGCGCCGTCGAAGAACGTGCGAGCGATATTCATATCGACCCGCGCGAATTCAGCGTCGTGGTCCGTTTCCGGATCGACGGCGTATTGCACACTTACCGGACATTTCCAAAAGAAATGCTCAGTGTCCTCGTGACCAGAATCAAAGTGATCAGCAGGCTGGATATCACGGAAAAACGTCTGCCCCAGGATGGACGGGTAAAAGTGACGGTCGGGAAACAGCGCATCGACCTCCGTGTATCGACACTTCCGACCCTCTTCGGAGAGTGCGTCGTTCTCCGTCTGCTGAATACCCAGGACCTGCTGCTGAAAATACCGAATGTCGGCTTCACCGAAGAGCAGGAAGCCGCTTTTACAAAAATGATTGCCCGTCCTACCGGGCTGCTTCTGATCACGGGCCCGACCGGATCCGGCAAAACTTCGACGCTCTACGCGGCGCTCAATCATCTGAACAGCGAATCCCAGAATATCATTACGATTGAAGATCCCGTGGAATATCAGATTGAAGGAATCAATCAGATTCAGACCAACGCGCCGGTCGGCCTGACGTTTGCCGCCGGTCTGCGGGCGATCCTGCGCCAGGACCCGAACATCATCATGGTCGGCGAGATCCGTGATTCGGAAACGGCAGAGATCGCCATCCGGGCGAGCCTGACCGGACATCTCGTACTTTCTACTCTCCATACGACCGATGTTCCGACTACCGTTTACCGCCTGATTGACATGGGCATCGATCCCTTCCTCGTCGCCGCCGCGCTGAGCGGCGTCGTCGCCCAAAGGCTTGTGCGCAGAGTCTGCCATGACTGCGCCAGGCCTGTGGAAGCGACACCAATCGAGCAGGCATTATTCAAGAAAACAGGAATGGACTGCCCGCCTGTGCTGATGAAAGGGGTTGGCTGCAAGTCCTGCCACCAGACCGGATATCTCGGCCGGACAGCCGTACATGAAATGCTGGAAGTGACCGATGACATTTCCGAAAAACTGATCAATCACCATTCTTACAAAGACATTCAGAATCTCGTACAGAATTCCGGCGGACAGACGATGCTGGAAAACGGCCTGATCAAGGTAACGAAGGGCATCACCACGGTCGATGAGCTTTTAAAGATTATCAGCTGACAAATTGTGGAAATCTATTCATAAACAGGAAGAGATGACTGCTATGGTTCAGATTCTAGAAGAAGGCTTAAACATTGCCTGCATGCGGGGCGCCTCAGATCTGCATATTTCGGTCGGCATTCCCCCGACCATCCGCCTGAACGGGGAACTGATTGCGCTCGATCGTCCGCCGATAACGCCTGATGATACGGATGCGATGATCAACAGCATTTTGTCCGATGTACAATTAAAAAAACTGGAGACAGACGGGGAACTTGATTTCTCATACAGCATTCCGAAACTCTCGCGCTTCCGAGTGAATGCCTTCAGACAGCGTTCCTGCTACAGCCTCGCTTTTCGCGTCATTCCCCAGAAAGTTCCCGACCTGGCATCGCTGCAGCTGCCGAATGTTCTCAATTCGCTCTGCCGCAAGCCGCACGGGCTTTTTCTTGTGACAGGTCCGACCGGAAGCGGGAAATCGACGACCCTGGCCGCCCTTGTGGACGATATGAACAAGAACATGAGGCGTCACATCATTACACTTGAGGATCCTATCGAATATCTTCACAAGCATAACCGCTGCATTATTCAGCAGCGGGAAATCGGAAACGACACAAAATCCTTTTCGCTCGGCCTGCGCTCCGCCCTTCGCGAAGATCCCGATGTTATTCTCGTCGGCGAAATGCGCGATCTTGAAACGATTCGCACGGCTCTGACCGCCGCCGAAACGGGCCATCTCGTCCTGGCCACGCTGCACACCAATGATGCGGTTTCGACCGTTGACCGGATCATTGATGTCTTCCCGGCCGAGCAGCAGGGCCAGATCAGGATCCAGCTTGCGTCGGAACTCGTTGCCGTCGTCTCGCAGCGCCTTTTTCCGACGCCTGATTATTCGGGGAGGCGGGTCGCCGCCGAAGTGATGATCAATAATAAAGCGATCAGCCATCTGATCCGTGAAAAGAAAATTTATCAGATTCCAAGTGTGATACAGGTCAATCGTGCTCAGCATATGCAAACGATGGCGTCGTGTATTCAGGACATGCTTGCGCGGCGGGAAATCGCCGGCGAATCGGTCGAAACTTTTCTGCTAAGGGGATGAGCATCCATGCCATTATATGATTATGTCGGCACCACCGATCAGGGAAAAAGCAAAAAAGGCCGGCTGAATGCCGCTGACCGCCGGGAAGCGCTGCTTCAGATCGCAAAACAGGGCCTGACGATCCGTTCGGTTCACGAACACAGCGACTCAATCTGGTATAAAGAACTGTCGGTCGGCCGGGCAGTGAAACTGCAGGAAAAAGTTGTTTTCTTAAGGCAGTTCGCGACCATCGTCAGGGCGGGTGTGACGGTCTCGGAGGCGCTCGAAATATTGGGCGATCAGGAGGAAAAAAACAAATCTTTTAAATCGACGATTCAGCAGATGGCGGCCGATCTGCGTGAAGGCCGGTCTCTTTCCCAGGCATTTGAGAATCAGGCCAAGGTGTTCAGCCCGATGATTATCCATATGGTCCGTGCAGGCGAAGGAAGCGGCCGTCTGGAAGAAAGCCTTGATCACCTGGCTACCTACTACGAACGGCTGCACCGGTCACGGCAAAAACTGGCGACAACGATGGTTTATCCGGTCTTTGTCCTGCTGATGTCGGTCGGCGTCGTCATTTTTCTTCTGACAACGATCATTCCGATGTTCAGGTCGATGTTTGCCGGTCTCCGCGTGCAGCTGCCGCTGATTACCCGGATTATTTTATCGATGAGCGATTGGGTAAAGGCCTTTTGGCCCGTCCTTATTATCTCAATTTTCGCCCTGATTCTTCTTGTTTCGATCGCTTTCAGAAATAGATCTAGTAAATTAAGACTGGATTATGCTATAATCAACTTGCCTCTAATTGGGACTTTAGTCCATAAGAGCGAACTGTCGCGTTTGCTATGGATGCTCGCCCTTCTGCTCTCCAGTTCCGTACCGGTGATTGAAGCGCTCCGCTCTGTCGAGAACATTACATCGAATCTCGCCATCCGTCAGGCGATACATAATGTTTCACAGTCTCTCGATTTCGGCCGCCCTCTTTCCGAAGCTTTTCAGCGGGAAAAACTCTTTCCGCCGATTATTTTCCACATGACGGCAATCGGCGAGAAAACCGGTATGCTGGATCAGATGCTGAATCATGTCGCGCACTACTACGAAAACGACGTGGAGCAGATGACGGAACGGATGAAGGCTTTGATTGAGCCGGTTGTCATCCTTTTTCTTGCAGTCATTGTCGGCGTCATCGTGCTGGCCATTGTTATCCCAATGTTTCAAATATATCAAAATTTTTAGGACTAATTCGGGAGGGAATTTTATGCTAAAGCGGCTTCGGGCAAAATCCGGGAAAAATCAGAAGGGCTTTACACTCATCGAACTGCTGGCAGTCATCGTCATCCTTGCCATTATTGCGGCCATTGCCATTCCAAGTGTTATATCAATCATCAACAAGCAAAATGATAAGGCGGCCGTTCAGGATGGATTGACAATTATTCATGCTGCTAAATTATATGTAGCCGATCATAATAATGCGAATACATCCGAAATTTCGTCAGGTGATTTACAAAGCTATCTTGAGACAGCTAATTTACCGAGCGGTGCAACTTACTCAGTTTCTGTTTCAAATGGCATCTATACTTTAACGTACAATAAATTGCCTTCTAACGGCTCATGGGGATCGGACAATACGGCTACTGAACAGGAATTACTGCAGTATAATGGGGCCGGAAATTCATCAGGAAGTTCCTCAGGTAATTCATAAACACGATTAGGGATTGTTTAATTGATGCTCATTCTAACCGATATCTATATTTTAACGCTTGGTCTTGTTCTCGGTTCTTTCTATAATGTGGTTGGTCTGCGGGTTGCCGGCGGCCGGTCCATCATTTCGCCGCCTTCGCACTGTCCGTCGTGCGGGCGGCGTCTTGCTATACGCGATCTGGTGCCGGTTTTTTCTTATCTCTTTTTAAGGGGCAGATGCCGGACCTGCCATCAGAAGATCTCGCCGATCTACCCGATTGTCGAGGCTTCAACGGGGCTGCTGTTTTTATTCAGCTTTTTGCGGGCGGCTTCAGTCGCGGATATGCTGTGCGGATGGCTGCTCGCCTCCCTGCTGATGATCGTGCTCGTCACCGATCTGACAGAAATGATGATTCCGGATAGGATCCTGTTCTTTTTCTTGATCCTGTTTGCCGTATTCCGGATCTTCTTTCCTCTCGTCCCTTGGTGGGATGCACTGGCCGGGGCTGCTTCGGGATTCATCGTGCTGCTTCTGATTGCGCTGATCAGCCGCGGCGGTATGGGCGGCGGGGATGTGAAGCTGTTCGCGGTTATCGGCCTGCTTGTCGGTTTGAAGACCGTGCTGCTCGGCTTCTTTCTCTCCACCTTTATCGGTGCCGCGATTGGAGTCGCCGGCATGCTGACCGGCATGATTAAACGCAGACAGCCGATTCCTTTTGTTCCGTTCATCGTGCTCGGCATGCTGGCCGCTTATTTCTTCGGAGATCGGCTTATCGCAATTTACTATAGTTTCTTATTTTAACAGCGGGATGATGTGATGTCAGTGTTTGAAAAATGGTTGTCTATTTTGCAGAATCATGCCTGTGTCGGCCTGACTTTCTCGGATTATTCCATCCGGATGGTCCTGCTCAGAGGAAACGCGGATAATCTGTCTCATCTGCAGCACTGGGAGGAATGGCTGGAGCCGGGAATTGTTGAGAACGGACGTGTTAAAGACGAGCAGGCGTTTTCAAATCGGCTGAAGGATATGGTCCGGGCGCTTAAGGCCAGAGGCAAAAAAACATATTTTGCAATTCCCGATGCTCAGCTTGTTCTGCGCCGGTTTGATCTCCAGGGCCGCCTGTCGGACTCGGATCTGCAGAATTACTTTTTCATCGAGATCGGAAATAAGATCCAGCTTCCGTTTGAGCAGGCGGTCTTCGCCTTCCACGTCATCGACCGCAGCGCGACAGGTACAAGGGTCCTGCTCTTTGCGGCCCCGGAGTCCATTGTGAGACAGTACCGTAAAGTGCTTGCCGCTTCGGGTCTGAATCCGGTCAGCGCGGAATTCAGCGCACTCGGAATTGATCGATGGGCACAGTATAGCCAGCCGCAGATCGCCCAAAAACAGCGGATGTACGTCCAGCTCGAAAAAGACGCATTGTATGTATCGATTATCCATGAAGATATTCCGTTGTTCGTCCGTCAGGTAAGCCTTAAAGATCCGGAAAACAGGTCTGACGATATCCTGTTTTTAAATGCGGCCACCGAAATCGAACGGATGCTGAATTTCTACCAGTACAGCCTCCAGGATGGGACGGACAAAGTTTCCGAGATCTATCTTCTGGGTGACGGCGGACGGATGGCCGCATTCCGCACTGCGCTTTCGGAGGCAGTCTCTCTCCATGTCCAGCTGCTCGCCATCGATCATGAGACGACACAGTGTCCGGACGACGTCGGCGCCGACCTTATTCCGGCAATCGGCCTCGCCATGAAAGAGGCCGTGAAATGATCGATATCAATCTGCTTCCTTATGAGCGGAAATTCCCGAAGAAACTGATCTGGCTGATCGCCGTGCTTGCCTTCGTCTGTGTTCTGGCATTTACCGGCCTGGCTGTTTATTCCTGGAAGCTTGATACAGAGCTTAAAAGCGTTCAGCAGGAAGAAGCCGTCTGGAAGGCGCGTTCATTAAAAAAGAGCGCGGTGAAGCAGCCCGATGTCAGTGTGAAACCAACGCCGGCAGCGGCCGTTGATTTTTTAACAGCAAACCGTCTGTCGGTATTCCTGACCTGGACTTCGATAAACAGACAGCTTCCGGAGGGCGGAACCGTTGTGACCATTTCCTACAGCGATACCGGAAGCGTCACCGTTCAGTGTCATCTGGAACACTTTGCCGATATCCGGCCGTTCGCCGATCGGCTTCGAAAAAATTCATTCTCTCAAGTGGTCACGACTGAAGTTAAACAACCGGATTCAGTTGTAGACGGACTCAGCGGATACCTCGTCACTCTGACCTTGAGTACCGGAATCCGCCTTCCTATCAATCAGTAAAGGATTAAGGATTATGAACAGAACAATTATTGTCAGCTGTCTGTCTATTCTGATTGTCTGCGCCGGCTTCGGCCTTTTTTATCTATTAAAGATCCTGCCGACCCAGCAGACTATTGATTTCTCCCGGCAGAATATCAAGATCTATCAGTCGATCACGGCAGCTAACCAAAAAAAATTATCGCAGCAGAAAAAAGCCCTGGCGGAGCAGATGAAAGAGGCCAGGAAGGAAGAGCAGCTTGGACAAAAGGTCGACAGGGCCGTTCTCCCGTCCGGCGCCGATATCGAACCGTTTTTTGTGTCGGTTGAACAGAAAGCGGAAACAGAGGGTGTCACCTTCTCATCCGTTGTCAAAAGCAGTACCGGCGATAACGGAAACAGCCAGCAGGCCGCTTCGGCAGCCGACGGGAACTCTTCTGCTCAAAAAAACAATACCGGCAGTACAAAAAGTGCCGCCCGGCAAAATCCGGCGCTTTCTTTGCTAGCTTCCGATACTTACACCGTGACAATGAACGCGCAAAACCGGGCCTCCATCCTAGCCTTTATCGGATATCTCGAGTCGCAAAAACGGCTGATGCTGATCAATCAATTAAGTTTTAAAGAGAACAACCCGGTCTTTCCCGGCAGCTCCCAGGCTGCCCAGCCCGCAGGCGAAACGGGCAGCGGGACGTCCAGCCCGGCAGGGAATGGAGCCAAGCCGGCCGGCTCGCAATCCGCGCAATCCAGCGGTAGTGCCGCGACAGCCGGCAAAACGGCCACAGGCAACACCGGGAATAGTGCGTCAAAGGCTCAGGGCTCAGCGGATCAGACCGCGGCCGCCGCTCAGGCGGCGCAGCCCAAGTTCACCGCGACACTGACGCTGACGCTTTATTCGGCAAAAAAATAATATGAGTATCTCTTTAGCTCATTTTCCTGCCTGGCCATCAGATGATGATCGACTTTTCCTGAGACCGTCAATCTCTCAAAAAACAAAGAGCGTTTCCGCGATGAACAAACTTCTGCAGCAGCTGATAAACTTCCTGTCGCAGTTGATAAACCGGATGTACCCTCGAAGACCGATTAAGCACCGGCGTCGACCGAAAAACAGCATCTAACTGTAACCGGATTTGGGGCGACGTTAACACGATTCGGTGCGCTTTTCCGACATTTCGGTGCGTCTGTAACCGGATTCGGGGCGAGTTTGGCACGATTCGGTGCGCTTTTTCCGCATTTCGGTGCGTCTGTAACCGGATTTGGGGCGACCTCTTTTGTTTGGTGCGACTTCCCGACGTTTCGGGGCAAGTTTGGCACGATTCGGGGCGCTTTTTCCGCATTTCGGTGCGTCTGTAACCGGATTCGGGGCAACCTCTCTGATTCGGTGCGACTTCCCGACGTTTCGGGGCAAGTTTGGCACGATTTGGTGCGCTTTTTCCGCATTTCGGTGCGCCTGTATCTGGATTCGGGGCGACCTCTCTGATTCGGGGCGAGTTTGGCACGATTCGGTGCGCTTTTTCCGCATTTCGGTGCGTCTGTAACCGGATTCGGGGCAACCTCTCTGATTCGGTGCGACTTCCCGACGTTTCGGGGCAAGTTTGGCACGATTTAGTGCGCTTTTTCGGCATTTCGGTGCGTCTGTAGCCGCATTCGGTGCGGCCTTTCGGCGTTTCGGTGCGTCGACCGATAAACGGCCAAAACTCCCGGCCGAAGGTTGATTTATTTAATCAATCGGGTATAAATTGCTGTTCCGATCATTCGCACCTATTGATTCCGGTCCGTTTACTGCCGTTTACTGCCAATTACTGTTAATATTTTGCATTTTACTGCTTTACGGCGATTAACTGTACGCTCTCGTTTTCCAGCGCACCACGATTCACAGGATCCGCGCCGGTCCGAAGAAAAAGATCAAAGATCGGACGTTTTCGCCAAGTAACGCTGTCCGCACAGGACAGTCCTCCTTTTCAGCGGAATAAACCGCGTTCGCATGAACCTGCCGCTCGTGCAAAGCGACCGCTTTTCGGAAGAATCGCCGGCGCCTTCGCGCCGCGGCCCGGCTGGATACATGAGTTGAGGAGATACCCATTAGCAATCATTGAACAGTCATCGCGCAACTAAAAAAACCGGAACCAAGTTTTTCAGCTTAGTTCCGGTTCTTTTTTTTGAAAACAGAGCAAGAAAGCCCCGAATGTGCCGTTGTGAAGCCGCAGCTTTGAAACCCGCTCGTGAGCAGGTGGGTGCCCTGTTTCACAGTTTACGGATCCCTGCGCGGGCCTGCGTTCCGAGTGAAAACAACGGACTCCCATTCAAAAAATGTTCGGCAAAACATATCGACTATCGACTAACACTTCAGGACTCTCTTTAACTTCTGCATTTATCTTAGCACAACTGAAAGCGCTTATCAACTTTTTATGGTCCCGGCGGGCTTTGTCTGTTCTACTTGCCGATGATCCTCCGTGCGCGGGCAGCTGCAATCTGCAGCGCCGATAAACCGGCGGCAGGGAAAGTTGCCTGCTTCCGTCTTAAGCTCCAGAAGATCGGCCCGGACCTTGTTTCCTCTCAGTCGTACCGCTTTTCAAAAAGGTATCTTCAGAATGCTTTCTTTTACTTTAGCAAAGTGGCCACATCAAGGTGCAGTTCGCTCAGCTGGGCCTGGTCGACTTCGCTCGGGGCATGCGTCAGCAGATCCGAAGCACTCGCCGTCTTCGGAAAAGCGATCGTATCCCTCAGGCTCGGGCGTCCCGACAGCAGCATGACAATGCGGTCGATTCCGAGCGCGATGCCTCCATGCGGCGGTGTGCCGTACTCAAAGGCTTCCATGAGAAAGCCGAACTGTTTCTCTGCGCGTTCTTTGCTGAATCCGAGCACCTTAAACATTTTTTCCTGCATATCGTGGTTGCAGATTCGCTCCGAACCGCTGCCCAGCTCAAAACCGTTGAGCACCATGTCATAGGATTGGGCCCGTACGCTGCCCGGATCACTCTCTATCCTGACCATATCTTCCAGAACAGGCATCGTAAACGGATGGTGTTCAGCGACAAAGCGATGTTCTTCCTCACTGTAGGAAAGAAGCGGGAATTCCGTTACCCAGAGAAAGTTAAAAGCAGACTGATCGATCAGATTGAGCATTTTGCCAAGCTTCAGACGAAGCGCCCCCAGGCTGTCGGCAACGATCTTCTTTTTGTCGGCAACGAACAGCAGCAGGTCTCCGGGTTCGGCATGCGTCCGTGCAGCGATCCGTGCAGTCAGCCCCTCATCGAAGAACTTGGCAATCGGCCCCTTCATGCCGCCTTCTTCAACCTTCAGCCAGGCGAGCCCTTTCGCTCCATACGGCGAGACAACGGCGCGCAGGTCTTCGTCAACCTGCTTGCGGGAGAAGCCGGCCGCCTGTCCCTTCACGTTGATCGCTTTGACCTGGCCGCCCTTCTCCTGAACTTCCTTAAAGACTCTGAGCGTGCTGTCGGCTGCGATATCCGTCAGGTCGATCAAGGTCATGCCGAAGCGCGTGTCCGGCTTGTCGCTCCCGTAGAGGTCCATAGCCTGTGCATAGGTCAGTCTCCGGAAAGGACGCGGAATGTCGATCCCTTTTACTTCTTTCATTAAATGAACAATCATTTCTTCAATCATATCCTGAAAAGCTTTCACTTCGAAAAATGACATTTCAATGTCAACCTGGGTGAATTCGGGCTGGCGGTCGGCGCGAAGATCCTCATCGCGGAAACAGCGGGCAATCTGATAATATTTTTCCATGCCCGAAGCCATCAACAGCTGTTTAAAAAGCTGAGGAGACTGGGGCAGTGCATAAAACTCGCCCGGATGAACGCGGCTCGGGACCAGATAATCGCGGGCTCCTTCCGGAGTGCTCTTTGTCAGGATCGGCGTCTCGATATCCAGAAACCCCTTGTCATCGAGAAAGCGGCGCAGCGTTTTCGTGATTTTATTGCGCATTTTAAACGTCTCAAGCATCTCGGGACGCCTTAAATCGAGATAACGATACTTCAGGCGGACGTCCTCCGACGCCTCGATACCGTCTTCGATCGGAAACGGCGGCGTTTTCGATTGATTCAGCACCCGTATCTCGCTGATCATGACTTCAATGTTGCCGGTTTTTATTTTTTCATTGATTGCTTCCGGATCACGCAATGTCACGGCCCCGGTAACAGAAAGGCAGTATTCGCTCCGCACTTTGTCCGCCTGATTCCAGGCTTCCTGAGAAACTTTCGGATTGAAAACAATCTGAATGATACCCGACCGGTCGCGCAGATCGATGAAGATGACGCCGCCCAGATCTCTCCTTTTCTGCACCCAGCCGGCCAGTGTCACCGTTTGTCCGGCCTGTTCGGCAGTCAATTCGCCGCAATGAGCATTTCGATACATTTTTTCACCCCATTAATTGATTTTCGCTTTTAAATAATCGGCCAGTCCGGCAAACGCGACTTGTTCCTGAGTGCCATCGGTCATATTCCTGACTTGCGCCGCCTGCGCCTGCAGCTCTTCATCGCCGATCACAATGACGAATCGGGCACGGTCTCTGTCGGCCTGTTTGAACTGAGCTTTCACTTTCCTGTCCATGTAATCCTTATCAGCTCTGAGTCCCGTCCGGCGCAGTTCGTTCAGGATGACAGCCGCTTTTCTGCCGGCCGTCTCACCGATCGCCGCAATAAAGCAGTCGAGCGATGTTTCGCTTTTCAGTGAAATGTTTTCGACTTCAAGAGCGAGCAGAAGCCGTTCGATACTGAGAGCGAAGCCGACACCGGGTGTTTCCGGCCCGCCGAGTTCACTGACCAGGCCGTTGTACCTGCCTCCCCCGGTCAGTGTCGTAATCGCACCTTTGCTTGATCCCATAATCTCAAAAGTCGTATGGTTGTAATAGTCCAGGCCTCTGACAAGTGTCGAATCGAGTTCATAGGCGATTCCCATTTCATCCAGAATGCCTTTCACTTTTTCGAAATAATCGTGGGCGGGTTCTGTCAGAAAATCGAGAATCGACGGTGCCGATTTCATCAGCGGATGATCATGGTCCTTCTTGCAGTCCAGAATGCGCAGCGGATTTTTTTCAAGCCTGTTCTGACAGTCTTCGCAAAACTCGCCGATCGACGGCTTGAAATGCGCAATCAGCGCCTGACGGTGCGCCGCCCGGCTTTCCGGATCGCCCAGGCTGTTCAGCACAAGTTTCAGCTTCTTCAGGCCGAGCATTTCGTAAAAAGACATCGCCAGTGCAATCACTTCCGCATCAACCGACGGATCCTTCGAACCGAGTACTTCAACTCCGAATTGTGTAAACTGGCGTGTTCTTCCCGACTGCGGCCGCTCATAGCGGAACATCGGCCCGATGTAGTACAGTTTTGCCGGCTGGTTCGGAAGCCCGAACAGCTTATGCTCGACAAAAGCGCGAACAACGGACGCGGTTCCCTCCGGTCTGAGCGTCAGGCTGCGGCCGCCCCTATCTTTAAAATTGTACATTTCCTTCTGAACAATGTCCGTCGTATCCCCAACCCCTCTTTGAAATAAGTCGGTGGATTCAAAAACGGGCGTGCGGATTTCCTTGTAATTGAACAGAGCGCACACCTTCCTGGCACTCTCCTCAATCTTCTGCCAGACTTCCGATTCTTCCGGCAGAACATCGTAGGTCCCGCGGGGTATTTGGATAAGCAAAATGATAGTCCTCCTTCACCTGATTTCCGCTTTCTTCCTCTGAAAGGATGGCGGCCGGTCCGGGAAAAAATTGCCGGCGGGCCCGCCGTTTATCGCCGTGATCAAACGGATTGGATTAAACATTGCGGGATAATAAAAAGCCCCCTGTCCGCCGGACTAACGACGAACAAGGGACGAATAAACATTCGCGGTGCCACCCTTGAATTGAAACATCGGCCGATGTTTCCTCTCAATCCGGTTAACGCCCGGGAGACGATTTTTCCTACTTACAACGGGCCGCTACATACCGCAACGCCTGTACTTCAGAAAAATGCCTCGGAAGTGTCCGTCTGCAGGCGCAATTCACCGGGCGCGTTCTCAGCCAAAGGCGCACCCTCTCTTTGACAGCAGACCTGCAGAACCTCTTCGTCACTGGCTTTGTTCCTTCATAGTACGAATGATTCGTCAATATGTCAAGTTTTCGCGAAAAACAACTGCTCGATACCTTTTAATTTTTAAAAATCTGATTTTTATCGCAACGCCGACACATCACTGCCGCGATCCTGCCGGATTGCCGGGATCAATGCCTCTTGCTTTCTATAATCAGGGTAACCGGTCCGTCATTGATCAGCGACACCGCCATCATCGCGCCGAATCGCCCGGTTGAGACCGTTACTCCCCGGCTCCTCAGTCGTGCATTGAAAGCCTCGTAAAGCGGTTCAGCCTGATCGGGACGTGCGGCCTCGATAAAACTCGGCCGCCTTCCATGCGACGTATCCCCGTAGAGTGTAAACTGCGAAACGGACAAAATTTCTCCCCCGGTTTCCTGAATCGATCGGTTCATCTTCCCTTCCCCGTCTTCAAAAATACGCAGGCCGACGATTTTATCAGCCACATAATCCATATCTTCAGCCGTGTCGCCCTTTTTAATACCGACGAGCAGCATCAGTCCCTGCCTGATCTGCCCGACTGTTTCCCCGCCAATTCGAACACGGGCTTCCATGACTCTCTGAACAACCACTCTCACATCCGCTCACCCTTTTTTGATATTAAATCGCCTGATGATGATTCTGTACGACACGGCCGTTCCGATCATTGCATCACGCGGCGCACGGAATAAATATCCGGAAGACGCTTAATCTTGTCGACCACACGGCGCAGATGGCTGATATTCGTAATCGCAATGGTCATATGAATTGAAGCCACCTTGTTTTTGTCGGCTCTTCCCGACACTGCATTGATTGCCGTATGAGCATCCGAAACACACTGCAGCACTTCATTAAGCAGCCCGTTGCGGTCATAGCCTGTTATCTCAATATCGACATTGTACTCTTTCGATTTCTCTTCATTATTCTCCCACTCCACTTCCATCAGCCGTTCATCCGACTCTTCATTTTTGATGTTCGGACAGTCGACACGATGGATCGTGACGCCCCTTCCTCTCGTTACATAGCCGATGATCGCATCGCCGGGGACGGGATTGCAGCAGCGGGCAAGCCGGATCAGTAAATTGTCGACCCCCTTGACACGCACGCCGAGCGACGTCCGGCGGCGGTGAACGACGGTATTTTTCGACTCGGGAAACTGCTTGGCCGCTTCATCCGCTTCTGTCTCTTTCGCCGTTTTCTCGTCTTCAGTCAGTCTGGCGACGACCTGTTTCGCCGGAATTCCGTTCAATCCGACTGCAGCGTACAGTTCATTCTCATGGGAAAAATTATATTTTTTCACAACATTGGCGATATTCGCCTCAGTCAGTGTATCTTTCAGGCTGATTCCCTGGCTCCGCAATTCTTTTTCAATCATTTCTCTGCCGTTCGCTACGTTCTCCTGGCGCTGCTGCCTCTTGAACCACTGCCTGATTTTGTTTTTTACCGCCGAACCTTGGGCGATCTTCAGCCAGTCGCGGCTCGGTCCGTACGAATGGTTCGATGTCATCACTTCGACAATATCCCCGGTCTTCAGCTTATAATCGAGGGGCACCATTTTCCCGTTGACTTTTGCGCCGACCGTTTTATTGCCGATTTCCGTATGAATCCGATAGGCAAAATCAATCGGCACGGAACCGACCGGAAGTTCGATAACATCTCCCTTAGGCGTAAAAACAAACACTGTGTCGGAAAACAGATCCATTTTGAGTGATTCCATAAATTCTTTAGCGTCTTCTGTCTCATTCTGATACTCAAGAATCTCACGGAACCAGGTCAGCTTGTCCTCAAATTTATTATTGATATTTCTTGTTTTTCCTTCTTTATAGGCCCAGTGCGCCGCGATGCCGTATTCGGCAACGTCGTGCATTTCCTCGGTCCGGATCTGTACTTCAAGCGGATCTCCCTTCGGCCCGATCACCGTCGTATGCAGAGACTGATACATGTTGGCTTTCGGCATGGCGATATAATCTTTGAAACGGCCCGGCATCGGCTTCCAATGTGTATGAATGATACCGAGAATCGCATAACAGTCTTTAATGCTTTTTACAATAATCCGGACCGCAAATAAATCATAGATTTCATTAAACTGTTTGTGCTGATTCACCATTTTCCGATAAATACTGTAGATATGCTTCGGCCGTCCGGAAATCTCCGCTTCGATATCGACCGTTTTGACATACTTCTTCAGGTCTTCGACCACCTGGGCAATATAGGCCTCGCGCTCTTCTCTTTTTTGCTTCATCAGATTGACGATTTTGTAGTACTGCTGCGGTTTCAGATAGCGCAGCGATATATCCTCAAGTTCCCATTTTATCGCCGAAATGCCGAGACGATTGGCAAGCGGTGCGAATATTTCCAGCGTCTCATTCGCTTTCTGAATTTGTTTTTCCTTGCTCATGAATTTCAATGTGCGCATATTATGGAGCCGATCGGCAAGCTTCACGATGACGCACCTGAGATCGCGGGCCATGGCGACGAACATTTTCCGGTGATTTTCCGCCTGCTGATCCTCTTTCGACGTGTATTCAAAATGTCTCAGCTTGGTTACCCCGTCGACAAGCGTGGCGACATTGTTTCCGAATGTCTCACGAATGTTGTCGAGTGTAACCGGAGTATCCTCAACCACGTCATGGAGAAAGCCGCTGATAATGGTCGTCGCGTCCATTTTCAGGTCGACCAGTATGCCGGCGACTTCTACCGGGTGCGTGATATACGGCTCGCCCGATTTGCGGACTTGTCCGCTGTGCGCCCTACTCGCAAACTCATAGGCCTCCTTAATCGACGCAATATCCTTTTCATCGAGATAAGCAGAGGCCTTCTGGATTAATTCATCCATCGTCATATTTCCATCACCTTATGCGATGCCTCATTTCCGGATTGTATTATCACTATTATCTGAGAAAACAGAGTTAATGTAAAGTTTTTGCCTGATTATTCGCCATTCGCTTCCGCGACAAACAAAAATGGCGTCCCTTTTGAAAACAAAGGGGAAGCTGAAAGTGAGAAAAAGAGTGCCCCTGTTCAGGGCACTCCGTCTCGTATCCCGGTTAAAATTTGATCAATGAAAGCACATCATAATCCGTCAAAAGTTTTCTGCCATTCAGTTCAGTCAGCTCAATCAGAAAAGCGACGCCGGCAACGACGCCTCCGAGACGTTTCACCAGCTTAATCGTTGCTTCGATGGTGCCTCCGGTCGCGAGCAGATCATCGGTGACAAGCACGCGCTGCCCCGCTTTGATTGAATCCTTGTGAATACAGAGTTCATCAAGGCCGTATTCCTTCTCATAGGAAACGGTAACCACTTCCCGCGGCAGTTTTCCCGGCTTTCTGACAGGAACAAACCCCACACCCAGAGAATAGGCAAGCGGCCCGCCGATGACGAATCCGCGCGCTTCCGGACCGACGACCACTTCCGCATCTCTTTCCTTCGCGAACTTTGACAGGTCGTCAATCGCCGACTTATAGACAGTCCCTTCCTGAAGGAGCGAAGTGATGTCTCTGAAATTGATGCCCTTGTTCGGAAAATCCTGTACCGATTCAATATACTGCTTATAATCCATTCATGGTCCCCTCCGGCTCAGTAGCTTTATCACGATCGTTTATCCGCTTTTCAAACCACGTTTTCAGTGAAGAAAGCGGGGAGTAGCAAAAAAGATCCTCCATCTCCAGCTGTTTCTTTTCTTTACGATAGGTTAAGGAGGCAGTCAAGGGCGCCTTCACCGGCGCAGAATTTTCTGTCAGTAAACCCTTATCTATTTTAACAAAACCGAGTTCAAAAAACACCCTTGTCATAAAATGAATCGTTTGCTCGGACCAGCCTTTATGCCTGGCAATCTTCCGTGCCATGGCATCCAGCATGAATGAATGTTCCTGACGTATCAGGGCATAATACCAGACAAAGTGCTTCCGTGACGGAAATGAAGTAAAGTAGTGTTCATGCCGATGGTAAAATACCGCGTAGATCCGATGAACCAGCGGGCTGTTCCCGGCCAGTTCGGACAGCTGATCTTCCTGGTCGGGAAGATCAAGCAGCACAAGATCCGGCTGCCTGACGGACATGCCCGGTTCAAACAGCGTGATTCCGCCGGCAATGCCCAGCTCTTCCGCACTTTCCGGATGAAAAGCGAGCAGCGTGGCTGATTCCGGAGGCAGCCCGGATATTTTTTCCCGGATTTTGCGGTCCGACCGCCAGTCAAAAATCTGCGGACCGTCGATACGCAGGTCCTCAATCAGAAACTGCGGCTTTCGGAATCCGTTCCATTCATTAATCGAGCAATTGCCGATCACGCTTGGACAATCAATCGGCGAGATCTGTTCCAGCCGGCCGCCGAGCCCGAACCCGATTCCGTCAAGTTCCTGGTCGCGGCCCTGAAACATCACTTTCAGATGAGCCTTTTCTCTGCCCACGGCGCCGATTTTCGAGAGTCTGACCGCATTCATTCGGAAAGCCGGACGGGGGTTGTCTGTACCGAAGGGGGCCAGCCGCTCCATCTCCTCAATCTGTTTCACCGTAATCTGGTCCGGCGTGCATTCGCCGTCAACAGCCAGTCTGGGAATGAATGCCTGATCATCCAAAGACTCTTCGGCGGCACGGTTGAAATCCTCTCTGAAGGCGTCGATCCTGTCCGCCGGAAGCGACAGTCCGGCCGCCATTTGATGTCCTCCGAACTGCGTCAGGTTTCCCGCACTTTTCTTCAGTCCCAGATAAAGGTTGAATCCGTCAATGCTCCGACCGGATCCCTTGGCCGTTCCGCTTTGCTGATCGATACTGAGAATAACAGTCGGCCGGTAATATTTTTCAACCACTCGTGAAGCCACAATGCCGATAACACCCTGATGCCAGTCTTTGCCCGCAATCACCAGGGCTTTGTCACCGCGTCGGCAATAGTCGGACGCTTCCTTATCGGCTTCAAGCATGATTTGATCGGCCAGCGCTTTTCTCTGCCGATTCAATTCCTCCAGCCGGCTGGCAAGAAGCGCCGCTTCTTCGCCGTCGTCGGAGAGCAGCAGGCGTAAAGCCGTGTCCGCATCGGCCAGCCGGCCGGCCGCATTGAGCCTGGGCGCCAGCTGAAAACCGATCATATCGCTGTCCACGGCCCCGCTGATTCCGGCTTTTATCTTCAGAGCATCGATTCCTGCAAGCGATCCCCCGCCTATGATCTGCAGTCCTCTGGAAACAATCAGACGATTTTCAGCGCGCATCGGGACAAGATCGGCAATGGTTCCGATCGCGGCCAGTGCGATCCAGTTGTCATCCGCAGGACCGGAACAGACCGCCTGAACGAGTTTCAGCGCTACGCCCGCACCGGAGAGGCCCTTAAACGGATAATCGCATCCGGGCTGTTTCGGATTCAGAATGGCGAATGCATCCGGCAGGATAGCCGGCGGTTCATGGTGATCGGTGACAATATAATCAATCCCCAGTTCCTTCGCTTTCGAAGCAGCTTCTAAAGCGGCAATCCCCGAGTCCACGGTCACGATCAGCTTCACCTGGTCGTTCCCCGCTCTTTCAACCGCCCGGACATTCGGCCCGTAACCATCCGTGAACCGGTTGGGAATATAACTGCTGACTTTTGCTCCCATTTTCCCGAGTGCTCGGATCATCAAGGCGGTTGAAGTGACGCCGTCCGCATCGTAGTCGCCGAACACACGGATCGCTTCACCGTCGCGGACCGCCCGGACGATTCTTGCCGCTGCTTCCCTCATGCCGAGCATTTCCATCGGATCGCAGAATTGCACCTTCTCCGGATGCAAAAAAATTTTCGCTTTTTCCGGCCGATCGATCCCGCGCAGCACGAGAAGGCGTGCGGTCAGTGAAGAAATGTGCAGCGCATCGGCCAATGCGTGCGTCTTTGTTTCATCCGCCTGCTTTAAAATCCAGTGATAGTTTGGTTTTAACAAACGGCCTCCCCTCCTCCTTCACTTCACAATCAATAGACTTTCAGACGAGGCCTTATTTTTTCAGTAAAGAACGGCGCCTGGAAGCGCGGGTTTCTTTCTCTTCGCCGTCCGGTGTCCCGTCCGCGGCGGCCTGATCTCCTTCCCCTGGATGCAGCTCCGTCAGACGCTGCAATTCCCGTTTAAGCTTCCTGATGCGGCGCTGCTGCACATATATTTTATAATAAGTGAATAAGCCGACCAGGAAAGCGCCGAGCAGAAAAAAGCCGAGAATGATCAGAATCAGCGGCAGCCGTACGCTTCCGAACAGGAAATTAAAAGTCACATACCCCACATTCCCGATGGAGAACAGCACGACGATCAAAATAAAGATCAGCGCAAAAAGCAGGCTCCATTGTTTTTTCACTGTGTCTGCCTCCTATTAAGGTAATCAGAAAAAAGAGCAGAAAGACGAAACGAGAGTCTGCCTTTCTTTTTCGAAAATCAATCAGGCCTGCGGCTGCACCGTTCTTTTCCGCTTGCGGCTTGCCAGATAACGCGCCTTCAGCACCGCCCAGAGCGGACAGGCAATACAGATCGATGAATAGACGCCGCAGATCAGGCCGACAAGCAAGGCGATCGTGAACGTGCGGATCGACTCGCTGCCGAAAATCAGCAGAAAGATAACCGGAAAGAGAACGGTCAGGACCGTATTGATCGACCGCGTCAGCGTTTCCCGGATACTGAGATTGACGACGGCACCCAGTTCTTCAAACGTCGTCAGCCGCTTTCTGCTGAGCTTGATATTTTCCCTGACGCGGTCGAATGTCACAATCGTATCGTTGATCGAATAGCCGACAATCGTCAGCACGGCCGAAATAAACAGGATGCTGACCTGAATGTGAAACAGGCTGAATACCGTGATGATAATGAAAGCGTCGTGAATCAGGGCAAGGACCGCCGTCAGCCCCTGAAGAAATTCAAAACGGATCCACACATAAATGATGATAAAGACTGAAGCAAGAATCAGAGCATAAAAGGCATTTTTAGCCAGATCGCGGCCTACCTGCGGCGAAACCGTGCTGACATTGGGATTCACGCCGAACTTGCTCTGAATGGCACTCTTGATCGCCGCCACCTGCTGCTGATTTAATTCTTTATTGAGAGTGACCGTGACCGTATTATTATGATTGCCCGATACGGTCGGCTGTCCCGGCTGATAGCCGAGATCGGTAAAGGTTTTGCTGATTTCAGTGACAGGCATCGTCCGGCTGCCCTGCACGTCGATTCGTGTTCCGCTGCTGAAATCGATACCCAGATTCAGGTGAAAGACAAACAGGGAAATGATGCCGATCAGGATCAGAGAAGCTGAAAAAGTGAAGAAGATATTTCTGTATTTGATAAAATCCAGGTGATTATAAAACTTATTATAGTGCTTATAGTTCATATTCCGCTTATTACTCACGAATATCACTCCTCCTGACGCCGAACAGGCCCGGTTTGTCATTCAGCGCCCTGCTGCGGATCAGCAGGCCGAGGAACAGGCGTGCGCCGTAGACCGATGTAATCAGCGTGATGACGTTGCTGATCAGCAGCATGACGGCAAAACCTTTGACGGCGCTGTTTCCGAATGCAAAGAGCACTCCCGAGGCAATAATGGTCGTCATATTGGCATCGACGACGGTCGGCAGCGCCCGCTGGCTTCCCGATTTGAAAGCCGACAGAATCGATTTGCCGCTGCGTATCTCATCCTTGATCCGCTCCAGAGTGATAATATTGGCATCGACTGCCATCCCGATTCCGAGAATCAGCGCCGCAATCCCCGGCAGCGTCAGGACCGCCTGAAGTCCGACAAAGACTCCCATAACAATATAAACATAAAATATGAGCGTGATATCCGCGATCAGGCCGCCGAGCCTGTAAAAAGCAAGCATGAAAAGCAGAATCGCCGCCACGCCGAGTGCGCCGGCAAACAGCGTCTGCGTCATTGAATCCTGGCCGAACTGCGCGCCGACCGAATCCGAATAGATTTCGGTCATCTTAACCGGCAGCGAACCGGAATTCAGCAGATCCTTCAGGTTGGTCGCCTCCTTCACCGAGGACATCCCGGTGATCTGCACATTGGTCGTGTTCAGAACCTCACTGACCTGGGGCGCTGAAATAAACTTATGATTTTTCTGCGAAGCCTCTTTCAGGAAAGAATCGCCCTTCTGATAGTCCAGCCAGATAACAAGCACATTGTTCGGTGCTTCGGCAAGAATTTTTTTCGTGACACTGGCAAATTTGTTCGAATCTTTCAGCTGCAGGGTAACCATCGGCTGATTGAGCTGATCGAAAGCCACACTGGCCTTTCCCGGCTGCAGTTCGCTCCCGTCCATCATCAGATGGTCCTTATAGTCCCGGAAACTCAGAACGGCCGTTGTCGAGAGCAGCTGGCGGGCCCGTTTCTCATCCTTTACGCCCGGAAGCTGAACGCGGATCCGGTTGCCGTTTTCGATTGAAATACTCGGCTCGCTTACACCGAGGACATTGATACGCTTGTCGATCGCAGCCACAGCGTTGCTCATTGTGTTGCTGTCGATTTTCTGTCCCGCTTTCAGCGGCTTGATCTGATAAAGAACCTCAAAACCGCCCTTCAGATCAAGGCCCAGCTTCACATTATGTATGATGGGCGCCGTAGCAAAACTAAGTATGACTGCCAAAACAATCAGGATTGCAAAAAAGGAAAACAGCGGTCCTTTTTTTACCATAATCGTTAACTTGCTCCCTTCTCTTTCTACGCCGGAAGGGGCCTCCCCCGTGCCGCACCTTCCGGCCGTCCGCATGAATTGTCTATTTGAACAGCGGGCCGTCGCCCAAGCCGACCGGACTGTCTTTTAACATATCCATCCGCAGCTTGTTCATATAATCATTCACAGTCAGCGACATGACCTCGGCTACCACTTCATGTATTCGTTCAGGCTTGTTCCCTTTTTTCCTCTCCAGCCTTTCTTTCGTAAATTTCCAGAATTCATCCATTGTCAGATGATTCAGGCCCAGCAAATGAAATTCTTCAAGTTTGCTTTGCAAAAACGGCATAATTTCGTTCCGCCACTTTTCCATACCTTCATTAGTTTCCGGCATTCAGATTCCTCCCATGATATTTATCATAGCATAACTGGCTGCCAATACGAAAGACAATTCACCGGGCAAAAACCTTTTTATCTCAGCTGCTGCCGCAATACCCGCTTCAATCATTCAGATGCTCACTGGGCAGGGCTTGTCATGCCCGGGCGGGTCCGCTGCATATAATCCCAATATGCAGGCGGCAGTCTTTTTTATTCACCGCAATAACGGCAGAAAAAGGTGGACAATCAATGGCACGGCAATCTTTCTTAACCGGATCCCTTATATTAATGGCGGCAGGATTGTTCACGCGCATATTAGGCATGATAAACGGCATGGTCCTTGCAAGGGTTATCGGATCCGAAGGCGTCGGGCTTTACATGATGGCTTTCCCGGCGATGCTGCTGGTTGTCACGCTGACGGAACTCGGCCTCCCCGTGGCCATTTCCAAACTGGTTGCCGAAGCGGAGACGTTCGGGGATCAAAGGAAAATAAAGAAAATACTCTCGATGTCGCTGGCCATCGTCGGCGTTTCCGGTGTCCTGCTGACCGTGTCGATGCTGCTGCTGATTCCTCTTTCAGCCAAATTCCTGTTCGCCGACACACGTGTGATTTATCCGTTGATTGCCATTACCCCCGTGATTCCGATCGTTGCCGTCAGCTCGGTTCTGCGCGGCTATTTTCAGGGCATCCGCAATATGAAGCCCTACGCCTTTTCGGGGATCGTCGAGCAGATTGTCCGTATTTCCCTGGTCGCCATGCTGGCCAGCCTCCTGATGCCGTACGGCGTCGAGTACGCAGCGGCCGGAGCAATGATCGCCGGATCCGCGGGAGAGTGCGCCTCCCTGCTGTACATGCTCCACGCCTTCAGAAAAGAAGGGACGGGCAGCAGCGGCAACGAGCAGCGGCATTACGTCCAACGCACCCGCTCCATCCTCCGGCAGCTTCTCGGAATCGGCCTGCCGACTATGGGAAGCCGGCTGATCGGTTCACTCAGCAATTTCTTCGAACCGATCGTTGTCTCAAACAGCCTTGTCCTCGCCGGATTTTCGATTAAAGCTTCGGCGGAACTGTACGGACAGCTGACCGGTTATGCCCTGACTCTGCTGCTTCTGCCCAGCTTTATCACGCACGCCCTTCATGTTTCGCTTGTCCCGACGATCAGCGAGGCCTACGCCAGAAAATCGTACGGCCTGATCCATTTCCGGCTCAATCAGGCACTGCGCATCGCCATGCTGACCGGCGGGCTGTCCCTCGTCGTCACCTTTTCTTTCGCAGGGCCGCTGATGACATTGATCTACGACTCCCCGTCCTCCGCCGATCTGCTCCGTATCATGGCTCCCTTTTTCATGATTTTCTATTTCCAGGGACCGATGCACGCCGTTCTTCAGGCACTGGATCTCGCGAAAGAAGCGATGCTCAA
Organism: Sporolactobacillus sp. CQH2019; assembly: GCF_028765345.1. Taxonomy (GTDB): domain Bacteria; phylum Bacillota; class Bacilli; order Bacillales; family Sporolactobacillaceae; genus Sporolactobacillus. Next base: position 174,005 of record NZ_JARAJZ010000002.1, read on the forward strand.
TACTCTGATCGGATCCGTGGTCAAAATTATCACCCTTTATTTTCTGACAAGCCGTCCCGAATTCGGCATTAAAGGGGCGGCCCTCGCCATCTGTATCAACGTCGTTCTCGTGACTGCCCTGCATATGGCTCTGATTATCAGGACGATCGGCTTCTCGCTGATTCTTAAAGACTATGTACGGACTGCGATCATTATTGCCTTTTCCGCTTTCCTCGCTCACTTTCTCATTGAAAGGGTCTTCACCGGCTGGGCCCTGCTGCCAAGAACTGTCGTGCTGATCTCGATGATCGCAGCTTTTTACGCGATCCTTACTTTTTTTCTTGGGATGATTCACAAAGAAGAACTCGGCCAGCTTCCCATCATTGGAAAATGGGTGAAAAACTAATTCCCGGACTTGCCGTCTTTCATATCCATATAAAAATTCCCCGCCTGGTCGATCGTCAGATAATTTACCCGACGGATGTCGCGATAGCCGAATTTTCGCAGCTCCTGCCTCAGCCACAGGTACGTTTTCCCGATACGTTTCAGATTATCCCCGCGCACCTTGCCGCATTCGATAAGCGGAAGGCCCATCGGCGGGCCCGCGCTCCCGGGAAAAGCCGGTTTGCCGGCGGCGGACGGCGGACGTACGCGCCGGGGCGGACGGCTCTCTTCTTTAAGTGAAAGCGAAGCGATGCTTTCCCGGATCGCCCGCTTTGTGAAAGCTTCAAACAAAAATACGTACAGCCGGTAAGCGGCGATCAGCAGCAGAAGCGGTATCAGAAAGGGAATGAGCGGCTCATCCGGCCGGATAACCGCGAAAAAAGACAGTTCGACGGCTGCCAGGAGCATCATAAATTCGGAAAAAGTCCGGTCGCCCAGTTTCGCGGCCATCAGGTCTCTGAATCCAAACAGCATAATTATGATCAACAGCAATGTTCTGGCAGCCGCCGTTCCCATTTTTCTCCTCCTCCGCATTCTTTTTCTTATGCTTAGTATGGACAGAACGAAGCATTTCATGAATCGCCGGATCTGCTCTTTTTGGCATCAACCGTCCGCCGTCTGAATACTATTGAAGGTAAACGGGCATTGACAAGCGTCGACTTTTCAGAAAAGAACACTCAATCACATCTATGGAGGTGGAAAAATGGCACGAAACTGGCTGGCTGCCGTAACGTATGGAATCGCTGCTTCATTTGTCATCGTCCTTGCCTCTGCTTTTCTGCTTGCTTCTCTTTTACGCTTCACATCTTATTCAGAAACCGGCGGATCCGTCCTGCCGATTATCATATCAATCGGCGCTTTGTTCATCGGCGGGATTATATCCGGTTCGAAAATGAAAGAGAGAGGACTTCTGATCGGATCCGTCACCGGCCTTTTTTATTGCCTGTTCAGCCTGTTTTTTCAGTTTCTCGGGCTTGATCAGGCGCCGGGGCTGAATCAATACATTTTCTATTTGACCAACATTGCCTCCTGCGCGATCGGCGGAGCGATCGGTGTCAATTTCTTCCAGGGAAAACGTCCTTAGTCTCTTCCTTCCGGCCGGAAAAGTCATCTGTGGACAGCGGTCAATCGGTCTTTACCGGTTCGGAAATAAAAAAAGCGGCCTTTTTCAGGACCGCTTTTTTTATTTAATTTTCCGCCTTTTCAGCAGATGATTCTTTTGTTTCTTTCTTATCCTTGTCGTTTTCGGAATGAGCGTTCGAACCGGTCTTTTTCAGTACCGTACGAACGGCATTGCGTTCGAAAGTCAGTTTGCTGCTCCCGCATCTGAGAACCACCGTCTGATCGTCGATCGAATCAATCGTCCCCTGCAGGCCGCCGACGGTGACAATCTTGTCTCCGCGCGACAGCGCGGCCTGCATCTGTTTCGTTTCTTTCGTTCTCTTCTGCTGCGGACGGATCAGCAGAAAGTAAAAAATAGCAATAAAAATAATCAGCGGTATTAATGTTCCTAAACTGGCCATGGTCAGCCTCCCTTTCAACTTTTAAAAATTTTTCGCATCTGGTTTATTAAACCCGTACGATTCGAAGAAGGCTTCTCTGAATTCAAGAAGCTGATCCTCCAGAATCGCCGATCGGACACGCTTCATTAATTTTATCAAAAAATAAAGATTATGGTAAGTCGTTAAACGAAATCCGAATGTTTCATTGGCTTTGACCAAATGACGAATATAAGCTCTTGAATACGAACGGCACACAGAACAGTCGCAATGTTCGTCGATCGGCCGGAAATCATGGGCATACTTCGCATTGCGGATCACCAGGCGGCCGTGTTCCGTCATACAGGTTCCATTGCGGGCAATGCGCGTCGGAAGCACGCAGTCGAACAGATCGATTCCGCGGATGACTCCGTCGATCAGTGAGTCCGGAGAGCCGACACCCATCAGATATCTTGGCTTATCCACCGGGAGAAACGGGGTTATGTAGGCAATCATGTCGTTCATCGTTTCCTTCGGTTCGCCGACGGACAAACCGCCGATCGCATATCCGGGAAAATCAAGAGAGGTTAAATCGGCCGCCGACTGTTTCCGCAGGTCTTTATAGTTGCCGCCCTGGACAATGCCGAAGAGCGCCTGCCGCTCCGGATGCCCGTTCGCCGCCAGGCAGCGCTCCGCCCAGCGGCTCGTCCGGGCAGCCGATTCCTTCATATAGTCATAAGCACATGGATACGGCGGACATTCATCAAACGCCATCATGATATCCGAGCCGAGCGCATTCTGAATGGCCACAGATTTTTCAGGTGTGAGAAAGAGCTTTTCTCCGTTCAGATGGCTGCGGAAATGCACGCCTTCTTCCGTTATATCTCTCAGTTTGCTTAAACTGAAAACCTGGAAGCCGCCGGAATCGGTCAGAATACCCCGATCCCAGTTCATGAACCGGTGCAGTCCGCCGGCTTCTTCCACGATCTCCTCACCGGGTCTGAGCCAGAGGTGGTATGTGTTGCTCAGGATCACCCCGGCGCCTATTTCTTTCAGCTCACGGGGGCTCATCGTCTTGACCGTGGCCTGTGTTCCGACCGGCATGAACATCGGCGTTTCAAAGGTGCCGTGAGGCGTGTGCAGCCTGCCGAGCCGCGCGCCGGTATGTTTTTCCGTCTTAATCAGTTCATACGTTACCGCTGCGCTCATCTTGTTTTAATTCTTTCCTCAATAAACATGGCGTCACCGAAACTGAAGAAACGGTATTTCTCCTGAACCGCCTCGTGATAGGCCTTCAGAATAAAATTTCTGCCGGCAAAAGCGCTGACAAGCATAATCAAGGTTGATTTCGGCAGGTGAAAGTTCGTGATCATGGCATCGATTGCTCTGTATCGATAGCCGGGATAAATGAAAATATCGGTCCATCCGGAAGCCTCACGGAATTCGCCGCCGAATTTAGCCGTGATCGTCTCCAATGTGCGGATGACTGTCGTTCCGCAGGCGATGACGCGTTTTCCTTCCTGCCTCGCCCGGGTCAGCGTGTCCGCCGCCTCTTTCGTCATCTGGTAAAATTCCGAATGCATCGTGTGTTCTTCTATTTTGTCCACTTTGACCGGTCTGAATGTGCCGAGTCCGACATGCAGTGTAATAAAAACGATGTGGATGCCTTTTTTTTCGATTTCTGCAAGCAGCTGCTTTGTAAAATGGAGACCGGCCGTCGGTGCGGCAGCCGATCCGCGGTGTTTCGCATATACCGTCTGATAAAGATCAGGATCGTCCAGTTGTTTTTTAATATAGGGCGGCAGCGGCATTTTCCCAAGTTCCTCCAGCACTTCATAGAAAATGCCTTCATAATGAAAAGTCACGATCCGCCGTCCTTCATCGAGTTCCTTCGTGCAGACAGCTTCAAGTCTGCCGCCGCCGAATTGAATATGTATGCCCTCATGTACCCTCTTTGCCGGTTTTGCCAGGCATTCCCACGAATCCCCCTCCGTCTGCTTCAGCAGGAGCAATTCGATTTTGGCGCCTGTATCCTCTTTATATCCGATCAGCCGGGCGGGAAGCACTTTCGTATCGTTCAGAACCAGGCAGTCGCCGGGATTCAGATAATCAATGATCTCGCTGAAATGGCGGTGTATGATCCGGTCCTTATTCGGATTAATCACCATCAGCCGCGATGCCGCCCGGTCCTTAAGCGGCGTCTGAGCGATCAGCTCCTGGGGCAGTTCATAATCAAAATCTGAAACATCCATGTTTTTTATGCACTCTCTTTCCATTAGCGAAAATGATTCATGACGTAAAAAATCAGTGATAAAACCAGACTGATGACGATACAGGTAACAATGGGGAACATAAACGTGACATTTCCCTTTTTAATAAAAATATCGCCGGGAAGACGGCCGATCAACGGCCAGCAAAGCCCGATCACAAACAGCACGGCGCCTGTAATCATCAAAAATCTGCCTAAGTCTCCCATGGCGGTCAGCTTTCCTTTTCTATATTAAAATATTGATAAGCATGATCGGTAGCGACCCGGCCCCTCGGCGTTCTCTGAATAAAACCGATCTGGAGCAGATAAGGCTCATAAACGTCTTCGATTGTGTGCCGCTCCTCTCCGACAGACGCCGCAATTGTGTCCAGTCCGACCGGCCCGCCGCCGAATTTGCCGATGATGCTCATAAGCAGCTGATGATCGACCCGGTCCAGTCCCATCTCGTCCACCTGGAGACGCTCCAGCCCGATCCGGGCCGCGTTTCGGTCAATGACCCCGTCCAGCTCAACCTGGGCAAAATCCCGGATTCTCCTCAGAAGACGATTGGCAATACGCGGCGTTCCTCTTGAGCGGCGGGAGATCTCATCACAGGCCTCTTCGTCAATTTCGGTGCCGAGAACAGACGCCGTCCGCCTGACAATGAGCGCCAGCTCGGAGGGGCTGTAATATTGCAGCCTGCTGATCACGCCGAAACGGTCGCGGAGAGGGGGCGAAAGATAGCCCGCCCGCGTCGTGGCGCCGATAAGCGTAAAGGGCGGCAGATTCAGGCGGACCGAATGCGCCGTATCGTCCCTGCCGACGACGATATCCATACAGAAATCTTCCATTGCCGGATAGAGTACTTCCTCGACGTGACGGCTCAGGCGGTGGATCTCATCGATAAACAGAACATCGCCCGGCTGAAGCGACGACAGCACCGCGGCCAGATCTCCCGGCCTTTCGAGAGCGGGGCCCGATGTCGTCCGGATGCCGGCACCCATTTCAGCGGCAATAATCATCGCCAGAGTCGTTTTGCCAAGACCGGGAGGGCCGTACAACAGCACATGATCGAGCGGCTCGTTGCGCTCTTTGGCGGCCTTTATGAAGATTTCCAGATTTTTTTTTATGGCCTCTTGGCCGATGTAATGCTCCAGATCCGACGGACGGATCGATTTTTCGATTCCTTTATCTTCAGCGGTTAATTCACTCGCAAGCAGCCGGTTTTCTTCCACGGTCTTCACTCTCCCCTCTTATGCCTTCATCATCAAGCGAAGGGCCTCTTTAAGATAATTTTCTGCCGACAGATCCTGCTTTTTTAGTATGGGAATCAGACGGCCGATTTCTTTGTCCGAATATCCGAGCGTTTTTAAAGCGTCCAGAGCTTCCGTCAACGGATGATTCCCGTTTTCCGAAGAACTTTCTTCTTCATCGGCGCTTCCATCCTGTACGGCAAAATCATTCAGTTTTCCTTTCAAATCCAAAACAATCTGTCCGGCCGTCTTCCTGCCGACTCCCGGAAACCGGGTCAGATAATGCTCATCTTCCGCTTCGATAGCCTGTATGATCCGTTCCGGATGATCCGAAGCCAGAATGGCCAGCGCACTTTTCGGTCCGATGCCGGAAACGGTCAGCAGCCTGACAAAAAGCTCGCGTTCCTCACGTGTCTTAAAACCGTACAATACGTTGGCATCTTCACGAAGGTACTGAAACAGATAAAGGGTGGCCTCATGATTCAGCAGCGGCTGATAGCTGAACGGATTGGCACAGACAATCCGGTAGCCGATGCCCCCCTGCTCAAGAACAATACCGTTTCCGGAAAGATACGTCAGCAACCCCCGTATATAATCGAACACAAGCTTAGCTCCTCATCCGTCCATTTTTAAACATCCATACAGAAGTCATTCTTCTAATATGATAGCACAAGCTGCAGCCGGATCACAAAGATTGAAAAAAGATAAGGACATTCCCGACCGAATGTCCTCCGTAGTCCCGCTGCTTTGAAAAATATGCTTTCTGAATCATGCCTGGCACAATAAAAGAAATCAGGCCTCTTCCAGGTTGCTGTAAATGTCCTGAACATCGTCATTATTTTCCAGCGCGTCCATTAAAGCTTCCATTTTTTCAAGATCCTTGCCGGATAAGGCTGTTTTCGTCTTCGGAACCATCGCGATTTCAGCTCGGTCAATTTCATAACCTTTCTCTTCCAACACCCGTTTAACCTCTTCATGGCTCTCGGGAGCTGTCGTAATGATAAACGTTCCGTCCTCAGTCTTCATATCGTCCGCTCCGGCCTCGATGGCGTCCATCATGACCTGATCCTCATCCAGATCTTCCTTTCCCTCAATTTCGATCATGCCCTGCCGATCGAACATGAAGGCAACACTTCCCGATTCGCCGAGATTGCCGCCGCTTTTCGTAAAGGCATGGCGGATTTCCGAGGCCGACCGGTTGCGGTTGTCGGTCAGTACATCAATCATCACCGCAACGCCGCCCGGGCCGTATCCTTCATAGGTGATCTCAGCATAGGTCACCCCGTCAAGATTGCCGCTGGCCTTCTTAATTGCCCGGGCAATATTATCATTGGGCATATTGGCTTCCTTTGCCTTTTCAATAGCGTGCCTCAGACCCGCGTTCATATCCGGGTCGCCGCCGCCCCGCTTTGCCTCCGTGAAAATATCCTTGGACAATTTCATGAATGCCTTGCCCCGAATGGCATCCATTGCATTTTTTTTGTGCTGTATGTTATTCCATTTAGAATGTCCGGACATACTCTAATCCCCTTTCATCAATCCTCTATGATACCGTAGAAACCGGCGTGCTATAATGAAACCTATTTCCGTTACCATTATACATATTTTTTACCTTTAAAAAAAGGGCAGGGATTTCTCCCCGCTCCTTTGCTTCGCTGCGATTTTATTTAGTGTTATTTTGAAACGGACGCTTGACGGCTCTGGAAAGATCGTCAATGATTCCGACAACATCGGCACGTGCTTCACGCATTCCCTTTCCAGCATTGAAATTCGCTTCAACCGCCGTAATCCTCTGCACGTAACGATTGTCGGTCGACACATAAACCGATCTCTTTCCGGCAAGCGATCGGACAGCAGACACAATTTCTTTTCTTAACTTTGCCGTATCCGTCCGGCCCCGGTCGGGGACCGCTCCGATGACAACGCTGTCGTTTGTCACGATAACGTGGGCCTGAGCGATTCCTTTGACGGTCTTCGCCTTATTGGCAATCTTTTTGGCCAGTTTCCGATCCGACTGAACATTCAAATGATTAGCCGGATTTGTCCGGGTCGTCGCGTTGTAATTGGTCGGAGCCGAAGTGATTGGATTCGGAGTAACTGCGGCATTCGAACTGTAGCGATCCACCCGATAATTGATGTCGCGCGGTGCATTCGGATTGTAGTTCGCGGCATTATCCGCCCGGCACCCGGAAAAAATACCGGTTGCCATGAGCATAATGCCCAGTGCGCTCATTGCTTTTTTCAATATAAAAACCTCCCTTCACAAAATTATCATGTGTGATGGGAGCGGGTTTTACGCTTATGAATTTTTACCGTTAAATTTACATATTTTGTAAAATAGCTCTGCTTTATTTCTTTTTTTGCGGCACGTTCGGCGGCCCTTGCTGGTAAGCCGGCGCTGCCGCGGCATTATGGGTCACCGGCTGCGGAGGCTGATTCCCTCCGTAATAGCTGACGGGCGGCGGGCCGAACGGCGAATAGGGCGGATAAAGCGACGGATCGGCAGGTCCGCCGCATCCACAGGGCGGTCCCGGTTTTTTAAAACCCGGCATATAAGGAAACGGATAGCCGGCGATTGCTGACGGATCATACGGGATTGCTTTACCCGCTTTCGGGAAAGCCTGAAGCGGCGGGCCTTGTTCCTGAAACGCAGGCGCGGTCACCGGACCCGGCATCTGAGGATTCGTCCACGGTGAAGCTGCCGGATTCGGAGCACCGGAACCTGTTGCCGGCGTGTACGGCTGATCCACCTTTATGGGCTGTTGCGAAAATAAAGAAGGACTCACTTGCGGCGCCGGACCCTTCACCGGTTTCGCCGATTGGCCCTGCACCGCAGGATGATACGGCTTTGCGGCATTTCCATTTACTGCCGGAGCGTACGGGTTCACCTGTGAAGCCGGATTAATTGCCGGATTCTCAACCGGTTTGGGCGAATAATACGGATTCGGAGAAACCTGTGAAGCCGGGTTCAGCGGATAATACGGAGCCGTCTGTGCCAGCGGGCCGGCAGGATTTTCCGGATAGCCCGGGGCGGCGGATGCCGGATAATACGGACTCGAGGGACTTTCCTGATAAGCCGGACCCGGAGGATAGTACGGAGCCATTTGCGGCGCCGGGCCGGCAGGAATACCCGGATAGCCCTCCGGGGCAGCAGAAGCATAAGGCTGTTTTCCGGCAGCTGCCGACGGTGCGGCCGCGGCCGGCTGATTCCAGTAGCCCGACATCTCTCCGGTCATCGGATACTGGCTTTCCTTTGGATAAAATACTTTTGAAAAATCCGTTTCTTGCGCCGCCTTAACCGCGATTCCTTCGCTTTTTACGGCGGCGGGAGCGGCCGGTTTTTTCACACTTTGAACATTCGACGGGGTTACATTCATTTTCTGAGAAGCGGCAGGCGCTTTCGGCTTGGCAATCGGCGCGGCAGCCGGCTTCGGCTGATTCTGAGCGGCTGCCTGTTTCTGCGGGGGCTGTGCTTTCAGCGGCTGCTTCGTCTTTTCCGAACGGATTTCCTGCTCCGAAAGTTTTAAAGGCTGCTTGCCGACAGCCACTTTTACTTTCATTCCCTGAACCATTCTTTCGTCTGTCAATCCTGTATTCATCTTTCTGAACTCATCAACGGTCATACCGTGTTTGCGCGCAATTTCCGCCATCGTGTCGTCTTTTTGAACAACATACAATTTCACGGTTTCCATCCCTCCTGTGAAAGTCATTCTATATATATGGCACGGCTGGGCGTTTTGCCACTCTTTACCGAAAAGAGCGTTCGCCCGGAAAAGGCGCGATGCCTTTATTCTTCGTCCGGCCGTGGACGGCGCGCGGCGTGCAGAATTCCCGAAAAATGATTATAATGAAAAACAAACAATGATTGCGGAGTGTTAACCATGGCCCAGACAAAAGTGAAACGCCGATCCGGGAACGAACGGCGAAAAATGATTCTTGAACGTTTACGGCAATCATCGGAGCCGGTCACGGGAAGCGAACTGGCCGAACAGATGAATGTCAGCCGCCAGGTCATCGTTCAGGATATCTCCCTGCTCAAGGCGAAAGAATATCCGATTATAGCGACGTCGCAAGGATATCTTTTCCTGGCAAAACCGCAATCGGAAATGAAGACACGGACGATTGCCTGCAGGCATACCATGCAGCAGACGGAAAATGAGCTGAATCTGATCGTCGACTGCGGCGTGACGGTTGTCGACGTCACTGTCGAGCATCCGTTTTACGGGGAAATCACCGGCTCTCTGATGATCCGCAATCGGATGGATGTCGACCGTTTTATCGGCAAGATGAAACAGACAGGTGCGGCGCTACTTTCATCGCTGACGGGCGGCGTCCACCTGCACAGGCTGGAAGCCCTTTCGAATGACCGCCTGGATGCTGCCGTCCGTTTATTAAAAAAAGCGGGTTATTTACTATAACCCGCTTTTTTGCCGGAAGGGGGCGGATCTTGCGGACCCGCTCGTTTCCGGCAGGAAATCAATCTGTATATTCAAATTCATAGTCCAGGATGCGAACCGTGTCGCCTTCCTCGACTCCTTTTTTCCGCAGGGCGTCATCCACCCCCATGCTGCGCAGCTGCCTTGCGAAACGACGAATCGCTTCATCATGATGAAAATTCGTCATTTTGAACAGCAGCTCCACTTTCGGACCGGACACATTAAAGATCCCGTCTTTATCTTTCGTGATCATAAAAGGTTTCTCGGGCTGTTCCGGCCGGTAAACAGACGGATGTTCCTCCTTATGCGCGTCCTCAAGCGGAAACGGCGGTGTTTTTTCAATCAGCTCGTAAACTTTATTCATCAGTGTACCCAGGCCGGAACGGGTCACGGAGGAAACCGGGCAGACAGGAATATTTTTTCCGATTTTCCCGACAAAACGGTCCAGATTTTTTTGTGCCTCCGGCATATCCATTTTACTTGCGGCGACGATCTGCGGGCGTTCGAGCAAACGCCACTGATAACTTTTCAATTCCTCATTTATTTTTTTAAAATCTTCATACGGATCCCGTCCCTCGCTGCCCGACATATCGACAACATGAATAATCACCCGCGTCCGTTCAATATGACGCAGGAACTGATAGCCGAGTCCCGCACCCTGGCTCGCGCCTTCGATCAGTCCCGGCAGATCGGCAATGACAAAGCTCTGCCCTTCCCCAAGAGCAACGACGCCCAGATTGGGAACGAGCGTTGTAAAATGATAAGCGGCAATTTTCGGTTTCGCAGAGGTAACTGCAGCGAGCAATGTCGATTTCCCGACGCTCGGAAAGCCGACTATGCCGGCGTCTGCAAGCAGCTTCAGTTCAAGCCGGATCTCCCGTTCCTCGCCGGGCTCGCCATTCTCCGAGATGTAGGGAGCCGGATTGGCCGCCGTCGCAAAACGGGAATTGCCTCTGCCGCCTCTTCCCCCTTTCGCAACGACCGCCTGCTGCCCGTTTTCAGTCAGGTCCGCAAGCATTTCGCCCGTCCGGCTGTCGTGAATGATCGTTCCCGGGGGAACAAGCACAGTCAGATTTTTCGCGTTCCTGCCGTACTGATTTTTCGGCTTGCCGTTCTCCCCTCTTTCCCCTTTGAAATGACGCTTGTAACGGAAATCCATCAGCGTCCGCAAGCCTTCGTTTACTTCAAAAACGACATCCGCTCCTTTTCCGCCGTCCCCGCCGGCCGGACCGCCGTCGGGCACATATTTTTCGCGCCTGAAGGCAACCATTCCATTACCGCCGTCTCCGCCTTTGACGTACACGGTTACTTGATCGACAAACAAATGACCCACCTCGTCCTTCCACCGACACGGCTATTTGTTATATAGTGTTTGACCCATTCCAGCGATTGATTCAGTTTTATTGCCATAAGCTTTTCCTCCGCTTCCCTTGCATCGGCCAGTTTTCCCGTATGTACGATTTGAATGTCTACCTCCGGGTCCCCGGTCTCAAAGCGAATTTTGACAAAATTATCCGTCGTTTCCAGGTCCTGCTCTTCAAAAAGAAAAAGCAGTTCCTGAAAAAACTCCGTCAGCGCCTGATCGTGCCGCCCAAGATTTTTCTCGGGACCGTCAACTTCAAGAGAAAGCTGAAACGGATGAGAAGCCCAGCCGTAGGTTATAAGAAAAAAGGTGCATTTGGGAATCTGCAGATGAGAGAGACGGGCCTGATTCCGTAGATAATCCGTCATCCGGTCCATGACCGAATTCGCTTTCTCCGGCTGCCGCATATAAAGATAGCCTTTGATCAGCTGCAGATCGTTGAGCAGCACATGTCTGGCAGAACCGATCAATTTGACTCCCGTCTTTTCATCAAACATTGGCTTCTCGCCCTCCCCGGCCATACCTTGCCCTTTAGTATAACAGAAAAAACGGGTCACCGGATAACCCGAGCCCATGATCGCTCTCCGTATAATCCGTCGGCGCATGAACGCTGTACCCACAGGCCCGATAGGAAGGCACTCCCGGTTCGTCTTAAACTCGGAAAGAATCGCCTCAGGATCGAGGGGGCATCCCGGATAGGGTCGGAAGCCTCATAGTCTCCATTCGGAAGACCTCGCCCGGACTGATCCCCGGATGAGCCGCAGACATGCTCACAGAGACAGATAAAGAAGGATCATGCCGGTCAGCTTCAATTCTTCTGTACAAAAAACAGCGGGCGATCTTTGCACACGCAAAAAACACCCGCCGTTTCATTATATTGATTCTCTTTGGGGCCCTGTCAGGCCGTCAACCATAGAGCAGCGCAATCACGCTTCCTTAACGGCTTCTACCGGATAAACACTGACCCTCTTGCGGTCATGGCCGAATTTCTCAAATTTCACAATTCCGTCTGCTTTGGCAAACAACGTATCGTCTCCGCCGCGGCCGACATTTGTACCCGGATAAATCTTCGTACCGCGCTGACGGAACAGGATGGAACCGCTCGTTACAAGCTGGCCGTCCGCCCGCTTGGCGCCGAGACGCTTTGAGATCGAATCGCGCCCGTTCTTTGTGCTGCCGACACCTTTTTTAGATGAAAAGTACTGCAGATCAAGTTTCAGCATGTCCGGCACCTCCCTCATCATGAATTTTTATATAATCTCCGTAAGACGTTTCAATTGTCTTCATGGACACGAGCATCGCTTCCAGAATCAGCTGCGTTTTATTCCGGACATCCTCTGCGGCATCTTCAGGACAAGTGCATTCCAGAAAACCGCCCTGTTCCGCCTGACATACTTTCATTCTGGTCCCCGTCAGCGACTCGACGGCATTTAAAGCACCGAACGAAACGGCGGAAACTGCCGCGCAGACAAGGTCATAACCATAAGGCCCGCTGCCGGCATGTCCGGTTAATTTAAAAGCAGTAATTTCCCGCTTACGATTGCGATCGACCGTCAGGATGATCATATTTCTCACCCTTACGCGTTGATCTTTTCAATCGTGACTTTCGTAAACGGCTGACGATGCCCCTGTTTGCGGCGGTAATGTTTTCTCTTCTTGAATTTGAAGATAATGATTTTTTTGTCACGGCCCTGTTCAACGACTTTAGCAGTGACACTGGCACCTTCCACCGTCGGAGCCCCGACTTTAATCTCCTCGCCGCCGATGAAAAGCACCTTGTCAAAAGTCACCGTATCGCCGGCTTCAGCCGCAAGCTTTTCAACAACAATCGACTTGCCTTCTTCAACCTTCAGCTGTTTTCCGCCCGTTTCAATGATTGCGTACATTCGAATGCACCTCCTTTATGATCTCAGACTCGCCAAAACAAGGCAGCCCCGAGGCTTTTAGTAAATGCCAAAAGACACCGGCCGTGCAGCAGGTTGCCGCACGTTTTTTTCTTCCTTCCGTCCTTTGGACAGGAATGCTTTTACCTTTTTTGTGCGGTTGGAGCGAGAGGCTCCCTTTCTGTCATTTTTAAACATGACAGAGGCATTTTATCACAGTTTTCCGTGTTTTGTCAACGATATTCTTCCTGTCTCTGCCGTTCGATCACGCGGTCCATTAATCCGTACCGCCGCCTCTTTCTCGTCAGTTCAACCAATCCAAGTTTTGTATAGCCGAAAATCTTTACAGTGGCCGGATCGTCACGAACCGCGGCTTTCAGATATTCCAGGACTTTCTCCCGGCTGCTGCTGTCGTTCAGATGCAGAAAATCAACGACAATCATGCCGCCTATTTCTCTGAGCCGAAGCTGTCTGGCAATCTCACGCGCGGCCGACCGGTTAATATCCAGAGCCGTGGCCTTCCATCCTTGCCGGAACGGCGCCGATCCGGAGTTCACATCGATCGCCGTCAGTGCTTCGGTGTAATCAATGATCAGCGACGCGCCGCCGTGAAGCGGGACAAGCGGACGCAGCGACGCCTCAAAAACGCCGTTTAGATTATGCCGGGCAAAGAGATTGTTCCCGTCCGGCTGATAGTTGACCGATACATGATCCGGGAGGCCGGTATCATCAAGAAGCAGATTGGTGTAGACAGTACAGGACGCCGGAAAATGATTTTCGTTTAAAATCCAGGCGATAAAGGACAGCTGCCGTCTGATTAACCCGGGGCGGTTCATCCGGCCGCCGTCTTCACTGATTTTTCTCCATCGTGCTTTAAGTTTCTGGAACTCATTATGAAGCCGGCCGACATCCATCCGTGCACCCATTGTCCGTACAATCGCACCTTCGGGAGAAACGCACCATTCCGAGGCCCGTTCCCGAAAAAGATCGCGATGTTCGCTGATTTTATGTGAAACAGCGATATAGCGGCCGAAGGGCAGATAAATAATTCCTTTGCCGATGATCTGAATCTGTTCCGTGAGCCCGGCCGTTTTCCCGGCACTCTCCTCTTTTTCAATCTGGACGATGCGGAATTCTCCGGGCTCCGGCTGACGGCGGGATACGATCTTATTGGCGGGCAGGAATCCGCTCCGCCCGTGTCCCAGGTCCATGAACCAGCCCACCTGGCGAAGCCGGTCGCCGGTTACTTTCCCCAGACAAATATCGCCCGCGCCGACCTGTCGCGAAAACGGCCGGAAATAAAAAGAGAGCACATCGTTATTTTTCAGAAAAGCGGCACGAACGCCCTTTTCTTCTTTATCAACAACAATTGTATAGCTTTCTTCACGCACAGAATCACCTTTTCTCCCGCCCTTTCAGATAATTATCGCAAAAATCGGGAGCAGGCGCAATGCATCCGGCATTCGGGCAATCATTCAGGCACGTATTCATCGATGGTCGTCCCCGCGGAAAGCCCGCTGAAATAAGCGGTGGCCAGAGCCTTTCCGTCGATCGTTTTTCGGATGTTTCCTTCAACTTTTATCCGGTGTTCGGAATTCTTGTAAAACTTCAAAAGAACGGCGGGAATCGGCATGTCCGGTTGAACCATCAGCGTCCTGACTTTTGAACACGGCCTTTTTCTGCGCGAAACAGCCAGCAGAAAACGAAGAAAACGAAAGGAAAGGATACGGCGTTCATTATAAAGAGACACTAAAATAAACAGAATAACAACCCACAAGTTTGCTGAAAACGGGAAAAAATACAAAATAATCAGGCTGAACAAAATCAGTGACACCAGCGAGAACAGAAGCACCTTTTCATACGCCGGTTTGAACGGGACATTTTTCTGCAGAAATAGATGAAGCAGCCTGCCGCCGTCCAGGGGCCAGATCGGCAGCATGTTGAAAAACAGCAGAGCGTTGTTCTGATCGATAAACAATTGATGCATGGTTCCGTTCCAGAACGGCAGCGCGGACAGGACCGGAGAAAGGAGAGGCAGCCAAACATGCTGAAGCGGCCCGGCCAGGACAACCAGGCACTCCTGTTTAAAAGAATGCTCCTCCTCTTCATCAATCTTAGCTACGCCGCCAAAGGGCAGCAGTTCGATCGAGGTGAGATGCCAGCCGAAGTAAAGAGCTGCAGCAGCATGTCCGCACTCATGAATCAGAACAAGGGTAAAAGCGATCGCCGTTTCCCAAAAGCGGCCCGTCACAATTCCTGCCGCAATGACCAGCCAAAACAACGGGTGAATTCTGATTTTCTTTGAAATCAGAAAATTAATCAAAAGACATCACCTGGATAGGATCGATAAACTTCTGTCCTTTCTTCAGAGCAAAATAAAACGTTCCCCGCTTGCCGCTGCCGCCTGTCGTTCCTATTTTCTGACCCTGTTTGACAAAATCATAAACCTTGACATTAACCTGATTCAGCTCCCCGTACCATGATTCATCACTGTTCTGATGCTGTATAATAACCGTCTTGCCTATTTTGCTTTTCTGGCCGACGAACACGACCAATCCGTCCTTAGCGGCTTCGACGGTCGAATTCGGCGACGTCGAAACCGTAATCCCGTTTGTCTGTTTATTAAAATGATCCTGCAGCTGGCCGGTCACCGGTTCGGCAAAAGCGCCGTTCTTACTATTGGAAGAAGATCCGGAAGCTGTCTGATTCCCTTTATTTCCGTTTAATAAATCGGGAAGAAAACTGATGGGCTGCCCCAGATTTTTTTCATACCAATCGGAGACGGCAGTGAACTGAAATTCCTGAGTCAGCGCCGTTACAATGGATTGTTTGGCGGGAAGCAGACGTGCGTTCTTATTCTGTTCAATCCAATAGACCGATGAGAAAAGGAGAGCGGAGATCAGGCACTGGATCAGCAGACGACGGGCAAGTGACACGGACCGCCGATCTTTTCCGGTGCCCGGCGACGGGCCGTACCGGTCATAAGGGCTGCCGAGATCGCGTACCGGCGGCAGTCCGGACGGACGTATCGTCTGAAGGGTTCTCCTGCTTCGTTCCCGATGCCTTCTTCGATATTCATCGTAACCATTCATTTCCTTCTTCCTTCCCGCTTGTCCTTTTTTAAACATTTTATGCGGCTCCGGAAGAATTATGATCGTTCAGAAATAACCGCGGCAGAATCCGTTCTTCGAACCCATCCGATTCTCAGTTTTCTAATGACGGATGCATGAAAAAACCGCTGCCGTTTTCGGAAAAGATCTTCCCATGGCAGCGGTTTCGCTACATTCGCTGATTATCCCCGTTTATCTCATACCGAGCAAACTTTTGAACTTATGAAGAAACCCGCTTTTTTCTTCAATGACCATTAAAGGAACGGTTTCGCCGAGAATGCGCCGCCCGATGTTGCGGTAGGCCTGCGCCGCCTTTGAAGAAGGGTCGAGGGCAATCGGTTCCCCTTTGTTTGCCGAAGAAATCACATTCTCATCATCCACAACAATGCCGAGCAGATCAATAGCCAGAATATTCATGATTTCGTCAATATCAAGCATTCCTCCGCTTCTAATCATGTGCTGACGGATGCGATTTATAATTAAGCGCGGGGGGGTGATTCCTTTTTCCTGTTCCAGCAGGCCGATGATTCGATCCGCATCACGGACCGACGATATTTCGGGAGTCGTAACTACAATCGCATGATCCGCACCGGCCACTGCATTCTGAAAGCCGCGTTCGATGCCGGCCGGGCAGTCGATGATCACGTAGTCAAAGTCCGCTTTCAATTCATCGACCATCTTTTTCATTTCCGAAGGCTTTACAGAATTTTTATCTGTTGTCTGCGCAGCCGGAAGCAGATCAAGGCAGTCAAAACGCTTGTCTTTTACGAGCGCCTGATTTAATTTGCACCGCCCGTAAGCCACATCGACAAGATCGTAGATGATACGGTTCTCAAGTCCCATAACGACATCTAAATTACGCAGACCGATATCCGTATCCACAAGGCACACCTTTTTGCCCTGCAGCGCCAGAACCGTCCCGATATTTGCAGATGTTGTTGTCTTGCCGACACCGCCCTTGCCCGAAGTTATAACGATTGCTTCCCCCATAGTTAACACCTCTCTACTTTATAAAGATTTAAGGTTTCGTAAGCAATAAAGACAAATGCCTTTTTTTCAAAACAGTGTGGAGACGGTCGATCACGATCTTGTCGACAGACGAATCAAGATAAGCGCACTCCAGCACGTGGTCGTTTTTCATTTCATTAGCGGGCTCTTCCTCAGTTCTGCTGATGACCCGCCCGATTTTCAACTGTGTCGGCTGCATGATCGAAGCCGCGATCACCGCATTCCGCTCATTTCCCTGCGTTCCTGCAGCGGCGATTCCTCGAAGCGCCCCGAGCACAAAAATATTGCCGGTCGCCGAAACAACGCCTCCCGGGTTCACATCGCCGATCAGCAGCAAATCGCCCTCTACCGAGAGAACCTGACCTGACCGGATCATTCTCGCCACAGAAACAATTTTTTCCTTCGACTTTTCCGTTTCAAATTCTTCACGTGTCAGCACATTGGACTGAATATCATCAACTTTCAGGTGATCAAACGAGCGGATGATCGCCGTCAGTTCCGAACGCTGGGATTCGCTGATGTAGCGGTTTCCAACCTGGACCTTGACCGAAGTCACGGGGCCTTCCCTGTAAAGATGCTGATTAACCGACAATTTTTCTTTTAATTCCTGAAGCAGCGCTTCATAGGCGCAGGCATCGTCCATGACCAGTACAAGCCCGTCTTTTCTTCCTTTCATCGTGACAAGAGACTGTCTGACTGACATCGGGATTTTTCACCTCGATATGATTGAATTCAATAAGAAGTACAGGAAATCCTTCTTTTAACCATTCCGCTTCAGATGAAAGCGGAGAGCCGGCATTCTATTTATTTTCCAGCTTGGTCATGCCTTGCAGAAAATGATGGAACGGATAATAGATTACTAACGCGAAAGCAGCATTGAGCAGGAACGTCGCCGGAAGGCGCCACCGAAGAAAATCGAGCGGCGGCTGAGCAGTCAGCCCGATCGCCAAATAGATCAGATACACCTCGGCCTGAAGCAGGCAGACGCCGAGTCCCGCCAGCAGCACAACAGTCATCGTATTCAGATTCAGCCAGCGGGCGGCGGAAGAAACCAAATAGACGGCCAGTGTCATGCTGAATGCATAGACCCCGATCACCGATGTATAGACGAGATCGGTCAGTAAGCCGAAGAAAACGGCATATCGCATCGCCAGACTGCTTCCGGCAAAAAAAGAAATCATAAGCAGAGCAACAAACAAAAAATCAGGAACAATCTGAACAGACTTCCAGATTGTCCCGATTGGAAGGCGGGTCAGAATCGTTCCCTGAATAAGAAAAAGCAGAAATAAAATAATAAAAAGTTTCAGCTGTTTCAATTAAGTGTCCCTCCAGAACCAGGCGTTTTCGCCTTTCGCTCAATAATGACGACAGAAGTCAGGTCATTGAGATTTGCAGAAGGTTTCACCTCGGCAGCTTTTGTCAGGCCGTATTGATCCGTCGAAACAGAAGTCACGGTGCCGATCAATAAACCGGCGGGATACATGTCACTAAGTCCGGATGTGGTGACAATCTGGCCTTTTTTTATATTGGAACTGAGTGGGATTTTCTGAAACAAAAGCCGCCCCTTCGTCGCGTCGAATCCTTCAATCATTCCGTAAATTTTTGTATTCTGAATGATTGCGGAAATTTGATTGACATTCTGATTATCGGAAATAAGGGAAATTTCGCTGGTAAAATTCCCTGTCCGGGAGACCGTGCCGATCAGTCCGCCGGGAGCGACCACCGGCATTCCGGTACGGATTCCGTCAATCCGGCCTTTATCTACCGTCACAATCTGATTCCATTGATCGTAGGAACGTCCGATCACAAGAGCTGTATGCTTTGTATAATCGAAAAGATCGGCACTGTTTTCTATTTTCATCAGTTTCTTCAAGTCATTGTATCTCTGGGTAATATCCCTGTTCTCCTGTTCGACCCGCGCATAGTCGGCCAGGTCTGCCTTCAGTTTCTGATTCTCTTTATACGCATTGCTGATATCACCGACATTCTGAAAGAAACCCGCTGCATATTGAGCGGGCACATTCATCACATATTGAAACCATCCTACCGTGTCCTGCACAAATTGTTCCGGCCATGACGATTTGGTTCCCTGCCTGAACGAGTAACTGATCAGCACAATCAAAACGACAAGGCTTGCAAGAAGAACAATCAGTTTTTTGTTTGAAAAAAATGAAGGCATGAATACACCTGCTCAGTCGTTACATTGATTTTCAGAGTTATTTTCTGCTTGAGGATGCGGTTATCCTCGATTTTGAACGAAAAAGATGCAGATTTTCCAAGGAACGGCCGGTACCGATAGCTACGCAGTCCAGAGGGTTCTCCGCAACCACCACCGGCATCTTGGTCTCGTCGCTCAGCACATGATCGAGATTGTTCAGGAGCGCACCGCCGCCCGTCAGTACAATGCCTCTGTCCATGATATCCGCCGCAAGTTCCGGAGGCGTTTTTTCAAGTGTCACTTTCACAGCCTCAATAATCTGATTTACTGTATCCTTCAGCGCCGAGGCAACCTCTTTCCCCGTGACTTCAATGGTTTTCGGCAGTCCTGTTAAAAGATCGCGCCCGCGTATTTCCATCGAAGTGCTTTCGATCTCATCGGAATGGCCGGCCGAGCCGATCTGAATTTTTAAATTTTCCGACGTCCGTTCACCGATCATCAGATTGTACGTCTTCTTAATGTATTGAATAATCGCTTCGTCCATATCGTCTCCGGCAACCCGGATCGACTGGCTGGTGACGATGCCGCCCAGTGAAATGATTGCGACTTCCGTCGTTCCGCCGCCGATATCGACCACCATACTGCCGGTCGGTTCCCAGACCGGGAGATCCGCACCTACTGCGGCGGCAAAGGGTTCTTCAATCGTATACGCTTCTCTTGCGCCTGCCTGTTTGGTGGCATCTTCCACCGCCCGCTTCTCCACAGCCGTAATTCCCGACGGTACACAGACCATCACATTCGGCCTGCGCGAAAACATCGAGCGCTGTTTCTGCGCCTCATTGATAAAGTATTTCATCATGGTTGCCGTCGTATCGAAATCGGCGATGACGCCGTCTTTCATCGGACGGACGGCGACTATATTGCCGGGTGTTCTGCCGATCATATTTTTAGCGGGGCTGCCGACAGCCTCGATAACTCCCGTATCTGTATGCAATGCTACAACGGACGGCTCTCTGACAACGACACCCTTTCCTTTAACGTAAACCAGCGTGTTCGCTGTTCCGAGGTCTATCCCCATATCCTTTGAAAATCCGCCAAACATCTATGTAATCTCCCTTCAACTTGCGAAACTCATAACATTAATTATATATTAGTTATTCTTAAAAACATAGAGCTACATCATACCTTTTTGCTTAAGGCTGACAAATTTTCGATCTCCGATCACGATGTGATCAAGCACGTCAACGCCTAATATTCTCCCGCATGAAACCAGCCTCTTTGTAACCTCAATATCTTCCCGGCTCGGCGACGGATCGCCGCTCGGATGATTGTGAAAGCAAATGATCGCTGCCGCCGAACGCCTGACCGCTTCTTTGAACACCTCGCGGGGATGGACAATCGACGAGTTAAGGCTGCCGATGAAGATCGTTGTTTTATGAAGGACCTGGTTTTTGGTGTTCAGAAAAAGGGCGATGAAATGCTCCTGTTTCAGCACCCGCATTTCTTCCATAACAAAATTGGCCCCGTCTTCAGGGGAGCGAACGGTATAGTGCGCTTCGGTGCGCAGCCGGGCCATACGCCTGCCCACTTCGAAACTGGCGAGCAGCTGAACCGCTTTGGCCGTCCCGATGCCCCGGACCTTTCTCAGTTCTTCAACGCTGGCGTCCCTCAGAAGATCCAGCCCTTCGAAATGGCTGATGAGCCGTTCCGAAAGCCGGAGCACCGACTCGTTTTTGGTCCCCGATCGGAGGATAATGGCCAGCAGTTCCCGGTTCGACAGCGAATTTGCTCCCTCACGGATCAGCCGTTCTCTCGGCCGCTCCTCATTCGGTACATCTTTCATCATCACGTGTTCACTCATCGATCGATTCTCCCTCCGCCAGGCAGATTGCCTCCTTCCCCGGCAATCCGTGCCGCTGCTGTTTGGTTCTAACATACCTCTTCCGGCAGATTCCTGCAGAGAGAAAAATATGGAAAAAGATCATTTCTATCGCTGTCTTTATCTATTTTCGACGGGATTTTCTCATTTATGACAATATAATTCAAAAACATGTCTTATTACTTATTTCCAGTTCGGATCATTCTTTTCCGATCAGATCGCGATATGACATAATTGCCTCGAGAAGAGACTGCTGGTAGCTGTTAAAAGTCGCGCCCGTTCCCTTTGCCCGCATCGCACGCGCCCTGCTCGCAGCCGTATTAACGCTCTTCTGAAAATTAACGGCCGTTTGCCTGTTGCTGCCGCTTAAGGCACCGGCGGCCGGCAGTTTCCAATCTTTAAGAAGCCTGTCCATTTGGGCAACTGCTTGACTGGAAGGGAAAAACCGATTGCCGGCGGCTTCTTCCGAGATCTGAAGCAGCTCCTGTACCAGAGCCCTGCCGCGAGCGGCAAAAGAAGCCGTGCGGCTGTCCTTTAAGACTGCCGGATTCGCTGATGCACTGAACTGAACGTTTTTCTGGTATACCGGTATCCCCTGATTTTTAAAATATCCGGCTAATTTTGCGGCCCCGGAAGCCGTCGAAGCGGCACTTATGAAAATATCCGCATTGCCCTGGTTAAAAGTGACGGCTGCTACGCCTTCATTTCTGAGCCGCGACGCAGCCTGTCCGGCGGCCGTCTGCGTTGTATAGACGCCTGTCTGAACTACGTAGACGGAAAGGGCGAGGCTCCGCTGTGTAAGGGGAGAAGAAAGCGATGACCCCGCAGTCGATGAACGAACGGTCCCGGACGTCCAGGCTGCCTGTTCCGGCCGGTTCTGCCCGGTAAAAACAAGCAGCATTGACAGGCCGATTGACAGGCCGACAATAACGGCCGCCGCCGCCGGAAGCCAGAAGTATCTGACCGTATAAAGCGTTCCGCGGATCGCTCTTCGGCCCGGAAGCCAATTTGTTTTCCTCCGGCCGAACATGCGCCCGATATGAAAGTAAGGTTCAGTCCGATTTGCCTTATGATGCTTATATATGCTGTCGTCTCTATCGGCAGTATCCGGATTCTTTGGAAAGGCACGGCTCCAGTCCAAATCTTTTTCTTTATCCGCAGCCGTTTCCCGCTTTGCCCATTCTTCAAGCGTATGCTTTTCTCCATTGAACCGAATGATTACCTGCGGCGACTTTTTTTTCTGATCGTCCAAATCCATTTCTCCTTTCGTCGAGACGGAAAACAGGATTTCTTCCGATAAAGGATAGCATAGAGCAGACAAAAAAGGACGAGACCTATGTCGTCTCGCTTCCTTTTTTTTTCGCTGTTATTTTACAGAATACGCTCATTCATCCTGTACATCCAGTCTGATCAAATGCTCCTGAATTTTGACAATTCCTTAGATGATCGTCGCGATTATTCGCAAATGAACGGCCGCTGCCAGTTTTAAAAAACGGATTAAGTTCCGATGATTACACGTATTGTCCTAAAAATGTTAATTGATGCCGGCACGTTGCTGACGGATGGAGCCTTTTACCGATGATTGCCCGGCTGTACGGCCCGTAAACAGAGGGAGGCCGGCTTTTTCGTTCGCTATTTCGCGGGAAATAGCTTCCGGGTGCAGAGAAGATTGTAAAACAAAGTCGATGGCCGTCGAACAAAAAAGCGCCACAATTTTCACTGCTTTCTTCGATCCAGTTAAGATCCGGCATCAGCCAATACAAACGCTATACAGATAACGGATCCGCTCGGTACGTCCGGTGGAAGGATTCAAAAATGAATGATGGGTATGGGTAAATGATGGGTAGCAGAGAAATGATTCGAATGTATCATCGCGTTATAACTAAATCAAAGACCTTAATATTACTTATGAAACGGCCCGTTAAACAAAGCGGGCGACGCGGTTTTTCCCCTTGCGCTTAGCGCCGGCATACATCGCATGATCGGCATTGTTAATCAGTTCCGTCGGATCTTCGGCATCCAGGGGTGCGGTCGACGTCCCCAGACTGATCGTAATTCTGATCTGCTTGTAACGGCGTTCATTCTCAATATAGATCATGAAGGGTTCGGAGGCGACCGCCTGCCGGATCGATTCCGCCATCGCAAAGCAGAGATTCTGATCCATTTCCGGCAAAATAACCGTAAATTCCTCCCCTCCATAACGGGCAATGATCCCTTTGTTCCCAACCGTCCTGCGAAGCCTGTCGGCAACGCCGATCAGCACGGCGTTGCCGTTTTGATGACCGAATGTATCGTTCACCGCCTTAAAATTATCAATGTCCATCATGATAATGGAAAAAACCGCCGATGCAGGATCACTGAAAATACGCGTCAGCGCCTTCATCAGATATCTGTAGTTGTAAAGATCGGTCAGGGGGCACCTTTCGCTTTCTTTTTTCCGTATTTCAAAGTTACGGGCGTTTTCAAGTGCAATGGCGAGAAAGTCACCGATAATCTCTATACCGATGCGATTGGTCTTAGTGTAGGCTTTGTTCATGTCGGAAGCAAGGGTCAGGACACCGATGACCTGGTCGTGATATATCATCGGCACAGAAAGAAAAGACCGGGCGTTCCCTGCCGAAAGAGCCTGCAGAAAAGGATAGCTGCTTTTATTCTTCAGACCCATGACCGGTTTGCCTTCACGATATACATGAAGGCTGACATCGGCCTCCTTCTGAAACGGTATAAAATTTCCGCCGTCATCCCGCCGGTAAAGACGGACGATTTTCGGTTTATCAGGCTGCGCGTAACTGACAATGTACAAATAATCGGCCGGGATCATTTCAGGGACCCGATCAAAAAACAAATCAAGGACGTTTTCAGCTGAAAGCTCTCCCGTCAGCTTCTGCCCAAGATGGTTCACCTTTTGTAAAAAGCGGACCAGTTCCTGACTGCTGCTGATACTCCGGATGACCATCGACAAAGCGACCATCGGGATTGCAATAATAAACATCCCGGGCAGGCCTCTGATTGAATACATGTAGTAAAAAGCAATTCCGAGTGGCATCATCAAAAAAGTCGCGGCGATTTCCCAGACGCTGTCTCTTTCGATGACTTTTACTTTTCTCGTTCCGGGGAGAAACCAACTGCGATAAGAATATAAAAAAATCTCATTCACCACATAGGAAGCCAGATAATAACCAAAAACCGGGATAAGATTTACGGTGAGCAGACTGCTTCCTATTTCTTCTGTTCTTCCTCCAAGCCCGTAATAAGTGAGGGCAGCAGAGACGGAGACCGCAAGGAACATCAGAGAATTCAGAGGAATGCGATATATTTCGTTTCTGCCGATCCGTTGGGACAGCAAATAAACAAGGATGCCGAATTGTGTCATTAAGGCCTCGACAAACAGTCCGAAAATGAGGAACGCAGCAAGACCGATTCCCTGAAGAACAATAATATCCGTTCCTTTCACCTTGAAACTGAAAAGAGCGGTGATCATGAAAACAAGACCCACAGTGAGAATCGAGGAAACGGAATCGTTTTTCGGCGGATTAGCCACGTATATAAGCGGAAAAGAAACAGAAACCGTGACGAACCAGATCAGTCCTATCGCTCGTTCTCTTATTTTATTCAATCGCACTTCCCCCTTTTTTTGTCAAGATGTGCGATTCATTCCGATCAAACTCATACTTTTTGACTAAGTGTATTGTAACAAAATAATATAAATAATGGAAGGTTTTTCGAAACATCTGATTTTTCTTACTAAAAAAGAAGCCTTACAACCCGGACTAACAGGTTGCAAGGCTTTTCTTACTAAAAAACGTTTGTATTCTCTTTATTCAGCGAATATACATTTTAAAAAGATAATTGAGGCGGCGTGCGCTCTGCCGGCAGCATCTGATTCGGCTCAACGGCACGTAACGGCCGTTAAACTCTGCATAACGACCGAAAATCCAGGCGCTCCGACCGTTAAAATAGAGACACGACCGTTAAACTGCTCCCAATGACCGTTAAATCGGCCAAAATGATCGATAACTGCCTCTCATGGTCGATAAACTCTGTATAACGACCGAAAATTCGGGCGTTCCGACCGTTAAAATAGACACGACCGTTAAACTGCTCCTTGCAACCGTTAAATCGGCCAAAATGATCGATAAACTGCCTCTCATGGTCGATAAACTCTGTATAACGACCGAAAATCCGGGCGCTCCGACCGTTAAAATGGACACGACCATTAAACTGCTCCTTGCAACCGTTAAATCGGCCAAATAGAGGCTCCTTCCGGCCGGATCAGCGGGTCTTCCGGCCAAATGGGCTCTCCTTCCAGCCGGATCAGCGGGTCTTCCGGCCAAATAGGCCCTCCTTCCGGCCAGATCAGTGGGTCTTCCGGCCAAATGGGCCCTCCTTCCGGCCGGATCAGCAAGTCTATCGGCCAAATGGGCTCTCCTTCCGGCCGGATCAGCGGGTCTATCAGTCGATAAGCTTTGCATAACGGCCGATAACCTGCGGCGGTCGATAAAACCGCACGCAACGATTGATAATCACGGATTCCGGCAGCGGCAGGCGGGCAGGACGTGAATGTTTCAATCGAACGAACAGGTAAAAAAGACCTTTTTTATGATTAACGCATCCGGCTGTATACTGGATCCAGCAGATAGTGCCGTACCTCAGAAACGAAATAGAGCGATCCGCAGATCAGCAGCATATCGTTTTCTCCCGTTTCGCGGATCAGTCGATTCAGTGCTTCCTTCCAGTCCGCAATCTCCCTTTTTCTGTCGTGCCCGGATGCCGCGTAGAGCAGTTCGCTCCCCGCCGCACGGGGATAGGCGAATGTCGTCAATGTGAGATCTGCGGCCGCCCTCCCGATGATCTGAACCATCTGCCTGTATTGCTTGTCCTTAAGCGCCGCATAGAGCACATGAACTTGACGGTCCGGATAATAGCGCATCACGGTTTTGACAAGCGCTTCGGTGCCCTGGACATTGTGGGCGCCGTCGATAATGATCAGAGGTTTTTCCGACACGCGCTCAAAGCGCCCCGGCCAGATCGTTTTCTGCAGTCCCGATCTGATTTCGTCTTTTTGTACTAAAATGTTATAAAAGGTCTGCAGATACTCGACAACCATTAATGCAGCTGCGGCATTTTTCAGCTGATGCTCGCCTTTCATGCGAATGGCCAGATCCGGTTCATGCAGATAGAAAGCGTCAAAGCTGAAATGTTCCCCTGTTTCATCATGGCCGAGCGATTTGACCCGAAACGCTTCGCCAAGAACATACAGATTCGCCTTTTTGGCTTCGGCCGTCTGACGGATGACCGCCAGCGCATCGGGATCTTCCGCGGTCGTGACAATACCGACGCCGTTCTTGATGATTCCCGCCTTCTCCCGGGCAATGCCGGTGATCGTATTGCCCAGCTGTTTCATATGATCCATGGCAACGTTCGTAATCACAGAAACAAGCGGATGAATCACATTCGTGGAGTCAAGACGGCCGCCGAGGCCGACCTCATAAATCACCAGATCGCATTTATTCAGTTTCCCGAAATAGACAAAACTAAGCATCGTCACGACTTCAAATTCAGTCGGCTCGCCCAGATCCGTCTCGGCATTGACCGCCTGAGTCAGCGGATAGACAATATTGGCAGCTTCGATCAGGTCCTGATCGCTGATCGGCCGGCCGTTTACCATGATCCGTTCATTAAAAGACGTAATATAAGGCGAGATAAATGTGCCGACCTTGAGGCCGGCCTCCTGGTAAATATGCCACAGGTAACAGACCGTCGATCCTTTGCCGTTCGTTCCTCCGACATGCACGGCCCGGATCTTCCGCTCAGGGCGGCCGATTCTGGCCAGCATCCATTCCATCCTCTTTGTGCCGGGTTTAATTCCATGCGGAATCAGCCCGTGAATCCACTGAAGTGTCTCTTCAATTGTTGTAAACATGGCATAACCCCCATATGATCAATAAACGGCAGTGGAAACCGCTTCCCATCACCGTTCATTTTCCGGCACCGGACGTCAAATGTCCACTGTCAGGCTTTTAACTCAGCCATTCTCGCCTGAATTTTATCCCGTTTCTGCAAATAATCTTTTTCTTTCTCACGTTCCCTGCCGACCACTTGCTCCGGAGCCTGATCGACGAAACGCGGATTGCCCAGTTTCTTCCGGACCCGGTCCACTTCCGCATTCATTTTATCCAGTTCCTTGCCCAGCCTTTGTATTTCGTCATCAAGATTAATCAGTCCTTCAAGCGGAAGATAGACATCTGCCCCGGTTACAACGGCGGACACTGCTTTCTCCGGAGAGCGGACGTCTGTCCCGATCTCAAGAGAGGAGGGATTGCAGAAGCGTTCAATGTAGATCCTGTTCCGATTCAGAATA
The DNA here is from genome assembly GCF_028765345.1 of Sporolactobacillus sp. CQH2019. Taxonomy (GTDB): domain Bacteria; phylum Bacillota; class Bacilli; order Bacillales; family Sporolactobacillaceae; genus Sporolactobacillus. Next base: position 201,605 of record NZ_JARAJZ010000002.1, read on the forward strand.
CCTGTCTCTTTTTCGGAAGCGCTCCGGATCAGTATTGCGACCGGTTTTTTAGGCGCGACATGATTATCCGAGCGGATGTTGCGTACGGAGCGGATAATATTCTGCAAAAGCGCCATTTCCTCTTCCGCAGCCGGGTCGGTCCATTCCGCTGCGCTGTCCGGCCATTCGCTGCGCATGATCGTTTCGCCGCTGTGCGGCAGGTGCTGCCAGATTTCCTCGGTAATAAAAGGCATGATCGGATGAAGCAGCTTCAGTACTTTGTCAAGTACATAGGTCAGAACCGATCTGGCGGTATTCTTGGCCGGCCCGTCTGCTCCATAGAGCGGCAGCTTGGCCATCTCGATATACCAGTCGCAGAAATCGTCCCAGATGAACTGATAGAGATAATGCCCGGCGTCGCCGAAATCATAACTCTCATAGAGCGCGGTCACTTTTTCAATCGTCAGGTTCAGCCGCGCTAAAATCCAGCGGTCGGCGACGGATTTGCCGCCGGTCAGATCGATGTCGTCAAACGAAAAGCCGTCCAGGTTCATGATTGCAAAGCGCGACGCATTCCAGATCTTATTGGCAAAATTCCAGTTCGCCTCGACCTTGCTCCACTGAAAAGTCAGGTCCTGACCCGGAGTCGTTCCCGTCGCCAGTGTATAGCGCAGTGCGTCTGCTCCGTAACGTTTAATAACATCCATCGGGTCAATGCCGTTCCCGAGCGATTTGCTCATCTTCCGTCCTTGTTCATCGCGTACAAGGCCATGGATCAGGACGTCGCGGAACGGGCTTTTTCCCGTAAACTCAGTCGACTGGAACATCATGCGCGCCACCCAGAAGAAGATGATGTCGTAGCCGGTTACCAACGCATCGGTTGGAAAATACCGCTTGAAATCAGGGTTTTCTTCGTCCGGCCAGCCCATCGTTGAGAACGGCCAAAGGGCGGAACTGAACCATGTGTCAAGCACGTCCTCATCCTGTTTCCAGTTTTCGATATCTTTCGGCGCTTCCATCCCGACATACACTTCGCCGGTCCGTTTATGGTACCATGCCGGTATCCGGTGCCCCCACCACAGCTGCCGGGAAATGCACCAGTCGCGGATATTTTCCATCCAGTGCCTGTACGTTCCTTCAAACCGTTCCGGAACAAAATGGACCTTGCCGTCCGTTTTCTGGATATCCAGCGATGCCTCGGCCAGCGGTTTCATTTTGACGAACCATTGCGTCGATAGAATCGGTTCGACAACAACACCAGTGCGTTCCGAGTGCCCGACAGCGTGGACATGTTCTTCCGTATAAGCCAGCGCACCGCTTTTCTCCAGATCGCTGACGATCCGTTTCCGGCATTCATCGCGGTCCAGTCCCTGATATTTGCCGGCATTTTCATTCATTTTGCCGGACTCGTCAATAACGAGAATTCTGGGGAGATCATGGCGGTTGCCGACTTCAAAGTCATTCGGATCATGGGCCGGCGTTATTTTTACGGCTCCGGTCCCGAAAGAACGGTCGACGTAACTGTCGGCAATGATCGGAATTTCCCTGCCGACAATAGGCAGAATGGCGGTTTTTCCGACGACGTCCCGATAGCGTTCGTCATCCGGATGAACAGCGATCGCCGTATCGCCGAGCATCGTTTCCGGCCGCGTCGTCGCAATCTGAATAGAGCCCGAACCGTCGGACAGAGGATAGTTGATATGCCAGAGAAAACCGGGTATCTCCTTGTATATGACTTCGATATCGGACAGCGCCGTCCGCGCAGCCGGATCCCAGTTGATGATATACGCGCCCCTGTAAATCAGGCCTTTTTCATAAAGCGAGACAAATACTTTGCGGACGGCACGCGACAATCCCTCGTCGAGCGTAAACCTTTCCCTTGAGTAATCGAGAGAAAGGCCGAGCTTTGCCCATTGTTTGCGGATAAAAGAAGCATATTCTTCCTTCCAGTCCCAGGCCACCTTGAGAAACTTCTCGCGCCCGAGGTCGTAACGCGATTTGCCTTCTTTTCTCAGCTTGGCATCAACCTTTGCCTGTGTGGCAATGCCCGCATGGTCCATGCCCGGAAGATAAAGCGCATCATAGCCCTGCATTCTTTTGAACCGTATTAACAGATCCTGCATTGTCGTGTCCCACGCATGCCCGAGGTGCAGTTTGCCCGTCACATTGGGAGGCGGGATGACGATCGAATACGGTTTCTTTGCCGGATCCCCGTCCGCCTTAAAGTACCCTCTTTCCCGCCATGTCTTATACCACTTTTCTTCGGTCAGACTTGGATCGTATTTCGTTGCCATTTCGTTTTCCGCCATTTTTACAGCTCCCTTATATTCCGTTAAACTAAAAAAGCCCTCTTCATCGCAAGGACGAAGAAAGCTCCGTGGTACCACCTTTATTTGCACAGCCGTGCACACTTCATAATTGATAACGGGTTCCCGGACCTCCCTACTCCGCCTGAATGGTGCGTTTCAGCAGGACTGCTCAAGGGCAACTTCCACTCCGGCAGCAGGAGAAACCTCTCAGCGCACCGGTTTCCCTCTCTCACAGCGAGCGGACCGTTCATCCGTTCGCTTCCAGCATAAAGACATGTACTACTCCCTGTCTCAGCATTTAAGTTTTGTAATTATTATTATATATATTTTATTCTCGTTTCGTCAATCATTCATACATTTTACTGTACAGGGCGGTGCTGCACCGGGGCCCGTTGTTTTTCATAGACTGAAGCAAAGACCCGATCAAAGAAAGGAGGACATCTCTTGTTCAAAAAAAATCATTTTCCTCCCGTTTTCAAAAAAATCCGTGAAGGCCTGGGCGTCATTGTTCTTCCATTGGCCATCTTTCAGTTGATACGGGCCATTTTCATCCCGACAACTTTCGATGTGCTGATTGCCGCCATTCTTTTTTTCATTTACATCGCTTTTCTGAAAAAATGGCTGTAGCGGCTATTCTTTTTCCCCCTGTTCTTCTTCTTTTGCCGTCTCCTCTTCTTTTTTCTGATCGAGGAACTTTTGCAGCCGGCCGATCATTTCCATATAAGCGCGGCTCAGCCTCATCCATCTCTTTGTATACCATTGTTCGCTGTGATCCCTGTTTTCCTGATATTCTCCGATCAGGGCAAGCGGAGCTCTCGGACAGAGCAGCGAATGAAACAGAAAGTCCGGCTCTTCTCCGTTCAGCGGGCATTCTGAAAAATAAGAACGCAGCAGCCGGTCCCAGGACTCGCCGGCGGGAGAAAGCATCACGCTCGTCTGCTCAAATAAAGCGGCTGTTTCCACGATAAAAAAATCTTCTTCGCACTCTTCAAAATTGCATAAAAAGCTCTTTTCCCCTTCAATCAGCAGATGAAGCGGGCTCAGGCGGCCGTGGCAGAGCGCACGCCGCAGTTTTTTCCCCGATCCGTCTTCATTTTTTTCCTGCCCTTTGGAAAAATAATCAAATGCCCGCTGCATATTATTGAGACCGGCGGCGGCAAAATTAAGAACGCACTGTTCGAACGGGGAAGGATAGACATGATGCTCCGCCTTGTTCAGGAAGCGTTCCCATTGAACCTGCCCGGCACCGACCGTTTGAGCCGCCGCGGCAAACAGATCGGCTGCTTCCTTTTCCTCCTGAAGCGTCTGCCGGTGCAGCTGGGCGGCCCGTACAAACAAATGGCGATAGCGTTCGGGCAGATCCGAATCGGATACGGTTTCCTCAAACCAGGGCATTAAATAAAAACTGTTCTCTTCGCCGCGGATAACAAGATCTCCGTATTTGGAAGGAAGCGGACCGACAGCGTCGATAATCATCCGTCCGGCCAGAGAATAGGCCCTGTGCAGATGCCTGATCTGCCGGTCCGTCAGTTTTTTCTGCTTCAGTGCGAATGTACCGTTCGCCGTTTCCACTTTAATCACGTTTCCGAACGGATCCATTTTCAGTGGAATGAGATCATACTGGAAAAGTATTCGATTGAAACGCAGGTTCTCTCCCGCCGCCATGGCTGTTCACTCGCTTTCCCCGTCAAACGGGCCGTGAAAAAACAGAATCAAACAGTCCGATCAGCCGGGTTTTGTAATCCCAGGTCGATTTGAAAGCCTTCAGATCCCGATCTCTCTGACCGCTTTCCGAAACAAGGGGCAGGGAATCGACGAGTTGAAACCACTCGGACGGGTCGAACCATTCGGCGCGGATCAGGTCGGCTGTTTCCTGATCGGGCACCCCTTTTTCCTGCAAATACAAAAAAAGGCTGCGGAGGCTTTCTTCTCCGCCTTCCCTGATCCCATCCAAAAAAAAGCGGGCAAGTCCCCGGTAGCCGTTGCCGGGCACCGACTGGCCCAGTTCGATAAAAAGTGTATCAAGCAGCGATCGGCTGTCCCCGAGTGAAAATGTATCCGGCAGAATGACCGACCGGCTGCGGCGGCTGTAATGGCTTCTCAGAAGATCGGCCTGCTCTGCCCTTTCCCGGACCGACGGGTAGCATGCCGATGCAAGTTCTCCGTCACTCCCGGAAAATAATCCCGACTGCCTGCACTGTTCAAAAATAGTTTCCGCACGCTGCCGAACACGGACGGGTTTCCCGTGACCATCAATCGAATCCCTGCTTTTGGCTATCAGTGCAGAGACCGTTTCCGCCCAGATCGGTTCATTTCCGGACAGAGCGGCTCTGTCCGGCGGAGCGTCATGACAGGTAACCGCAAAGCGTCCGATTCTGATAAACGGATTTCCGGATTGCGTCACATACATACGGTCAATAAAAAAGCGATCACTAATCAGCTTCATGCGCCAGCCGACATGTTTCCTCAGCAGCCGTTCATCATTCCAGATACGTATTTTCTTCGGTCCTCTTTCCGTTTCGACGATCAGCGGCCGATCTTTAATCAGCTTCAGCCGGCGGAAACGATAGTTTGTCTGCAGGGCAGAAAGCAGAATCTGCAGATTATCGTTCATTCCTGTTTCCTTTGACGATTACGGGAATATAAAGAATCTGCCCGGCCTCAATATCTACCGAAGACAGCGCATTTCTCCTCAGCAGGCTGGTTACGGGAACCTGATAGCGCTCGGAAATGTTCTCAAGCGATTCTCCCGCCTGGACAATGCAGATCTTCACTTGAGTCTGCTGTTCGGCATCGTTCCCGGCAAGCACTTTAGTCAGATAGAGGCTATTTGCTTCTTCCGGCCTTGACGATTGCTTTTCATCCTGCAAGCCGTTCTCCCTGTCCCGGCCCGTTTCCGGGGCATAGCGGCCCGAACCATCGCCGACGGGCGCCCCGCTGCCCGGGCGCCCGAAAGCGACCTGAGGCGTGTTCTCTTCCCCGGCGGGCTCGGGTTTGCGGAAAGCTTCGTATTGAAATTCTTCCGCTTCCTGATCCTCGTCATAATCAAATTCGCGGTCTGTCGGCATCGGATCAAAATCGTCCGCCACTTCGTCAATTTCTTCGGGAAGCTGCAGCAAGGCGTCGTCTGTCTCCTGATCGCCGAACCGCTTCGGCGCTTTTTTCGTCTTTTTCCCGGCTTTCTCTGCGGGTGCCGAAGCCTTGGGAGCTTCCTTCTTGGCTTTTTTCTTTACTTCCGAAACATTTTCCGGTTTGCTTTTTGCCTTTTGCTTTGCTTCTACAGCATTTTCCGCTGTGCCTTTTTCCTTTTTCTTTGCCTCCCCGGCCTTTTCCGGTGCGCTCTTTGCAGTCTTCTCCGCTTTTTCCGGAATATTTTCCGGTGGATTCTCTGCTTTTTCCGGCTTATTCGGGATTTTTTCGCTTTTCTTTATTTTATTGGATTCGGCGGCGGGTTTCTTTTTGGCGGCAGGCTTTTCCGGCACAGGAGCAGGCGGAATCACGGCAGCAGGTTTTTGCGGGGGCTGTGCTTTTTTTTCGCTGCGGTTCGATCCGGTCAGTCCGGTGATGGCGATATCGGCCTGAAGCTGAATATGACGGTGCTCGGACAGTTCATAATCAAAGGACTCAATCACGACGAAAAGTTCTTCCAGGTTCGGCACCCGATCTGCCGGAATCGTGATATCAATCGGAAAATGATGTTCCAGAACCGCCGTCCCGGACGTCGTTTCGATGATTTCATCAATTGTTCGGAAAGGGGCGGTCTTGTCCTCAACAGCATCCGCCGGACTGTTCGCCGGCTTGTATTCTCCGGTCAGCCTGAGAAACCCCTTAATGGTCACATCGTTCCAATTTTCTTCAACCGTGATGTCCGGCTCCAGAGCCATGGACAGTATTTCTTCGGCAGGTGCGTCGTTCCTCAGCCATACCGATTCATTTATTGAAAACTGCAGACTTTCGCTCGAAGATTGAGACATCCTTTACACCCTCTCATCCGTTCTTATTACAGATCTATGCATCGAGACAGGATTTATGCTCAGCGCAAAAGATGTCAAATAAAGAAAACTTGCCGATTGGCAAGCTAATGGGCAAAGTTTGGCTGCGGCAGCCATGGAGGGGCGCCAAGTGCCGAACCGCCCTTAGGACGCGGCGCTTTTGTTCGGCCGCTTATACTGATAACTGCCGGGACCCGCGGGAATTTTATATTTTCGAATCGTGCACCATCCGCCGCCCGGTTGTCATTCAAGATTTTCGGCTCGTCTAAGTACCGGCGATGCCGACAAAGCCGGAAATTCCGAAGACGTTCTTTCAATTACGAATTAAGCAGCTGACCCTGCCGAACGGCGGCAGGACCCGCGTGCCGGAAATGACGATCTAGGGATCGAACCGCTGATGGATGTTTCTGCATAGGTTGCCGAGCATTTTCGGCTGTTCTGCGGAAAATAGCAGCGACCGGGATCCTTTCGGAACATCGGCCGCCGGAAAGCACCGGTTAATTCATTAAAAAGTCGTCAGCCTTTTCAGGAAACCATCAGCAAACAGCAGATTATCGACAGTCATATCAAAAGAATCATCATTAAAGTTCAAAATATCCAACAGGAACAGTCTGAATAAGTGTGAATAATCAGAAGACAATCCGGTTTTCATTTCCGGACTTTTTCCGATGTCATGAACGCTTCTCGCATGCCGCTGTCCCGCATTCGGATGACGGACACCTGTTTACATTTTTTCGAGATAAACGCCTTCGTCTTTCTTCCATTCACAATAAAAGATGTCTTTATAGTGGTCGACATGACGGCTTTGCAAGGTTTTTAACAGCCACTCTTCATTCAGCCCCGCTTTTTTCAGATTTTCCCAGTCAACTTTCCCGTCGCTGATTAAGGTCACGGGCAGATAGACCGGTTTCTGCTGCTGCTCGGTCTGAAGCTGCTGCTCAATATCGGCATTGGTCGGCGCCGCATATTTCGATTTTTTCAAAACACTGACTGTGCCGTCGGTTTCAAGAATAGCATAAGCCACTTCTCTGATGGAAAATACGTTTTTCTGCCTGAGCAGATTCTGAAGCATGTTTATATCCAGTTTTTCTTTTTTCAGCGTCGTCCGGTCGAGATGCCCGTTCCGGATCACAATCGACGGCTTCCCCTCCAGGAAACTTCTCGTCCCCCTGAATTTTTGCGTACACCACTCCACGACATAGATCAGAATCCCCCACAGAGCGATAGAAAACAGTATTGAGGTGATTTTGATATCTTTATCGTAAAGTGCATTGCCGACAAATTCCCCAAGCACAATCGCGGAAATAAAATCAAAGGGCGTGATTTGGGAGAGCGTTGCCTTCCCCAGTATTTTTGTCATGATAAATAATGCCGCAAAGCCGACCACCAGTTCAAACGCGATCGATAAAAAATGCATACCGTTCACCCTCAATAAACTTTTTGAATGACACCTTATTAGTGTGATTCAAATTCCGAAAAATATTTACCGGATGCCGGGAATTGTCGTATGCATCCCGGAAAATAAAAGCTGATTTCGGGAATAAAAAAAATTCCCGCGCAAAAGCGAGAATTTTTACTTTCGATTTTTTGGTGAACAGCCGATTCTCATCCGAGAAAACAACTGTTATTTTCTCAAAACAGCCGTTATTCCGATTCCGCAATCTGTCTGAAAGCATTCTCTGCGGCGGCAATTGTTTTTTCAATATCGTCATCCGTATGCTTCGTTGACAGGAATACACCTTCGAACTGAGACGGCGGCAGAGAGATCCCCTGCTCGATCATCGCCGCAAAATATTTTTTGAAGTGATTAAGATCGGATGATTTCGAACGTTTGTAATCAATCACATCCTGATTAGTGAAAAAGAAACCCATCATTGCACCGGCCTGATTGACCGAAAGCGGTATGCCGTATTTCTCCGCAGCGGCCCTGTATCCTTTTGACAGACGATCCGCCTTGTTCCGGAATTCCGCATAATCCTCCGGTTTCAGCTGCGAAAGCGTCATGTAGCCCGCCGCCATGGCAAGCGGATTTCCGGACAATGTGCCCGCCTGATAGACAGGGCCTTCCGGCGCGACCTGTTTCATAATGTCGCGCCGTCCGCCGTATGCGCCGACCGGCAGGCCGCCGCCGATCACTTTTCCGAGTGTCGTCAGGTCGGGCATGACGCCGTAATAACCTTGAGCACAGTCATAAGCCACGCGGAAGCCTGTCATGACTTCATCAAATATCAGAAGTGAACCGTATTCTTTTGTGATTTTGCGCAGTGCCTGCAGAAAACCGGGCACCGGCGGAACGACGCCCATGTTGCCCGCGACCGGTTCAACGATGACGCAGGCAATATCATGGCCATACTGTTTGAACACGTCCGCAACGCTCTCCACATCATTGTAAGGGACGGTCAGGGTCTCTTTTGCCAGCTCGGCCGGAACGCCCGGGCTGTCCGGAAGGCCCAGCGTGGCTACACCGGATCCGGCCTTTATCAGCAATGAATCGGAGCTCCCGTGATAGCTTCCCTCGAATTTCAGAATCTTCTCACGTCCGGTATAGCCTCTGGCAAGGCGGATCGCGCTCATTGTCGCTTCAGTCCCGGAGTTTACCATCCGTACCATCTCCACAGACGGAACACGATCGATCACCAGTTCGGCCAGCTTCGTTTCAAGCACATGAGGAGCTCCGAAACTTGTCCCTTTTTCGGCCGTCTTCTTGACAAAATCAATCACTTTCTCATCGGCATGTCCGAGAATCAGCGGCCCCCAGCTCAGGACATAGTCAATGTACTCATTGCCGTCAAGATCATAGACCTTCGAACCCTTGCCATGGTCCATGTAGATCGGGTCCAGATCCACGGCCGGAAAGGAGCGGACCGGACTGTTCACTCCGCCCGGCATCAGAGGTTTAGCCTCTTCGAACGCCGCGATTGATTTTTTGAATTCCATCGTTCACACTTCCTCCCCGAGCCAGCGAACGGCGTCTTTCGCGTGATATGTAATGATCAGGTCGGCGCCGGCCCGTTTCATCGCCGTCAGCGACTCCAGCACCACCGCTTTCTCGTCGATCCAGCCGTTCTGCGCCGCCGCTTTGACCATCGCGTATTCACCGCTGACATTGTAGGCGACTAAAGGCAGGTTGACATGATTGCGTACGTCGCGGAGCACATCCAGATAAGGCAGTCCGGGTTTCACAATAATAAAATCGGCACCTTCATCGACATCCGAAGCGGCCTCTCTCAGCGCCTCCCTGCGGTTCGCCGGATCCATCTGATACGTTTTCCGATTGCCGAACTTCGGTGCGCTCTCGGCAGCATCGCGGAAAGGTCCGAAAAATGCCGACGCATATTTAACGGCATAAGACATAATCGGAATATTGACAAATCCCGCCTCATCAAGTGCATGGCGGATCGCCGTCACGAATCCGTCCATCATATTTGAGGGAGCGATAATATCGGCACCGGCTTCGGCCTGGGAAACTGCCGTCTTGGCAAGATATTCCAGACTTTGATCATTGTCGACATCTCCGTCACGAATAATGCCGCAATGCCCGTGATCCGTATATTCGCACATGCATGTATCGGCTATGACAACGAGTTCCGGGTAACTTTTCTTAGTCTGGCGGATCGCTTCCTGGACAATCCCGTGTTCATCATAGGCCCCGGAGCCGACGGCATCTTTTTCTTTCGGAATACCGAAAAAAATCACCGAAGGGATGCCGAGCCCGGCTACTTCCGCCAGTTCGTCATCGAGCCGGTCCAAAGAATATTGATAAACATTGGGCATGGAGGGAATTTCTTTTTTTATGCCTGTTCCTTCGGCCGTTACGAAAATCGGATAAATAAAATCAGATGGCCTGAGAAATGTTTCACGAACCATTTTCCTTAAAGTATCTGTCCGGCGAAGCCGGCGGTGGCGATCAAAATTTAATGAATTCATCTTTTCATGCCTTCCTTTTTCTTATAATAGTCGGCTAATGCATCGATCATATCAGGCGCGGTAAATTTTTCGGGAACAACATCGGGCGGATAGCCCAGCGATTCCAGTGCCCGTGCCGTTGCGGTCCCGATTGCCGCAACCGTACAGGATTCCAGCACTTTGCGCCACAAAGGCTCATCCAGCAATTCAGTGAAAAAACGGACGGCCGAGGGGCTTGCAAAGGTGACCGCATCAACGCCGGGCGCTGCTACCGTATCCGCGAGGCGCCTCCCGGAAGAGACATCCGGCACGGTCTCGTACAGGACCTGGCCCGTTACCGCGATGCCGGAATTCCTCAGTTCGGCAAACCACGATGTATCCGCCATTGAACCGAGCGGAACGGCGATTCGCGCCGCCTTGAGCCGGCCGTTTCTAAAAGCGTCGGCCACGCCGCGCACGGTAAAGCGCTCGGGAACGAAGTCCGCCTTTAATCCCCGGGTTTCTAATGCCCGGCCGGTTTTCTTTCCGACAGCAGCCAGCCTGACTCCCTTTAATCGGCCCGGATCATCCAGCGTGTCCATGAAAAAATCAAGCGCATTTTTACTCGTCAGAACGATCCAGTCGGCCATCCGGACCGAGTCGAGCCAGACGCGCCTATCCTCTTCAGTGAGCTCGGCTTTCCGATAGCTGATGACCGGAACGACAACCGGTTCGCCTCCGAAACGGCGGATCCGCGCGCACATCGAAGCTGACTGATGCACCGCTCTCGTGACCAGCACACGTCTGCCCTGAAGCTGCGATTCCATCGCTCTTTTCCCCCAATCTTCCGCGGGCTCAGCCGCGGAATTCAGCCAGAATTTCTCCCGCTCCGCGCGAAAGCAGTTCGCTCGCGGCCTGAATGCCGATAACATCCGGGTTGGCGCCTTCCGACCGCGTTTTCAGAACTCTTGACCCATCCGGAGAAGCAACCAGTCCGGTCAGTGTAAGCCCTTTATTCCCCTTGCGCTCGCAGAAGGCGGCGATCGGCACCTGGCAGTCGCCGTTCAGTTTTTTTAGAAAAGCACGTTCAGCCCGGACGGTGACGGCTGTCGTCTCGTCGTTAATTTCTTTCAGAAGAGCCTTTAGTTCCGCATCTTCCGATCGGCATTCGACTGCGAGCGCGCCCTGGCCGACCGCCGGCAATGAAATCTCAAAAGGAAGATACTCGGCCGTTTGCAATTCAGGAGATTCCATCCGTTTCATTCCTGCCGCAGCAAGAACAATCGCATCAAATTCTCCTTTTTTCAGTTTGGCCAGCCTTGTATCGACGTTGCCGCGCACCGGCCGCACCTGCAGGTCGGGACGATAATGAAGGAGCTGAGCCGCCCGGCGGAGACTGCTCGTCCCGACAACGGCGCCCTGGGCCAGTCCTTCAAGAGACGCACCGTTTGCCGAAAAAAGCACGTCATGAGCATCCTCGCGTACCGGAACCGAAGCAATTTCAAGGCCGTCCGGCAGTTGCGCCGGCATATCCTTCATGCTGTGGACGGCAAAATCAATCGTGCCGTCAAGCAGTGCCTGCTCGATTTCCTTGACAAACAGCCCCTTGCCGCCGACCTTCGACAGGGTGACATGCAATACTTGATCGCCCTTCGTCTCCAGATGTCTGATCTGAAAAGTCAAATCGGCAAAACGGTCCGACAGCTTCTCGATCACATAGCGGCTCTGAATGAGGGCCAGTCTGCTTTTTCTTGATCCGACCAGAATTGTTCTCATTGCCATTCCCCATTTCTCTCTCCAGAAAATAAACAGACAGATACCATTTTTCTCTGCTGCAAACCGGAAACTGCAGATCCGGCAATATAGCGCCACCCGCCGAAGAGCGGGCAGCGCAATGAAACCGGAAGCAGCGCCGGTGCTGCTTCCGGTTTTTCATGTGTGTGTTTCAACCATCTGCTGCTCTTTTTTGGGCACAGATACAGTGAAGGGTGTCCTTTCCTGCTGACCGCTCACTTCATCGGCAATATTAAAAATGTCAATGAAAAGGTCCATCGCTTCCTTGCTGTTTTTATCTCCGGCAATTTCCTTGACTTTATTAATCGGATCGCGAAGCAGCTGATTGATAATGCTTTTCGCGTGTTTGCTGATTACTTTGCGTTCATGCTGCGTCATCTCGGGCAGCTTGTTCTCTATGCTTTTCATCGTTTCCGAGTGGATGGAAAGCGCCTTGTTCCGAAGAGCTGTAATCACGGGAACAACTCCCAGCGTCCGCAGCCAGCCGGCGAACTTGTCCAGCTGTTCGTCAATCATCGGGTCAATCAGCAAGGCGGCTTTTTCCCGCTCTTTTAGATTTGACGCCACGATATTCTCGAGATCGTCAATGTCATAGAGATAGACACCGTCGAGCCGGGCGACATCCGGATCGATATTGCGCGGAACTGCAATATCAACTATGACAATCGGTTTTTCTCCGCGTCTGGCAACGGCATCCGCGGCATCACGCTGCGACAAAAGAAAGTCGGGTGCAGATGTCGTGGCAATCAGAATGTCCGCCTGATCCAGACAGCGGCTGAGCGATTCGAAGGGGACCGCCCGACCGCCGAATTGATCCGCCAGCCGGACTGCCTTCTCCGCCGTCCGGTTCGCAATCATGATCTGCGAAGTGCCGCCGCCGGTCAGATATTTCAATGCCAGTTGGCTCATTTCACCGGCCCCGACCAACAGTATCCGCTTATCATCCAGCGGTCCGAACGTATCCTTGATCAGTTCTACGGCCGCATAGCTCACAGAGACAGGATGATCGTTGATCTGCGACTCAGCCTGGGCATGTTTTGCAACCGTTACGGCTTCTTTAAATAATTCATTAAAAAAGGTCCCCGTCGTTCCGGCCTTCTGCGCCGTAAGAAAACTGTCCCTCACCTGTCCCAGAATCTGCGTTTCGCCGAGCACCATAGAGTCCAGTCCGCACGCGACCCGGAACAAATGGTTTACGGCCTCTCGATCTTCCTTAACAAACAGAAACGGCAAAATATCTTCACGGGAAATATGAAAACAGTCCGCAAAGAATTGCTGCGTATAATGACGGCCGGTATGCAGCTGATCGCTGACTACATAAAATTCCGTCCGGTTGCAAGTTGAAACGATCACATCTTCAAAAATGCTTTTTGTATGCCTCAGTTTTGTCAGAGTTTTTTCAAGATCCGAAGCCGTCAGTGCCAGCTTTTCCCTGACGTTGACCGGAGCACGGTGATGATTCACCCCAACTGCCAGAATATGCATCAAGCTCCCCCCGCTGTCCTTTACTTCCTGATGATGCGGTGAAACATCCGGTTGAGATTGTTATACGACTTATCTTACCTTAAGATAGCAGTTCATTACTGTAAAATCAAAGATCAGCGCTTACATCCTTCCATTTTACCGCATTTTTCACAAAAAGTTCAAATAGAGACGATATGTTCGGCAACAACACCCGATAAACAGAATCATTCATTTGAGAAACGGCTCCAGTGCACGCCATGCATCGTCTTTTCCCGCACCGGTCACAGATGAAAAAAGAAGCAGAGGCTCGTCAGTTCCAAGGCCCAGATCATCAATGATCAGCTGCTTTTGCTGCCGATGCCGGTTTTTCGATACTTTATCCGCTTTTGTCGCGACCGTGACGATCGGGCGGCCGAAATAACTGAGATAATCATGCATCTGTCTGTCTTCTTTGGAGGGCGGATGGCGCAGGTCGACAAGGTGAACGACCGCACTCAGTTCGTTTCGCTGTGAAAAATACGCCTCAAGCATCTTCCCCCAGGCTTCTTTTTCCTTTTTTGACACTTTTGCATAACCGTATCCCGGCACATCGACAAAATAAAAAGAGCCGTTTATTTTAAAATAATTCAGTTTCTGTGTTTTCCCCGGCTTCTCAGAAATTCTGACCAAGTTGCGCCGGCCGAGCATTTTGTTGATAAAAGAAGATTTGCCGACATTTGAACGGCCTGCCAGTGCAATTTCCGGCAGTCCGTCCTTCGGATACTGTGCCGGTCCGACCGCACTGATCACGTATTCTGCCTGTCCGATTTTCAAAGATCATTTCTCCTTCCGCCGGTCTCCCCTTTTTAAAAAATATTAAAATTTGGGCGAAGCCCGGTCTCAGTCGGCCGAATCACTTATTTGCGCCGATCTCTTTTTTATATTAGCAAACCCGGCTTTGCCAAACCTTTAGTTCCGACAGAGCCTTTGCTGCGGGGTCCGGACGGCCCCATGGCGAACGGACCGCGGGATGCGGTGCTTCCGTTCGGCCGCTTATCCCAATAATCCGGTTGATGCTTTCTTCACCGTACCAAAAAGGGCGATGAGCAGCAGTCATCGCCCTTTTATCGGAAACAGATTGCTCGCGTCCGATATCCTTTTGCTCATGCAATCATTTTATCGCAAGTGATTTCAGCTGTCTATGAAGCGGGAGAAATGTCCGGTATTAATTTTGATTATCCGCAAAGCCGTCAACTGTCTTTCCGGACTCTTGAAGAGACGGATCGTGCCGAAAGCGAACGGTCAAGCAGCTGTGTCGAAAAGGAAGCATCCTCCTGTCCGTCCCCCGAACTCTCCCGAGGAAGCAGGGCCAGTTCAAGCACTTCCCGCAATGTATCGACAGGGATTACTTCGACTTTATCATCATGTTTCAGCGACTCCTGCATATTTTCTCTCGGAATGATGACGCGTCTTGCGCCCGCTTCGGCAGCCGCCTCGACTTTGGCCGTCACCCCGCCGACAGGTTTCACCTGTCCGTGAAGTCCCAGTTCGCCCGTCATCGCTGTTCGGGAATCCACCTTGCGCCGAAGAATAGCCGAGCAGACGGCTACCGCCATCGAAATGCCTGCGGACGGACCGTCGACCAGCGCTCCGCCGGGAAAATTGACATGAATGTGATATTTATAGGCCGAGAACCCCATTCTGTTTAAAACCGTCAGCACATTTTCAACAGACCCGCGCGCCATGCTTTTTCGTGTAACGGACCGTCCCGATGAACCCATTGTCTCCTCCTCGGCAATTCCTGTAATAGTCAGATTGCCGCCGTGGCGGCTCTTCACGGCAGCCGCCTCAACTTCAAGAAGCACGCCGCGCCCGGGACCGTACACCGCAAGACCGTTGACCAAGCCGATCTGAGGTTTCGTCTGAACCTTGTGATTCGGTTTCGGCACCATCCGGCTGGCATTGATCACCCATTCGATTTCGGCCAGACCGATTCTTTGCGCCTTTTTATTATGAGCGGTCGCCATTCCGGCTGCGATCTGCATCATATTGACGGCTTCACGTCCGTTTTTCGCGTACTCCGCTATTTTTTCAAGGCAAACCTGCGGCACCTCCAGATTGAGTTTGTCCGCCGCACGTTTGGCAATCAGCTGAATATCCGAATGGCTCAGTTCATTAAAGAAAATCTCGAGGCAGCGCGAACGAATGGCCGGCGGAATCTCTTCCGGACGGCGAGTGGTCGCTCCGACGAGCCGAAAATCGGCGGGAAGCCCCTTTTGAAAAATTTCATGGATGTAGGCCGGAATCTGACGGTTTTCTTCGCTATAATAAGCGCTCTCAAGAAATACTTTGCGATCTTCCAGTACTTTCAGCAGTTTGTTGAGCTGAATCGGATGAAGTTCTCCGATCTCGTCGATAAAAAGGATGCCGCCGTGGGCATGGGTGACCGCTCCTTCCTTCGGCTGCGGAATACCCGCCTGCCCCATCGCCCCTGCGCCTTGATAAATCGGGTCATGCACGGAACCGATCAGCGGATCGGCAATGCCCCGTTCATCGAATCTGGCCGTTGCGCCGTCCAGTTCGACAAAAGGCGCCGAGCTCTTAAAAGGGGAATCCGGATTCCGTTTCGCTTCTTCGAGAACAAGGCGCGCGGCAGCTGTCTTGCCGATCCCGGGCGGCCCGTAAATGATCACATGCTGGGGATTCGCACCGCAAAGGGCTGCCCTCAGCCCCTGAATTCCGTCCCTCTGCCCGATCACGTCCTCCATCGTTCTCGGCCGTATACGTTCAGACAGCGGTTCGGACAATGACAGACTGTTCATTTTTCTAAGTTGTTCCAACTCTTTTTTGGATTCTCTATCAATGGAAATTCTTTGTACACGCTGATTGTGCAGTAAATTCCAAAAATAAATGCCAATAATGGCTCCGAAAAAAATTTGAGTAAAGATCAGCAAAACCATCCAATTCATTTGTTTACCAGCCTCCCGGCAGGAGAGCGCTGTCCGGCCGCTCGCCGGTCGACAGCCGTTCCCGCTTCTTTTATAGCCCAGTATTTCCAAGCCCGGCGGGTGATAAACAAAAGTAAACAATAAAAACGGGACGTTTTCCCGGCTTTCGGAAAACGTCCCGTTAAACTTTCGCTTTTGTCAGACGTTCAGGCACTTTCTTTCGGCGATTCGATGTTTCTGGCAACGGTCGAACCGTCACTTAAAAGCAGAGTCGGCCGTTCTTTGCCGTCGACAGTCGCTTTCGTGATGACACATTTTTCAATGTCATCACGGGAAGGCAGCTCGTACATGACGTCCAGCATCATGCTTTCAATAATCGACCGCAGGCCGCGGGCCCCCGTCTTGCGCTCAATAGCCAGTTTGGCAATGGCCCGCAGTGCATCGTCTGTAAATTCGAGTTCAACATCGTCGAGCTCAAGCAGTTTTTTATATTGTTTAACCAGCGCGTTTTTCGGCTTGGTTAAAATATCGACCAGCGCATCTTCATCGAGCTGATTCAGCGTCGAAATAACCGGCAGACGGCCGATAAACTCAGGAATTAAGCCGAACTTCAGCAGATCTTCCGGCAGCACATGTTTCAGGGCATCGTCGTGCTCCATTTCCTGATTCTTCGCGCCGGTCCCGAAACCGATCACTTTCTTGCCCAGACGGCGTTTGATGATCTGCTCGATACCGTCAAAGGCACCGCCGCAAATGAACAGAATATTGGTGGTATCGATCTGAATAAATTCCTGATGCGGGTGTTTCCGCCCGCCCTGCGGCGGAACACTGGCCACCGTTCCTTCAAGAATTTTAAGCAGGGCCTGCTGAACGCCCTCGCCGGATACATCTCTGGTAATTGATGGATTTTCCGATTTTCTGGCGATCTTATCTATTTCATCGATGTAGATGATGCCCTTTTCCGCTTTTTCAACATCATAATCTGCCGCCTGGATCAGTTTCAGCAGAATATTCTCGACGTCTTCGCCTACATAGCCTGCCTCCGTCAGCGAGGTGGCATCGGCAATCGCAAACGGCACATTGAGAATGCGCGCAAGCGTCTGGGCCAGCAGCGTTTTCCCGCTTCCTGTCGGGCCGATCATCATGATGTTGCTTTTAGAGAGCTCGACATCGTCCGGTTTTTGCTTTGAATTAATTCTTTTATAGTGATTATAAACAGCTACAGACAAATTCTTTTTGGCATCATTCTGCCCAATGACATAATCTTCCAGAATGGCGTAAATTTCCTGCGGCTTTGGAATATCCTTAAATTCAACTTCCTCATCTGTCCCCAGTTCTTCTTCTACAATTTCCGTACACAGCTCAATACATTCGTCGCAAATGTAGACGCCCGGTCCGGCAACAAGCTTGCGGACCTGATCCTGAGTTTTCCCGCAAAAAGAACATTTCAGCTGTCCTTTTTCCTCGTTAAATTTGAACATGTTTTCACCCCTATTCATTCTATCTTTCATCGAAACCCCAGGCAAGAGCGAAGCACCCGGTCGAGTGTAAATTATTCACCCGAAAGAGACTAACCGTCTCATGAATGACTCCCTCTTCGCGCCATGAACCGGCAGACATCTCCGGGCCCTTCCGATGAACGGATAGGCAGTCGGATAATGCCGTCCGCTCCATTTTGTTTATCGTCATTCTGCCGTCCCGGCCGCCGCATTCGGTTTCCGAGAATGCTTCTGCCTGCCGGTCAGCAATTGCGTGCCCTGATATGAAACAGGAGGCGGCCGAACCTTTCTTCAAAGTCCGGCAGA
The DNA here is from genome assembly GCF_028765345.1 of Sporolactobacillus sp. CQH2019. GTDB lineage: Bacteria > Bacillota > Bacilli > Bacillales > Sporolactobacillaceae > Sporolactobacillus. The sequence continues at coordinate 219,760 of NZ_JARAJZ010000002.1, forward strand.
CACTCCGCGTTTCCGGTCTTCAGCCCGCCGATCGGCGGGCCTTCCATTGCAATTTCTTATGTAGGCATTGTAACATAAAAAAGCTCTCCCGATAAACTATATGCCCTTTCCAACAATTACGCGCCATCTGCGGAAATGATCCCGGATGACGGACGGAGCGTGGGTATTAATGATGAGTGGACAGACCCGTGATTTTGCCTGTCCACTCATCTTATGATTATTTATCTTCAGTATGCCTGATTTATTCTTTTTTCTCTGCTTCCGTTTTGTCGCTTTCTTCTGCCGCTTTCGAACGGCTGTTTTCAACAAGAAAATCAACGGTTTTCCGGAGCCGGACATCGTCCTTGATCACGTTTCCATTGCCGAAAACCGATTTCAGCTGATCGACGCTTAATTTGTACGTTTCGGCTGTTTTTTTCAGTTCTTCTTCTACTTCTTCATCCGTCGGCTCGATTTTTTCAGCATCGGCAATCGCCTCAAGCGTCAGGTTGGCGCGCACACGTTTTTCCGCGTCGTCTTTCATCTGATCGCGGAGCGCGTCTTTGTCCTGCCCTGAGAAGCCGGTATACATATCCATCGTCATACCCTGTGCTTTCAGGCGCTGCTCAAATTCACTGAGCATGTGGTCCTGTTCGCTGGAAATCATCACTTCGGGAACATTAATTTCCGCATTGTCGGCCGCCTGGGTTACGACACTGTCGCGCTTGCTGCTTGCCGCGTCCGCTTCTTTGTGTTCTTTCAGATGCTTCTTGATCTTTTCCTTCAATGCATCAAAGGTCTCAACATCATCGTCGACATCCTTGGCAAATTCATCATCCAGCTCAGGCAGCTGCTTTGATTTGATTTCGTGAACCTTAATTTTAAAAGTGGCTTCCTTGCCCTTCAATTCTTCAGCATGATATTCCTCGGGAAAGGTCACAACGACATCCTTTTCAGCGCCTGCTTTCAGGCCGACCAGCTGATCTTCAAAGCCTGGGATAAACGAACCTGAACCGATCTCCAAAGAGTAGTTCTCGGCTTTTCCGCCTTCAAAAGGCTGGCCGTCTACATATCCGTCAAAGTCAATGACAACCGTATCCCCCTGCTCGACTTCGCCGTCTTCCTTGACAACAAGTTCGGCATAACGTTCCTGCAGATGTTTGATCTCGTGATCCACGTCTTCATCTGTAACTTCCGTATCTTTTTCTTCGACTTCAAGCCCTTTATAATTGCCGAGCTTGACTTCCGGCTTTACCGTCACATCTGCCTTAAGGACGAGTTTCTTTCCTTTGCCGACCTCTTCCACATCGACCTGCGGTTTATCCACCGGTTCAATGCCCGTCTGATCAATTGCCGCGGAATAAGCATCCGGCAAAATAAAATTAATCGCCTCTTCATACAGCGCCTCAGCACCGAAGCGCTGTTCAAACAGCATCCGCGGCACACGGCCCTTGCGGAACCCGGGCACATTCACTTTTTTAACGACTTTTTTAAAAGCCTTGTCAAGCGCCTGGTTAAAGCTGTCGGCATCCACTTCAAAGGTCAGTGTACCCGTATTGCCCTCTTTTTTTTCCCATTTTGCTTCTACAGTCATTTATTCTTACCTCCAACATCTATCTTCATACTTTTTGCAACACGGCTTTTATCCGGTCTGCTGTGCAGCTTTCGCGCACCCGTCCCTGCCCGCGGGCAGGGAATGCCCGTCAGCCTTTTTCTTGTAAAACAATGACAACCCTCATATTATAACATAAGAGTCATTCATGAAAAACGTATTGAATCAAATTATTATGGGTTTTCCCATGTTTCCCCATTTTCGATTTCTCTGACGGTCCTGCTGGCAGCCTGAAATTCTTCTTCTGAAACATCAAACAGATCAAGAATCCGGCCCTTTTCCCATTCTCCGTCGCCGGCCATGGCGGCACGGGCGGAAAAAACGGCGGCCCATACCTTGGCGGATGGAGGATTAAGCGGCTTCGGATAAGCGTTCATTGTGAAGAAACGTCCGACATCCTTGGCCAGATCCGCCAGGGTCGGGTTTTCGGAACTGAGTACGTCCTCGATCCGACTTTCAATCTGATCGGCGAATGTCTTATAAAGAAACTGGCCGTCGAATGTCACCTGGTAGACTTCTCCGAATTTGCTGACCTGAACACGGTCTGCCAGGCGGTTTTCTTTAATGACGCACATCAGCATCGTTTTAACTTCCGGATTTTGCTTTTCATCAAGCAGAAACCGCTTCATCTGCGGTAAATAACGATTGTCCAGCCGGCCGGCCAGTTTTCTGATCAGAAGCATCTGGGTTTTCGGATCGGCCTGTTCGATTGCCGGCCAGTCGATCGGTTCCGCCGGATGATGTTTCTCCGGGATCCCGCCCCTGCCCGGCCGGCGTTCCCCTTCGCCCGCATCCGTTTCGGCGGCCTGTTTCGGCTCGGTGATGCGAACTTCGCAAAAGTGCCTCATCTGGCTGAGAAATTCTCTCGTATCCGCAGCGAGATCTTTCCGCCTGTCCATTTGGCTGATTTTGTCGAGTGCGCCCCGGTAGTCTTTTTTTTCGATCAATATGGTCAAATACAGACGGAACACATCGTCATAGTGAGGGGCGCCTGCCTCCAGCAGCTGAGTCACAGCTTCTTCGGCCTGACGATAATCGCCCAGTTCAACCGAACAGATCGCCCAGCCGTACAGGCCTTTCAGATTGCCGGCATCCAGTTCCAGCAGTTTGCCAAACAGGGGACGGGCCTCGCCATAATGTTTTTCATCGACCAATGACATCGCCTTATTCAGAAGTCTGCTCTCCAGATCCGGAAGCATGACTACCTTCCCTCTTCGGCGAACCGGTTTTTCGTTTCTCTTCATTTCTCCCCGTCCCGTTCCGTTGGTCTTTGCTCTTAGAATATCAGTTTCCTCCCGGCTTAGCAACGATAAGCGAACATAGGCACAGGCCGGCCCCGCAGTCCGCACGCGCCGGGCTGTCTATAAGCTTTTTGCGGAACAGCCCGGCCTCTCTTTTTTGTCGGATCTGTTTGTTAATAGGCGCAACGGAGCGAACAGAGCCATCGATCCAGCACCAATCCAGCATTCACCGAATAACGGCCTGCGCCGAACCGGCTTCCTTACCGATAGGCCTTTAGGCTTCATCAAAAGAAAACGCCCACTCTCCGCGGCGGAAAACCGCTGTTTTCGTGCCGTCTTTTTTTACACCGTCGATGTCCAGTCCGGCCGATCCGACCATAAAATCTTCATGTACGATGCTGTCGTTGACGCCGGCGTGATCCAGCTGCGCGCCGTCCATCTTACTTCCGCCTTCAATGCAGGAAGCGTATGCCTTTCCAAGTGCCAGATGGCAGGAAGCATTTTCGTCGAACAGGGTATTGTAAAAAACAAGGCCGGATGCGGATACCGGCGACCGATGGGGCACGAGGGCTACTTCGCCGAGCCGCCGCGCCCCGGCATCGGATTCCAGAAGATGCCTCAGCGCTTCTTCCCCTTTTTCAGCTTTAAAAGCAACGGCTTTTCCATCTTTGAACGTCAGCGAAAAATGATCAATGATCTGGCCGTCATAATTTAAGGGCATTGTCGCGGCAACCGTGCCGTTCACGCCTCTTTTATGCGGCATTGTGAACACTTCCTCCGTCGGAATGTTTGCGTTGAACTCCACGCCCGTTTCGGCCGGGCTCGAACCGCCGTTCCAAATATGCCCTTCAGGCAGATCAATGCTCAGATCCGTGCCCTCCGCTCTGTAAATAAGCTGTTTAAACTGCTGCCGGTTTAAAAAATCCCGGACAGCGTGCAGCGCTTTATTATGCTCTTTCCATGCGGCTTCCGGATCGTCACGGCCTGTGACGCGGCTGATGCGCAGAATTTCCTCCATTAATCGTTCCTGCGCCTCCGCGGCAGGTTTTCCCGGAAACACTTTTTTCGACCAGGCAACCGTCGGGTAAGCAATGAGCGACCATTGTATTTTGTCTTTCATCAGAAATTCCCGATACCGAGAAAGCCCTTGTCCCGCCGCCTTCATATACGCGGCCGACCGGGTTCCGTCCACATCTTTCAGCAGATCCGGATTCGGTCCGTAAATATTCAGAACGGCATAGTTGTCCTGTACTGATTCGTTGCGCACAGCAAATTTCCACGACGGGATATGCTCCAGTGCGTCAAGCGGCGCGTACCGGAAGCGAAGAAGCGAGGTCGCATCGTCCGTCCAGTCGACAAAAACGTCCCTGGCACCCGCTTTATAAGCCGCTTCCGCTACAAGATCGGCGAATCGGGAAGCCTCGACCGGTGCGGTTAGCAAAAGCCCCTGCCCTTTCTGCAGATTCACGCCTGTTTTGATCGCCAGTTCAGCAAATCTTTTGAGCCCTTCCTCAAATTTTTTCATTATATTTCCCTCCGATATAAAAATGACGTTCGATCAGTTTGGAACCAAAACAAAAGATCTTTCGCCGCAGCTGCGCGGCCGATGCAACGCCTTAAGCCGCTGTGCCCGTGCAGCATGCCTCACGGATCATGTGAAATGACTGCCTCGTGAAAAAGCCCGGTGCCCATCGATGCAGCGTCCTGATCTCATGATTTTCTCTTTGTCCTTTTCATCACGGACCCATCTGATCGTTTCATTATACTCGTCTCACCGATTGCTGAAAAACTCCGTCAGCCGTTTCAAAAAGCAAAAGGGAACATATGTTTTATTTTCCAGTAATAAAGAAACGTATGTTCGTGTATAATAAAATTGGACTTAGAAATGGGGGACATCAATGGAGCGGATCATTTTTCTCATCGACATGCAGACCTTTTATGCTTCATGCGAAAAGGCCGACCACCCGGAGTTCAGAGACAAACCGCTGATCGTAGCCGGCGATCCGAAGCGAAGAAGCGGCATCGTGCTCGCGGCCTGTCCGCTGGCCAGGGAATTCGGCGTCACGACGGCGGAGCCGCTTGGCCAGGCGCTGAAAAAGTGCCCGCACGCCGTTATCCGGCGGCCGCGAATGCAGCATTATATAGACGTCTCCGTTCGAGTGACCCGCCTTCTGAAGCAATTCACGGATCTCGTCGAACCTTATTCTATCGACGAACAGTTTGTCGATATGACAGGCAGCCTGCATTTCTACAAATCCCCGCTTGCGATGGCCGAACAGATTCAGCGGTCGATAGCAAAAGAAACAGGTGTGCGTGCCAGAATCGGTATCGGCCCTAATAAAGTCCTGGCGAAAATGGCCTGCGATCATTTCGGAAAGCATAACAAGGCCGGTATCTTTGAACTCAATCGCAGCAACATCGAGCACTGTCTCTGGCCGCTGCCGATCGGTGAATTGTTCGGTGTCGGTCATCGCATGGAACAGCACTTGCTCGGTATGGGCATCCGCAGGATCAGCCATCTGGCCAACTTTCCGATCGGCCTTCTGCGAAAAAAATGGGGCGTGAACGGCGAGCTGCTTTGGATGACCGCCCGCGGCATCGACACCTCCCCGGTCTCTCCAGGAACATTCGGCAAACAAAAAGCGATCGGCCACCATATGACTTTGCCGTATGATTATGCAAATATTAAAGACATCCGTGTCATTCTGCTGGAACTCAGCGAGGAAGTCGCCTACCGGGCGCGGGCAAGAAAGTACAGAGGCCGCGTCGTTTCCGTCGCTGTATCCGGCGTTTTTGAACGGCACAGCGGTTTCCATCGGCAAATCAGGCTGCCCTTTGCGACTCATTTCGGCATGGACATTTACCGGGCGGCCGACCGCCTGTTCACCGAAAGCTGGGACAGGCAGCCGGTGCGCGGCGCCGCCGTAACTCTTTCCGATCTGCAGCCCGCAGGCAGCTATCAGCTTGACCTGTTCGCGTGTCTTGAGAAAAAAGAGAGACTCAGTGCCGCCGTCGATGCCATTTATCGAAAATACGGAAAAACGGCCATTTTCCGGGGACCCTCATTGATGCCGGCCAGTCAGCTCCGGGCACGCGCAGACAAAATAGGCGGCCACTACAAATGATGAAAGCCGGCCGAACCGTATCGGAAATGCAAACCGTTCCTTTTTCAAATGGAATACAACACACGCGGAACTCCATTCAGACAGCACGCACTTCTCCGGACCGTTTCTAAAAAAAGCTCCGTCTGTCTTCTGCGGGCACGGACAGACGGAGCTTTTCTCTTCATGTTTACAGCGAAGCGCGGAGAATATCCAGCGTATCTTCTTTATTCAGTTTTTTGAACTGGCCGAATTCACCTCTTGCCATCGCACGTTCGGCGATCAGATCCACTTTGCTGCCGTCGATTGAATAGTCGGCGAGACGGCTCGGCGCGCCGATGCCTGTCCAGAATGCTCGCAGCGCTTCAATCCCGGCAAGAGCTATTTCACGGTCCGTTTTCCCCTGCGGGTCGACATGGAAGACGCGCTCGGCAAGCTGCTTGAAGCGGCCGACATTAACATCCAGATTGTGCTTCATCCAGTTCGGGAAGATAATGGCCAGCCCGCCGCCATGGGGAATGTCATAGACAGCGGAAACGGCATGTTCGATATTGTGCGACGCCCAGTCGCCGGCAAATCCCATCGATACCATGCCGTTCAGCGCCATCGTCCCGCAGTAAAGAATCGTCTCGCGAAGCTGATAATTTTCAAGATCGTTTACGAGCTTCGGTGCCGTCTCAATCACCGTCTGCAGAATGGATTCGCACAGGCGGTCCTGCAGCGGCGTATGCGTCGTCTGATGAAAATAGTGTTCAAAAACATGTGCCATCATATCGACCATGCCGTAAATTGTCTGATTTTTCGGCACGGAAAACGTGAAGGTCGGGTCGAGAATGGAGAAAGACGGATAAGAATAAGCAGAGCTCCACCCATATTTTTCATGAGTGTCCCAGTTGGTGATCACCGAATTGGGATTCATCTCGGAACCGGTTGCCGCCAACGTCAGCACTGTTCCAAACGGAAGGGCATCATGCACCGTTTTTTTACGCGTTACAAATTCCCACGGATCGCCGTCGAACTTCGTGCCCGCAGCAATCGCCTTCGTACAGTCGATGACGCTCCCGCCGCCGACTGCCAGCAAAAACTGGATATCCTTTGTCAGACAGATATCGATTCCTCTTTTTACAGTTGTCAGCCGCGGATTCGGTTCAACGCCCGCCAGTTCGGACACTTCGGCATGAAGCTCGTCAAGAATCTGTTTCACCTGATCATAAAGGCCCGTCCGTTTGATGCTGCCGCCGCCATAAACAAGCAGCACTCTTTTGCCGTATTTCGGAATCTCCGTTTTCAGCTGTTCGAGCTGTCCCCTGCCGAAAATCAGCTTCGTCGGATTGTAATAAACAAAATGATCCATAGTCCATCGCCTCGCTCATAAAGTTTAGAAAATTTTTTCAGGAAAAGGGTCCGGAACAAAACGGTCCTGTCCCATTTATTATAATATACTTGAATTTTTTCGGTGCATCTTTCAGGAACCCGCCGCCGAAATTAACCGTCATGACGGCTGCTCAGTCCGGAAAATCATTGCGGATTTCCGGTGCTGTTTCTCCTTTACAGCGATGCATTTCAGGAGTACGATAGCTTCGTGAAAATAAATGATTCACTGAATTCTGCGGGAAAGGGAGAAAAAGACGACTCTGGAATGCTTTCCTGCGGCCTTTTTATCGCCGGACATTTCGTATACTTTATCGTGGATGAACGATCACATTGCAGTCTTGAAAGGAGCTCGGAATATGAATGTCGCTTTTTTCATCACGCCAAAAAGTGAATGCAAGTATGTATATGATTATTGGACCATGAGACAGGCTATGGAAAAAATGGAGCATTACCGCTACACATCCGTCCCGATTTTGAACAAAAAAGGACATTACGTCGGTACGCTGACCGAAGGCGATCTCCTGTGGAAGCTGAAAAACAGCGGTGACCTTGATTTCAGGCATACCGAATCCGTTATGCTGAAAGACGTCCCATTATATACCGATGTAAAAACTATATCTGTGGACGGCGAAATGGAGAATATGATCGATACGTCCCTTTCCCAGAATTTCGTTCCCGTTGTGGACGATTTCGGAATATTCATCGGGATTATCAAGAGAAGAGATATTATCGCCTATTTGTCGCGGATAATAAAAAACAGGAACGATTCAGGCGCAACAGTCTAAAAACAGCAGCTGAATGACTTTAAAAACAGCCGGCGGCTGATCATCTCCCGGAGTTTGAGGAGATGATCAGTTTTTTTCGCCGCTTTTACAGGCTATTTTTATCATTTTTTGCGTGCATTTATTATAATGAATGCGTGATCAAAAAATCAGCATTGGATGTGTGCCCATTGCCCTTTTCAAGTTATCGATTCATTCAGAACGGACTTTCACTGCTCCTCGCTTTGTTTCTGATTTGTCTTTCCGTTCAGCTGACCCTTCTGTTCAAACCGCTTTACTATTTCGACATTCAATACTTAAATATCCCCGTACAGTCGCATCTCAGCCGGGTAAGAATCGTTGAAAACTATAATTATATGATCGATTATCTGCTGAACCCGATGCCTCAGACTTTCCATCTGCCGTCACTCTCCTACTCGCAGCACGGGCGTATTCATTTTGAGGATGTAAAAAGAATTTTTACAGGGATCGATATTCTTCTGCTCGTTACAGGCATTGCCGGAGCCGCCGGCTTTTATTCCAACATTAGAAATAAAGACTTTCACTTTTTAAAAACGACAGCGGTTGCCCTGATCCTTTTTACGATCGTTCCGCTGACCGCTTTTTTCCTTGATTTCAACGATTCATTTATCTTCTTTCACAAACTGTTTTTCAGAAATAACTACTGGATTTTTAACGCGGCGACGGATCCGGTAATCACCATTCTGCCTGAATCCTTTTTCTTCCACGCAGCTATGATGGTTCTCGGGTTGATTCTCGCTGCCGTCCTTCTGCTCATGATCGCCTATAAAACACTGACCCGGAAAACACGCGGGTGATCGATCATAAATGGTCTATTAGATATTCTTGGATAATAAAACACTGACCCGGAAAACACGCGGGTGATCGATGCTGCAGCGTACAGTACCCGCCGATCCGCGGCAGAATCATCGTTTCAAAAAAAAAGAGCCCCAGGCGAGGGCTAAAAAAAGAGGCTTAAAATAAAAAGAGACATGATTTGCCTTATCAGGCTCTTTTAGCATAATCCGCTTTTCTTAAAAAATACTTAAAAAAAGCAGCAAAAAAAGAGAAAGAGCGTTCAAATTTCTCAGAAATAAGAGGGGCGGCCGGACCTCCCGATGTTCGGACGGCGAATGGAAAAACATCTTGACGCTCCGAACCTTAAGCAAGCTTTTTTTAAAGAACACATTTCTTCCTGGGTGAATACCCTGTTCATGACAAAGGAGGAATGTGAAGATGAATGAAGAAGCCGGACAGTTTTATGATTATCGGGATGTAAACAGCAATTTGACCGGCAATTATCCGACAAACTATCCGATGGGAGAAAACACGGGCCATCATCATCCTCATGACCACAAACAGATAAAAGATTTGTGCGAAAAACACATTAATTATTATGTTATGGGCCATTTAAAAGACGGAAGAGTGATCGAAGGAATCATCCTCAGCGTCGATCATGAAGCAGTAACCATCCTGGTTGCCGAAAAAGACAATCACAAAAGGGAAGAGGAGGATACCAGACAATTCGGGCGCTTTCCCGGATTCGCCCGTTTTTCTCCCTTTCGCGTTCCCTTTCCCCTTTTCGGGTTTCCATTCATTACACCTTTTTGGTTCCCGTTTTGGGTCTGAAAGAATTTATATTTGCCCGGAAAACCCGGGCTTTTTTTGTTATATTACACTTTCTGTACAAGCTTTCCGGGGATGTCCAGCAACCGTGCGGAAGATCCGTTTGTATCCTTTCTCCGAAGAATGAGACCGGGGCGGTTTGTCCGTCCCTGCAGGCTCCCCGGCATTGCCCCGCAACCGTGCGGAAGATCCGTTTGTATCCTTTCTCCGAAGAATGAGACCGGGGCGGTTTGTCCGTCCCTGCAGGCTCCCCGGCATTGCCCCGCAACCATGCGGCGGGATCATTGTATCCTTTCTCCGAAGGATGGGGCCGGGGCGGTTTGTCCGTCCCTGCAATGCATAAAGAGCCATTCAGGCGGGCATTTTTGACTGTGCCGGCAGGAAGTTTCGGCATTCGGCGATGGTCCGGCCTCTCCTGTTATCATGAGCCGTATTTTCTTAGACAAATGGAGGCTGAATCGATCATCCGCCTGTAAATGGGCATTTAATCCGTTCCGCTTCCGTCCATCCGCTCATATACTGCATCAACATGTAAGAGAAGGAGGTGTCGCTAATGGGGGCTCCTGTTGCTGATGGATACGGATACGGCGGAGGTTACGGCAATGGATTCGCGCTGCTTATCGTTCTGTTCATTTTGTTAATTATTATCGGCGCTTCGTTCTGGTATTAATCCACGAACGCCGACAAATTCAAACCCATTTTCAGCCATTCACCTTCTTTTGGGCAAACAGGGCATCTCAGCATCGAAAAATCGATTGATGGGACGCCCTGTTCTATTTCATCAACATGGATCAATCAAAAATCCGCGCAATCAGCCGCTCCCTTCCTTCATCGCCGGATACCGTTTTTCAGTGCCATTCACCCGCATCCACGGATCTTTATCGGCCAGAAAATATATCGCTGTCCGGCCCGTTTTATGCGCTGCTTAGCGAAAACGGCCATTTTATATCAATCTTTTCTCATTCCTATAATTTCTGATAATTTCTGATGAAAATCAAAAATCCGACCGTCGGAAAGCCTGACGACGCTCCGGACATTGCAGGGAAAACAAAGTTCCTTGATATGTTCTTTTAAGCACTTTTATCAATGCCCATTGTAAAAAGTGAACCTTCATTTTATTATAAACAAGTCATCACACGCTTCACTTACTTTATTCCAAGCATATTATCGGTATTGTTTCTTAACAAATTTGTAGGCAATTAGGCACATTTATCTAGGTCTTTAAGGTGCTAATATACCTATAGGGCAAATTTTACGAAAGTAAAAGACGCAAAGCCACGGACCTAAAGTAGTATTTTGCCAGGGCAGCCGGGCTGCCGGGAATTTTTCCTGCACAATCAACTGAATGCTCTTTTCTAATTTGCCTTACATTTAGAGAGAGGAAATTCAAGATTGAAAAAAACCGTTCTCATTGTCGATGACTCCCATTTTATGAGAAATTATTTAAAAAACATATTAAACAGCGACACTTTCCGTGTGATCGGTGAAGCCGCCAATGGCTGTGAAGCCGTTCGCCAATATATGAAAGTCCGTCCTGATGTTGTCTTAATGGATGTGACAATGCCGATCCTAACCGGAATTGAAGCCCTGAAGAAAATAATCGCATTCGACGCAAAAGCAAACGTTGTCATGTGTTCATCCATAGGAAGCCGCTTAGCGATCATACAAGCCATTAACATCGGCGCCAGAGATTTTATCGTTAAACCCTATCTTCACAATCTAAATAACATTTTGGCAAATACGTTCAAATGAATAATTTTCATTCTGCGATAGCCCCATCCCCACGTGATTCTTCCGTCCTGCGGCGGGCTGCCAGCGTCCGCTTTCAGTGCGGTGAGAAGATGGAAGCCGCAGTGCGGTAAAAATACCCTTCAGCAGCACTTAAAAAATCGGCAGGAAACAGTGCAAAGCCAATAGCTGCGTATATGCGTATCATCGAAACAGATTTCAGACCCGGCGCGTTCCGATGCCGGATCCTGCTTTTCAGCATGGCGGAATCGCAGCCGCCGATAGCATAGCTAATTTTAAGAGCAGATGAGCAGGGAGGATATGCCGCCCTGAATAGGCATAATAGTCATCAATAGTGTTTAAACAAAGCAGGTCAGACACCTATGGCGGCCGCCGATCATACAATAACTCTGTGTTAAAAATTCCGGAAATGGAGTCATGCTTATGGTAACGTCTTATATGGACTATACGTCCCCTGATGTCGAATACTTTTTCGACATTAATAGGAACAGACTTAATACACGTAACGCAGAGAATTTTATTAATCGTTTGGGCCGGGACAATCTTAACACGCTAGGCAATACATCGCTTCTTGACATTTATCTAAGCCGGGGACATGTGATTGAACCCCACTATCATCAAAATGCGTCGGAGCTTGTCTATTGCATCTCCGGATCGGCCATCGTGTCGTTGATTAATCCCTTTACCAATCAAGTCGCAAATATACCCATCGCTCCCGGTCAAGTTGCAAATATCCCGCAGGGCTGGTGGCACTGGGAAATTGCCTCGCAAAATAAAACCCATTTACTCGCTATTTTTGATGCTCCTTACCCGGAATATATATTCGGATCAGACCTTTTAACAAAGACCCCGATTGAAGTGCTCGCCCATACGTACTGCCTGGATCCTCATCTGCTTAAGCAGGCCCTGGCCCCTTTGCAGGGACCATCCATTGTTATCGGACCGACTGATGAATGTCTGCAGTCAAACATTTACGGCCCCAAAAAATCAAACTCACACCCGCTGCCGAAAGATCACAATATGCCGCAGAATCCATACGCTCAAGATTCAAGATACAGCTACTGAGCATTTTCCTTCTTCTGTGAACGGTCCACTTTCTCCCCCCACTTTGCCGGCTATCTCCGCAAGCGGTTTTTTTTCGTACATTTTATGATGCACCGTTTCCTTTTTTTGCATAGCATTTTTTTCGTTCAATAAACCAAAATAATTCCGGGGGTGAGAATCAACATGAGAAATGGCAATAACTTTTGGCCGTTTTTAGCAATTTGCGGAGCAGCTACAGCAGCTTTTATTTGGTTGAGAAATGGTCAGAACAATGTGCCGCAGTGGGTCCGGCAGCCGATGCGGCAGATGAACAAAACAGCGCAGCGATTTGCCGGGGCTTTCAATCCTCAGGTTTGATCATTCAGAACACCGCCATATGAATAAGCTCCGTGCTGAAAAGCCGGAGCTTATTCACGTGCTGAATTTTTGCGCGATGCGTTGCGAGTTCCGATCGATTCGGTGCGGCCTCGATTTTTGGGTGCGACTTCGGCCTGATTCAGTGCGACTTTCTCCCGGTTCGGTGCGAGTTCCGACCGATTCGGTGCGGCCTCGATTTTTTGGCGCGTCCTCGGCCTGATTTGGTGCAACTTTCCCCCCATTTGGTGCGAGTTCCGATCGATTCGGTGCGGCCTCGATTTTTGGGTGCGACCTCGGCCTGATTTGGTGCGACTTTCTCCCGGTTCGGTGCGAGTTCTGACCGATTCGGTGCGGCCTCGATTTTTCGGTGCGGCCTCGGCCTGATTTGGTGCGACTTTCTCCCGGTTCGGTGCGAGTTCTGACCGATTCGGTGCGGCCTCGATTTTTGGGTGCGACTTCGGCCTGATTTGGTGCGACTTCGGCCTGATTTGGTGCGACTTTGGCCTGATTCGGTGCGACTTTCTCCCGGTTCGGCGCGAGTTCCGATCGATTCGGTGCGGCCTCGATTTTTGGGTGCGGCTTCGGCCTGGTTCGGTGTGACTTTCTCCCGGTTCGGTGCGAGTTCCGATCGATTCGGTGCGGCCTCGATTTTTGGGTGCGGCTTCGGCCTGGTTCGGTGTGACTTTCTCCCGGTTCGGTGCGAGTTCCGATCGATTCGGTGCGGCCTCGATTTTTGGGTGCGACTTCGGCCTGATTTGGTGCGACTTTGGCCTGATTCGGTGCGACTTTCTCCCGGTTCGGTGCGAGTTCTGACCGATTCGGTGCGGCTTCGATTTTTCGGTGCGGCTTCGGCCTGATTTGGTGCGACTTTCTCCCGGTTCGGTGCGAGTTCCGATCGATTCGGTGCGGCCTCGATTTTTGGGTGCGACTTCGGCCTGATTTGGTGCGACTTTCCTCCCATTCGGTGCGAGTTGATGCAGCGAACTTCTAAATTTTTGACTGACTTTTGACTAACTGAATTATTATCTGGATTTTGTTGTTATGTTATTTTTTCTTCTCTGATAATAATAGGTTTCGTATATTTCATGTGCGGGTCTTTTATAGTAAAGTCCTGCACCGGCTCCACTTCCGGCTATTGGAATGTTCATTTTTTTCATAAGGCGTGGAATCAGGTAACGATTTTCGACCATGAGTAATTCACGGCATTGTCTATTTGTCATGTTCCGGCCGAATAGCAGAAAATAGTCGAGTAACATTGGTTCATGTGCGGTTTGACTGCGGATCCCACAGAATGGGCAGGCCCATTGCCCATAGATACGCTGCATTGAATAATTCCGACAGTGATCACAGCAAACGCCGCGTTGTAAATTGGCCGTCTTGATTTTAAATTTTTCTAAAACATCAGGGACGTCCTCGATTTGTTCAGCAAGCAGTTGCTTTTCCAAAACATTAAGTGCCGCTTCATTTATTTTGTCTGGGTATTTTTTAAACCAACATTGAATTCGCGCGGGAATTTGTTCAGCATGAGTGACAAAATCATTAACGGAAGGCATACCGGAGAGATTATCGATAATTGCGGCGGGATTAGCGATGACAACCTGTGATTCAATCGCAGGCACAGAAATTTGATGATTGACAAGCCATTTTTTCAGTAAATATTTTTGGCGGCTGAGCTGAGTCAGCGGATTGGGAAAACCTTCACGCCGTCCGGAAATTATGCGAACCAGCTGACCGTCAGGCAAAAAGCTTAACGTTCCCGAATAGTTTTTTGCTTCCAATATTGCTAGAAAATTCGGGGTCAGTAATAATGTATCGATTTGGAATTTTTGTTCTTCAATGGATAAGCGTAAATCATAGAAGATTCGTACTCTTTCATCGGGAAAACTGCGCAGATAAAAATCCAGTTCCTGTTCGCCGTGCCATCCTGCCTCAAGCCGAGCCAGATCCTTCTCGATCGCGGCTACTCCCGGAATGTCGCGGGGCAAATGCCACAGCAGGGACTGTTCTGCAAGCAAACGCCACGGCGCAAAAAGCGGCTTCACAATCAAACAAATCACTCCTTTTCAAGTACAATTTACTTTAATAAAATAAAATTCAACAATCATTTTAAAAATCCTGTTCTTGCAGTTCCAAAGAGAATATTGAAATATCTCAAAAAAGCACGAATTTCGGAGACATTTGTTGTTAAAATGTTATTTAGCATTGATTTTTACACTAATAAAGGTATTCGAAATAATTTTTAAGAAAATCTGCTTTATTAGTCACAAGCATAAAATTTTGCCCAGTATCCATTGACGATTCCCCGTTCAGCACGATTTTGGCGTAATTCCCAAGACGCTGACTCCTGCTCATGGAGCGAAATGAAACCTAGCCAAAAGAGCGCCGCTACCTGAATATGGGCTTTTACTGGGACTTGAAGAAAAAAAGTGACGGCACGCAGCAACCGCCAAGGTAGCCAGTATCCGTTCATGATGAGGCTCATCCAGCTGAGATAATTTACACACAAAAAGGACTTGACCATTTTTGGTGCGACCTCTGTCTGGTTTGGTACGACTTTCCCCCCATTCGGTGCGACTTCTGTCTGGTTCGGTGCGACTTTCCCCCCATTCGGTGCGACCTCTGTCTGGTTTGGTACGACTTTCCCCCCATTTGGTGCGACTTCTGCCTGGTTCGGTGCGACCGCTCCTGTTCGGTGCGAGTTCCGCCTGATTTGGTGCGACTTTCCCCCCATTCGGTGCGACTGCTCAGATTCGGTGCGAGCTCAAAATTTCGGCGCAAGTCAGGCTCAATCCGTGTGGGTTTGGCCTAGCAATGAAAATTTCTCTTCTTTTGTTTTCTCCTCCCCTATTCTGGTTCGGAATTTCTTAAATCCGGTTTGTTTCCCACTGTTCTGTGCGTGTTCTGCCTTCTGCAATTTTTTTGATCCCTGTTTTTTGTCAGATGTATTGCTTCAGCAATCATTCTGATCAGATTGCCGATATCTGTGAGCTGAAAAACTATAATTTTCATTATCTGGATAGGATGACGATTTTACAGGACGGCCCCCTATTTGCGACTGATGCGCATGTCCATGTTTTTTAGCCATGGAAAACAGCAGTGGTTCAAAACTGGCTGTTTTCCCGGAATAATATTCTGATTGTCGAACCCTTATTCAGACGTTTGTTCGGTTTGAGATTTCCCCTTTATTAACGATCATTTTATACGTAACATGCAGGTTAAATTGTCAAATAATTTAAAATATGTTATAATAAATTTAATGATTTTTTAATAATTATTCTCCCCGCGTTTTTTTGCAGTCACTCCGAATTCCATGAGCACTATTTGTTACGCTCAGCTATTCCCTATAATAATTCTAAACAGGTGGAATTTCGTTTTTCTGTTTTTTTTTAACTTCATCAGAAAAAGAGTGGCTGCTTCCGATATTCCGTGGCATTTTCTGCGCGAACGGATTCGGAAACGGCCGGTCGGGGCTTTCCTACTCTCGGAACAGCGGCGTCGCTCTGGTTCGGCGCACATTTGCAGATTCCCCGGCTCCGGGGAGAATGGACAGGAGCTGGTGTTATTTTGCAAGAAGGATATCATTTTAAAGATGAGGGAAAGGGTGAAGTCCGCGATTATCTTGATTTTTATCATTCCATCGATTTCGATCCGGTTGAGCAAAGCCTGCCCGATCGGGTGCGCACGCTCACCTTCGTCCTCGGAGGCATGCTTCCGTACAGCGGCGGCAGAACTTCTGTCTTAAAGCTGGGTACCTATCTGAGCCAAAAAGGCTATCAGGTCGCCTACCTCAGCTATAAACCGCAGTCCGTGGAGGAAATGGAACGGAACGCCGAATTGAATCTTCCCGGCTATCTGGGAAAGATTCTTCCGGCGTCGGCGCTTGAAAGCTATCAATCAGATGTGTGGATCGCTACTTTCTGGGAATCCGCCTATGTGATCAAAAATCTGCACGGGTACAAAATGTACTTCGTTCAGGATTATGAGCCTTATTTTTATGATTACGGGGATCAATATCTGCTGGCCAAAAAAACGTATGATTTGAACCTGCATATGGTCAGCCTCGGTCCGTGGAATAAAGCAATGATTGAAAAAAACTGCTCGCCGCTGAGCCCGGTTGACAGCATTCCTTTTGCTTTTGAACCGGCGGACTATCCGGAAGTTCCGCGTGATTTCAGGAAATACCCGCAGAAAAAGGAGCTGTCCATTGCCGTTTACAATCGGCCGACGGCCAGGCGGGCGCCGATCATTACGCAACTGCTGATGAAACGGCTGGAGGAACAGCTGCAGAACGAGGGAATCACACTTCATGTTTATTATTACGGATCGCCGCTCGGCACCTTTTTTGCCAACGGAACCAATCTCGGCAAACTGAACAAGTCGGAGCTTTTTAAACTCTATGCAAAATGCGATTTCGGCATGGTGGCCTCGATGAGCAATATTTCACTCGTTCCGTTTGAAATGATGCACACCGGATTGCCGGTGATGGAGTTTGCAGACGGCACGCTCCCCTACTTTTTTGAAAAGGGTTCGGCTCTGCTGACAAGCATGGATTTTCATGACTTTTCGCGCCGCTTCCATTTTTATCTGAAACGGCCGAAGGAATTGGAAAAAATGACCGCGTTCGCTAAAAAGCAACTGAAGCGGACAAACTGGCAGCGCACAGCCGCTGCGTTTGCGCAGATTGTCGGAAAAATCGACGGACAGTCGAAAAACGATTCTGTCCGATTCGGATCGCTGGTCTGAACAAGTTCATGCCTTTCTGCTGCACCGGTCCGGATCGCTGAAAGCGTTTAGCTGTGCTTCGCCAATCCCTGTTTTGTTTTCTCAATGCCGGCGCTCCCCCGCATCGCTGCCGGTTTTTTCCCTGCGGAGGGCTTACAGCCGAAACTTATCAATCGGAGCGGCTGAATTCACCATTTTTTAATTCTCCGACTGCTGGCTGCGAGAGCCGGAGAATTTCCCCGGATGAATCCGCCAGTGCTCAGCTTCCTTCTTCATTAAGCAATCTGAGCCGCTGAGCAGCAGACGAGGTTCTCGGATCAAAACACGTTTCAAAAAGGCGGCGGTGAGCTGAGCGCTGTTTTTCATGTAACCGGCCCGCCCGTTTTAGCCGCATGTTCGAAGCACGTTCATCTGCTTATTGGCTTTAAAAGCCCATCTCCCGGTCCGATCAGCTTTAAAGCGCCGGATGTTTTTTTAAATCAACGCAAACCTTTCAACGCTACGGCGCTTATTTTTTTGTCTGCATCCGCTGCGTCTGCGGGGGAGCCTCGATATTTTGTGCACGGATCGTCGTGTACCCGGCTTTTTGCCTTCCCGCTCCGTACCGGGCCCTGCATTCCCGCGTTTTCTATACCGAGGCCATGAGAAATCCTGATGTTAAGGTATTTTCGGCCTATTAGTGACTTGTATAATTATACCAATGAGGTAGAAGTGTTAAGCTGGAGATCCCTTACTGACTTTTAACCACCTTGTTATAATTATCCGCCGGGGGGTTCATTCCGGCACCATGGTTGCTGCCGTGGGAATCGGCAGCCATCGGAGAAATGCTGAACAGTGAAGTCTTGAAACTCAAATCCGTCATTCATGATCAAACAGCCATTCCAGAGAAAATGCTGAACAGCGGAGTCCTGAAACATCAATCTAAAGTCGGCATCATATTATTTTTCCCTGAATCTTTTATGTAAGCATGGACCTCTACCTTTTTTAAAGTCAGTTTGTCAAGATCTATTTTCCCGTTATGTTGAAGCCGATGCCATTTTGCGGAATATTTGCTTCTGTAAAGCGCTTCGGAAAAATGAAAAGCATCTATATGCTGGTTGACGGATACACGATACGTTCTTTCTATTTCTCTCCTTACTTGTGTTTCGAGGAGTCTTTCCAATGTTCTTTCGTGTGTCGGTTTAATAATTGTCATGACGTGTGCCGTTACGTTAATGTCAATCGTAAAGCGGACCTTGCCGGTGCGGTCCATAGCCGGCACAATTCTGGACTTCGTGCCGGTAACATCTACGGAAGCCAGATACCGCTCCTGATCCTTCAGAATGACGCGCACACGTCCCACGCCGCCGCTGTAAAGCCATCTAAGCCCGTATACATCAGTGCAAATTAATTTCCCCTGTATATCATTTTCGGATAGGATGACGACGCCCAAGTAATCGGTATCCGTCTGGCCTTTATGCAATCCGCTTCTTTCCTTAAGGGAAATAAGCGGCAGTTCCGTCTGATGATTGGGTTCATCGAGGCTCAGAATCAATTCACGCAGGGACTTGGGCCTGACATAGGAATTCTGCAAATAATTGTTGTCCGGATCGCTTAACTTGCTCATTGATATAGGAATTTTATTAATCGGAACGGAAGTCAGATACTTTTCCAGATCACTGCCCGCAGCGACATAATACAAAATATTATAACGTGTGCTGTAATTTCTGTTGATTAAATCAATGCTTTCCTTAAGCCCCCGATGATGGATCACTCTTTCCGACAAAAGGACAAAAGAGAGGTGGCCCCAATAAACATGACGATCCATAAGAAGATACAGATTGCTTACCGCTTGATTGATCGTTCTCCCCGAAGCCTTCACTATAGATGAGGAGCTGCTGCTCGAACCGCCTCCCAGCCCCCCGCCGGACGTTCCGACCATGGATGAGAAATCGATAAACTGCACGTACACCACGTATTGCCCGCCTTGATAATCAAAGCCGATCCCATGTGCATAAACCATTCTCTCCGGCTCATTGGAATCCCCGCCGCAGCCGCACAGCCCCGATATCGTTAGCAGGATGGCAAAAATGCCGGCGTGTTTTCTCATGTTAATTTTTTCCTTTTGGCGTATTATCCCGGGAAAACAACATGACCGGCCTCTTTTTATTGTATCGTGCCGGCAATCTGAACATAGCTTTCACTATGTTGAAAAAATCAAGATTGGCCAGCATTTCCATATAAGGGAGGCCGAATATCCGTAAATTTGAAACATAAACGATGATAAAGAAAAATGATAATATAAACCCGAACAATCCCAAAAAAGAAGCAAGCACAATCGTTGCGATCCGAAGCAGACTAATCGCTCCTATAATTCCCTGATTCGTAAATGTGAACGTGGAAATGGTCGACACGGCAATAACAACCATCATGGCCGGGCTGGTCAGCCGCGCATCAATAACCGCTTGGCCAATAATCAGGCCTCCGACGACACTGACCGTGAAACCGATCGACTGCGGCATGCGCATCCCGGATTCTTTTAACAATTCGAACAGGATGATCACCACGATTGCTTCAAGACCCGTCGGCAGCGGCAATCCCTGGCGCGATTCAACAACCGGGGCCAGCAGCGTAAGCGGCAGCTGGTTTTGATGAAAAGTTGTGATGGCAACCCAGAAGCCAGGCAGATAAGCCGCAAAAAACACGCCGAATATTCTCAGCGCCCGCTCAAAGGAACTGTAAAAAGACGAAAATTCGCTGTCGCCCGACGATTTCAGCAGGAAGAACAGATTGGTCGGCACGATATTTGCATAAGCGACTCCGTCGATTAAAATAGCGCATCGGCCGCTCAATAAGCTTTCAACAACAAAATCAGGACGTCCGGAATAAGAGTGCTTCGGAATGAGAAACGGAACTTTTTCGATCAATTCCATAAACTGATTCCCGCCATAGACAGCATCTACGTCGATTGCTTTGATACATTTTCTTAATTCATCAAGAATATGTTTGTTGGCAATGTCTTTAATAAAAAGAAGGCCGACTGGGGTCCGTGAACGCCGTCCGATCTGATAGTTCTCGACTTTTAGCGAAGTCGTTTTCAGCCGCTTGCGGATTAACGCAATATTTATCGATAAGTCCTCAATAAAGTTGTCCCGCGGGCCTTTTATGCTGACTTCCGTTCTCGTTTCTTCCGGAGTTCTTTGCGGCCGTTTGGAAATGTCCGCTGAAAAAATATACGAACCGTTTTTTAGATAGAACAATACCTTTCCGGAAAAAACATCGTCCGTCATCTGCTTTTCATCGGTCACTTCGGCCAGATCCGGCAAATGCAGGGACTGCAGGATTCTGTCCTTCGTCATTACCGCGTTCTGATTACTCTGGAAGAAGTTCTCCATTTTCGGAAACATCGATTGGTTGAGCATTTCTTTATCAACCATGCCTTCGCAGTTGACAATGATTGCCTGATGATCGCCGAACCGCATCTGTTGAAAATGGATATCGGAACATCCGGCAAACACTTTTTGCAATTCGTTTTCACTGATCGATGTTTTAACGGTCTCTTTTCCGCCTTCACTGCCGATCCCGCGATCTGTGATCGTCTGAAGCTTTTTAACTCCTCCCGGTTTCCGGTTCGCTTTTTTTCTGCGCATTGCCGCTTCCTCCCTCGATACCGTTTACAATCCAAACAATAAGCCCAAAAATGATTGATAGGGCCAGAAAAAACCACAAAGTCAGCGGCATAAAAATCTTTTCGGACAAAGTATAAAAGGTCATATCACTGACCGGCCAGAGAACGCATACGATAATCAGAAAGCCGTAAAGCGATAATAAAAGTAATTGCGTTCTCTTCTTTTTAATTTGATACACTTCCGCAGAAATATACAGAAGCAAGGAAACGCGTATAAAGGCCCCGCTCAGCCATTGATAAATTGAAAAAAAATCAACATGCTCTATGAATCGGCCCAGCGTTAAAATACTCCACTCTTCGTAAGCGGGAAAGGTCTGCTTCGATGCCTCCACGGGACCGAATTCAGTGATCGCCCCGATAAACGGTCCGGCGGTCAGGAAAGAGAGTAAGAAAGCATTGATTGCCAGGGCCTTATAATTTATCGACCCGTGAACTTTATGACTGAGAAACAGAACCATCATTAATTCGATGGCCCCCGATAATGTATAGATCGTGCCGGAAAAAACAGGACCCATACCCTGCTCTAAAACAGGACGGAGGAGCGAGAAGTCTTTGAAGTGCATATTTGAAATGCCGACAAACCATCCCAGAATGACAATGATTGTCAATAAAAAGACGTTGGTAATTGCTAAGGATTGCAAGCTTGTCGATGCCATAAGAGCACAAAGAATTGTAAACAATATAATAAGAAAAACAGACGGCGTATTAACGAGATAGGCAACTTTCGTCCACGCCGTCATTTCTTTGGAAGTGGTAAAAGCAAGAAAGACGAGATATAAACTAATCATTACTTTCAATAATGTCGTCGGCCAGGTCCCGATATGCCGATCCAGCCAGCTGAATAAATGACCCCTGCCTGTGCCGTTATAAATATAAATAAGTAAAAAGCCCCACAGTGAAATAAGAATAAAAGCTAAGATGATCGACAGCCACCCGTCTCTTCCTGCAGATTGAATAAGCGCCGGGATGATCATCACGTGGTTCTTGAGGCCGATGCCTGTGATTAACAGCAGAGAAATTTGAACGACCGATATCTTTCCTAAAGTTTTCCGCTTCATTTATTGTCTCCTGTTCAATTTTTTTCAAAGTTTCCCTATGATAGATCCACTTCGACTCAGACCGGCACTGGGCATTATTCCGCAAAAAAAAAATGCCCGCACGTTGTTATTTTGACAACTGTGGGGGCATTTCTATTCGTGAAATCCGCCGATATCATTTTTGTGCAGGCGCTGCCGCACGTGAACGGAGTCTCTCAGCACTTTCGCCGACTCTCCCGGCACCGCCTACATCTGACGCTTTTCCCGCCTCCGGCGGCGGGCATGCGTGATCAGTGCCTCAGCAACGGTCATTTTCTGCATATCGTCTGTCCCTTCTTCAAACCAAAGCGACCGGGCATCACGGTAAAGCCGTTCTACCGGACTGGCCTTGCTGTAACCGATGCCGCCGAACAGTTTCAGGGCACCGTCCGTTACAAGACGCGATGTCTGAATCGCCTGCGCCTTTGCCACGGCCGCTTCAGACGATATATCTTCCCCTAAATCATATTTTTCCGCAGCATCCACGCACAGCATCCGGGTACTCTGAATCGCGATCTGCATCTCAGCCAGTTTCATCTGCACAGCCTGGCGGCTGACAAGCGCTTTGCCGAATGTCTTTCTTGTCTGAACAAAATCGAGCGCCGCATCCAGAGCCTGCTGAGAAAGCCCGACCATTGACGTAGCAATGCCGACCCGGCTCTGATCGAGAAACGCCCGGAGCGCAACGTCAAATCCGCCGCCGATGCCGCCGATAATGTCCTCCTCTCCCACCTCGCAGTGATCGAAAGTGACGACGGCATGCGTGCAGCCGATATCTCCCATCATCGATCCCATATCTTCGAAAATCACTCCGGGATGATCCTTGGCGACAAGGAAGGCAGTCAGGCTGCTGCGGCCTGCCGCCCCTTCCATTTTAGCAATCACTGTAATAAACGCGGCTTCTTCAGCAAATGTGATCAGATGTTTGCGGCCGTTCAGAACATAGTGTCCGTCTTCTTCGCCGGCGATCGTGTGCAGATCGATGCCTGTCCCGTAATCGGGTTCCGTTAAAGCAAAAGCCGCCGATTTTCCTTCATTTACAAGTTTCGGCAGCCAGTATTGCTGCTGTCTGGAAGATGCTCTGTTAAGCGTTCTCCAAATGCTGTTGTAAGCATGGAAAGCCATGCGAATCGCTCCATGACAATGGGCGATCTCTTCAAGGCACGGAAGATACAGCACCAGCGGCAGGCCTTCTCCTCCTGCCCATCGGGGAATGGTCAATTTATGGAAACCGAGGGCAACTATCCGCTTCCAAAACTCATCGGGAATTCTTTCTTCCCGTTCGATCCGCGCCCCCCATTCCGGCGCTTCCTCCCGGCAGAATGTCAGAACCCGTTCATAAACGGCTTTGGCCCGATTGATTGACTCTTCGCTGTAAGAACTATGAAATTCGGCCGCTCTAAACCAGCTGTTCTCAAATAGACTCATCGAACCGACATCTCACTTTCTCTCGCTTGCCGACAGATGATCGGCTTTGATTCTTTCAAGCACCCATTCTCTCAGTACATTCTTTTTCGGCTTGCCGGATTCGGTTCGCGGCAGTTCGTCAAAAAATTCCAGACGATCGGGAAACTGAAATTTCGCTAATCCATGCACGCCCAGATAATCTCTCAGTTCGTCCAATCGGAATGCCTGCCGCCCTTCCTGCAGGACAACGCAGGCAACAGTCTGCGCGCCAAGAGTCGGGTGCGGGGCACCGACGACGTTGACTGCCCCTACTCCGGGAAAGCCGCCGAGAACGTCCTCTACGCTCTTCGGGTCAATCTTAGTGCCCCCGCGATTGATGATATCGTCTGAGCGGCCGAGAAAAGTATAACGGCCGTTTTCATCCTGGCGAAGGAGATCGCCGGAATGAAACCATCCTTCCCGGTCCCACTGTTTCGCAGCGAATTCGGGAAGCTCAAAATAACCGGCACAGAAGTTCGGACCGCGGGACCACATCTCTCCCGCTTCGCCTCTTTCAACAACCTTTCCCTCTTCATCCACCAGTTTTACTTCTTCGCCGGGCACAACAAATCCAACCGTTTTGCTGACCGCTTCAATCGGATCGTCCGGCCGGGTCAGCGTAGCGACAAAACCTTCCGTCCAGCCGAACAGGCAGCCGACCTGAATGCCGCTTGTTTCCTGAAGGCGCCGCAGTATAGCGCTCGGTACGGATGCACCCGCATAAATGAAAACTTTAACACTCGAGGTATCGGCCTCTTCCAGACCGGAATAGTTCGCCATGTGTGTTACATGAGGCGGCGCACCGATGATAAACGCCGCCTTTTCCTGCTCCGTCCAATCGAGGACGCGTTTGGCTGAAAAACGGTCAAGCAGCACGATCCGGCCGCCCGTCGCGATCGTCATCATAATGCCGGCAAGCATGCCGGTCTGATGGGCAATCGGTGCAACATCAAGCACACAGTCCCCCGGCATGTAGCCAAAATTCTTTGCATAGGCCCGCGCGGCCCACAAATAATTGCCGTGCAGCTGCACAACGCCCTTGGGCGATCCCGTCGTTCCCGAAGTAAAAACCATAACAAACCCATCCGCAGGTCCCGGTGCATTCTCCTGTAAAACGTCTTCTGAAAGCTTTCTGCCGCTGTTTTTTAACGCCTCGAAATGTGGAACGCTGTCCGGAACGCCGGCAACATCACCCTGAACAATTACGCTGACCAGACTGGGAACCTCTTTTTTAATTTCCAAGGCTCTTTGCCACAAATGGTGTCCACGATAACTGTCGACGGTGATCCACAATTTCGACTGTGATTGTTTCAGGCTCTTGATGATCGCATTTTCTCCGAGATCAACCTGAAGAAGTACGCTGACGGCGCCGATCCGGGAAGCTCCAAAAATGGCCAGCACATAATCCAGTGTATTAGGCAGCTGCATGGCAATGCGATCGCCCTTTCTGATGCCCATCCGGTAGAATTCCGCTGCCAGTGCTTCGACCTTTTCCCATAATTCTTTGTAGCTCAGGCTTTGCCGTTCATCTTTATGAATGAGATCCGGATTTTTTTCAACATCGGCTTTCAGTACATCAACGAATGACTCGTTTTCCCATATTCCCTTGTCCAGATACTCATTGATCCTTCGTTCCGATAAAACCTTGCCGCGGAAATTAAACATTAACGGTCCCCTTTCTCTTCCAACTTCTTATAAAGATAGGCAACGACGCCCGATACAGTCGCTATTTCATCGAAATCCGCTTCAGGTATCTCCAGATTAAACTCATCTTCAAACGCAATCGCCAGCTCCGTCAGATCGAGGGAATCGGCACCGAGATCATCGACAAACAGACTGTTTTTCTTAATTTTGTCCTGATCCACCTGCAATTGCGCGGCAACGACTTTTTTGACCCTGTTTTCAATTTCCTGTTCCGTCAGCTTTTCCATCTTCAAGTGCATCTCCCTGCCGTATGTTTTCTTCCGGTCGTCTGTAAAGCGAATGGCTCGAAGACAGCGCCGCTTTCAGACAAGCGGAAGAGTGACCCCGCCGTCAACCCGGATGGTCTGTCCGCGGATCATCTCAGCCTCTTTCGAGCAGAGAAAAAGTGCCAGATTGGCAACATCATCCGCATTAACCATTCGGCCGGACGGCATCTTTGCTTTCAAATGTTTGATCGTCTGTTCCATTTCCGGAAAATGCTTCAAAGCATCCGTGTAAACCGCTCCTGCGGCGATGGCATTGACATTGATTTTTCGTTCTGCCAGTTCAACGGCAAAATAACGCACCAGCGATTCAAGGGCAGCTTTGCTTGCGCCCACCGATGCGTAATAAGGAAAAACATAATCCGCTCCGAACGAAGAGAGCGCAATCACGGATCCCCCCTCTTCCGGCATGAGCCGCACCGCCTGCTGCACCGCAATAAGAAAGGCACGGGTATTGACGGACAGTGTCCAATCCCAGCCCTTAGTGTCCAGCTCCATCGTCGATCGGTTTCTCCCGGACGCGGCGCCGTGGATAAAAATATCGACTCTTCCGAAAACGGTTTTGATTTGATTAAACATTTCCTTGATTTTCGTCTCGTCAGCCATATTTGCCCGGACAACTAGCGCCCGTCGTCCGGCGGCCTCTATTTCAGCAGCCGTTTTTCTGGCTGCTTCGCCGTTCCGCACGTAATTGACGACGACATCGGCTCCTTCCTCGGCAAAACGGACGGCAAGCCTGTGCCCAATGCCGCGGGAACTCCCTGTGACGCAGGCGACCTTTCCTGCAAAACGCAAGATCTCACCTCCTTCCGTTTCATCCGATTTTTCGTTTCCCTCTAAAAACAGAATTCCCGAAAAACGAGATTCCCGCACAGCAGAAAACTTAAAAATGTGATACCATAATCTTGAAATTTATTTCCTCTGTTTCTTCTATATTGTTTCAAATATACTGATAATCTTCAATTATTTTGAAGGCAAATGAATAAATGTTAACAATTTTGCCTTTTAATGGGGGGGTCACTTGTGCAGAAAAAAACACGAATTGTCGTGACGGGAATGGGTGCAATCACCCCATTTGGGCAGGGAATTACATCCTTCTGGGAAAATTTGATTGCAGGTAAAACCGCCGTCCGGATGACTTCCGATGAGCAGCTCAGGAAATGGGCCCCGGTCACCGCAGAAGCGGCGACATTCTCGGCCGAGGATTTTATGGAGCGGAAGCTGATCAGAAAGACCGACCGTTTCAGCCAAATGGCGCTGGCCGCGACAGCGGAAGCTCTCAGTAATGCGGGATGGAAAAGCCGTGAGGAATTAAACGGCGACTATGACGGAAATCGTGTCGGCATTGCTATGGGATGCGCTTTCGGCGGTGTGCAGACACTTGACGAAGGTATGAAAAGGCTGGCCGGCGGCGCGGCTCATGCAGGACCGCGGCTTGTTCCGAAATCGATTCCGAATGCCGCCGCAGCAACGATTGCCAGGCAGTGGGGCATTCACGGGCCCGTTATTACCTATTCTACCGCCTGTGCCTCATCCGCGAATGCAATCGGCGAGGCCAGTTATTGGCTTCGCCTCGGTGAAGCGGATATGGTCATTGCCGGCGGTACAGAATGCCTGTTCAGCCCGGTGATACTGGCAGGGCTTCGATCGGCCGGTGCACTTGCCGTTTCCGGACCGGAGGATGATCCCGGCGCCTGGTCGCGGCCGTTTGACGCCGGCCGGGCCGGAATGGTCATGGGTGAGGGGGCGGGTATTCTGATTCTTGAGACCTACGATCATGCCGTCCGTCGCGGAGCGAAGATTTATGCGGAATTTTCCGGTTACGGAGCAACCAACGACGCGTACCATGAAACCGCCCCCGATCCGACCGGGTTCAGTGCCGCGCTGGCGATGACACGCGCCCTGCATCAGGCGGACATCGATCCATTGCAAATCGACTACGTGAATGCGCACGCGACCGCTACTCAGGCAGGCGATGCCGCAGAAAGCATCGCACTGCATGAAGTCTTCGGAAATAGTTTAAACCGGATCCCTGTCAGTTCAATCAAGGGAGCCGTCGGACATTTGCTGGGTGCAGCGGCAGCCGTTGAAAGCATCGCCTGTATCAAAGCACTGGAGACGGAAACGCTGCCTCCGACCATCAACTGCCGGCAAAAAGATGCTTCCGCACCCGCGGATATTGTTCCGGATCTCAGCCGGCATCATAGAAAGATCGGGTTTGCTCTGAGCAACTCATTCGGCTTCGGCGGGCAGAACGGCGTGCTCATCTGGAAAAATGCTGCGTCGCTCTGAGAACAAATCCGCAAGATAGCAAATGCTGCTTTCATTGCCCGGCAGCAGGATCATTATTGAAGCGCAAGCATCGAATAACCCACGCCCGGTCAGGGCCTGGGTTATTCGATTTATCCGGGATCTGAAGCGACTGCCGTGCCTGCTGCATGCGAAGCAGGCACGGCGGCTTAAGATTCACGCATTTTTTTGAGCCGTTCAATCTTTTCTTTTCTGATCCGGTCATAGGCACCGAACAGCACTTTGTTTCCCTTGACGCGGACGAGAAAAGCCAGGGCGAGACTGGCGATCAGCAGAAAGACATTGCTTTGAACCAGTGTCAGGACAAAGAGGGCAAAGGACAGGCCCAGCATGAGATACCAAAATGTTTTCTTAATCATGAAACATCCGCTTCGCTTTCGCCGTCAGCGGCAACTTCTTGTTTGTTTTGCCGGTCGATGTCTTTATACAGCCAATAGAACAGAACCATCCAGGCGACAAGGCCGAGAATAGCCCAAATGTTAAATTTAGCTGCAAAAGCTGCCAGAAAGCGGAAATCAGGTGATTCAAAGGTGCTCCAGCTCAGCATCATGCCGTGTGGGATCTTAACCGTTCCGACTGCTTTTCCGAGCCGCGTAATATACGGTGCAAAGAACGTTGCCGCATAAAGAAACAGCGGTGAAGTAATCAGTCCCATAATCAACATATGGATAATGTTGGCATTGGTCAGGAGCAGCGCCGCAACAACGAACGACAGATTAATAATGCCGGCAAAAGGCAGAACCGCATTGCCCGGAAGCACAATCGCACAGATCAGCAGGATCGGTA
Source organism: Sporolactobacillus sp. CQH2019 (assembly GCF_028765345.1). GTDB lineage: Bacteria > Bacillota > Bacilli > Bacillales > Sporolactobacillaceae > Sporolactobacillus. Next base: position 248,599 of record NZ_JARAJZ010000002.1, read on the forward strand.
TCGTGATAATGACGGCGACCCACAGTTCGCTGCGGCCGGCAAGAATCGGCCAGTCGAGCCCAATGAGCACTTCCTTATCGGAAAACTTATTGCGCATGTATTCGGATACTCCCTCAGAAATCGGCGATAGAGCCTGGGAGAATAATTTTGAGATCATCGGGAACAGAACAAGTGCCGAGGCCGCCTGGACAGCCAGCGTCAGGGAACCCGAGATGCTGTAGCCGGCAGCGAAACCGAGAAGCAGGCCGATGATGGCACCCATGACTTCGTTTTCACCGAAAATACCGATCTTCTCTTTCAGAAAATCCGAATCCACTTTTTTGTTGAGGCCAGGCGTTTTATTCAGCAGAATTTCTACAGGATGGAGAATGTTCGCCAACAACGTAATATGATGAGGCACCGTCACGCCGGGAATCCCCGTCAGTTTCTCGACCCGCGGCCCCCAGATATCCCCGACCTTGAGTTCCAGAACGACCTGAAGAGCCGCCGCCAGAAAACCCATAACATAACTTCCGGAGATATAGGAAACCATCACGGCAGTGAATATTTTCGACCAGACGTTCCACATATCCACGTTCAATGTCTTCGTCCAGTTAAAAATCAGCATCACGATATTGATACCGATCTGCAGCGGGAACATCAGGAAGGCATACGGCCAGGCCCATGATATCGCCGCCATGCCCGGCCATCCGCCGTCCACCGCGGTCAGAGTGATTCCGGTCCGTTGCGAAAGCGCCTGCGCGGCCGGACTGATCGAACCGGTCATGAAATTAATGACCAGGGTCATACCGGTAAAAGCAATGCCCAGCGTTAATGCTGCCGAAAACGCATCTTTGAATTTCATTCTTGCGATCAGGCCGACGATCAACATGATAATCGGCACAAACACCGGGGCACCCAGATTAAGGATATAATTGACAACTTCCCTAAGCACTTGCATGATTTTCCCCTCCGTTTTTCCTTGAATTTATGTTTACTTCACTTTCTTTGCATCCGCCTTCTTGATTGCATCAACCAGTTTTTCAAATTCTTTGTCCTGGCCCATCCCCGTTAGAAAAGCAACGCCGTTAATCACAGGAATGGTGAATTTTTTATTCGTCCGGACGATCGACACATATACATCCGCGCCTTTGATAAAATTATCCAGCGATTTAATGTCCACCGCTTCAACCGTTGAATGAATGTTCTGCTCCTTCAGCATTCTGTTGATTTTGGATGCCACCGTCTGTGAAGTCGCAACTCCCGAACCGCAAGCCACAATAACTTTTGCCATGATCTCTGCACTCCTTCATGTTTTATACGGCCTGTTCCGCCGCAAATGATTTTTTAATGATTTGAAGAACCTGCTCATCGCTCGACGTATGAAGCAGCTCATCAATGACCGATTCATTGGATAGCATGCCCATTAACTTCTGCAGTACTTTGACCTGAAGACCGTTGCGCATCACACCGAGCAGAAAGATAATCTCCGCCTGGATTTTCTGATCATCAGGACGTCCGCCCATCGGCGCGAACGCAATCGGCTGCTTCGGACGGATGACCGCAATAAAAGGTTTTTGGATATGGACGGGATCGGCATGAGGAATCGCCGCGCCGACCGACGCTGTCTGCAGTCCGGTCGGATAGTTTCGTTCGCGCTCCGTGATCGCTTTATAAAAAGTTTGCTTAACATACCCTCCGCGTTCAAGGAACCCGGCGATTTTTTTAAAAAAATCCGCTGCATCCGCCCATTCCGCGTCAAGAAAAACCAGATCCTTTTTGAAAAATAAATCGAACGTCAAATTATCTTCCGTCATCGGAATCGCCTCCAGATACTTATGAAAAAATAACCTCTTTCGGATATGCCCATTGCACGATTTCCGACGGAGGCAGCGCTTCCGGTTCTTTACCGCCGTTCACAGTCAGTACGTTATAATACATCTGCGCCAGTTCCTCCAAATAAGAAACCTTCAGAAAAGCATCGTATATATCGCTGCCAACACCGATCGTTCCGTGTTTCTCCATCAGCGCCACATCCGAATCTTTGAGTGTATCGGCGACATGATCAGCCAGTTCGTAGGTCCCCGGTCGGCCGTACGGAGCAACCGGTACATAGCCGCGTTTAGCCCCGAGCGCCTGTAATTCATAGACAATGGCCGGAATCGTTTTACCGAGAACGGCAAAAGAAGTGGCATACATCGAGTGTGTATGGGCAACGGCCTTTATATCCGGACGTGCTTCGTAAGCTTTCAGATGCATAAGCAATTCGCTTGTCGGTCTCAATCCGGACAGGTTTTCAATGACATGGACATTTTTATCGACGACCACCATATCCCGCGGGGTCAGCAGTTCTCTGTCGACGCCGGTCGGTGTAAAAACAAATAAGCCGCTTTCGGGATCACGCGCACTGAAATTACCGGATTTATGTTTGCAAAGTCCGTTGCGCTGCGCCCTTTTTGACAGTTCACAAACTTCTTTTTTCAGATAATCTAACATGATTTAACGCTCCTCGTATGATTATTTTCAATTTCTATTTAAAGAAGAAACGGCCTCATTATCCGAAATGGGGGGAGCGGCCTCTTCCGCTCCCAAAACGTTAATATCCCACGGCCTCACCTCCCTTGAGGATACCGATTGCTTCAGACGCATCTTTCGAATGAATCAGCTGTTCACGCGCCTGCCGATCGACGAATACATCATTCAGCATCAATAAAAGCGGAACATGTCTGTTGGTTTTCGACGGAACCAGCCCTACCATGATCTGAACTGAATTTCCATCCGGATCGGCGACCGGCCGTCTGAAAAACGCAAGCTCGATATCCGGACGGAGCGATTCGCCGGTCGGCGCCGTATGCGGAAGATAGATATTCGGACCGATGAGCATCTGCCGGTAATTCTTATAGAAAACTGCCTTGCAGCGCCGGAGATAGTCCCGGTCTGCCGTCTTCCTGCCGAGTATCGGCGCAAAAACAATATCGAGGCAGTCCGTCCACGGTACCGGATCATTGATGAACAGAATATTTTTTTCGCTGAAATCCGCTTCCTCCGACCGGGAAGCCAGAAAAGGCGAAAACTCTTTATTCCCTTCAAAATAAACTTTCAGCAACGTTTCCGCCGTATAAAGTTTATCCTCCGGCAGCAGACCTTTGATGGCGCTCAAGGCACTCTTCGCCTGAATGGAGGCATCGCTTTTCATCATCCTGGAGACGGATGCCCGGAGCCGCTTCCTGCTTTCCGGTTCGAGAAAGGGCGGCACGACAATCGTCCTGGCCTGGCTCCTGATCGGTTTGGTTGTAAAAATAAAATCAAGGGCCACGTTCATTTGTTCAAATTGGCGAAATGAAAAGGCTCCGATAAATTCAATTTGCGGAAACATGCCCCTCAGATTCTCCAATAAAAGTTTGGATACCGATGTCCCGTTCGGGCAGAGCACCGCCGCTTTAAAATAAAAAGTCCGATTCTCTTTCGATTGGTAGAGCCAGCCGAGGACGAGCATAGCCAAATAAACAATTTCTTCATTCGACAGAGGATGCCCGACAATCCGTTCAAAGGGCTCGACTGCATCGGCGACACAGAGGTAAATCTCTTTGTGCTCGTTCATAAATCGGACGGTCAGCGGATTGTTAATCCGAAAACCGAACAAATTTCTGAATATAGCCGGCTGCACGTGCAGCAGCAGTTTTTCCTTAAATTCCGTTTCTTTGACAAATTGAACGGCGAGCCTGTTTTTCAGCATCTCGACAAATTGATCAACCGCCGAGAGGATCTCCTCACTATTCAAAAAATCGAAAGCCGATTCAATCCGGTTGGAAGACAGAATGTGAAGCGAAAGATAGAGAATATCCACATCCTTTAAGAAAGAGAAGTCGTTCAGGCAATGTTTGATAATCGGAAACTCCACCGTATTACGAATATCGTATTTCTCAATCTTGAAAGTCCACGGAGCCGGATAAGAACGGATACGGTTCATTAATACTGCCAGAATAAAAGGAAGCTCTTCTCTCTGTTCATCCGTCAGCCGGATCTGAGTCTTTTCTTCGATGAGCGTCAATCGTTCTTTCAGCTTTGCATGTTCGTCTTCATTCACAAAGCCGAAAATGCTCAGGCAGGATCGGCCGTAAAAAGATTTCAGCAGATGGCGTGTTATCTGAACCAGATCATTGCGCAGCAGATATTCGGAGCCGGTGATCTGATAGCCCGTTTTTCGGGAAAAACTGATCTCCAGCTGCTGCACTTTTAAATCTTCCTTAATCTGTTTCATATCCGTATACATTGTGTTCCTGCTGACGTAAAATTTATCGGAGAGCGTCTGCAGCGTGTGATGCGCGTCATGGGTCATTAATTCCAGCTCAATCAAACATTTCCGAAAGCCGACATCGTCACGGGCGGCAAAATCATCCGTGCCGATCAGCAAAGCGTACAGTTCGTCTCTGCATTTAGCTGAGATCTTCAGTTGTCCGTCTGCGACGTCAATCGAACCGGAAACGAGCTGCTCGTTAATTGAATGAATGATTTTCAGAATTTGCTCCGTGCTCAGCAACATATTCTTTTCGATCTCATATAAGCTCGGTTCGTTCTGGACGAGAATCGATTCGATCAGTTCTTTTTTCTCAAGCTCCATCAATCTCACCTCCCTTACACGTTAAATTATAAAGAATGCTTTCCGACACTTCATCACAATATATAAAAGCGTTTTCACCAGACGCTGTGACGATCATCACCCCCCTCCGGTGCAACAGGCAAATGCCGTCCTGTCCGCAGCCGGAGACCTGACTGGTCCGGGTTTTTCCTAACTTTTCTATCGTCATCGGCAATAGGAAAGCATCTGGGAGATGACGCCGTTTTGACACCTGACCGGAGCACCTGAAGCTGAACCTGACATATCTGTGTTTGCTCATCATTAGAATCATGCACCGCCTTGATTTCCCCCGCCGTGATCCGGGATATCCGAACACTCGGAAAAACGCCCTCCGTGGGTATTCACATGCGCTTATCATGTCCTCTCCCTGTAAAGATGATACGCCGGCCGGAAATAGAGCGGCTCATGTTTTCATAAGTGAAACGGGCTGTCAAGAATAAAGTAATGGCGATCGACCAGAAATTTACGGAACAAAAAAAGCTGCCGCAGTCTTCAAGATGACTTTGGACAGCTTTCCTTATGAATTTTTCGCATGTGCAGCGTTTCTTAAATAAATCGACGGATTCCGCAAGTACCGCTTCAATCGTTACATTTTCAGGATCCGTCTGTTTCGATCCTGACTGAATGCTGCCGGATCCGCAAACTTAAAGCGTACCGTTATTCGTTCTCAATCTACGTCAGATCGCGGCCAGTTGTGTCTGGTGCATAAAACGATCCAGCCGACCGCGGTCAGGCAGCCCCTCATTATCCCCGAGATTCTGCATTTGAATGGCACCGATCGCATTGCCGCGCAGCAGCACTTCCCGATCGCTTAAATTTTCAAGCATCGCCGAAACCGCCCCCGCAACAAATCCATCTCCCGCCCCGACTCGGTCGACGACCTTGCTCGTCTGGAAATTAGGGACAAGGGTCTCCGAATAACGGCCGTCCGGCAGCTTCTTCTTTGTATAGGAACCTATGTCGACCAGGTTAATGATAACTTGTTTGACCCCTTTTTCCAGATAATAATTGGCCATACGTTCCTTCTCTTTTTCCCCAGTCAGAATTTGGCCTTCTTTAACGTTCGGAGCCACGACATCGCACAGGCAGGCGATTTCATTCGTACGCCGGATCATCTCTTCTTCCGACTTCCAGATCACCGGGCGCAGATTCGGATCAAAAGTAATCGTCAGACCGTTTTCCCGTGCTTTTTCAATAAGTGCCAATGTTGTCTGATAAGCGCTCTCGCTTAATCCTGCCAGAATACCGCCTAAGTGAAGGATCCTGGCCCCCGAAAAATCAATCGCCGCCACGCTGTCTTTCGTCAGTTTCGAGGTCGCACTGCTCTTGCGGAAATAAGTGGTTTCCGGGCGGCCATTGTCGGACAAACCCTTAAGCATAAAACCGGACGGCCACTCGGAAGTCGTCAGCACATGAGCCGTATCAATACTTTCCTGCTTCAGAAAATCAATAATAATCTTTCCAAACGGATCCTTGCCTACCTGGGTCAAAAAGGTCACAGAATGTCCCAATCGCGCTACACCGACAGATACATTCACATCTGCTCCGGCCATATGCCGCGTATAATGCCTGACTTCGCTTAACGCTCCCTGCTCATCTGCGATAAAAAGCACCATCGGTTCACCTGCAGTAATTAATTCACTCATTTTCATGCCTCCCGATTCATAAAGCGTTTACATATTCAGAAATTTTTTTATAGAGTGATTGCTTTTTACATAGTCTATTATTAAGAAACAATGTTTATTATATATAACCAACAATTAAAATTATAGGCTACCGTAAGTAGTTGTCAAGTAAAAAATTAAACTTATAGCGTCCGAAATGCTTCTATTTGTAAAACGGAACAATAAGAGGGTAGCTTTCAGAAAGATCCTGTGTCCTGCTAACTCACTTGTCATTGTGCGAACCTTGCTAACGAAATAGCCGAGTCCTTCGGCAAATGAAGATTCAGCGTATGGATTTTATATAAGATGATAGGCCTTCATCAATGAAATCCAAATAAAAAGGCTGAATACCGATAAAAACGTAGTCGAGAACACAATTTGCCCGGCAAGTTCAACATCCCCGTTCATTTCCTGAGCCATGCTGTCCGAAGAAACAGCTGTCGGTGAACCAAACGCAATAAAAAGGGACATCAGCTCAATATAGCGGAAACCCATGATAATAGCCAATCCGACAAAAACGAATGGAATAAGCACAAGCCTGCAGAAGTTAACTGAAATCAGTGTCATAAGATTGATTTTAACAGCCTTAAATTGAAACGTTCCACCTAAAGCTATAAGTGCAAGCGGTGTCGTTGCATCATTTAAAAGAGACAATGTCTTATCAAAAATATAAGGCATTGGAAAGTTTACAAGATTTAAGACCATTCCAGCCAGACTGCCTAGGATAAGCGGATTCCTGCAAATATTCCAAATCATATGTAAATAATCTACTTTTTCGCCTGAATAGAATTCCAAAGCAATAACACTCAATAGATTAAATAACGGAACAACGAATGATATTAAGATCGCCGTCGCACCGATATGCGGTCCATATACGGACTGAATAATCGGAAAACCGAGAAGTACAAAATTACTCCGGGAAATCCCCTGAATAATGACCCCCTTTTTTTCATTCGGATAATGCGTGCAAGCAATAACAATAAATGTTATCAAAAAAACTGCCAGCACGCCGAGTGCTCCGAACAATCCATATTTTATAGGAAAACCCTGCCGAAAATTAGAATGAAAAGTACTATATAATAATCCACTGGGCAGTAAAATCCGAAAAACAAGCTTATTTAATTGACTGTAGCCTTCTTCAGAGATCAGATGTCGCTGCCGAGTAAAGTAGCCAATGCAACAAAAAAGACATAGCGGAACAATAATGTTGATGGATAAACTAAAGGTTCCCAATTTAGATCATCCCCAAATTTTTACATAATTTTAGATTAATCGTTTAATTAACGATCACAACCGCCTGAGACTGTCGTCATTTTCTTTCAACTACTAATTAGAAACCAAAAATGGGAGAAATGAACCAAGGAGGTAAAAATCTGATAAGCTCTATATAAGAAAATAGAGCAGTTGATGCAATGGTTCCGTTCAGTCGTTTGTTTCTTTAGAATTTTTGATCAGCCTTTGATCGACATTTATAAAATAGTCGGGAAATTTATTAACGAGCACCTGCTGCCCATCAATCATTAGATGTAGATACTACAAAAACATCCTGATCCTGTTCTCGGAAAAAATCAATTTTTTGAACCAGCTTTTTAAAACGCTCTTTAACTGAATACGTGATTTTTGCTGTCGCTTCTTAATATTTTTATGTAGAAATATAATCTCTGTCATTTATAGAAAGGCCTTGCGCCCTAGCACACTGAATGCTGACTGAACTCAGTCGTCAACCTTGAAAATGTCGTCCTTGATCTTATTGGACTGGTTTGCAATATAACTTCGAATGATTTCTTCCGTGACATTGCCGACGGTTGCACAAAAGTATCCTCTGGACCATAAGTATTGGCCCCAGTATCGTTTCTTCAGCTCGAAAAACTCAACCTGCAGCAGTCTGAATGAGCGTCCTTTCAGATACTGCATGATTTTACTCAGGGCAAGGCTCGGTGGACAGGAAATCAGCAGATGGATAGGCTCCTTTCCAACGCTCCCCTGAAGAATCGTTACTCCACGGGCTTCACATCCCTGTCGGATCAGTTCACGCAACCGAATAGCAATCTGCCCTCGCAGCACCTGATATCAATATTTCGTCACCCAGATCACGTGATACTTGATATCGTAGACCGCATGACCGCTTTTCTGATAGCCGTCCATACTTTTCACCTCTGTCAAAAGTATGAACACGAAAACATAAGGCTAAAAGCGGATACCGTCTAAAGACGGTGGGTTTAGACCCCCGCTTTTGTAAGCTAAACATTGTCAAAAGAATTCAGCACGTTCTCTCCTGACACCGCGTGGAAGGATAAACTTTCTTCAATTACTTCTTGACAACTGCACCAGAAGTTCACAATTCCATTCGGAAGATAGATCGACATTATCTGAGCAGCTCGTTTCCAGACGAATATGCACCGCCTAGTATAGGCAATCCTGTAATTATTAACTCTTGCAGAAATTTTAAAAGTGCTACAGCCGGTCTAAACCGTGTAGCACTTTTAAAATCAAAGGAGAGATCAGGTATTGATCTCGATTTATTTGTTATTTTCTGGAACTTTTATCCAGAACCTCCCACATTCCATTCAAATAAGTGAGTCCGAGTGCGCGATCATATAATCCATATCCAGGACGCCCGGTTTCCCCCCAGATCATCCGACCATGATCGGAACGCATATAACCGTCGAATCCCGTTTCATGAAAGGCTTTCATAATTTCATATATATCCAGCGACCCTTCCGAAGATAAATGAGCCGACTCATGGAAATCTCCATTCCCTGTGTGTTTTATATTACGAACATGAGCAAACGGAATGCGATTCTTTTCCCCAAACTCGCGAATAAGGGCAGGAACATCGTTATTTGGATTTTCACCTAAACTTCCAGTGCATAATGTAAAACCATTATACGGACTGTCTACCATGTTCATAATTCTCAGCATATCGTCACGGTTTTTAAAGATTCGTGGCAGGCCAAAGAGAGGACGCGGCGGATCGTCGGGATGGATCGCCATTTTGATTCCCACTTCCTCACAGGTGGGAATAATAGCCTTCAGAAAATATTCCAGATTTTCTGCCAGTTTCTCTTCATCGACATCTTTATAAGCTTCAAACAACTGTTTAACCTGTGCCAGCCTTTCAGGTTCCCAGCCGGGAAGGATAAAACCATTGGAATTATCTTCGACAGAACGAATAATGTCCTCCGGACTGCCTTCGACTTTTTTATGATCAAAAGCCATATCGGTCGATCCGTCAGGGAGTACATAAGCTAAGTCCGTTCGAACCCAGTCGAAGATCGGCATAAAATTATAACAAATCACTTTAATGCCATAGGCTGCTAGATTACGTATTGTTTCTTTATAGTTTTCAATATATTTATCCCGGGATGGCAGACCGATTTTAATATCATCGTGAATGTTTACACTTTCGATCACTTCAAGGGTTAAACCAGCGTCTTCGACTTCCTTTTTTAGAGCGGCAATCCGTTCTTTCGGCCATACCTCACCGACCGGAATATCGAATAAAGCGCCCACGATTCCCCGAACGCCGGGGATTTGTCGGATTTCAGATAATTTAATTTTATCGTCTTTTTTACCATACCATCTAAAAGTCATTTGCATAAGTATATTTTCCTTTCATTAGTTTTAGGCTGTTTATCAATTAAAATTTTTCATTACAGTCTAAAGCCCAAGATTTATTTAATCTACACCCCTCTATGCCCTATCTTTTCTCACTCATTTTCCCCTTTAACTTTTATTGGTTCAACTTTTCCAAGCCAGAATAAATAGGTCAGCGCACCTAAGAAAGTAGCTATGCCCGAAACAACCAGGGCAGGTACAAATGATCCCGTCGCAGTGACTATAAATCCAGTTATGATTGGCCCTACAATGCCACCAATATTCGAAGCACAGTTTTGAACTCCTCCTAAGGTAGATGTCATGTTCTTTGGAGCGACATCACCAGGCAGGCACCATAGTGCAGCGGCAGCAAATGCAAGACCCGCATATGAAAGTGATAAGAGAGCAATACTCATAACTGTAGATTCTGTTAAACCAGCGAAAAGGATTGAGGTTGCTAACAGCATCCCAATGACAAGATTAAATTTACGAGAAAAAGTCAAAGAACAATGTTTTTTAAAATATAAATAATCAGTTACCCATCCGCCAATCAGTTCTCCGACAATACCGACCAATGGAGGAATCATCGCAGTAAATCCCATACTCATTGCAGCCATTCCTCTGGCTTCCTCAAGATAATTTGGGAACCAAGTAATGAAAAAGAAGATGGCATAGTTCAAGGTAAAGAAGCCAAAGCACATAGCCCATACGTTTCTATATTTGAATAATTCATACCATTTCATCGGCTGATCTTGGGTTATGCCTTCTTTTTTCTTCTGGCCATTTCTGATATAGGATAATTCTTCCTTATTAACATATCTTTGTTTTTCCGGATCGTTATAATACCAAATCCAGATAGCCACCCAGAAAAGCCCGATCACCCCAGATATTACAAATGAAAATTGCCAACCCCAGTTACTGACAATCCATACAATCAGCGGCATCGCAACTGCCGTACCCACTTTTGAACCTGTATCATAGAAAGCCGAAATTTTTCCTCTTTCGTGATCAGGAAACCATCTAGTGGCTATTCCACTGTTTGAGGGCATAGCTCCAGCTTCACCTATTCCAAGTAAAACACGTAATCCAAGTAAAGAAGTTAAACCACGTGCCAATCCCGTTATAGCAGTGGCCAGGGACCACCAACCAACTGCCAAAGCCATGCTTATTCTGTGTCCGACTTTATCTGCAAACCATCCTGAAGGGATTTGAAATATCATATACGACCAAAAAAACGCAGACATGACGATACCCATTTCAGCATTATTAATATGAAGATCTTTCATTATGTCTGCCGAAGACGCTGATAAATTGGCTCTGTCTAAATAATTAATTGCAATCGCTAACCACATTAAAACGCCTATTTTCCATCTAACATTTGTTCTTCTATGAAGATCACTTTCTTTAAGCATATAAAATTACACCTCTTTTTTAATTACTCGGTGACTCCATTTTTAAAAATGGCCAGTTCATGGATATGGCGTAATTCACTCTTCGTTATTTTTCCGCTCGCCGTATCGATGATCAGCTGAATGAACTGATTTGTGACTTCATCTATATTCCTGTCGAGCAGCTGACCAGCGTTAAAATCGATCCATGTTCTCTTTTTCTCATAAAGCTGCGTGTTGGTCGAAATTTTCAGAGTTGGAACATATGTGGAAAAAGGTGTTCCGCGTCCGGTTGTAAATAAAATCATCTGGCAATCCGCCGAAGCCAGTGCCGAAGTCGAAACTTGATCATTGCCCGGCGCCTGCAGCAATGACAAACCCTTTTTTCTAATTTTATCCCCGTATTCCAGAACATCGGCCACAGCGGAAGTGCCTGATTTTTGTGTACAGCCGAGTGACTTGTCCTCCAGCGTCGTAATGCCGCCCGCCTTATTGCCTGGCGACGGATTTTCATAAATAGGCTGGTTGTACGAAGCAAAATAATCTTTGAAATGATTGATCAGGTTGACAATTTTGTGAAAAACCTCTTCATTGACGGCACGGCCCATAAGAACTGTCTCTGCACCGAACATTTCCGGAACTTCCGTAAGAACAGTCGACCCGCCCTGTGAAACAACAAAATCTGATAATCTGCCGAGCAAGGGATTGCCTGTAATGCCGGAAAAGCCATCGGAGCCGCCGCATTTCAAACCGATTTTTAATTCAGAGAGCGGCAGATCCGTCCGCCGATCGTTTGAGGCATACTCATTAAGTTCTTCAAGCAGACGAACGCCTGTCTCCACTTCATCATCCACCTGCTGGCAAATCATGAAGCGGATACGCGACTCATCATAAGCGCCCATCTGCTTCTTCATCGCTTCCAGCTGATTATTTTCACAACCGAGTCCGAAAATGAGAACACCTCCTGCATTCGGATGTTTCGCAGCGTCGATCAGGATTTTCTGTGTATTCTGTAAATCCCCGCCCAGCTGAGAACATCCGTAAGGATGCTTCAATGAAATGATTTCATCAAAAGCGCCGTTGCCCGGGTGATTTTGCTTGAACCGCTCAACGATTAGATCACTGATCATATTGATGCAGCCTACGGTAGGAATCAGATATAAATCGTTTCGTATTCCTACTTTTCCGTCTTGACGGACATATCCCTTGAATGTCCGTGCGTCTTTCGGATAGATCCGGGTATGAAGCTCCGGCCGATACGTATAATCAATTTTCCCGGACAAATTGGTCGCCACATTATGTGTGTGGACCCAATTTCCTTTTTGAATCGCTTGTGTTGCATGGCCGATGGGAGCTCCGTACTTAATGATGCCGTTATTTTCTGCAATATCATTAATCGCTATTTTATGTCCGCGTTTTACCGCTTCAAGAACAACAATTTCCTCATCGCCTACAGTAATCTTTTCCCTTGCGGCAATATCCTGCAGAGCAACAACGACATTATCCCGCGGATTCAACTGAATCACTTTATTTTCCAATCGCAAGCTCTCCTTTGTTTATTCGTTGAACCACTTGACGCATGTCTTCTTCTTCAATTTTATTCCTTGTTCAACCTGCTTCAGTAATCCATCGAAAACAGAAGATTCTTCTTGATTCATGGATCCACTCTGTTCTTTTTTCTCGCACTTGTTAAAAGAGCAAGCATGACACTACTAAAGAAAAATGTTCTGTCTAAGTTTTCATCAATTTTTTCATCCTGGGCGCCCCCTTTTAATTTCTTATTTAGAAATTAAATTTATTATTTATCAATACATTTATATTATAAAAACGCTTACAGATATTTTCAATACCTTTTCACATTATTTTCATAAAAAGAATGACTTCCGGCATGTGAATCTTTTATAATTTTTTTACTGGGCATCCCCTCAACTCATGTATCCAGCGGGCCGTGGTGTGAAAACATTATCGATGTTCATGCGAATGGCAATTTATTCCTCTGAAAAAAATGGATATCATGCGCGGACAAGCGTTACATGGCAGAAACACCCGGATCTTTTCCTCCTGCCTGCAGCGTATTCCTGTGAATCGTGGCCAAAATCACCGGAAAAACGCCAAATATCAGCAGTAAACAGCCCGAATAATTAGACGGCAGGCTCGTCCCTGGTTGTTGGATAAACCATGATAGAAGGTTTATCGATCGTTACTCCCGATTTCGTGGCACTTGATCTATCAAATCGTTATGGAAGTTTATTGATTGCGGACGCGTTTTCCGTCTCTCGAGAGATTGACGGTCTCAGGAAAAGTCGATCATCATTTAACGGCACAGCCGGAAAATGAGCTAAAGAGATACTCATAGTTTTTTTGTACTCATCCGGGGATGAATCAAAAAATGAGGCATCTCTGGAATGCCTAGAACAATTTTCTCCGAGTTCGGGGGGAATTCCCATGCATCTTGAGACAAGTTTAAGCGAAAGGAGGTACTTTTTCCGTCGTCTGCCTGCCAGCCGTGCAACGACGCAGCACTTGAAAAATCGTGAGCAGATTTTCGGTTTGAGAAACACCGTCTAATGTGGATCATTTTGAAAAAATCCATGGCATTATATTTCCAAATAAGATATAATGGTTCTGTAAAAGAAATTTTATCCGGGAGGGATGAAAATGGCAATAACCGAGTCAGATGTGGCTGTTCCGTTTTGGAAAGGCTTTCAGGGCAAGAGCTGGCAAAAAGAAATCGACGTTCGTGATTTTATCTTCAATAACTATAAAGCTTATGACGGAGATGAATCCTTTTTAACCCGTCCGACCGATGCGACAACAACGCTGAATAACAAACTTCTCGCACTGAAACTTAAGGAGCGCGAGGCCGGCGGTTTGCTCGAAGCGGATACGAAAGTGGTTTCTACTATCACGTCTCACAAACCGGGTTATCTTGATAAGGAGCTGGAGAAAATTGTCGGCCTGCAGACAGACAAACCGCTGAAGAAAGCTCTGATGCCCTTCGGAGGGATTCGCATGGCCAAAGAAGCGCTGGAATCCTATGGGCTGGACATTGATCCGGAAATCGACCACATTTTTAATGATTATCGTAAGACGCACAATCAAGGAGTATTTGATGTGTATGACGCCCAGATGCGCAAGTGCCGGCACAATAAAATTATTACCGGCCTTCCGGATGCCTATGGGCGCGGGCGGCTGATCGGCGACTTTCCGCGGATCGCGCTGTACGGCATCGATCGTCTGCTGAAACAGAAACAGAAAGATTTTAATAATACCGGCGACGGAGAAATGACAAACGACGTCATCCAGCTGCGTGAAGAAATCTGCGAACAGTACCGTGCGCTGCAGCAAATGAAGGAACTGGCCGAGAGCTACGGATTCGATATCTCGAAGCCCGCGCGAAATGCACAGGAAGCGATTCAGTGGATCTATTTCGGCTATCTGGCCTCTATTAAGCAGCAGAACGGTGCCGCCATGTCGATCGGACGGATTGACGCATTTCTGGATATTTATATTGAACGTGACTTGAAGGACGGCGTTTTAAACGAACAGGGAGCTCAGGAACTTATCGATCAGTTTACAATGAAACTGAGGATGGTTTCCTTTATCCGCACACCGGAATATAATTCGCTGTACTCCGGCAATCCGGTTTGGGCCACCCTGTCTCTTGCCGGCATGGCTATGGACGGACGGCACATGGCCACCAAAACATCATACCGTTTTCTCCATACACTGGCCAATATGGGGCCTGCACCTGAACCGAATATTACACTGCTCTGGTCGAAACAGCTTCCGGAGAACTTCAAGCGCTATGCTGCCAGGGTTTCGATCGACAGCTCAACGATTCAGTATGAAAATGACGACCTGATGCGGACACAATGGGGAACCGATTACTACGCAATCGCCTGCTGCGTTTCCGCACAGCCGGTAGCTGACGGCATGCAGTTTTTCGGTGCCCGTGCCAATCTCGCCAAAGCAGTGCTTTACACGATTAACGGCGGGGTTGATGAAATAACGAAGCAGCAGGTAGGTCCGGCTTATGAACCGATCCAATCCGAATACATTGACTTCGATGAATTTGAGAAAAAGCTGGATCCGATTCTCGATTGGCTGGCGGATGTTTATGTCAATTCGCTGAATGTCATTCATTACATGCATGACAAATACTATTATGAATCCGCCCAGATGGCTCTGAAGAATACGAAACTGAACCGCACCTTTGCGACCGGCATTTCCGGATTGTCCGTTGCCGCAGATTCGATTTCGGCCATAAAATACGGACGGGTCCGCGCGTTCCGCGATGAACAGGGGATCGCCATTGATTATAAAGCGGAAAAAGATTATCCGAAATACGGAAATAATGATGACCGGACCGACGAAATTGCCGTATCGCTCGTTAAAAAGCTTTATACTAAGATGGCGAAGCACCATCTCTATCGAGGCGCAACGCTTTCGACATCCGTCCTGACCATCACCTCAAATGTAGTTTACGGCAAGAATACCGGCTCGACTCCGAACGGCCGCGAGCAGGGGCAGCCTTTTGCACCCGGTGCCAATCCCTATTATGGTGCTGAGACAAACGGTGCCCTTGCTTCACTGCTTTCCGTCGCCAAACTGCCCTATCAGTACGCGACTGACGGTATTTCCAATACTTTTGCCGTCACACCGGCAACGCTTGGTGCAGAACCGGAAACACGTACAAACACACTCGTTCATATGATCGACGGCTATATGGAAAATAAAGGCCATCATTTGAATATCAATGTGTTTAAACGTGAGACCTTGATTGACGCGCAGAAGCATCCGGAAAAATATCCGACACTGACTATTCGTGTTTCAGGATATTGTGTCTATTTTGCCGATCTGACCAAGGAACAGCAGGATGATGTCATTTCCCGTACATTCCATGAAAGAATTTGACCCTGGCTGACTCGTGCTGTGATTGATTGATTTGATGAAGATCCGAGAGGATGGCTATACAAACTATGCAAAACAACAAAACAGAAAAACGCACAGTTTACGGCTATATTCATTCGACAGAGAGCTTCGGCGCAGTCGACGGGCCGGGCATCCGTTTTGTCGTTTTTGTCCAGGGATGCCGCATGCGCTGCCAGTACTGCCATAATCCGGATACATGGAAAACACAGGTCGGCACAAAGATGAGCGCTGACGAGGTGCTTGAGAAAGCTCTTCCCTACAGGAATTTCTGGGGAACGGAAGGCGGCATAACGATCAGCGGCGGCGAAGTGCTTCTTCAGACGGACTTTGCCCTTGATCTGTTCAGAAAGGCTAAGGCCCTTGGTATCCATACCTGCCTGGATACTGCGGGGCAGCCTTTCACACGTACAGAGCCTTTTTTCGGCAAATTCAGGCAGTTGATGGCCGTCACCGATCTCTTGCTGGTGGACATCAAGGAGATCGATCCGGAGAAGCATCGCCAGCTGACCGGTTTCCCGAATGATAACATTCTCGACATGTGCCGCTATCTCTCGGATATTAATAAACCGGTCTGGATCCGCCACGTCCTTGTTCCCGGACGAACGGATTTTGATGAAGATCTCATCTGCCTGGACCGTTTCATCCGGACACTTGGCAACGTCCGGAGGGTCGAAGTTCTTCCCTATCACACCATGGGGGTAGCAAAATATCATCAGATGGGCATCCGCTATCGGCTGGAAGACATCGAACCGCCGACCCGGGAAAGAGTACAAAACGCAGAACAATTACTCCACTGTACGGCGTATACCGACTGATTCTGGCATGCATATAGAACAAAAGCACCTTCCGGCAAAACAATAATGGTCGGAAGATGCTTTTTATTTCTAAATAACATGATTTCAAAAATAGGGTGTACATGGATAGCTGAAGCATATCGCCATCGCTGACGTTATGAGAGGACATTGAAAAGTTCCATATTAAGATCAATACGTTTAAATGTTAATGGCAATTAAGGAATGTAGCATTTGGCAATTAGCAGATTATAATAAGTTCAATGCACGGCTTTACATGGAGAGGCGGATGCAGTAGGCTGATAGGCCGTGCAAAACCAATGTGCCTGCAGCTTTTGCAGTAGAACTGTATCCGCAGAGGCTCCATGTCAAGCCATTTATGATATTTAACAAATGAGAATTATAAAATTAATTGAATTGCCGAAACATGCATTTTCTACTTGCCAAAAACAGTTTAAACACATATCGACTGTATTGACTCTCTGAAATAAAAACTCCGGATAGTCAGCTTCTATCCGGAATCTTGGTCATGCAGCAATAGACTATTAATAAGGAAGGAACTTTTTCACGTGTAAAGCGTTTATCGCTTCACCTCACTATTCGGTGAATCCAGCCATGTCTGGATATCCCGGGCGGAAAGCGAAATCCAGTCCCCACTGATCGTATGTTTAAGCAGTGAAGCAGCCATCGCAAACGGAAGAATAACTTCCGCCGGCCTCTCTGTCAATATTCCGTGCAGAATCCCGGCTACAAAAGCATCTCCGCCGCCGATCCGATCCACTATCGGAAACAGCCGATAATTTTTCGATTGGACAAAATGACCGTCTTTCCAAAGAATTCCCTGCAATTCATTATTCGATGTGGAGAAAACATGACGATTAGTCGCATAAAGCGCCCGGATATTCGGATATTTATCGGCAATCCGGCGATAACAAGCCTCCATCTGTTCCGGACGCGCCTGGGCCGAATCTATCCCAAAGAAATTATGCGCGTCCAGATAATTGGCACAGCAATACGTAATCATCGGCAAAATCGGGCAAATCGACTTTCTGGCTGTTTCCAGCGACCACATCGCCTGCCGGAAATTGATATCGAAACTGACCGGAATGCCACGCTCATAGGCAGCCTGCACTAATTTCTGCCCATTAAGATGCCACGCTTCAGATAAGGCAAAAGTGATTCCCGATATGTGGAACAGCGAGACATCGGCAAAAAGTTTGTCCAGATCCCACTCACTCATGTTCATCTCGCAGATAGAAGAAGCCTTGCGGTCATAAATTACCCTGGAAAAACGCAGACTATTTCCCTGCTCCAAGAAATAAATGCCGATCCGTTCGCCGCCGAACAATACTGCCGACGTATCTACCTGATTGGCGTGTAAAACTCTTAAAGCGGCCATACCCAGCGGGGAATCCGGCAATTTACTGGCGAAAACAACCGAATGGCCGAAATTGGACAGGATGGAGGCTACATTGGCCTCCGAACCCCCATAATTGGCATTTAGCTGTCGGCTGCTGTTTAACAGCTCACCGACATCCGTCGAAAGCCGGAGCAAGATTTCGCCAAGCGCCAGAATCTTAGGCATGCCGACCACTCAACTGTCTGTACCGTTGCGCGAATGCCTTGGCCGTTTCCGTTACTTTATCAAATTGATTCGTTTTCGCCGGTTTCAGCAGGCTTCCGCCGACACCGATGACTTTACAGCCCGCCTGATACCAGTCGGCCAGATTATCGAGATTGACTCCGCCGGATGGCATGATCTCCAATTGCGGAAGAGGCGCCTTGACATCCTTAATAAAGGCCGGACCCAGCACATCGCTTGGAAAAAACTTAACTAAGTCCGATCCGGCTTTCATCGCCGTTTTCATTTCATTGACTGTCATGCATCCCGGAATATAAGGGATCTGATATAAATTGCAAAGTTCGGCCGTTTCCCGATCAAACGTCGGAGCGACAACAAATTTTGCACCGGCTGTGATTGCATCATGCGCCGCATGAGCATCAAGGACGGTACCGGCGCCGATCACGACTCCCCCGTCGTCCGCATATTCTTTCGCTAAATTTTCAATCGCCTGAACGGCACCCGGCACTGTGAACGTCAGTTCAATACTTTTGACGCCCCCGGCAACAAGCGCATCCGCAATTTTCAATGCTTTTTCAGCCGATTCGGCACGTAAAACCGCAACAATTCCGTTCTTTTCCAGTGCCGTTAAAACAGCGATCTTCTGCATTATGAAAACCTCCTGCCGTTTCTATTTAATAAATTGCATTTATATATAATAGATTTTCATCTTTATTATAGTGCATGCACTATACTTCGTAAACCTTTTCATTTTATTTCTCACCGGAATGTTCGTTTAAAATCGGAATCCTCTCAATGGGAAAACAAAGCAGCTTTCTACCCCCGAACGGGCAGAAAGCTGCTTTTAGAGATCAGATATTTTTTATGGTTCACGAAAGCCGAAAACGGCGGATCCGTTACCAGCCAAAATTTCTACGCATTCATCTTGCTTTCAATTTCCAGTCGTGCTTTTTTTAATAAAGCGATAATCTTCTTTTTCTTTTCCTCGTTGATTCGAAAGACAGGCGTACTGACACTCATCAGGCCCTCTATCCTGCCCTGATGTTTAATGACCGTACCGATACAGTAAATCTCGTCTTCATTTTCTTCGTTATCCGTCGCATAGCCGCATTGTCTGATTTCTTCCAGATTCTCAAGCAGCCGATCCGGATCGGTTATAGTATTTCTCGACCTTTTTATCAGCTTAACACGGTGAAAATAATCTAGAACCGTTTGCTTATCCTGTTCCGCAAGATAGGCTTTTCCCATTGCCGAGCAGTAAAGATCAATGGAATGGCCGACCTGAGAACGCAAAATGATTTTTCCTTTGCTGTTTATCTTTTTAACATAAACAATCTGATCGTGATCAAATACGCCTAAATGAATCGTTTCCCCCAATTCCTCATTCAAAGCCACAAGGTAGGGTTCGGCAAATTCGACGATACTGAATGATTTACGGGCGGCTTCTCCGTAGCTGATCATTTTGATCCCCAGCGTGTATCTTTTTGTCCCTTCATCCCGTTTGACGTAACCGACCAAACAAAGCGTATTTAATATTTTCAAAACGGTGGATTTGCTGGTTTGCAAAGATGTATAGATTTCCTGCAGATTCATGGGACGACTCTGCTGCTCTAAAAAATCCAAAATCTGTTTGGCACGGAGAATAACTGTTCCATAAGGCTTCTGTTCAGGCATGGGCTCCCAATTAACGTTCGCTCTGAGCTACTGTTTTCTTCAGAATCACAGACACCGTTAAAAGGTTTCAACTCCTAATATCGTATTTAAGTTTATTATAAATCAATTAAGGTTCTTCACCAACTAAATTTTATTAATCAGCTCGTCGTAAAGCCGCTCTAAAAAGGAGTAGTTGCTCCGAACCGTGCGACAGACGCACCCAAACGCCAAAATGTCACACTGAAACATTTAAAAACTGTACCGAATTGAACAATCGATCCAAATCACGCCAAACTCGCACCGAATTGCACTCAGCGCGCTCCGAATCAGGTCAAAGTCTCTCCGAATCACCCAACTCATCAAGGATGAACGACTTCATGAAATTCTCGCTCAAGTATCCATTTAATAATAGATTAACCCATATTCCGTGTAAACTCGCTATGTAGTCATTACGACAGTATCCCTTGTGCGGAACCTCCCGACAAAAAAGCAGACGGAACGCCTAAAGTATCATCTGACAGCCGAATCAGGATTTTCGCAGCTGTCAATAGATTAACTCGATCTGGTGTTCTCGCGTAAAATCAAGCCATTCATCGGAAGGCTTTCTATCCGTGACAAGATAATCGACTTTCTCAAGCGAAAGCAGATTCAATAAAGCAACCTGATCAAATTTGTCATGATCGGCCACAATGATAATTTTATTGGCCTGGGCGATCATGACCTTTTTCACGTCCGCATCAAAACTGTTCGATTCCGTAATTCCCCTTTCAAGCGCTACTCCCTTGCAGCCGAGGATCGCCGCGTCGACGTTGTACCTCTTAACTGTATCCATGGCTTCCGAGCCGACCAGTGAAAAGGAAAAGGGGCGCAGACTGCCGCCCGTCGAAATCATTTGCTGATCATGAGTCGATCCAAGGCGAAGCGCTTCGATTGAACTCGTTAAGATAGTCAGATTTTTTTTCTGCTTATACAATTCATGAATGACTGCCAGTCCTGTCGAGGATGAATCGACAACCAGGGAATCGCCGTCTTTAATCAAATGGGAGACTCTTTGCGCGATGTACTGCTTCTCCTTCTGGTTTATCGTGTGGCGCTCTTTATATGGAATTTCTTCGTTTGTATGGGAATTCAGAAATGCACCGCCGTAGATACGCGTACATAGGCCCTTCTGTTCCATTTTTTCCAAATCACGGCGAATCGTCTCTTCTGTGACGCTAAAAGACACAGCGAGTTCGGAAACGAACACTTTTTTCTTTTTCAAGAGTTCATTTTTAATTCCCTCCTGCCGTTCAAAAGCAAGCATAAAAATCCTCCTTAACTATTTTTGCCGACTCGTGTCCGCCTTTTGCTTTTCTGTTTTTCTTTGTTTAATTCATTTATTTTATAATAAATAGGGATATTTCTCAATAAATAATCAAAAACAATATAAAATAAAGATTAATTTTGAAAAAATAAAAGTGCAGCCTCGTTCATCGCGAAACGAGGCTGCACTTTTTCAGGCTTAATTATTTATAAAGCGCTCAGACATCCAGATAACCTTCACGCGGAATGACATGAAACGCCCGGGCTAAATCGCTTAGCTCCTGATCGGTAATGGCCTGTTTGATTTCGCCGCCCTGCTGCTGAATGACGGACCAGATCTGAGCGGCCTTTTCAAGCGTCTCAATCAATCCGAACGCCTCATCGATCGAGTTTCCCGAAGCAAACACACCGTGCTGCGGCCAGATGACCGAGCGGAAGCTTTCCATCTTAGCGGCGGTTGCTTCGCCGATCGTCGTCGTTCCGGGCACCATCCATGGAATGATCCCGACACCTTCCGGAAAAACAACCAGCGATTCCGACTGCATCTTCCACAGAATTCTTGAGATCGCACGTTCATCCAGCTTTTGTGTAAATGTGATCGCGATCAGATGGGTCGGATGACAGTGCATGATCACACGTTGATTTTTATCGTGTTTCAGCCGCACCTTGTGTCCCATCAGATGGGTCGGGAATTCGCTTGTCGGCTGTCCGCCGTCATTCAGCCCCCAAAGCAGGTCGACACTCTTTCCGTCCTCGGCGATGCGGACGAGTCCGGTGTCCCGTTCCGGGAAATCAATAATATTTTTTAAATACCGTCCGGTGCCTGTGACAAGGAAGTACATACCCGCCAGATCTTTTCCGTCAAAATCAATCGGAATATGACGCAGAGCGGTTTTCGTATCTTCGTACGGCGCTACTTCTTCTCCCGTCAGACGGTAGCTGACATTGCCGCCGTTGCGCTCGTCCCACCCGTGTTCGTAGAGGCGGAAGGTAATCTTAGCGAATTCTTTAACATAGGGTGATTCCATAAATTTGGTCATTGCTTTCATTCCTCCCGGTACGGTTATCTGTTAATCAGAACATCTTTTTCATAGCGGCGAATTTCCTCAAGCCATTCGGCGCCGACAGGAACATCGCTCTCTTGGCAGTAATAATCCCAGACGGCACCGAACGGATATGATTTCAGTTCTTCAGTCAGAGCCAGCCGTTTGGTATAATCGCCCTCCAGTTCCGCTTTTTTCAGATCGTCAATAGGCGACAGGAAAGCCATCAGCAGGGCTTTCAGTGTGTCGCGCGCTCCGACGATCCAGGCAGCCAGGCGGTTGATCGTGGCATCAAAGAAGTCCAGTCCGATATTCGTTTTATCCAGTTCATTGTCGCGGACAAGGGAACGGGTAATCCGAATCAGCGCATCGTCAAGAATGACCACATGGTCGCTGTCCCAGCGCACCGGACGGGAAACGTGCAGCATCAGCCCTTTGCCGAACGGCAGGAAGGCCGAAAATTTGTCGGAGACGTCTTCGGTCGGATGGAAATGCCCGGCATCGATGGTCCACAGTTTGCCGCGTGTCAGCGCATAGGCCTCATAAAATTCATGCGATCCGACCGTATAGGACTCCACACCTGTACCGAACAGCTTGCCTTCAACCGCCTCGATCGTGTAGGCTTCCGGAATTTTCTCTTTCATGATTTCGTCAAGCGAATCAATCAGGCGCAGACGCGGCGACAGCTTATCAATCGGATTGTCCTTATAGCCGTCCGGAATCCAGAAGTTGTTGACCGACTGCTGGCCTAATTCTTTGCCGAAGTATTCGGCGATTTTGCGGCTGCTTTTGCCGACTTCGATCCAGAAATCGCGGATCTCCTTATCGGCGCTCGCTAGTGTAAAGCCGCTCGCCGATTTCGGATGCGAGAAGAAGGTGCCGTTCATATCGAGCCCGACGCCCTGTTCCTTGGCCCAGTCGACCCAGGATTGGAAGTGGCGCGGTTCCAGTTCATTCAGATCCACCTTTTCATCCGTGTCGGCATAGATGCTGTGCAGCTGAACCTTATGCTTGCCCGGAATAACGGACAGCGCCTTGCTCAGATCTTTCTGCAGCTCGTCGACTGAACGTGCACGGCCCGGATAATTGCCGCTGACGGAAATGCCGCCGGTCAGAGTCTGATCCGGAAACAGATAGCCGAGAACGTCGTCGCCCTGCCAGCAGTGAAGGGACAATTTCACTTTTTTCAACGCTTCGATCGCTTTTTCTGTATCAACACCGATTGCTGTATAACGTTCCTTAGCCAGTTTATAGGCCTGAGTGACTGTCTCGTTCATAAAGATACTCCCCTTCTTTTTGTTGCATTCAGATGATCAGTCAAGGTGAAAAACTTCGTCCAGATCCAGAGCCACCGGACTGTTATCCGGATTTGTTTTCATCAGCGGTTTCATATACGCCCACCATTTTTTGCAGATCTCAGTATCGGCAATTTCGTTGTACCGGGCCGCATCGGGTACTTCAAGATAAGCAAACAACTCACCGTTTTCTTTGTTCAGGAAAATCGAATAATTCGTCGCACCGTGATCCTTCAGTTCTTTTTTCATTTCCGGCCACAGATTGGCATGGCGTTTCTGGTATTCGTCATAGAACTCCTTATACAGATACATGATCTGACCGATTCTGGTCATGAACATCACCTTCCCTGAATAAACGTTTTATAATTTTCCAATACGTTGACGTATCGGCCTTTCTGCGGTTTATAAGTCTTGATCGCAAACGAACGGGCGACCAGTTCTCTTGCTTCAGCAAGATCCCCGATTTCGCCGGAGCTGATCATCTGCACAAGCAGATTGCCGATCGCCGTCGCCTCTGAAGGGCCGGCTTTGACCGTCATCCCCGCCAGTGTGCTCGTCATCTGATTGAGAAAATCGATATTGCTTCCGCCGCCGACAATATGAAGCACATGAATCGGATGCCGCACAATTATAGCCAGTTTTTCCAATTCGTTTGCATAAAACAGTGCGAGATTGCCGTAGGCAGCCGAAACCAGTTCACCCGTTGTCTGCGGAACCTTCTGACCCGTTTCCCGGCAATAGGCCCGAATTTCTTCGATCATACTGTCCGGGTTGGTGAAACGCTCGTCGTTAATATTGATAAACTGCTGGAAGGGCTCGACCTGTTCCGCCTGGGCGGCCATTTCGGCAAACGAATACTGGTTGTTCTGTTCGCGGCGGATGCTCTGAACGATCCAAAGCCCCATTATATTTTTCAGAAAGCGGTACGTGCCGTAAGCGCCCCATTCATTGGTATAATTTTCCCTGAACGCTTCCGGACCGTTTTCAGGAACATTCAATTCTTTTCCAAGCAGCGACCAGGTGCCCGAACTGAGAAACGCCCAGTCATCCCCCTGCCCCGGCGTGCCGACAACGGCCGATGCCGTATCATGCGTGGCAACCGTGATCACTTCACAGTCGGGAAGGTCGTATTGAAGATGCCATTTGTGACGAATCGGCCCGAGAATGCTTCCCGATTCAACCAGTTTCGGAAATTGTTCCGGATAAACATTGACTTTAGCCAGCAAATCTTTGTCGAACAGTCCCTCACGCAGATTGAGCATCTGTGTGGTCGAGGCATTGGTCACCTCTGCCACGGCATTGCCGGTCAGGACGTAACCGATATAATCCGGAATCATCAGGATCCTGTCCGTTTTCTTCAGATCTTCCTTGTTTTCTTTATACAATTGATACAGCGTGTTGAGTTCGAGAAACTGAATGCCGGTTTTTTTATAAATATATTCTTTGGGCAGATCCAGCGTCAGTTCTTCAATGGCGTGGCGGGTTCGCTGATCCCGATAACTGATCGGGTTCTGGATCTTGTGTCCGTCCATGCCGACCAGAACATAATCGACGGCCCACGTGTCAATCCCGACTTTCGCCTTCACGACCCCTTGTTTCTTCGCTTTTTCGAGGCCGACAAATATCTCATGGATCAACTGGTCAATCGCCCAGTGATCATGTCCGTTTTCCTTTGTAAATCCATTGACAAAGCGATGAATTTCTTTCAATTCCAGCTTATTCTGCTCATTCTTCTGCCCCAGAATCAGCCGTCCGCTGGAAGCGCCGATGTCTATTGCAATATAATCATTCATAAAACGATCACCTCTGAACTGAATCCATGCATTGGCTAAAACCGACCGGCCATTGATTCAGCTTTCTCCATTTTTCCCGTAGCGTTCTTCCGTAATTTGCTGCAAGGATTTGCCTCGTGTATTCGGTGTCCAGATGACGCCGATCAGGAGTGAAATCAGCAGCAGGACGATCATAAAAGTCCCGGCGACCGTAAATCCGAGCGAGGTCAGAATGGTCGGGAAAATTATCGACCAGATACCGGCGCTGCCGCGGACAAGGAAGAACATAATCCCTTGGGAAGCGCCGCGCACATCCGTCGGGAAGAGCTCCGTCGCCCATAGAGCGTAGAATGCCTGGGCACCGATGCCTGCGGACACGCCCCATGTAACAACAAACACCCAAAGTGCCGGCCAGCTCATGTGGAAATAAGTCAGAACCACCCAGGAGATCAGAGCGAGCGCCGCACCGGCAAAGAACAGGGCGCGCTGGCTGACTTTATCGCCAAGCGGAACGAACAGAGCGTAGGTTGCCACGGCCGTGAATACCCACAGAACGGCCTGGAGCAGGTTAGCCTGAAGATTGGACAGCCCGCCGACCGTTGAATAGACGTAAGGCATGAAGAAGCCCATCGCACCGGCAACCAAATTCCAGAACATATAGACACCGACCAGGAACAGCAGCGATTTGAAGCTGACAGCGTTCGCAAAAAGCCGTTTATAAGGATGAGCCTTTTTAACAGCATTGCCTGCAGCTTGCTTTTTCTTCTCTTCTTCCCAGATCTTCGATTCATTGAGCTGCCGCTGCAGCAGCCAGGCTATGAAGGCAACAATAAAGAGTGAGCCGAAGATAATTCGGTTGCCGAGCAGGCCGAGCGGCGAGAAAATAATACCGAGGATGAAGATAATCGCCGGGCCGCACGACCAGGCAAACTGTGAAACGCCGATATGCTTTGCCCGGTTGGTTTCATCCGAGATTTCGGAAATATACGTCCAGGATGCCGGGACGCCGATGCCGACAGCAACCCCGGTAATAAAGAATCCGGCCAGCAGCATCGGAAAGTTCATCGAAAACATAATAATAACCACACCAAGCATATAAACCAACATGTTGTATGTGTAAATCAACTTGCGGCCGTATTTATCCGCCAGTCGTCCGCCGATCAGCGCGCCGACGGCCGATCCAAAAGCGTTGGCACTGATTGCGCCGAGCAAACCGACCTGAAGGCTGCTCAGATTCAGATCTTTCGCCCATAAAGTCAGGCCGCTGGCGCCGGCAACGATGGACCCCGAATCCAGATAGTTTGTTAACGATACCGAGGCCGTCGCCTTCCAGCTTTTCTTTTCCGCTACGACACTTGAGTCGCTCATCAATTCCGCCTCCTGAAATGCCCATAGTAGTAAGCGCTTACGTCTATTATTAAACAATAAGCACCGTTGTGGTACAATGACAATATCAAAGGTAAATAGTATCAAATAAACATAAACGGGAGAAATAAAACATGAATAATAACCATTCAAAAGCAATCGCAGATAAATTGTTCAAATTCACTAAAATTGAAATCGAACAGATGAAAAACGGTACGTTTGTTCCGGATATCCCGGATTCATCCACCCGGATCAAAAATAACAGGCTGGAATTGTTAAATAATTACTTTTTTAGAAAACAGAATATTTATATCAGTAAACACAACCGGTTTGCCGATTACCCGCTGCATTCGCATCAGTTCACGGAACTCAACTATATGCTCTCCGGTTCATGCTGCCAGATCATCGGAGAGCGGCCGGTCACACTGCGGCAGGGCGGGCTGATCCTGATCGGCCCCGGAATCAGCCATGAAATTAAGGCTCTGGGCGAAGAAGATCTGCTGATCAATATTCTGTTCAAAAAAAGTGCGATGACCATTGAGTGGCTGAACCAAATGAAGGAAAACCGCAGCCCGCTGATCCGCTATTTGCTGAGTCTGGAAACAGACAGCGGCGGCACGGATCGATACATTGTCTTCAACGGCGGTCAATCCGAAGAAATTCCGGCTGTTCTAAAAAATATGATTGCCGAATATTTTTCAAATGATACCTATTCAAACACGATGGCCGAATTATATTTGCCGATTCTGTTCACATCACTTGCCCGCGAGTACGGTCAATCGCAAAGAAATTCTTCCGAAGCGGCCGAATCGCTGAGCCGCAACAAAAAAATGATCCCCGTGCTGAAGCTGATCGAGGAAAATTATAAAGACATTAATTTATCCAAAGCAGCGGTACGGCTCGGTTATAACAAGACATACCTCGGCAACCTGATCAAAAAGCTGACCGGTGTGCCCTTTACACAGTTAGTTGTTAAGAGGCGTCTCTATCAGGCGCGTCTGCTCCTGAACACGACCGACCTGCCGATCAGCGACGTTGCCCAGGAATCCGGCTTTTCAAATAAAACTTACTTTTACAAAGTGTTCAAAGCAGAATTCGGCTGCCTGCCCGGCGAAGAAAAAAAGAATCAGCAGCTGCCCACATAAACCCTCTCCCTTTGCCGCGGAGAGATCCACATAAAAAAGGATCAGGCCGGGAAACTCCCGCCTGATCTTTTTTACATCCGGTATGCCCGTCAATCGTGAACGGCGGTCAACGACCGGTACAGATTGATGATGTCCTCTATGGTCGTATCTCTCGGATTGCCGCCTGTGCAGACGTCCATGAGTGCATCCTTGGCAATTGCCGGAATGTCTTCTTCCTTAACTCCGAGCTCCCGGATGTTCTGCGGAATGCCGACATCTTTGCCAAGCCGGCGGACGACAGCGACCGCCTGATCCCGTGCCTCTTCCAGCGGCATATCGCCGGCACCTGCCACACCCATGGCC
The DNA here is from genome assembly GCF_028765345.1 of Sporolactobacillus sp. CQH2019. Classification (GTDB taxonomy): domain Bacteria; phylum Bacillota; class Bacilli; order Bacillales; family Sporolactobacillaceae; genus Sporolactobacillus. Next base: position 277,091 of record NZ_JARAJZ010000002.1, read on the forward strand.
GCCGCAATCGACCGATACTTTTCTCCGGTATAATCCTTGTTATAGTCCATGATCGTCGGGAGCAGCGCAGCACAGGCGACGCCGTGCGGAACATTATACCAGGCGCTGAGCGGGTGGGCCATCCCGTGTACGAGCCCCAATCCGACGTTTGAGAAGCCCATACCGGCAATATACTGCCCAAGGGCCATGGCTTCCCTCGCCTTGGAATCTCCTGCCACAGAGTCCCTTAGTGAGCGTCCGACAATTTCGATCGCCTTCAGATGCATCATATCCGTCATTTCCCAGGCGCCTTTCGTAATATAACCCTCGATCGCATGCGTCAGCGCATCCATGCCCGTTGCCGCGCATAACGATTTCGGCATACCCATCATCAGATCGCTGTCGACAAAAGCGGCCACCGGAATATCATGGGGATCGACGCAGACAAATTTACGGTGATGCGCTTTGTCGGTGATAACGTAATTGATGGTCACTTCTGCGGCCGTGCCGGACGTCGTCGGCACGGCGAAAATCGGCACGCTCGGATGGCGCGTCCCCGGTTCGCCTTCAAGGCTGACAATATCTTCATGCTCAGGATTGGCGGCAATAATCCCAATCGCTTTCGCCGTATCAATCGATGATCCGCCGCCGATAGCCAGGATATAATCGGCTCCTCCTTTTTTAAACGCAGCCAGGCCGTCTCGGACAACTTCCAGTGTTGGATTAGGAATCGTCTGATCGAAAATGTCGTAGACAAATCCGTTTCTATCCAGCAGATCGGTCACTTTTGTTGCAACATTATATTTGATCAAATCTCTGTCCGTTACGACAAGAGCCTTTTTGAACTCGCGCTTTTTCACCTCATCAATGATTCTTGTGACAGCGCCGCTTCCAAAATAGGACGTCTCATTGAGAATGATTCGGCTGACAGCCATACTGATCCCTCCACCTTGTTATTTTTTTCACAAAACAATAAAATCATCTGATGATAAACAGAGATTTCCGGGAATGCAACATAAAGAAACCGAATTAATTATCATTCAACAATTATATTGCCCTGTTTTTTAGAAAAAATCAATATATTTCATGATTATGCAATAAAAATTCATTTTTAAAGTTGTTTTGTTTGTTTTGATTTGTAAATTATGTTACGTTACAAAATGTAAATCTCTCTTTGTCCATTGTTTGATCCAAGCGGGAACAACTGTACCGCCGTCGAAAAAATCCCGGATATTGAGGAGGAGAAAAATGGTTACAAAAATACTGCCGTTTATTAATGGAGCGTTCGTTGCATCTCAGGCTGAAAGATGGATCGATGTTGTCAATCCCTCAACCGAAGAAGTCATTTCAAGGATTCCCGACAGCAGCGCCGCCGATGCAGACCTGGCTGTCGACGCCGCTTATGAAGCGCAGAAATCATGGGAAAGGACACCGGCGGTCGCACGCGGCGACTATCTGCACAAGATCGCCGGCGGTATTCGAAAAAGGGAGGCGGAGCTGACCGATATCGTGATCAGGGAAGGCGGAAAAACGCGCGGCCTGGCAAAGACAGAAGTCCTTTTTACCGCCGACTATCTGGACTATACAGCGGAATGGGCGCGCCGCTATGAAGGTGAAATTATCCAGAGCGACCGGCCTAACGAAAATATTTTTTTATTCAAAAAGCCGATCGGCGTGGCAGCCGGTATCCTCCCATGGAATTTCCCGTTCTTTCTGATAGCGCGCAAGGCTGGTCCGGCACTGGTCACCGGCAATACAATTGTCATTAAACCGAGTCAGCAGACACCGGAGAATGCCTATGTTTTTTCGCAGATTGTTGAAGAGACCGGCCTTCCGAAGGGCGTATTCAATATGGTTCCCGGCAGAGGCTCTGTTGTCGGCCGGGCACTGGCAGAAAACAGCAAGGTCGGCATTGTCAGCCTGACCGGAAGCGTCCCCGCCGGCCAGAAGATCATGGAGGCCGCAGCCAGGAACGTTACAAAAGTATCGCTGGAACTGGGAGGAAAAGCGCCGGCCATCGTGATGAACGACGCCGACCTCGATCTCGCCGTCAAAGCAATTGTTGCTTCGCGTGTCATCAATACCGGACAGGTGTGCAACTGCGCGGAACGTGTTTATGTCCACAGCGACATCAAGGAAGTCTTTACTGAAAAGCTCGTCGCCGCCATGCAGGCGGTCAAATACGGCAATCCGTCTGAGAACGCCGACCTGGACATGGGACCGCTGATTGAGAAGAACGCTCTGGAAAGCGTTACCGATAAAGTAGACCGTGCCGTGAAACAGGGCGCAACGCTAGCTGCCGGCGGCAAACGAGCCTTCGACAGGGGCTACTTCTTCGAACCGACCGTCCTGACCGACGTCACCAATCAGATGGATATTATGCGCGAAGAGACATTCGGACCGGTCATTCCGGTTGCCGAATTCTCAACACTTGACGAAGCGATCGAACTCGCAAACGACTCCGATTTCGGACTGACCTCTTCTATCTATACAAAAGATCTGGAGAACGCCTTCATCGCCGTCCGCCGCCTCCATTTCGGCGAAACCTATATTAACCGTGAAAACTTCGAAGCCATGCAGGGCTTCCACGCCGGGTGGAAAAAATCCGGTATCGGCGGAGCCGACGGAAAACACGGACTTGAAGAATACTTGCAGACACACGTTGTTTACCTTGAAACGTCGAAATAAGCAACTTACTATGCAGGCAACATGGCATCATGAGAAACGCTGCTTCCATTATTCACGAAGCAGCGCTTTTTTTGCGCCTCTCTCTCAGAGATTTTTCGGTCGTCCGGGTTATCGGTCCGAAGCAATGGTTTCGGTCTTCTCAGCCGGTTTTTCGCTCAACTCGGACTCGGTTTCGGTCGGCACAGGCAGTTTTTCGGTCGTGAGCCATCCTTTTTCGGTCGGCCGCAGCCGCTTATCGGTCTGGGACAATGGTTTCGGTCTTACCAGCCGTTTTTTCGGTCAACTTGGGCTCGGTTTCGGTCGGCACAGGCAGTTTTTCGGTCGTGAGCCATCCTTTTTCGGTCGGCTGCGACCGCTTATCGGTCTGGGACGAGGGTTTCGGTCGGCACAGCCGCTTTTTCGGTCAACTTGGGCTCGGTTTCGGTCGGCACAGGCAGTTTTTCGGTCGTGAGCTATCCCTTTTCGGTCGGCTGCGGCCGCTTATCGGTCTGGGACGAGGGTTTCGGTCGGCACAGCCGCTTTTTCGGTCAACTTGGGCTCGGTTCCGGTCGGCACAGGCAATTTTATCGATCGTTACCTTCGTTTTATCAACCATGGCACCCAATGACCGTTGCGGAAGTTTATTGATTGCGGAAACGCTCTTCTTCTTTCGAGAGATGACGGTCTCAGAAAGCAGTCGATCATCAATTGACGGTACTGCAGGAAAATGAGCTAAAGAGATACTCATATTAGATAATCCGAAAAGGGGATCTTGCGGATTTCTGGCATTTCATATTGTTTAAAACTCTGGATTCCCGAAAATCCAAATTCTATATCGGCATGATTGCAAAATGAAAAATTAATCACTAAATTTTCCCCCGAGTTTTACAATTGTTGATATGATGGTCACAGAGGCACTATCAGTTAATTCAATCGGCCAGTAGAATAATCCGGAAATAATGTGTATAAAAGAGATGATCTCAGTATGTATCATTGCCGTTATACAGTTGAATGGAGATTAAGTTGAAAGCCTTATAATGTTATTACAAAAGGTCTACTAGTAGAGGAACGAGGATGGGAAAATGTAATCCGGGATCTGATGGATCAACTCTTCCCGAGCCGGCCGCCGATGGACCCGGTTCAGAAGCAAAAGCGGTCATCCGGCTAATGAATGATTGCCTGTTACGCAATCGGCCCGGTGCGGAAAATGAGTGAAATTAGGACAGGTATTAATCACTGTTTAGGAGGGAACGTATGATGGATAAGGGTCAACTATTAGAATCAATTAAAGGCGGTCTGATTGTTTCGTGCCAGGCGCAAAAGGGGTCGCCGATGTATGGAACCGATATAATGGTTGCCTTTGCGGCAGCTGCGAAACAGGGAGGAGCAGTCGGCATTCGGGCAACGGAGCCGCAGAACATAAGGGCAATCAAGCAGGCCGTCCATTTACCGATAATCGGGATCTATAAACAATGGCATCAAGGATATGAAGTCTATATCACACCCACCTTTGAGAGCGCAAAAGCCATTATAGAGTCGGGTGCCGATATCGTCGCATTAGACGGGACAAAAAGGCCCCGTCCCGATCATCAGGATCTTCAAGAAATTATCTTGAACATTCACACAAAATTTCCGGATGTGCCGGTTATGGCGGACTGCGACAATCTGGAAAGCGGACGGTATGCGGAGAACTGCGGCGCGGATATCGTTTCAACCACTCTCTCCGGATATACCGAAAATACAAAAGGCGCAGATAAGATCAATTTTCAACTGATTCGCGATATGCATGACACGCTGAACGTGCCGATCATTGCCGAAGGGCATATTGTGGATATCCGTGACGCAGTGAATGCCTATAAAAGCGGAGCATTTTCAATCGTTATTGGGTCAGCGATCACGCGTCCCGAATTCATCACCGGCAATTTTGTACAGGCTATCCATGAGTATCGGCATTGAAACACCGCTCCGTGTGAGTCGTTTCCCCCGGAATGGGGGCAGGCGAAGCCTCCGCTGCGCAAGGGTGACAAGAGCCTGCCGAATAAGTTGCAGATGCGGTGCTATGAACATTTATGTCCTTATAAATTATTACAGTGTATAGAAAATCTGCGAAACGTTCGCAGATTTTTTTTTGCACATGATTCAAGCAATGTACCGGTACTCAACCTTTTGATTGCGATAAAAAGACAAATTATCGGCGATGGGCACACATTAAGCGATTAAGCGGCTGACTTTACACTGAGTACCAGAAGAAACCAATGCCAAGCAAACTCCGAACCATTTAAAAAACGATGGGCCGTGTCTTTTCCTTACCTGGCGGATCAACGGCCTTGTGACTTTTCAGCAAGCAAAGCCAACTTTCCGGATAAAAATCAGACGAAAAACGAGCTGGAAAAGATCGCCGCAGGAAAAGTCAAAAAATTTAACAATGCCTGCCTGACAAAGCTATTTCAAAATTTGGCTTTTATTCTTCAGGGAGTTGATTCTTTTATGTCGTGATTCACTCTCATACAGAGGACACCTTTTCTATTTGCTAGCCGATTATGACAGATTCACTATACCAAAAAGTGAAATATTTTTCCTATTGAGTTGAGCTCCCCAGGTCACAGACGCTGGGTTTGTGCTGCTCAGCGTTCAGCTGGATTTGTAGACTGTGAAAATGAGTGATAGACATTGTAACCAGTATTACTTTATGATATATTAACTTTTGTAACCAGTATTACATATACGGAGTGGTGTTATGGATCAAAACGATTGGGCCGTTATCAACTATACACTGCCGAGAGAACCATCGAGAGCCCGTGTCTCCTTATGGCGCAGACTGAAAAAAATAGGTGCAGTCAATATTCAGCAGTCGATGTGGATACTGCCCCTGACGGATGAAAATTTAAACTTGCTCAATGAGATAAAAAGCGAGGTTCTCCAAAATAACGGCAAGGCGTTCGTCATGAAATCATCCGTAGATGAAGACGGGCAGAAAAATATTATCGAACGATTCAACTCGGCAAGAAACGAGGAATACGGAGAACTTCTTGAGCAGTGTGAAGATTTTTTTAAAGAAATCAACAAGGAAATAGGCCGCAAGAATTTTACATTTGCCGAAATCGAAGAGAATGAAGAAGAGTTAGATAAATTAAAGCAGTGGTATGCGAAAATAGTGGCAAGGGATACCTTCGAAGCGCCTCTGAAAGAAACATCGAAGACAACACTATTAAAATGTGCCGAAGCGCTTGAAAAATTCTGCGATAAAGTATACAAGTTTACCGACAGGTCATAGGGTGGATAATAGTGAAAAAGAAAGTTATCATTTCCAATATTGTATGGCTCGGACTTGTCAGCCTGTTTGTAGATATGAGTACCGAAATGGTTTATCCTCTGGTTCCGCTCTTTCTGACCGCTGCGCTGGGGGCGTCACCCGCGATTGTGGGACTCATTGAAGGAATTGCTGAGAGCATCGCGTCGCTTCTCAAAGTATTCAGCGGCTACATCGGGGATGTGCGCCACAATAAAAAGCCTCTTACTTTTATCGGCTATTCGGCATCGGTCCTGTATAAAATATTTCTCCTTCTGGCAACATCGTGGCCCTTGGTTTTATTGGCAAGAGTAATCGACCGAACGGGAAAAGGGATACGTACCGCACCGCGCGACGCTCTTGTCGCACAGTCAAGCGATGAAAAAAAACTTGGCGGGTCATTCGGTCTGCATAAGATGCTGGATATGGCCGGTTCCTCCCTTGGAGCACTGTTTGCCTATATTTTCGTCGCAACCAGTATTGGATTTCACAAGGCGTTCCTGTTTTCTATCATTCCTGCGATCATCGGGATTTTGATCATATTTTTCGTCAGGGAAGACCAAGGCAGCGATAAAACACCTGAAAAGCTCAAGCTTAAAGGGTTAAAACTTGGTGGGAAACTGAAAATGTATCTTGCCGTAATATTTATTTTTTGCCTTGGAAATTCGTCGAATACATTTTTGCTTTTTGAAGGCTCAGAACCAAGGCTTTTCAGCGTCACAGGTCATGTTGCTGTATCTTCTATTTAATGTTGCCACATCCATTTTTGCCATACCGTCGGGTAAATTGTCTGATAGATTCGGAAGGAGCAAGATCCTTGTACCAGGATACCTGATCTACGGCCTTGTATACCTTGGCTTTGCGTTTTTGTCGGCAAAACCCGCCATTCTGATTCTATTCATCGCATACGGCGTGTACACTGCGTTTATCAGTGGTGCTGAAAGGGCTTTTATCGCCGAGAACGCGCCGGCAGGATTAAAGGGAACTGTTCTGGGGATTTACGGAATGGTGCAAGATGTCGGACTGCTACTGTCGTCAATCATAGCCGGACTCCTATGGGATAAAATAAACTCGGACGCACCGTTTCTGTTTGGCGCTATTCTTGGAGTGGGTTCGGCCATCATAATAAAAATCATACTTAACAGAAATAATAGCATTACAGAGCAAAAAAATACCGGGATGATAAGATGAAGCTTAAAAGGACTCTTAAAATTATTATACTGGCGCTGGTTCTATGCCTTACCGCAGGAGTCGGCCTTTTTCTGTATAATGCTTATCACGTTTACAATATCAACACCGGCTTCACCTCAGTCCCGCTCAACTACAACCCAGACGATTCTTCATCCACATATAAATGGAACGCCGCCGATGTAACCGTGTCCGGCGGCTTTATAAAAGGGATACAAAAAGGCAAGGATGGAAATCGACTGGTCATAAGGGCTCTGTCACCTCTCCCTTCCGTTACAGTAAAAGCAACAAAGGCACCTGTTCGAAACGTATTGATTTCTATTGAAAATGTTAATCCAGGCTTTTACTCAGCAAGTATAGATAAAAGTTTCAAACCTGCCAGAATCACGGTCAACACATTGGAGTTTTCAATGAATTTAAACGCAGGAGAAACCAAGCGGATTGATCCCGTTCAGCCAAGCAATACAGCAGATGACAACTATGTCATTCTCGGCGACAGCAGGGATGGTTATGAAACCTTTGGAAAGATTATTGAGCAGATAAACGCGTTGAAACCCGTATTTGTGATTGACAACGGCGACCTTGTTTACAGCGGGAAAACCAACCAGTATCGTATATTTAATCAAATGGTATCCGGGATTTCCACAACTCTGTGCACCACATTAGGCAACCACGACATACGCGGGGATGGACGTGAAACCTACAAAAAGCTTTATGGGCCGGAATACTACTCGTTTGATTTTGGCGACAATCACTTCATCTTTCTTGACAGCTCGCGTGGATATGCCGAAAAACAGGCAATACCGGACGTACAATACGCTTGGCTCAAACGGGATCTTCAAAAAGCGAAGGGCAAGCGGATTTTTGTAATATCCCATGTGCCTCCGACCGATCCAAGAAGCAATGTCAGGCCAAATGAAGTACAGTCTTATACAGATAAGGTTGAAAAGGAAGGCGGCCTTGTCGAGCAGAAGTTGGAAGCTTACAGTGAGGATGAAAATATAGACCACGGCTTTCAGACCAAGCAGGAAGCCGTACGCTTTGAAAACCTTATGACGGAATACAAGGTGGACACGGTTTATCTTTCCCATATCCACAGTTATTTTGATTATACCAAAAACGGCGTTCGTTATATCATAAGCGGAGGCGCCGGTGCGGAGTTGATGACACAAAACAGCTATTACCATTACTTGATCACCAAAGCCGGAGCAACAGATACGCTGACGATGGTTCAACTGCCATCTCCGCCAAATCTGATGCTGCAAAGGTACGCGGCAACAGTTTCTCTTTTTGCAAATGCTATGTATAAAGAGAATCCGGCGGCGGTTGTTTTCTTTATCACCGGACTTATATTGCTTGTACTGCTCTTACTTCTTCTTTTATATATAAGGCTGCACCGCCGGCTTGCGCTGCTCTGGGTGTTGATGAAAGACACAGGCAGATTTATATCGAAAAGATATAAAGAATTATATAAAAGTAAGACTAAAAGCTGATGCACACTGCAGGAAGGATTTAATGACAAACAAAAAAATGGTTCATATAAGCTTTGCAAATGAACAAACAGCTATTAGGGAAGGGGATAAAAGCCGGGTTTCACGCGACCCGAATTTATCACCGGCAATTTTGTACAGGCTATCCATGAGTATCGGCATTGAGACACCGCTCCGTATGAGCAGTTTCGTCCAGCCGCTGGCGCAGGCGAAGCCTTCGCCGCGCAAGGGTGACAAGAGCCTGCCGAATAAGTTGCAGATGCGGTGCTATGAACATTTATGTCCTTATAAATTATTACAGTGTATAGAAAATCTGCGAAACGCTCGCAGATTTTTTAAAAGCTGAGCTGCACGAATGCCCTGCAGGAATATTTCGGTAAAACTTTTAAATGACTAACGTAAATCATCCGATAATGACCAAGGCATTCTGCTAATCTTCCCTTCTCACATGACTGCCGATCAGCCGTAACGGTACTCAACGCCGAAAGTCCCTTCCGGAAATTGCCAGTTACTGAGAACTGTTTTGCCGCACAGTACCCGGCAGGTTCCGCATTCCAAACAGCCCGCATAATCGAAGCGGATCGTACACCTGCAATAGCGGACTCTATACCTGTTTGATTATTTGAAAACATACTTTAGCAGGATAATACAATGAACAGTACTGTATGAGCAATTGAAATAAAGGCCTGAGAGACAGGCATTTTGTTTATAATAAGCCGCTTGCGATACGGTGAATCATACGGGGAAATACACTTTCTCTGATGAATCGGCCGTTCCCCTTGTCTAAATAAATACATAGCTAATAGTAAACCGCAAAGGGAGGTTAGGACGATGGCTAATCAATCAGGTCTCGGAACGGGACCATTTACCGGTCCGGGAACAGCACCGGGTACAGGGCCGGGTACAGGCTCCGGAACAGGTCCCGGCACACTTCAAAAGTAAGTTTGATACATTTTTAAGTATGTATGGCACCCGGCCCAGGCCGGGTTTTTCGTATATCCTTACTAAGCGAAACGGCACGGCGAACGAAATTTTTGAACGTCCAAAACCGTGCCTGTCCGGCGGTCACAACTATTCAGTCTAAAAAAGTCCGTTATCTTATGAAGATTTATTTTATGGCAGCTGCATGAGCAGTCCGAGGGCATCGGGAATATTCCCGACATCGTGAACGGGAATGATCCACGGAGGCGTTTGCACTTTTTTCGTCACGTTCCGGCGGACGGCAATTTCCTGATTAGTCAGCCAGATCGCATGGATGCCGCTTTCATTCGCCCCCAGAATGTCGTTATCCCAGGAGTTGCCGATCATGACCGCTTCCGACCGATGGATTTGCAGCTTGCGTATCATAAAATCAAAAACTTCCGGGTCCGGCTTTTGCGGTTTCCCTTCCTCCAGTTCCGATTGCGTGGCATAAACAAATGTAAAGTAGTGACCGACTCCTAACTTTTCCAGCATTTTTCCGGCCATCTCGCTGTCGCTGTATGCTGTATTGCTTAAAACCGCTTGTTTTAACCCCATTTGCTCCAGACGGAACAATGTTTCTTTAACATGCAATCGCAACTGAACTTCAGGATATTCATACAGCGGTTTTCTGTCCAGGCCTTCATGTGGAGAAGTATTTATTGTGTCGCCGAGATCCCAGATCACGTGCGTAATCATACGCTCACCCTCTCTTAAAACTTTTCCCTTTTCAAAGACGGCTGCATTGTGAACCTGTTTATCAGCCGTTGTGCCGGGTCTATCGATCGTCGTTAAGTTAAGTCTTAAGAAAATCCGTCTCCGGGAATCTTCTCTTTCTCAGACAGTCTCTTCGGCACCTTCCTTCGCTAAGCTCAGCAGCAGTTTAATTCGATTATCCTGGTTGACCTTGCTGGACCCGGCATCGTAATCGATTGAGATCAGGTTGGCGTCCGGATGATTTCTTTTCAGGGCGCGGAACATGCCGCGTCCGAGCACGTGATTCGGCAGGCAGGCAAACGGCTGAACACAGATAACATTTTTTACGTCGGCATTGAGCAATTCGGCCATCTCGCCGGGGAGCAGCCAGCCTTCGCCCATCTGATTGCCGATACTCAGCAGCGACGACGCGGTTTCGGCAATCCGCCCGATCGGTTGCGGCGCTGCAAAACGGCCGTTCAACTCCAGAGCGCGGCGGATCGGACGGCGATAGTGTTCCACAAAGTGCAGGCCGACCGTTCCCCTCAGGACAGGCAGCTTCCCTTTGCCGAGGTGTTCTTCACGGAAGCGATGGTTATACAGGCCATACAGGAAAAAGTTTACAAAATCAGGAATAACCGCTTCGCCGCCTTCTCGTTCAATCGTCTCGACCAGCCCGTTATTGGCAAACGGACTGAATTTAACGTAGATTTCGCCGACAATGCCGACTTTCGGCTTATGTGCCGGGTGCACGACGATCCGGTCAAAGTCGACGATCATTTTCTCGATCAGAGATTGATAGTTTTTCATACTAAAGTGATCAAGCAGGTCTGCGCAGCGCCTGAGCCAGAGGCGGTACGTTCGGTCTGTCCGCCCCCGCTCGACTTCGTAGGGACGGACGGCGAAACGCAATTTTAACAGCAGATCGCCGAGGCAGGCCGAGACGACCAGTTCTTTGACGATCGGCAGTGTTATCCGGAAGCCGGGCTGCCGCTCCATGCCGGAGTGGTTCAGCGACAGAACCGGGACTTGTCCAAAGCCGGCACTGACCAGCGCTTTTTTCAGCAGTGCCAGATAATTAGTTGCCCGGCAGCCGCCGCCGGTCTGCGTCATGATCACCGCCGTCCGCTCGGGATCGCAGTCCTGCGATTTAAGTGCCGAGACAAGCTGGCCGATGGTGATGATTGCCGGGAAGCAGGCATCGTTATTGACATATTTCAGGCCTTCGTCAATCTGGGCGCGCGTCTGCTTCTCCAGTACTTTCAATCGATAACCGTGACGGCGAAACGCCTTCTCAAACAGGATAAAGTGTGTCGGGATCATCTGCGGCGAGAGAATCGTATAGGTTTTCCGCTCCGCTTTTGTGAATACCGGCGGTGACGGCGGAAGCAGTTCCTCCCCGGCCGGCTGTTGTAATTTTTTCCGCTCGCGGATCGCTGCCTTCATTGAGCGCAGACGGATGCGTGCGGCGCCAAGATTGTTATTTTCGTCCATTTTGATCCACGTATAAAGCTTGTGGCCGCGTTCAAGGATTTCCTGCACCGCATCGGTCGTGATCGCGTCCAGTCCGCAACCGAACGACGTCATCTGTACGAGTTCGAGATTCGGATGCTCCTTGACTGCTTCGGCGGCGCGGTACAGCCGGCTGTGGTAGGTCCACTGGTTGACGACCGGCTGTGAAATTTTATGCTTTGCCAGCGAAGCAACGGAATCCTCGGTCAATACGGCCATGTCCATCCGGGCGATTTCGTCGGGAATGCCGTGGTTGACAAACGGATCAAGGTGATAAGGATGCCCGGCAAGGACAATTCCCGTCTTCCCTGATGCCTCAAGTCCGGCAACGACTTCGCGACCGCGCCGGCGGATCCATGCGTGAAAAGCCGCGTCTTCTTCCTTCGCCTTTGCCAGCGCCTGATTCAGCTCGGCCGCCGGGATATCGGGAAAACATTTCTGCAATTCTCCTGCAACCGAATCAAGTCGATCCATAGAGAGAAACGGCTGAATGAAACGAACATGGCGTTCTTTTAAAATCGTCATATTGACGCGAATCACTTCCGGATAGGACGAGACGATCGGGCAATTGTAATGATTGTCCTGCTCATCATTTTCCCTCCGTTCAAAAACGACCGCCGGATAAAAAATCGCCGGCACGCCTTTTTCGACCAGATTGACGATCTGGCCGTGCATCAGTTTGGCCGGATAGCAGACGGCCTCCGACGGGATCGTCTCCATTCCCTTTTGATAGTTGAGCAGCCCGGAGCGTTCGGAAAGGACGACGCGAAATTTCAGTTCGCTAAAAAAGCGATGCCAGAACGGATAATTTTCATACATATTCAGTGCCCGCGGAATGCCGATTGTTCCGCGTACCGCGTCCTCTTCGCTCAAGCTCGGCCGGTCGAACAGCTTGTGCAGCTTCTCCTCTGCCAAATTGGCCTCGGTCCGCTTTTTCTTCGGCAGACCGGCACCGCGCTCACAGCGGTTGCCGGTGATGAACACGCGGCGGTCGAGGAAACGGTTGATCGTCAGTCGGCAGCGATTGGCACATTGCTTGCAGCGGCCGTAAGTAATTTTCACCGTCAATGCTGCCAGTTTCTCCGGCGGCAGTACGGTTGAGCGGCCATCCGAGCGACTGCGCTCGCGTGCCAATAACGCACAGCCGTAAGCACCCATCAACCCGGCCAGATCAGGACGCACGACCTCCTTACCGGTCATTTTCTCGAATGCCCGCAGCACGGCTTCATTTAAAAAAGTGCCTCCCTGCACGACAATGTGATCGCCCATCTCATCGACATGCCGCATCTTGATTACCTTAAACAAGGCATTGGCAATGACCGAGTAAGCGAGACCGGCAGAAATGTCGGCCACTTCCGCCCCCTCTTTCTGCACCTGGCGGACTTTCGAATTCATAAACACCGTGCAGCGCGATCCGAGTTCGACTGGTCCCTGGGAGGAAAGCGCCATTTGCGAAAAATCCTTCACCGAGTAACCGAGCGTACCGGAGAAATTTTCCAGAAACGAGCCGCAGCCGGATGAGCAAGCTTCGTTGAGCATAATTCGGTCGATGGCACCGTTCTTAATCTTCATGCATTTCATATCCTGACCGCCGATGTCGATGATAAAATCGACATTCGGCTGAAAGCGGCGTGCTGCCTTATAATGGGCAATTGTCTCGACTTCGCCGCCGTCGAGCCGAAAAGCGGCCTGGACCAATTTTTCGCCATAACCGGTGGCCAGCGAATAAGCGATGTGGACTTGCGCGGGCAGCACGTCGTAAAGACGGCGCAGGCCTTTGCGTACGGCGGCCACCGGATTGCCTTTATTACCCTGATAAAAATCATACAGGATCTGGTCGTCCGTTCCAGTCAGCACGATCTTAGTCGTTGTCGATCCGGCATCGACGCCAAGGTAAGCGGGACCGCTGTAATTGCCCAGATCGCCGCGGCGGACTTTGGCGCGGGCATGACGCTGCTCAAACGCCGTCCGTTCCGCCTCGCTGGCAAACAGCGGCGCCATTCGATGCGACGCCAGCTCTTTCCCCGTCGCGCTCATGGTCTGCAGGCGGCTGATTAAACGGCCGACATCGACTTTTTTCCCTTCACTCTTATCCATCGCCGCACCGATCGCGACAAAATACTGGCCGTTATCTGTACGCATCACCTGCTCGTCGCTCAGGTGCAGCGTCTCCATAAACCGGCGGCGCAGCTCGGGCATAAACGTCAGCGGCCCGCCGAGAAAAGCCACGTTGCCGCGGACCGGCCGGCCGCAGGCCAGGCCGGATAACGTCTGATTGACAACGGCCTGAAAGACGGAAGCGGCAATATTCTCGCGACTGACCCCGTCGTTGATCAGCGACTGAATATCCGTTTTAGCAAAAACTCCGCAACGCGACGCAATCGGGTAGATCCGATCCGATCCGGCCGCAAGCCGATTGAGTCCGGCAGCATCGGTTTCAAGCAGCGAAGCAATCTGATCGATAAACGCACCCGTCCCGCCCGCACAGGCGTCGTTCATCCGCTGCTCCATGCCGCCGCTCAAATAGATAATTTTCGCATCTTCCCCGCCCAGTTCGATCACGACATCGACTGTCGGATCACTGGCCTGCACCGCCTTCGTACAGGCGACGACTTCCTGCACGAAGGGGACCTCAAGCTGCTCCGCCACACCGATTCCAGATGACCCACTGGCGTGGATCCTGAATTCGGCTCCGGGAAATTTTTCCGCCAAATCGCTCAGCAGACGGATCGACGCCTTTTTGATTTCGGAAAAATGACGCCGGTATGATTTGAATACAAGTCGATGCGTTTCATCGATCGCTACCATTTTTGCCGTGGTCGAGCCAATATCCAAGCCAACGTGAAGTCTCATTTCCCCTCTCCTCCTTTTACGCCCGGCTGCCCGTCAGAATCGACGGCAGATAAAAACGAACGATTTCATGAATTTGCTCCTGCGTCGGCTTATCCGCCCGGTCGTCGCCGGCAAGGACGCCGTCGATAAACATGTAGGTCAGCAACATGCCGACAAAACCCCGGGCAGCAATCTCCACATTGTCGATCTCGACATAATCCGACTGCTTAGCCATTTCCAGCATTCGTTCGACATTGCTCAGGCCCCGAAGCGGAACCGCCTCGCGGAAAAGACGCGCCAGCTGCGGATAACGGACCACCTCGGCGACGACGATTCGTGCCAATTGCAAATAATCCGCCTTCATAAAGTAATCGATCAACTGTCCGGCAAAATAGCTGAGCGACGCCTCGATTCGATCGGGAGTAGAAAAATCAAGCTGATCGAGGACAACGGTAAACCCGTCGTCCGATAATAGAAAAAGTTGATGGCGAATGACGCCGAACAGCAATTTATCTTTACCTGAATAATAACTGTAGATTGTCTGTTTCGAAACACCGGCATGTTCGCAGATGTCGTCCATACTCGTTCCGTCAAATCCCTGCTGAATAAATAATTCTTTTGCCGAGCGAAGAATCTGATCTTTTTTCTTCCTTGCACGTTCGTTGGCAGGTTCGCTCATTGGAGATCACTCCCATATAGTCAAACTGTACCGTTCAGTTTGATTATAAACGCTTTCAAATCGAAGATGTGAAGAAAGTCGACGTATTCATAAAATTGTCGAATTTTGGCATTTAGAGGGTGAACTCATATAATTTGTTCCTGATCACGAGGATATGTACTGGCTTAGTAGTATACCTGCGTCACAAAGAGGGTTAAGGCAAAACTGCGCATCATCATGCGTCTCTATTATAAGAAAACATAATTCTATTCACGAAAAAGCGGCGCCTATCTATGAATAAATGCTTAGCGGTGTTCTGCCTGCTGAACGATCGATCAGCGGGCAGAAACGGCAGGAAGTGAGTCATCATGTTGGTTATTCACCGTCGGTCGGCATGGCAGTGAATCAATTCGTCAAGTTCATTATCCTATAACAGAGAGACGCATGCTCGAACCGTTCCAATGTGCCGTCCCATGATCCTTCCGTACGCTTATAACCAGCTGACAGATCAAAAATAATGGATAGACAGCTTTATCATTGTTATGATGCGTTTAAAATTGAGACTGAAAGCATCCTTTTAATGCTCTGCAAATCGATTTACCATTCCCATCATAACAAGCAAAAAGAGACATTTTTATATAATTGAATAGCTTTTAAAAATATCGATGATAAGTGGTTTATAATGAACAGGAATGCAGCACAATTTCAAAACGAAAGCATCGTTTTATTATTAACCAATGCCAATGGATATAACACAAAACGAAACGAAAACTGTTCTGTCGGTCTAGACACCTTCATTTATACACTCGTGACAGATTGAAAGTAATCCTAATGTGTCAGGTAGGCAATCCGATGCAAAAAAATTCTTTTGAACAACGCGTTATCAACGCTCAGTATAAATTAAATGAAACAGAAGACGCTCTTGTCGATTACATCAAAAAGCATGTCCGGGATGTGGCTGGGATGTCGATCAGCGAACTTGCTCGTCACATATATACCGTACCCAATACCATCATGCGGTTTTGTAAAAAATTAGGCTACTGTGGGTATGTCGAGTTGAAAATTGAATTAAGAAATGGAATTGATGATCAATCTGTCAATATGAGTACAAAAAGCAATCATCAGCAAGAGTGGCTTCAGCGGACGTTTTTGCTAATTGATTCTCAACGTGAATTGGATATTGTCAGTCAACTGCACAGGGCACATAAAATCATTTTTTTTGCTGTCGGAGAAACCGCTTACGTCGCCAGCAACTTCGCACATATGTTTAATGCAATCAACCAGAAAACATCATTCGTGACCTATGAAAACCAAATTATCTATGAAATAGATAATGAAGAAAACATCCTCATATTTCTAGTGAGTCTGTCAGGTGAAACTGCTCAGGTTCTTAAAGTAGGAAAACAAGCGAAGCAAAAAAATCATTATCTGGTAACTCTTACACATTTAACTAAGAATTCTTTAGCTAAAATGGCTGATACTGCACTTTATTGTTACTCCCCCCATAAGAATTGGCATGGATACAATCTTACAGATAAGATGCCTCTGTTTATCATACTCAATTCCCTTTTTTATCGTTATTTTAATACCATTGTGTAAAATTACACACTACGACATATTCAGCGTGATATGTCGTTTATTTTTGCCCAAAAATGAATTCGCTTTCTTTGCCGGTGATATAGTCTAGTTGAAAATGAATGGGGGGATTGAAATGGACCTAACGAAAGCAACATCACCGGGTCTAATTTACTTGGATGTCGATTTAAACACAAAGGCCGAGGTATTCGATTTCTTAGTTGATAAACTTTACTCGGCTGGAAAAATTAAATCCAAAAAAGATTTTCTCAAAGCAGTCTATAATCGTGAAGAGGAATCAGTCACAGGTTTAGAAAACGGGCTGGCTATTCCGCATGGAAAATCAGATACCGTCATTGAAGCAGCTTTTGCCGTGGTCAGGACAAAGAATGTCGTTACAGATTATGCGAGTCTGAATCCGGATAATCAGGTGAGATTAATATTTTTATTGGCCATTCCCAATGCAGAAGCAGGTACGACACATTTAGAGTTATTAGCCGAATTAGCTGCCAGAATGGCTGATGAAAACTATAGAAAATCTTTAATGAATGTGGCAACTGCCGATGACATGTTTCATTTGCTTGGCGAACGGTTAGAAAAAAAACAACAAAATAATATTGATAAAAATAAGCCGTCGATTGTAGCCATCACTGCTTGTGCTGCCGGTATCGCACACACATACATGGCTGCGGAAGCCCTTGCTAAAGCAGCAGCTGAGCGCGGCATTGACATTCATGTCGAAAAACAGGGCGCCAAAGGACTTGAGGATAAAATTACAAAATCACAGGCAGCTAAGGCCTATGCAGTAATCTACGCGCACGATGTTGCTTTAAAAGAAACCGAACGATTCAAAGGACTGCCAAAAGTAGATGTACCTGTGGCCGATCCCATTAAGAATGCTAATAAAGTGCTGGATTTAGCACTTGAAAAAGCGGCTCATTTCGATCCGGCTCAACGCAATATTGAGATTACCGAAGAAGAAAAACCGACAAAAAGACCATTTATGACTGAACTCAAAGATTCAGTACTGACCGGTATTTCTTACATCATCCCTATTATTATTGCAGGCGGTATGATCTCGGCAATTGTGGTATTGATTACACAAACATTTGGACTGCAGACTGTATTGTCGGACCAGCATAGTTGGTTATTCATACTAAAGACATTAGGCGGCAATATGCTTGGAACCTTAATGGTACCCGTTTTATCAGCGTATATGGCCTATTCTATTGCTGACAAGCCTGCCCTTGGCCCCGGGTTTGCCGGCGGACTGGCCGCTTTAATGATCAATAGCGGATTCTTAGGAGGTATGCTGGCTGGCCTAATAGCAGGATACTTGTTGAAATGGATGAAAGAGCATATTAAAAGTAAAGGAGTTTTTTCCGGCTTCATAACTTTTTGGATATATCCAGTTATCGGTTCCTTAATTGTCGGTGTATTGATGCTGTTCGTTGTCGGAAATCCGGTTGCTGCTTTAAATACCGGGCTCGTTCATTGGCTGAACGGACTGGCCGGTGCAAACGCTTTGTTATTGGGCGGAATTATAGGCGTGATGGTTTCTTTTGATTTGGGAGGGCCGGTAAATAAAGCGGCCTATGCATTTAGTCTCGGTGCTATGGCAAACGGTAATTTCGCTCCGTATTGTATCTTTGCATCCGTTAAGATGGTATCGGCATTTTCAGTTTCAGCAGCCTGCTACTTGAAAAAAGATATATTTACTAAAGAAGAACGTGAGATTGGCAATCAAACGTGGATTCTCGGCTTAGCTGGGATTACTGAAGGGGCTATTCCATTTGCCATGGCAGACCCCATTCGGGTCATCGGATCCTTTATTGCCGGCTCAATCGTTACAGGTGCAATAGTCGCTTATTTTGCTGTCGGACTGAGTGTTCCCGGAGCCGGGATATTCTCGATGTTCTTATTAAAAGGCGGAATAAGTGGATTGACGAATGCCATTATCTGGTTAGGAGCAGCGTTAATTGGTGCCATCATTTCTACTCTATTGTTAATTGTGACAAGGAAACAAAAATTAAATAAACTTGCAAAACGAACTGTTTGAATCTGTTTAACGATGAGAAGAGGAATAAACAGACATGATAATGAAAGAAAAGCAGATACACATTGTCCCGCACATGCACTGGGATCGCGAATGGTACTTTTCAACTGAAGAATCACAAATACTGTTGGTTAATAACATGGATGAAATTATGGATACGCTTGAACAACATCCTGACTACCCGACTTACGTTCTTGATGGGCAAACCGCTGTTTTGGAGGATTACTTCAACGCGAAGGCTGAAAACTATGAACGGGTTAAGCAATTGGTCCGTGAGGGACGGTTGAAAATAGGTCCATGGTACACGCAAACCGATGAAATGGTTGTCGGCGCCGAATCAATGACCCGCAACTTATTGTACGGAATAAAGGATAGTGAAAAGCTGGGAAAACCGATGATGATTGGTTACGTACCAGATTCTTTCGGGCAAAGTGCTCAGGCGCCGCAAATTTTGAACCAATTTGGCATTAAACATTCAATTTTCTGGCGGGGAATGTCTGAAAGACATGGCACAGATAAAACCGAATTCAAATGGCGGTCTGCAGAGGGCTCGGAAGTAACCGTCCAGCAATTTCCGCTAGGTTATGCTGTTGGTAAGTTTCTGCCGACAGAAAAGGAAAAACTTAAAGATCGTATCGATAAGTTATTCTTAACCCTTGATAAGAGAGCGACAACGAATCACGAATTAATTCCGAATGGCCATGATCAAATGCCGATCCAGCAAAATATCTTTGAAATTATAGATGAACTAAATGAAATTTATCCGAATCGAAATTTTTTCTTAAGTACGTATGAAGCAATTTTTGAAGTGCTGGATCAAGAAAAATCACTAGCAACCATTCAAGGTGAGCTGATAGATGGAAAATATGCACGCATACATCGCAGTATTTACAGCACACGGATGGATTTAAAAGCAGCAAACACACGAATCGAGAATAAAATCACAAATATTTTGGAACCGTTGGCCTCCTTAGCAAAGTCAGTGGGTATCCCATATCAGCATGGCCTAATGGAATTAATTTGGAAAGAATTGATGAAAAATCATGCCCACGATAGTATCGGTACTTGCTGTTCGGATAAAGTTCATCGTGAAATTCTAGCCCGTTTTCGTAACACTGAAGAACGAGTCGATCGTCTGATTGATTTTTATAAACGAAGAATGGCCGAAGCAACTCCAGTGTCACTCAATAATGATAAATTAACACTTTTTAATATGAGCCATAAGACGGATCCCAGCTTGGTAACAACTACAGTCATTACAAAGGCTCCGGGTTTTAAACTACAGGCACCTAATGGTGAATTTGTTTCATATGATTTAATTGCAAAAAACGTTATTGATCCGGGAGTCATTGACCGCCAAATCGTTGCACACGGTAATTATGAACCCTTTATCGGGTATACGATTCAGTTTGAAAGAGCTTTACCGGATATTGGCTGCGAAACATTAGAAGTCATTCCGGATGCCGAGGTAGAAATTGACACGAAATTAACCTCTGAGATTAAAACAGATTATTACAAAATACATGTCAATCATGACGGAACAATAGATTTACTCGATTTGGATTCTGGAGAACGATACCGAAAGGTTCTTGTTTTAGAAAATCAGGCTGATGATGGTGATGAATATGATTTTTCACCATTACCTGATGATAAGCCAATATACTCCATAAATCGTGTAAATGCTAAATATCACATTATGGAACATCTATTTACCTACGAGGTCGATATTTACTATACTCTAAGTGTGCCGGCAAATTTATCGGAGAGGCTTCGAATGAACCCGAAAACAGCAGATATCAACGTCAGGCTTCATTTGCAAATTCATAAGCATGATCGAACGATATCTATCGAGGTCAATCTGAATAATCAAGTTAAAGATCAACGGACTAGACTTTTAATTCCAACAAACACTGTAGCAGAATTTTCTATTGCAGATAATCAATTTGGCCAAATTCATCGACCCGTTGTCGATGATGCAATGAACGTTTGGCAAAAAGAGAAATGGGCAGAACGTCCTGATGCAATTTATCCATTCCTCTCCTATGTCAGTCTGAGTGACACTCGGACAACGACCACTGTCTTCACAAACAGCACGAGAGAGTATGAAATGATTGGGGAAAACCACGGTACGATGGCCATAACTTTGCTCCGTAGTGTAGGTGTGCTCGGTAAATCCGATCTAGTTCGACGTCCGGGACGTCCCTCGGGCATCAACGCGCCAACTCCGGATTCCCAACTATTAGGTCATCTTAAATTAGATTTAGCTCTGAGGATGGATCCAGAACCCTTTGAAGATTGCGAGGTCGCTGAGTATGCAAAACGGTATCTGACACCTGTTATCGCTTATAATCAAATACCATTTCAAGCCATGCACTTGAATCCGCCGGCCGTACGGGCTTCAAGGGTTGAAGCATTAAACTTGCCGAGAATTGGCCGTTTAGTCATTTCAACAATCAAAGTATCTGAAAAGGATGACTCAATTTTATTGCGGCTATTCAATCCAACAAACCGGGCAGAAAAACTTTCTGCAGATTTCCAGAAGCTAACCTTTTTAAATTTGAACGAACAAGTAACGGGTCCATTGGTTGAAGTGAAGCCAAATCAGGTCATTACAGTCAAGCTGAGGTGACCGCTCATAGATAATTTAAATGGCTAAAACATTAAATCGTTTTAGCCTTCTTTTTTGGAGGTTAATTTTAATGAGGGCTTTAATTGCGATTGATTCATTCAAAGAATCGTTTACAAGTATGGAAGCAGCCGAACTGGTTGAAAAAGCATTTTCTCAATATGGTATTAAATCCCGAAAAATAGCCATTGCCGACGGAGGGGAGGGAACCGTTGCGGCTTTTTTACATAACAAACCCGGCGGTGAATTGATTAAAGCAAGCGTTCACAACCCTTTTGGTATAGAGATTACTGCTGAATTTGCATGGTATGCCAAGGAAAAAACAGCGATCATCGAGGTGGCGGCAGCATCGGGGATTTGTTTTATTTCAAAAAGACCTGATCTAACGCCCCTGGAAACATCCTCCTATGGAACCGGTGAATTGATCGCCCAGGCAGTTGGTATGGGAGCAAAGAGAATAATTGTCGGACTCGGCGGAAGCGGCACGATTGACGGAGGAATGGGTCTGCTTGGTGCTCTGGATGCTCGATTCTTTGATCCAAACGGAAATCAATTAGATCCAGTCGTAAGAAATTTATCCAGAGTTTCTAAAATCGATCTGACACATTTAATTACGAAAAACATCACTCTAATTAGTGCAACGGATGTAGACAATCCGCTGACCGGTAAAACCGGTGCTGTCCATATGTTCGGTCCGCAAAAAGGGCTGAGTGATGCCAATACGGCCGTGATGGAACAGCTTCTTTTAATTTATTCAAAGCATTTGGATCCTCTTCATTCGGGAATGTACCCTGGAGACGGTGCTGCGGGAGGAATCGGATTTGCCCTTCGTATGATTGGGGGTCAAGTGGAAAATGGATTTGCGGTTTTAGCAATTGAAAGTGAACTGGATAAGCTTATTCAAGATACCGATCTTGTTGTGACCGGAGAAGGCCGGCTGGACGAACAAAGTTTACACGGAAAGGTACCGATTGCAGTCGCTCAATTGGCAAAAAAAGCAGACAAAAAATGCATCGCTTTCGTTGGTCAGCAGCAAGGAGAGTCAGCTGCATTTCAAAAAGCCGGTTTGACCAGTGTCTTCCCTATTACCGACTCTATTACAAATATTGATCAAGCCATGCGTGAGGGAAAAATCAATTTATTCCGATGTGCATCACGAGTTGGAGCACGCTTAAAGATAGATGCAGCTTTTAGTTAAACCATAATGGCTCCATTCCTTCGGCGCCCAGATGCACGGGAGATAACATGGGATGTACCGGCATTCTGTGGGGGAAGTCAAACGGCCTCATAAATGACTAGCCATACCAGTATTCACATATTCCATAGAGTATGTTTCATTTCAGTTTCTTCGATATTCTTTAGACATGTCTTCTTCCTGAAGTGAATCAGCAATCTTTTCAATCTAAAATCTCCTGTCCATTTCTGAACAGGAGATGATTTTATCTAAAGAATCGGAATGATGCATTTAAAATGAACGATGATCCGACTTTCCTGCTGCTGTCAGCTTCCCAGCTCATTCGCATATGGCTGAGTATTTCCCGAAAGGATATGCAGAACTTTGCTGCCCATCACAACGATGCGCTTGTTGACCGTATTGTTTTGATCCTTCATCTCCAATAAAGCAACAAACTCGTCGCCCTTTTGACCTTTGATATTCTTTCCCTTAATGACGCTGACCGCATGGAATTGCTGCCGAAATCCGCCCACGGAGATTTTTTCCTTTAATCCTTTTATTGATGTTCGGGCTGCAAATTGATCAATCGCCTTGTATTGTTTGGATTTATTGCCGCTGTACAGGCCTTCTGTAAAATCGACCGCTGTTTTTTCTTGCGCCGTCAGTTTATTGGCCGGAATGCTTTTGACTTCCCGGACGGACTGGCTGCCGCAGGCTGCTAAAGAAAGCAAGAGTACGATGCCGCACAGGACGGCCAAGATTTTTTTCATAAAAAGGATCCCCCCTCTTTTTCTTTCATTAAACTTTCGCAGCCTTGTTTAAAATTGTGGCGTTCGGTGAATAACCGTAAATGTCGGATTAAAGAACTTTCCTCCTGAAAATTGGTCAGCTGGATTCACCATTTTTTACGAACAAATGCTTTTAACCTTTCTTTTTTTGTCTCTCGGCGTCGTATAAACATAGAAAATCAGCATCAGAACGGGCAGCAAAAATAACAGGTAATAGCTTTCGGTACTCAGATAAGGTTTTTTCTGAATGCTGTATACCTGGAATTTCAGTACCGCATTCTTAATGACTGAACCGTTTTCCATGAAATAGCCGCCGGAATAGATGCTTCCCCGGTCATAACCGTTCCCATACAACGATAAATCAAGCCTGGCGTTGCCAGTGCCGCTGACTTGCCGGACAGTGATCTGATCCTCCGTCTTTGATTGCCTTGTCTTTACTGTCGAGAAGATTAAATTGTGCTGCGGTTTCGCCTGCGCACTTGTAAAATTCTCAGAAAATAAACGCCGATGATTGCTCAGATCCGTGACGGAAAAATTGTAGATACCCTTCCCCTGTCTGTCGCGGATATTCATAGACACATGGGTAAACGGCCCGGTTGCCCGAAAAGTCTGACGGATTGTGTGATGTGTGTCGACAAAAGCACTCTGCAGCCCCGCCGTTGCTTCCTGATCGACAATGTATTGCTTTTGCACCGTTCGATTTTGCGTATAACCCGGCAGATTGATCCAGGCGCAGACGATGACTCCCGCCAGCAGAACCCCGGAAAGCGACAGCTCGATCAATCTCCCTTTTGATATCTTTCCGGCCCGGGAATTCGCCATTTTATGAATTCTAAGCAGCAATTCGTCAAAACCGAAGACGGCGCCAAGGAGCATGAACGGAGTGAAGAGCAAACTGTACCGCGGCTCCGCCTCCCAGAGAAAAGTATAAAAGAGAAAGTTCCCGAACAGACAGATCTGGATCAGGAGATTCAGGCGGATCCGCTTCGTCCTCAGGTAATTCATAACTGAAAAGATCAACAAGAAAATGGTAACCACATAAAAAATTTGAATGACATAGAGTATCAGCCGATTCTGATGGCCGAAAAGATATTGATAGGCCGTCGTCGGATTGGCAGAGATCCGGGTATAGAAATCGTATTCTTTCGCCCCCATCCCCCATGTCCCGCCGATCTTCATTACCCAGAGATAAAGGAGGCCCGATACATTTTTCCGAGCCATTCTTGCTTTGATCTGATTTAGATCTGCCTTTATTTTGGCCTGCCGTGTCGGCTGCTGAAACGTCAGGTTGAAATCCGCACTCGTATATTCTCCATAGCGGGATAATCCGATCATGATCCAGTGTGCTGAAGGCATGGCCAAAGAAGGGTCCGGAATGTAGCCGAGATGCCGATTATAAGCCTGGACAGAATAACATGCTCCGGCCATCATAACGGCAACCACGATCAGATTGATCAACACTTTCTTCGGTTTAAGGACAAACAGCATATAAATCACGAGAGCGGGCAGAAACAGAATAACATTCGGCCGGATCTCATAACCGATGCCGAGAAACAATCCCAATAAAACAAGGAACCTGATCTTTCCGGAGCGATGATATAAATACCAGAGATAGAGGAGCACGGCGGGGAACATCAGTGCCATCGTATCCGTATAAAAGTAAGTGATATAAAGAAAAAGCGGGAAACAGGTCATTGCCATCAGCAGGTAAAGATTAGCCATCTTCTCATCGAACAGGCGCAGAACAAGCTTCCAGGAAAAATAGATACTGATATTTAATACAACAGCACAGGCTGTCTGATCAATAATCGTATAGTCGGAAATATGAACGATCGAAAGCAGACGATAAAGCCAGTACCTGAGCACAGTGATCGGTATGTTGTTCGGATAGATTTTAAAATAAACATCTCCCGATGCGTGGCCGTGCGCCAGCAGATAGAGGGCTTCTCCATATGTATGGCCTCCGTCAATGTTCGGCGGAAGGATTGAATGAAAAAAGATAATCATCGCCAGTTCCATTAACCCGATCGCCGCGCTGAGACAGATCGTCACGATTCTCAATCCGGAACGAGTTAATTTTGAAAAAATACGGTAGACGGCTACAAAAAACAAAAGGACAATCGTCGAGAAAAGCACTAGTGAGAGCGACATACTGAAAATATGCTGGTAACTTTTAATTAACAGCCGATATAAGAGGCTGATCAACAGAATGATAGAAAAACAAATGGCAAAAATAATACTGAAAAGTGAAAGAATCCCCTGTTTGAATCGTAAAATCATGTCCACGTCCTCACTTCGCCATACAACATATGGCTGGTACGAATGCTCACTGCGCATCGATATAATCTTTCGCACAGAATTTCGAAAACGTGAATAAATAAATGATCGTGGCTGCGTCTTTTATTTCTCCGTCCGCCTTTGCTGAAAGAAATCAAATATACCTATACGGATAGATAAAAGCCGGACTCATGAAGCAGCCGAGAAAATCAACCGAAAGTGGGCCTGCCAAAAGCAATAAAACCAAATTAAATATTGATGGACAAGAGGCGGATGAGATGAGATAATCAATGAACAGATTAAGAATAAGCTGTCGAATGATCAAATTCCGGTTTGAATAATTTGTTCACTGAATGATGAGAAAAGATATTTTACATCGGCGAATAAAGCGTTCATGGACCCAGTGCCGATTCGTTTTTGCTCGTTCACTGATCTTCTTAGCTGTATCTGCGCAAATGCCGTCCGGCGATTCATTGAAAAACTTTCAATTGAAACCCCCTTCTTTTTTGTCCCATAATTTTTCTGCTATTTTGTTAAAAGCACATTCACCTTTGCTCCGACAGTAAACGAAAGGGCAGCCTTCATCTTAAAAAATGGCCAAATCGTTCAAATATTCTGCGTTGGTAGTGCCTCTTGATCTATTTATAAAGTACCTTTTGATAAAAGAACAGACCGATGAAACATCGCAGAAATGATCCGGCACATGTAACTCTTTCGCCGATGCCACATAAGTTTCTTTCTGTACGTAAATGAACATTTTTAAATTATTAACGACTCAGCAGATTTTTCGTGAGACAACTTTTTCCTTTATCTGACTCAGTGCCTGATTTTCTCAAGATTCAGAACTTCCACTTGCTACTCCCTCAGCGTTATTCCGCTGTGTAAACATATATAGTATTTTTTTAATTTAGCAGACAACGTAAAAATGTTAAAATTAAGGAGATGATTTTTATGGGAGTATTTCTAATGAAACAATTCCTTGATCATTATTGAAAAAATGATACGAGTCAAGAAATCCGGGACAACAAGAAGCGGCTTTCTGATCCGCTATTACAGATTTTCAGCGCTTTCCTGATTATGAGATTGGAAGATAAAAGAAAATCATGATTTAATTGTCAAATTGAGTAATGGCGCCGCTCCAGATTATCTATTAACGACTGGGTTCATCAGTCATACTATGAAGGGCTTCTTCTACAATTGGGATCATGCTTTACGAGTTATACGATTCAAAGAATCCCTTTCGATTAAAACAAGAAAAAGGAAATCGCAATGATCAATCATTTAAAATAAGGAGATGAGGTAAATGAACGAAGAACTATTAATAAAAATCACAGAAAAGCTGGACGGGCTGGGAAAAGAATTCGCTGAACTTAGGAATGAGAACAAAAGGCGGTTTGATAATGTAGATCAGCAATTCAGCACAATCGATAAGCGGTTTGATGATGCTGATCAGCGATTCACTGCGATCGGTCAACGGTTTGATGATGTTGATCAGCGATTCACTGCGATCGATCAGCGGTTTGATGATGTTGATCAGCGATTCACTGCGATCGATCAGCGGTTTGATGATGTTGATCAGCGATTCACTGCGATCGATCAACGGTTTGATGATGCTGATCAGCGATTCACTGCGATCGGTCAACGGTTTGATGATGTTGATCAGCGATTCACTGCGATCGATCAGCGGTTTGATGATGTTGATCAGCGATTCACTGCGATCGATCAACGGTTTGATGATGTTGATCAGCGATTCACTGCGATCGATCAACGGTTTGATGATGTTGATCAGCAAATGGAACGGATCGATCAGAAAATTAATCATATTACTGAACAAGTCGCTAAAAACTCTGTTCAATTAACTGAACACGGTGAGAAATTGACTCCACTTTCCAAAGCTCGGAATGTGCTGATTGCCGGACAGCAAAAACAGGATAAGCTATTGCAGACGTTGGCCATGCGTTCACTTGAACAGGAATCCGATATCCGAGATTTAAAACGGATTAAATGAGCGGCAACGCCTGACAAATTGCAGCTTAAAAATTAATTAACGCCCTTAATTAGTATAGGATTATTTATCTATCACATATCACATTTTTTCATTCTATCCGGGTTTATAGACTGCTCGTGCAGATCACACCGACCGAAGAGCCATTCATATGACTCTTACAGGCCGGAACTTATGTGAAGTTTCAATTCTCATAGGTAAGAGCTCAACGAATAAGTATCGTTATTCCACTAAGGACACTTCCGGCATCCTTTATTATGAAGCTTGTCTAAGGCAGATCGATATCGATAAAGCAAAATAGATGAACCCTTTTTCATGGCCAAGAGCGACCCATTTTCAATGAAAAAAAGCAATCACCTGTCAGCAGACAGAGGATCACTCATTTTTCCCCTCGTTAAGCCTTAATGTCAATTCCTCCGGTAAAATTATTGCCGGACGAACTGTTTTGACTGCTTAAAACCTGAGAATGCTGATTCTCAGCTAGTTGCTGCTGTTGCTGTAATCTGTTCTTGATCGTTTGTATCGCCTGTTGAATCTTTTGAATCTGTTGTGAATTGCCATTGCTGTCCTGTAACTGCAACATCTGATTTGTCAATTGTTTCTCTTGATTAGCCAGAACCGTAGGATCGCTCGATGTAATAGTCGTTGAGATAGTCGATGAATTTTGAGAACTCGCTAAGCTGACCGCTTGACTGACTTGTCCATTTACCGCGGATACGCTCATGTACAAACATCTCCATTTATATTGAAATAACACTTGTCTAATTAAAAATAAAACATTTCAAACATACTGTCAATTATCCTTTTAAGCCGTATTCTTATACCACAGTCATGAATTGTGTCTTATTTTATTTGAAGATGTTCATTTAGGTCAATTATAGGTGCCTGAGGAACAAATGATTCGGGATATTTTATCCCGAGTCCGGTGTTCAGAAAGACAACCGTTTCTCCTTCCTTGATCCATTTCTTTTTTGTTAAGTGCTTCATTGCTGCAAAAGCCGCCGCCCCTTCCGGACAAATAAAACTTCCTTCGAACTCAGCGACTTCACGCTGCGCAGCCGTAATTTCCCGGTCAGAAACCGATAGTGCGTAACCGTCTGTTTTGTATAACGCATCAAGAACTAAGAAATCGCCAAGCGCTTTAGGGACATTGATCCCGAAGGCAATCGTTTTAGAGTGATCCCAAAAACGGCTTTCTGTCTGACCTTTTTCCCACGCCCCGACTATTGGGGCGCATCCTTCTGCTTGTACCGAAACCAAACGGGGAATTTTTTTTATCCAGCCAAGTTCACGCAGCTCAAGCAACCCTTTAAAAATACCGATTATACCAACACCGCCGCCCGTAGGATAGAGGATGACATCCGGTACTTCCCAGCGCAGTTGCTCGAGTATTTCATAAATCATTGTTTTTTTCCCTTCAATTCGGTAAGGCTCCTTTAAAGTAGAAGCATCGTAGAAACCGTAGTCGGAAATCAGCTGAGCGGCTATTTTCCCGGCATCGCTGATCACTCCGCGGACCAGGTATAGATTTCCGCCCGATATTTCAACCTCCTCCCGGGTTATTTTCGGTGCATCCACCGGCATGATAATATAAGAATGAATCCCCGCCCGCGCCGAATACAATGCCCATGCTGCACCCGCATTGCCATTAGTCGGCAGAACAATATTCCTGACCCCAAGTTCTTTTGCTTTGGATACGCCTACGGAGGCTCCTCTTGCTTTAAAAGATCCGGTTGGTATGATTCCTTCATCTTTCATCAGAAGGTTAATAGAGAATCGCTCTCCGAGACGGCTTAACGGAACAAGCGGTGTACTTCCTTCTCCTAAAGAAACGATATTTCTTTCTTCCTTAATTGGAAGCACTTCATGATATCGCCACAAAGTGTTTGGCCTCGTCAACAAATCGGCTTTATTCCAATTCTTTTTTAATAAGCGAAGATCATAATGAACAAGCAGCGGAAAGCCATCGACAGACAAATGATGAACTTCATTCAGCAAATATTTTTCATCTGCATTCTTCGAACTGATCAGACGGTCTGCATAACTAAACGGCATTTTAATCATCATTCTCCTTCTCTTTATTTTCCTTCAATACTCATTTGTGATTGTCCAGTATCCGGAAGATAATTAAACTCTTTCTCGGATTTAGCAACAATGACAGCTGCTAATGCATTGCCAATGACATTTAATGAAGATCTTCCCATATTGACAAAGAAGTCAACGGCCATTAACAGAGCCACCCCCTGAGCAGGCAGCCCCAATTGATGCGATGCCGCTAAAAGAACGACGACAACTGCTGAAGGAACTGCGGCAATACCCTTGGTCAGAATGGCTAAAAACAATATGATTGTGATGATTTGGCCCAGTCCCAGGGCAAGATGGTAAACATTTGCGATGAAAACAACAGCCAGACTGATATAGATAGAGGCACCGTCCAGATTAAAGGAATAGCCAAGCGGGATGACAAAAGAAGTGATCGAACGTGAAAGGCCGAATTTCTGCAGGCGTTCTATGACTGAGGGCATCACCACTCCGGAGCTGCCCGTAGTAAATGTCAACAAGAGAAGGTCGGCAATCCTTTTTAATAATTCAATATAGGGGACACGAAAAATCAGGCTAATGATCGGGAATATAATCAGCGCGGTCACAAGAAATGCAAGATATGCGATGAAAACAAATTGTCCTAAAGCAATCAGGTTTCCTAACCCATACTTGGCAACGTCATAAGACAGAAAGCCAAAAACACCGATCGGAGCAAAGGAAATAGCATATTGAACAAGTTTAAACATGGCCTGAGACCAAGATTCAAAGAAATCAATGACCGGACGGGCTTTTTCTCCTATTGCAACCAATGAGAAGCCCAGGAAGGCCGCGAAGAAAATAATGGATAATAGATTCCCCGAAGCAAGACTGCTGACGATATTCGTAGGTATGATATCCAGAAGAAATGTTTTAAAGTCGATGCTGCGTGCGATTCCGCTCAAAGACGCGGTGCTGACATGGCCGGCACTGAAATTGCTGCCGATAGACAATGCTTTTCCAAGTATGATCCCTAAAACAATTAAAAAGGTCGTCACCACCTCAAAATATATGATTGCCTTCGTTGCAATGATTCCAAATTTTTTTGCATTGTTAATCCTGATAATTCCAAGTACAATCAATGGAAAGACGAGGGGAACGATGACCATTTGTATTAAATTGAGAAATGCCGTCCCCAATATTTGTAATTGAATGCCCCAGGTTTTATTCAAATAACCGACCAGAATACCCAAAACCAATCCAATGACAACTTGTATCGTCAGACTCACATGTTTTCTCGGCTTTTCCCGCAAAGTTTTTCCCACTGGCTACCACTCCTCAAATCCATAATATTCTGTTACAGTAAATTTTTTCTTAAAAACAAATGAAAGATTCTTTGTCGTTCGTAATAGTTTTTTTACTTTTCATTTGTTTTAATAGGATCAGTAACAAGTGGAACCTATCAATTTGTATCAGATTCTCATCTTTTATAAAGGACCAGAAAAAAGAGATGATAAAAATGCCTTCTTGAAAGATCACATCGGCATCATCCTGTTTCCTGCCTCTCTGCCGGAACGAACTTTCCCCGTTATACCGACTGTCGGATTCCATTGAACCAGTCCCTCCGCCGTTTCTTATCAGGAGTCTCTTAATCTTGTACTGAAATTGGAAGTAATCGGCTTTGCAAAAACATGTCCGCTCCCGTATCCCGGATGCGTCCGGAATTGTACCAATCATTAGCTAAAATTATAATTCATACTAAAAACATGTCAATAATTATGTTTAGAACAACATAGAACTTTAACTTTTTTTCTACAAAAATAAAAGGGATCGCCAGGATTGATTACAGAAAGCACCGCATTTGGAGAACAACCGTCGGCTGTTCCCCTTCAGAATTTTGAGCACGACTCTGGCAAACCCTCATTTCATGGATCTGCTTGAACAGATACTTATTCCGTGTTTAATTTTTGAGTTCATTATCAGCCATGCGCTCACTGGCCCGGTTTCGTTCGGAAGCCTTCACTTTGCCGGCCGGCCTTTTAATTTTTTCTCGCTCATATCTGCATCACTCTGACCTCCATTCAGGCAAAAGAAAAAGCACCGCACGGGTGCAAAAAAATATTCATGTTTTTCCAAAATAAATAGTCATAAATCTCCTCGCATCAAAATATACCGGTAACAAGGGGGTGGATGAACATGAACAAGGTATTTATTGCCTTTTCAGGCTTTTTGTTTTTTCTCGTTTCCTTCCTTGCTCTGATCATTGCGCTGATCAAATAGCAGGCTTTTTATTCACCTGGTACTGCCCATACCGGGTGTTTTTTTTCACGCTTTATATCTATACACAACCGCATTCAAAAATGACAACGATCAGTCAATCTTCACAATAAATTCTCACTTCCTGAGAATTGTCCTGAGTTTTTCGCAGAGCGAAAGGCATCTCCGGATATAACGATAAGCAGCTGATTCATTGCCAAAGTCTTCAGGCATATATTCTAGTTATTAGCATGCGGTGCATCGGCCTTCGGAACCGTCATGCTTCGATCCACCCGCGATGTACCGTTTGCATAATTAAACTGAAAGCCGGGTTGAACGTTGAAGATGAATACATTGAAGTTTAACGATCGATCAGTTGAAACGGCTTGCAATTGCACACCTTTGGCCATTAAATCATTTCCATTGAAGATGGCCTGTGCCTGATAGATGACTTTTTTCCCTTGCTTCAATGCTTCCCGCACTTTACTTTCGTAAATGGTTTGAATCTCCTGATTGGAGAATGCAGTCTGCGTGAACAGGTTCTTCGGGTTATTCTGATCCCCTGACTGCAAATCAGGGTTATATTGTCCCGTGTAGGCAATCCCCTTCGACAATGAGTAGGCGATTAAATGACCGCGGTTGAGGATCGCTTCACCGTTGGAAAACTTCTGATGCCAGCCGCTCGGCTTGACAATCTGGCGTACCCTCAGCGTGTCGCCGGCCAGGTTGCGCTCTTCAAGATAGCCTGTATTCGGCTGTGATGTTCGGTTGAGTGAGTCAAGGTTGCTGTAGATAACTTTATTTCCTTTCCAATCTGCCGGATTGAGCGTGGATTGATTGTTGTTTACTGTAATCACAACGCTGCTTCCGGAGCGATACGACAGAGATGCAAGGTTTGACGAAGTGGACGGACCACGATCCGGCAGGGCTGAGTTAATGCCTGAAACCGCCTGTTGAATTCCGTTTGTAACGTTGCCGATCATGTTTTTTACGCTATCGGAGGCATTGCTTGCAGTGGATGCTCCCTCAAAATTAAATTTTCCGAGACCGAACCCTGCAAGGACAAAAACAATGGCAACGACGGCAATGAATTTTTTCAATCTCTTTCTCCTTTTTCTCTTTTTTATAAATAAATAGTATCGTTTGCACCTAATCTTTTATAGTCATCAGCAGGCTCAACGTTTCAAAATATCAGACTTCCGATCAATCAATACCCTTGTCAGTCATTAGAATAACTTTGCCGGCCAGCCGCTGTCCAGTGTATTCATTCAAATAGAAAAAAATAATCCGCTTCATATGCCATTACAGTGGCAAGAAGCGGATCATTCAGAGAATTTCAGCTCGTATATTAACTGATGTTAAAACGGGCAAGATGATATTAGATATCGGCAACTCCAAAAATATTGTTCTTAAAAGATATCTTTCTTGTTAGTGATACAGCGGGCAGATCGGATCCTTTATCAAGGAAGTTTGTTCCCTGCGGCCAGATATATTTCGTACCATTCTTGACGGGTGAGCGTGATATCTGCTCCTGCTGCAGACTGAGCCACACGTTTGAGATTGGTCGTTCCCAGGATGACCTGCATTTCTGCCGGATGGCGCAGAATCCATGCGACGGCAATCGCATTGTTTGTCACATCGTATTTTGCTGCCAGTTGGTTGATTTTTTTATTCAATTCCGGGAATTTGTCATTATCGAGAAAGACGCCTTCAAAGAAACCGAATTGGAAGGGCGACCAGGCTTGAATCTTCATATCGTGCAGCCGGCTGTAGTTAAGAATGCCGCCATCGCGATCGGAAGACGCAGCAGCCGTCATATTGACGTTAATTCCCTGATCGACCATTCCGGTGAACATGATGCTGAATTGTAATTGATTGATTTCCAGAGGCTGCTTAACGGCCTTTTTCAGCAGCTCGATCTGTGACGGATTCTGGTTGCTGACACCGAAATGCAGCACCTTGCCTTCCTGATGCAGCCGATCAAATGCTTCAGCGACTTCCTCCGGTTCCATTAACGCATCCGGACGATGCAGCAGCAAATAATCGAGATGATCGGTCTGCAGCCGTTTTAGACTGGCATTAACGGTTTCCAGCAGATGATCCTTTGAAAAATCATAATACGTATATTCCGGTCCGTGGATAATGCCGCACTTGGTCTGCAAGACAATCTTATCGCGCAAATCTTTACGTTTTCCCAGCACTTGTCCGAATAATTCTTCACAAACACCCTGACTGTAACAATCCGCATGATCGAAAAAATTGATTCCATTTTCGATATCCGTGTCAATCAAGCGTTCCACTGCTTCTTCAGACAGATCCTTGATGCGCATGCAGCCTTGAACAACCGCCGAAACCTGTCTCTTATCCGATCCAATCGTTCTTTGTTTCATAATCATTTTTCCTCCTCACAATCATTGTCTTAGCTCACAAATAACTAACTTAATGTATTCCGGCAAAATGCGGAAGCCGTCAACCCGGCAGCATTTTAAGGGCCGCTGTCCAGTATTTCCGCATAAATCTTAAAAAGATCACCTGTAAGCCCCACTGATGATGGCAGCTGTCTGTTCGTCCGATAATTGATAACGGTCCATTTCAAACAGGCCTCCCATTGTTGCCTTGGAATTTTTAACCAATTCAGGTATTTCGTCTTTAAGAATGCCATAGTCCGACATTTTAAGCTGATCCACACCGCAGCTCTTCTGAAGATTTTTTAAGGCCTGCACAAAAGCCATCGGCCGCTCGTTCTCTGAATACGCATTCAGGTCGGCTCCGGCAGCTTTTGCCATCGTCGTATAACGATCGGGCACTTTTTCAGCAAAGAAAGTGTGAAATGACTCAGATAACATGATCAGCCCGGCTCCGTGGGGCAGCTCAGGGTGAAAAGCACTGAGGGCGTGTTCCATAGAATGTTCGGACGTGCAGCTGGATAAAGACTCTACATATCCGGAAAGTGTATTCGCCAGCGCAATTTGAGTCCTGGCCTCAATATTATCTCCTTGATTAACCGCCTGAGCAAGGTTGCCGAAAATTAACTCAATGCTTTTTAAAGCAAATAAGTCGCTGACTGGATTAGCAATCGTGGCAATATAGCCTTCCGCCGCATGAAAGAGTGCATCAAATCCCTGATAAGCTGTCAGCTTTGGGGGAACAGAAACCATCAATTCAGGATCGACGATAGACAATGTTGGAAAAGTGTCCGGAATGCCGAATCCTATTTTTTCATTCGTCTCTTCGTTTGTTATCACTGTCCAGGGATCGGCTTCGGTTCCGGTTCCCGCTGTCGTTGTAATCGCAACAATCGGCAGCACTCCCCGTTTAACCGGTTTCCCCCTGCCCGATCCGCCGGTCACATAATCCCAATAGTCGCCGGGATTTTTAGCCATGACTGCTATACTCTTTGCTGAATCAATGCTGCTCCCTCCGCCAAGGCCAATAACGAAATCGCAGTGCTCTTCTTTTGCCAGAGCCGCCCCTTCCATAACATGTGATTTAATCGGATTAGGAAGAATCTTATCAAAAACGGCACTTTCAACATGATTGGCTTTTAACAGTGAAATAACCTTTTCAAGATAGCCGTACTTGCGCATCGATTTTCCCTTTGAAATAACAATCAATGCCTTGTGACCGGGCAATTCTATCCGCGACAGTTCTGCCAGCTTTCCCGCCCCAAACAGGATTTTAGACGGGATAAAATAATCGAAACGCGTCATTTCTTCATCACCTTTCAATATTAGCCGTCCTTGCAAAGCAGTATTATTGTAACATTATTGATATACTACTTGAAGTAGTTACATATATGTCATATAGTTACACTAAAGAAACTCTTAAATCATACTGGGAGGTTCAGTGATTGTGGAATCTGAAAAAATAGTGAATGACGTTGAAGCGGAATGTCCGCCTGACGTGGAATGCTCGATTGAGAAAACACTTGAGGTTCTTGACGGGAAGTGGACTTTTCTGATCATCAAGAATCTCTTCGATGGGGTTAAACGATTCGGGGAGCTAAGAAAGTCTCTTGAAGGAGTCAGTCCAAAAACGCTGTCCTTGCGTTTAAAACAACTGGAAAATCAGCAAGTGATTACAAGGACGGCCTATGCAACCATTCCCCCCACGGTTGAATATGCGCTGACCGAAAAAGGAAAGAGCTTAAAGCCCATTATACGTGCGATGAAATTATGGGGAGCAGAATGGAGATAATTTGCAGAAACTCTGTTATGACAGGCTGACGCAGCCAGCCTTATTTTCAATACATCCCTGCGTTTCGGCGCAGGGATGTTTTATTCAGGAAAGACCTATGAACAAATAGTTGGCAGTTTTTCGGAGCTTCTTTATGAAGCACGGACAGACCAAAAGCGCGATCAGGTAGATCTGTCATCATCCAGCAGCGAATCGAAGATCTGCCTGACTATATAAGGCTGCCAGCCCGTATTTTCGGTCAAAAAATTTTCCCGCTTTTACTATACTTATTGATAACGGTCAGAATCATCATCCGGCGGCCGCGCTTTCAAATCACCTTGTCCATTTTTGACCGGCTTGAACGGCTGCTTTGCTTATTTACTGAACTGTTTACTTTTTATAGTGCGAATTTCATCCTGATGACGCTTGCCCCATTGGCGTATGGATAAAATGACCGGAGATAGTGTACTGCCGAAATCGGTCAGAGAGTATTCGACTTTCGGTGGAACAACAGGATATACTTCACGATGAATGACGCCGTCTTCTTCCAATTCTCTTAATTGAAGCGTAAGCATTCGCTGTGTTACATCGGGAATCAAACGTCTGAGTTCATTGAAACGGAGCGGCCTACTCTGCAAATGATAAAGGATGACGCCCTTCCATTTTCCTCCGATGACCGATAGGGTCACTTCAACGGGACAGGCGCGGTCCAAAAAATCCATATAGCTGTCAAAATCCTTTTCATATTTTTTCAAAGTGTGTTCTCCATTAACAGTATATTTTTTAATACTATAGCACAATAATGTGCGTACTTACAATTATATGCCCCTTATATTAAAGTGGGTGTGGATAGAGAGGATGAGAAAAGGAGCGGGTACGATGACAAGAATGAATGCGGTTGGTTTCTACAAAAATCTGCCGGCCAGCGATCCGGAGAGCTTAGTGGATGTGACTGTGTCTAAACCGGTGGCAAAAGGACACGATTTGCTCGTACAGATTAAGGCCATTTCTATTAATCCTGTCGATACGAAAGTAAGAATGACAAAGCGTCAGGTAGAGACGATGCCAAAGATTCCCGGATATGATGCGGCCGGTATCGTTGAAGCAGTGGGTGATGCTGTGACATTATTCAAGCCCGGAGATAAAGTTTATTACGCCGGCACACTCGATCGCCCGGGCAGCTGTGCAGACTATCAGCTGGTGGAAGAAAAAATTGCCGGACATATGCCTGAACAGCTTGGCTTTTCTGAGGCGGCCGCCCTGCCTTTGACAACAATCACTGCATGGGAAGCGATGGCTGACCGGGCCGGAATCACGCCGGAAAAAGATGCCAATCAGGGCAAGTCCATCTTGATTATTAATGCGGCCGGAGGGGTCGGCTCGGTTGCGACTCAGCTTGCGAAGTACTTCGGACTGACGGTGATCGGCACTGCATCTCGGCCTGAGACGGCAACGTGGGCTAAAGCACACGGCGCTGAATTCACCATCAATCATCATCATGAATTTCTTCCCCAGCTTCAAACAGCAGGATTTGCGGATGGCGTTGACTATATTCTGTGTCTGCATTCGACAGATCTTCATTGGGTGAATATGGCCCAAACAATTAAACCGCAGGGCCATATCGTGTCCATTGTTGAAAATGAGCACCCTCTCGATTTAGGATTATTAAAAAGCAAGAGCGTTTCGTTCTCATGGGAATTTATGTTTACTCGACCTGTCTGTCAAACTCCGGATCGCATCAGACAGCATAAATTACTGGAGGCGGCGGCACAGCTGGTCGGACAGGGAGTGCTCCGCCCCACGCTTAATAAACAACTGAAGGGTATCAATGCAGCGACGGTTCGTTTGGCGCATCAAATTGTTGAAACGAACCGCATGATTGGAAAACTTGTGATTGATGTTTGAACGCATCTAAGTAATCAACCAGCAAAAACCGGCACTCCATAAGGAAGTGCCGGTTTTGCTGTGCACCTGGCATGGATGACAGCCGGATGGATGCCATTTGAACCTTAACCCATAAATGCAGCCCACTGGCGGAAAACGGTTTTTCCTTGCCGGAGTTCCAACAGGGAAGAAGCAGACGCCGGCTATCCACCCATATAGGGTGGGATCTGAAAACAAGAAGCATCCGCAGCGGCTGTCCACACCTCGTACCCGTGGTCTTTCAGCTTTGTCCCGGTGACCGTTTCGTGCAGCGGATCAATAAGTTCATGACCAAGCGTCGTCCGGCCGGTTTCTTTACAGAATGTGTTCCGATCTCTTTGCGGCGTACCGGCTGCCGGCAATAATACCGGAAAACGGCCAATCAGAAGATGCCCACCGCAGAGATGATTCTGCTCCAGCAGGCGTTACCGATCCTAACTATGCAGATCCGCCTTTTCAGGAGATTTTCCGTATAAGAAAAAATAGGGAACGATGCAGGCAAGGACGACCAGAGCCATACATATATATAAACCTCTATATCCGATCGACGGCACTAACAGGCCAAGAAAATAGGGACCGATTCCCATGCCTCCTTCAAGAATGCTGTAAAAAGTCGACGTTGCAACGCCAGTTCGGTGCGGCAGCGCAACTTTTACTGCGATCGTCTGGGCACTTGAGAGAAAAGTTCCGAAACCGCACCCGACAAAGGCAGCTGCAAGCAGAAGAACTGCACTCTGGTGAGCCAGACTGATAATCGAAAGTCCGATGGCAAACAGAATAAAGCACGGATACATCACTGAATTTTCTCCTCTTTGGTCAAAGAGTTTCCCGGCGGCCGGTCTGGAAAGCAGGAGAAAAATGGCATAGACCGCAAAAAAGAAATTGCCTGCGGCAGCCAGGCCGGATTGCCGTGCAAATGGATCGATAAAGCTGACGATACTTGCATAGCAGATGCCGACAAACAGACTAATACCTGAGATAGGAAAGGCTTTGATCTCAAAAAAGTTGCCTAACTTGAATTTTCTCATGTCTGCCAGTTGTTCCCGGCTTACATTGACTTCAGGTATTTTCAGAAAAAGCATGGCAATCCCGCTGATGGCAATCACTAAGAAGCAGATAACAATAATCATGTTGAAATGGCCCCGCTGATTAAGATACATTCCTGCAAGAGGTCCGATCGCCGAGGCGATTGTAGAACTAAATGCAATAAAGTACCCGATGCCCTCCCCGCGGCGTTCCTTTGGCACAATATCGGCAATAAAAGTCTGCGCGGAGGTGGCAGAAATACCGAATCCAATCCCATGCAATATTCGCACAAAATACAGAAACGCGAGGCTGGTGACTCCGAAATATAAAAGAGTCGTCAGAAGGAAAAAAATCAGCCCGATAAAAAGGATCTTTCCGCGCCCGACCCGCTCGATCAATCGCCCCGTAAAGATTCGTGCGATCAGCGATCCAACGATAAATATGCTGGATGCAAGCCCGGCCTCGCTCGGCGTCGCGTGCAGAGTATCCATTGCATAAGGCGCAATGATAACCAGCAGCAGATAAAAGACAATATAAATAAAGAAATTTGCGATCGTATCAATCAGAAAATCTTTGTTTAACAGACCCGGTCTCTCCATTATGCTTTTCTCCTTTTTCGATTCAA
Source organism: Sporolactobacillus sp. CQH2019 (assembly GCF_028765345.1). GTDB lineage: Bacteria > Bacillota > Bacilli > Bacillales > Sporolactobacillaceae > Sporolactobacillus. The sequence goes on from NZ_JARAJZ010000002.1 coordinate 316,888, forward strand.
CTGAGTAACCTGCTTACAATTTAATATAAGTCATTTTTATATTATATTATTGATTGATTATGATTAATAATATATAATTTTTCATGTTATTATGGCTTCAATGCCATGTTAAGAAAGGTGAATAGCCATGCAATTACGGCAATTGGAATATTTTCAAGTGGTTGCACATTTGGAAAATATGACACGGGCTGCAGAGGAACTGCATGTTGCCCAGTCCTCTCTGAGCAAGATGATGTCCCGCCTCGAAGAAGAGGTCGGCGTTCCTCTGTTCGAACGGTACGGGAGAAAAAGATTCCGTCTTAATCGATCCGGAAGACGTTTTTCAGAACGCATCCGGCAAAGTTTCACGGAATTAGAACAGGGATTGCGCGAAGCGAAGGATATTGCAGGTATCGAAGAAGGCCGTGTGATTATCGGTGCCACGACCTCCCGGATGCTTCCAAAATTATTTGAACACTATTTAGCTCAGCATCCACGTGTCAAATTTCGGCTTTATCAGATGACTCAGCAATCGGAAATTCAGGAGCAGCTTTTGGATGGCACTATTGACCTGTGCCTGTCTTCTTTACCGATTCAACAGACTAAAATACACTGTGAACCCCTGATAGACGAAGAGATTTTTTTAGCCCTGCCTCCGGGACATCGTCTAAGCGGAAGAAGCGGAATTCAACTGGCGGAGGTTGCAAATGAACCGTTTATTCACTTAACTTCGGAATGCGGACTTCGCGAAATAACAAACGAATTTTGTCGGCAGGCCGGATTCAGCCCCAATATTGCCTTTGAAAGCAATACTGCCGAAGTCATATGCAGCCTTGTGAAAGCGGGGCTTGGAAATGCGTTTATTCCCGAATATTGGTGGAACGGGCCCAACACAGAGTCTCTGGAGAGACTTCACATCAGCAATCCTGTCTGCCGACGGACAATCTGGCTTTCCTGGGTTAAAGATCGTTATCTTTCAGCAGCAACCCGGGACTTTAAAACGTACCTGATTTCAGAACTGAAACCTATCCGAAACAGGAAATAATGTACAGGTACGAAAAGTTAATCATCGGCAAAATTTTTCCCGGAGCGTCTTATGCCCGCAATTTATTAACCCGGATTCGTTTTTGACACTGTTTCTTAAATTCCGCCCCAATGACTAATCGGACATGAGCCAAAACTGAAGAATTTATGCGGTCATGGATCGCAGGCCATGGGGCATTATGCAATAAGTTGCCCGTCAGTCGGGGCACCTTATTACATCTCATTCTCTTCATTCCTATCAAAACATACATTTTACTTTTCAACGCAAAAGGATCGTATGTATATAATATTTGATAGGGGATTTAAAGCCAATAATACCTGACAATCGCAAATATTCCGAAAGGGATCAAGATCCTGATTATCCAAACGCTTCTCCTCCCACTTTTCACTTTCCCATTACCAATCACTTTCATATTGCTGTTTACTCACGGCGAACGGATTAACCGTTATATTTTTTATCGCATCGCGATCTCTCCGTATGGTAAAATATTATCATAACTATAGCTCGGGAGGAATCTGAGCTTTTTTAACAAATGAAAGGAGAATGAACATCATGAGCCATGTCGCCGTTGTTTATCAAACGCAATACGGTGCAACCCAGAGATATGCACAATGGATCTCTGAAGCGCTTCATTCCGACCTTTATAAGCTGTCAGATGTAAATGCTCAGGTTTTAAGAAAATACTCGACGATAATCTTCGGAGGTGCCATATATGCGAGCGGAATCATGGGTTCAAAACAAATTTCGACCTATTTCTCTGACTTACCGGATACAAAGTTAATTGTGTTTACAGTAGGTTTATCCAATCCGAAAACAACTAATTATCAAAGCATCATTAATAAAAATTTTAACGGCGCGCTTCAAAAATCAATATCCTTTTTCCACCTGCGCGGTGCTATCGATTATAAGAAGCTGAATTTTCTCCACCGAATCATGATGTTTGCCTTAAAAAACAAAGTAAAAAAATCTGCCCATACATCTCCTGAAACCTCTCTGTTTTTGGAGACCTACGGGAAAAAGATTGATTTCACTGATAAAGAATCGATAAATCTGCTTGTTCGTCAGGCTGAGAGCCTTATTTAAGCGATGTTTTGCCGTACCACGAATCATCGGACAAAACTGTTCACAACTTCAGGTGATCTGACTTCCGCTTCAATCAATCATCAGTAGCCTTCGTTTCAGTCCGCCCGTATCAAAGGTCTCAAAAGGATCCATCATTTTTCTCCTTCGTCCGGCTGCCTGTTCAATCATTATTACAACATTTACCCGATCAGCGGATACGGCTTTTACCGTCTTGGATGACAGAAGGAATGTCGCCCTGAGCATTCCGGTTGGCAGTTATAGATGCGGAAATGGTTTTGCATAACTCGTCGTCCGGTTCATTCCGCTGATTATTATTGCCCCACTCCAGCATTTATCTCCCATTCCGCCGTAGGCCCTAATTCATTGCCTTCATGCCAAAGGCACCCCGTTCAGAATGTCTTTTTCATCACTCAAAATCTCTTTTTTTCCCAACCGTCACGGCTTCTTGTGTGAATATCTCGTCCTTTAGGCGTTAGCCGTTAATCAAAGGCAAATGACTACATACAGTGTCTGTGTTGGCAAAATAAATGAGGAGTGGTAATCTTGATGAACGATAATTTTTACGATCCTTACCGGCCGAATCAAAATCCCAATTTTACAAATCCGACGGGTGCGCCCATGCCCATGCCCATGAATATGTACCCTAATCTCAATGTAAATCCTGTAAATCCTGTAAATCCTAATCCGGGTATTAACACCAATCCATCAATGAGTACAAAAAACCTGAAGGAAAAAGTGATGTCCGCACTCAGACCGCTGATGCCTTCTATGCATAAAACGATGGCCATCGCTTACCTCATGGGTATGGGATACACCTATAATCACGCCAAAAGGACTGTCGAATCGTGGAGCTCAGCTAAAATGCCTTCGCGCGAAACCTATTAAAAAGTATTTCTCGTCCTTAGAGTGCCCTTTTTCTGAGCACTCTTTTTATCGCTTTCTGTTTCGTGTGTCCAGATCGTGCTTCTGCGGCCTTTTCCATCGTAAGATTGTATTCCAAATCTGTGACCATTTTAGAACCGGTCACTGCAAAATACATTTGTTGGGGAAGAACATCCCCAAAATACAAAGCAACAGTATCTCTAAATTCATAAGTTATCATGATTACCGCAACTCCGTCTCTCTTTCAGAATATCGCTCATTGAATCTCCTCCCGGCACAATTTCTACGCTGATTATTATACGGTGCATCTTCTGCACAGCTAATAGGTTTCGTTTATTTTTTACACAATTACTTATATGTGCAAACTCTTCACTTATAATAAATTTAGATTATGGCAAACAGCCGGGAAGTTTAAGAGAATCAAGAAATTTGTCGCAGCAGGATCGGGCTGACAGACTAAAAATCAATCGTTCAGCTAATGCATGATACAAATTAAGTTAAACAGAATCTGACTATCAAGTCTTGAGAAATATGGCTGATTTTTCAATGCTTCTTTCGATTATATTTTCGGCAGGACAGGTATTCCAAGCAAGGCTAGTAATAGCAAGGATATTGAGGAACCGGCGAAAGATCCGGACTTCATGATCGCCTATAAGTAATATCGCGGAAACCTTGAAGAGGCAAGAAGGATGCTTAGATTTCTTAAGCCGACAGAACAAGACGAACGAAGGAGGAAAAAGAAGTAAAATTCATTTATGGGGATGAAATCTATGGCTGATGAATTATTAAAACAGATTGTGGAAGAATTGCATGGCCTGAGAAAAGAATTATCCGACTTTCGCTCAGAGACAAAAGAACACTTAGATCAGTATGACAAAAAACTGGATCGGCACGAGCAAAAGCTCAATGCGGTTTACGAACAGGTCGCCAAAAACTCGGTAGACATTGCACAGATAAAAACCGATCAGCATGCGCTTGTTGTTGGTCAGGCCAAGCAGGACAAAATATTACAGATGTTGGCAACACGATCGCTTGAACAGGAAGCTGACATTATCAGTCTAAAAAAAGCAAAATGAAAACTTGTATCTTTGTCATCGGCCATCCGTATGACAAAGATACGCTCTCTGGAGAAAACTATTGCAGCGAGTAAAAATCATACACCGGAATTTATGGTCAGCTTAATGGGTGTTAAGCTGGTCGGTTTCCGCTACTGATATGACAATAACGTATGGATTGTTGCCTGTAACCGGGGCATCAGATGTTGTATTTCCTTATAATTTATACAATGATGGATGCTCCTTGTTTTATTCAACCGGAACAGCTAAGCTCAAAAATAATACTCATGGATCAGGAATTTTCTTTTTAGCCGTTAATGCGTTCTGACTTATTTATTGTTCTTGAGAATGATGCATATAATAGATAAATTTTCCCGTGAACGGTCGAACATTTCAATGAATTTTTACGCTATAAATGCAGAAAAAATAAATCCCGTCCCACATGCAGTGGTTTGTCAGACGTCCGAATGAATTCTGCTTCGAACTAATTTCTCCAGGCAGGCGGTAAACGTGCTGCTGTCGTTGAGCGCCGGGATATAGTGGAAAGATTCACCGCCGGCTTTTTTGAATGCAGCCGCATTCTCAATCGCCAGTTCATACAGCGTTTCCACGCAATCCGAAGTGAACCCGGGAGCCATAACCGCAAGATGCCGGATGCCCTGATGAGCAAGCGAAGTGACGGTCTCCAGTGTATCCGGTTCCAGCCATTTTTCATGACCGAATCGCGACTGGTAGCTTTGTATGATTTTCAGGTCAGATAATCTTTTCTGAAGCGCGCCGGTCGTCGCCAGGCAGTGCTGTGCATAGGGATCGCCTGAATCGGCATATTGCTGCGGGATCCCGTGATAGGAGAGAAGCAGGCAGTCCGGCTTGCCGTTTTGCCTGATTTCCGTCTGAATGCGTTCTGTCAATGCTTCGATATACAGCGGATGCGTCGCGTAATTGGTAATAAAACTTAATTCCGGCAGATCCGGCCATCCGGCAAGGACGTTTGCGCAGCCATCCCATACGGATGCAACAGTTGTCGAAGAATATTGCGGATAAAGCGGCAGAATAATAAGATGGCGGACGCCCCATCGGTGCAGTTGTTCGAGTTCGCCCCGGAGAGCGGGCGATCCGTAACTCATTCCCAGAGCGACTTTTATTTTGTCCGCTGCCAGTCTTTTTTGCAAACCGCTTCGCTGTATCAGGCAGTTCATCAGAAGCGGCGAACCTTCGCTTGTCCAAATCTGACGATAAAGAGCCGCCGTTTTTCGGGGCCGGACGCGCAGAATAATCCCGTGCAGAATCGGCAGCCATTTCCAGCGGGGCAGATCAATGACGCGGCGGTCGCTCAAGAATTCAGACAAATATCTGCGAACGGCAGCAGGCGTCGGCGCGCCGGGGGTTCCCAGATTAACAAGCAGTACAGCGGTTTTCAACATGAGTCTCTTCTCCATTAGATTCAGGATACAGTCTAAGCTTAGCAAAATTACAGGAATCGTCAATAGTGACTTTAAATTGTATCCCTGGAAAAAGCAATGGAGAAAATCCGGAGACAGGGTCAGGGCAATGCGAAGAGGGCCTGAAAACAGCAGAAGAATTCTCCTATTTCCAGACCCTTTCTCTATATGAACGAGTATTGCCCTACACGATCCGTGTGTGCCATCGCGGATCGTGTGAGTGTGTCAACAGTCCGGGACTGAGAAGCGATGATCAGTTATCAAATCAGGCAATCAAAAAGGAGATGGCCCAAGCGGATCGGCCGGCACGCGCCCGGGGCTGTATCTCACTGTTTAGTTGGGGCTCAAGTCCAGCTGTCAAATCGGGGCCGTCTTATTACTTTTCGGTGCCGCTCACCACGTTTGGCTGTTTCTACTCTACATGCTGCTGCTTCCAGAAGAATAATGCTAACAATCTATCCCCCTTCTTTCCTTAAATGCGAATATTTCTTTTACTGCATATTTGTATCCGCCAGCCTTCTTAAACGAATGACTTATTTTTTTGATATTCTCCAGATAGCTTGGATCTGCCTGAACTTTCTCAACAGCATCTCTCAATGTTTCCGGTGTGACCTTATCCTTATCAAGAGAGATCGCGGCTCCAAGTTCTGACACCCTTGCTGCCTGATATGGCTGATCTGCTCCGATTGGTATTGCAACAAACGGTATGCCGTTATATATCAGGTCGCTCATACTGTTCATTCCAGCATGGGTTATAGCAACAGCCGTATATTTTAAAATTTTTGATTGAGGAACATAATTTCTAACTATGAAATTCTTCGGGATATTAAACTTTGAAATGTCCATATTATATGCGGTCATAACTACGACAACATCGGTATCAGCAAATGTCTTGAAAAATATATCGTAAAGTTTACGGTCCGTGCCATTATATACCGTACCTAATGAGATATATACCACTTTTTCATCCGCTAATTTTTCAAACGGAAAATCGACCTTCTCTTTCCTGTCGTAAATTGACGGGCCAATAAATATAAAACTATTATCGTAATTTTCAGGATGAGGAATAAAATCTTTTGACGTATATGCGATGTTTAAATCACTTTTGATGCCAAACAAATCAAATATATTGGCGGGCGCTTTTACATGATAATTCCTGTACAGTCTATCTGCAAACCCGCTGTATACATCACTGAATAATTCCCTCAATTGATCTCCAAGTGCGATTTTTTTCAGCCGCTGACTTATTGAAACAATTGCTGCAAAAGAAGAGATCGTGGGGATTCCCAGTATTAAAGAGATCCATTTCCCCAGCGGAAATTGAGGACTTACTATCATATAATCAAACTTTTCATCTTCGATTTGTTTCATGATAATTGGTATTGTTTCTTCATTTAATTTAAGCATTTGATCAATATAATTTACCAGGGATTTTCTCATGATTTTATTTTCTGACAGATCACTCGGAAACACATTCAAGGCGGGCTGCATTGAACGTACGTTATGACTCCGCGGAGAATCATTTAATAGTGCCGCACCCAATCCCTTAGAGGCATTACGAAAATTTCTTGGATAGAATTCGGTTTCACCATAGCTTCTAAACGTGGCGCCTGCTCCTTCTATCCTTGTTCTATATTCTTCAGAGCAAAAATAAGCCACCTGTTCCCCTTGCCCTACCAATTCATCAACTAAGCCTATTGTCGGATTAACATGCCCATTATAAGGCTGTATGACAAAAAGAACGTTAGACATATGGATACAGCTCCTCTTTTAAGAAATACACATTTTGTATGAAAACACGCGCGAAAGACTCAGGGCTTTTTAAGATTTGACTTCGTCATACTATTTTTTTCATTAAAGCACAGATTTTATCGCTTAAAATATATGCCTCACTTCCTTTCACCGCTGCGGCATTTTCGGTTCAGATGAAGAATTTCCACGTCATCCTTTCTGCGGCGCCGTTTTCGTCCCTGATTTTTTGTGCATGGCTAAAAACAGCGTGGGGATCGCCGCTACTGCAGCGAAGCCGATCGCCCACCAGAACGAGACGTCGAACGCATTGGAAACCGCATGGAGATCGGTATCCGCATGGCCTGCCATCTGATGTTCGGCGACGGTCGCGAGAATAGCAGACCCGAAAGCTCCGCCGATGGTCTGAAAAATCCTCGTGGCGATGCTCGCGTGGGGGATCTGCTCTCTCGGGAGTCCGATATAAGCGGACACCATGATGGCAATCAGCAAGCCGCCGAGCCCCGCCCCTCTGATCAGCAGGGCGACAGCTAAAAGGATATAATTCGTAGCCGTTCCCGCAAAAGCAAACGGCAGCGTACCCACTGCAATACCCGCGAGGCTGAGCAGCACGATGGTACGCGAACCGCTGCGGTCGGCCGCTTTTCCGGCCCAGCTTCTGGTGAGCAGCATCCCGATTCCTTGCGGAAGCAGCCACAATCCGGCATACAGGGCGCTGGCCCCGCGCACCTCCTGATAATAGAGCGGCAGCATCAGCATGGCCCCGTTCGTGATGATCCCGCACAGGATCAGCAGGATATTGGAAGCGGAAAAATTGGCAGATTGGAACAGCCGCACATTCAGAGCCGGTTCCCGTCTCGTCTTCAGCGCATAGACGACATATGACGCCATCAAAACGATGCCGAGGATAAGCGGAATATAAACCGCGCTGCTGCTTATGCCCCCGTGCGTGGCGACCTGCGCAATGCCATAGATCAGAAGGGCGAACGCGGGAGAAAGCAGAAGCATGCCGATCACATCGAGAGACGCTTTCTTTTCCACGTGCTTGTCGGCCGGTATTCCCCACAAGGCTAATGGGATCGCTGCGACGCAGATCGGAATATTGACAAAGAAAATCGCGCGCCAGCTTAAGCCATTGACGATAATTCCTCCTAACACCGGGCCAAGAATCGGCCCCAGAAGAGCAGGAATGCTGACGATCGACATGATCTGCCCGAGTTTGCGGCCGCCGGAAAGCTGTACAAGCTCCGTTTGCAGTACCGGCATCAGGAGTCCCGCACCGATTCCCTGGATAACGGCAAAACAGATTAAGCTCTGGATATTCCAGGAAAGCAGGGCGAGCACGGATCCGGCCAAGAGGATCACCAGGGAAAAGATATAGGATCGTTTGCATCCGAATCGTTTGGCGGCCCAGCCTGAAATTGGGACGGTCAGTCCCATGGCCAGAACGAATCCGGTTGTGATCCACTGCACGGTAGAAATGGCTGCCTTCATATCGGTTGCAATGGTATGAATCGCTACATTGACCATCGTTGTATCGAACAGTGGCGCAAGTGCACCTACGACCAGAATGATGGCAACCCTGAGCACGACCGGATCGAGTTTTTCTTTCGCCGGTTTTACATTTTCTGCATTCATGGGAAAACTCCTTTTATAGTTTATTTTCATAAGAAACTTATGTTTCTTATTAAACGATGATATAATAAATATAAATTTTTGTCAATAGGAAACGCAATGTTTTCTATTTTCATTTCTACGACAGAGGTACATTTATCGCTGAAACCGGCGATTGGCGCAAAGATGTACAGGCCTAACTTCGTGTGCATGTTGAACCGATGAAAGCAATCGGCGCGCAGACGATCAAGGCTTGATTGGGGTCAGAGTACTGTCGCCGCATTTCTGGGCTAATACATGGCAACACAGCCATAGCGGGATCTTTCACAAATGCATGATCTGGGAAAGCAAAGGCTACCTATGGCTTTCCGAGCAGGCGAAAAGATAAGTCCCCAGGCCCAGGAAGATTGCTGTCAAGGTGATGATAACAACCAGATCTGCCAATGGATGAAACAATACGACGCTATGGTATTCCGGCGTCCCGGCATAGACGACGGCGCGCGTGAGGTCGAGGCAGCAGGTCATCGGCATGATGCGGCTTAAAGCGAGCAGCACGCCGCTGGAATGGCTGATCGGGATAATCACGCCGGAGAGAAACATCTGAGGAAGAGTTATAAACGACGCGACGAGGGTCGCCGTTCTCGCATTCTCTAATGAAACATTGCTGACAGCATGTGTTTGCCAAATGTTTTCGTGAGGTGATCCAGTTGGATCACGGCATCTCTGCCGCTGCTCAGCTTCTCCATTAAATAACACTCCCTTTGTGTTTTTATATTTGGACAGAAATCCCGCTTTCATATCGGACACAATGGTATGGATGGCCACATTGGCCCTCGTCGGCAGCGCACTGCGGACAGAATAACGGCGGTCCTGAGTACGGCCGGATTAAGTTTTCTTCCGCCGATTTTACACTTTCTGTACTCATGAAAAATCCCTTTTGCAATAGAAAACTTTTAGTTTCTTATAGGGCCATGATATGATAAATACAGATTTTTGTCAATAAGAAACTTTCAGTTTTTATAATTTTTACGATAGAGATCCCTTTAATTTAATTGTTGAGGGGGAATAAAAGATGGACGAGCAAAAGAAAGGGAAGCACCGCCGCGGACAAGTTCTGGAAGAGGCGATCCTGCAGGCCGCATGGGAAGAACTCTCTAAAACCGGCTATACGCAAATGACGATAGAGAGCGTCGCGACGCGGGCGGGGACAAATAAATCCGTCCTTTATCGCCGCTGGCCCGATAAGTCTGAGCCTGTAATGGCCGTCCGGTGTAAATATTATTTTCTAAAGATTACAAATGAGATTCCCATTACCGGGAACCTGCTCGATGATGTGTATGCCTATCTGCGTGCGCGTGTTGCACCGCTGAAAACAATCGGCTCGGAGACGATCAGGGCGCTAATTATGAAACCAGCGGTGCGGCGCAGGATCATCGCATCCATGCCGAAAATAAACGAGCGGAAATCAGAGAGCAAACAAATAGCAGCTATGGCAGCGATTTTGAAAAACGCGGAACTTCGCGGAGAAATCATCCTTGAAAAGCTGATGCCCCGGATCATCTCATTGCCGTTGGATCAGCTGCAGTACGAGCTGATTACAAGGCTGGAACCCGTATCCGACGGAGCCCTAGCAGAATCTTTTGCAAATGCGTGGTCAGGATCGGCATCTTCTAACGTCGAATCATAGAACAAAAAAATCAATAGCCCCCACCCCTATATTCCGGTGTGAACGATCGATTTCTCGTATTTGAAAATAAAATAGGCAGGCAAACGTTAATTTCAGTCCAAAAGCCTGCATCACTCTCATTCTTTTAGCCAATAGCCTCCGGCTATTCAATGTTAGCGTGTTTCCCGGCCATCGCAGCGTATTAATCCCTGTATCCTTCCTAAGCTGCAATACAGCAGCAGCAAAATAGAGCAGGACGGTCTGTTCAAACAATGTTACCAAAGGCTGAATAGAGTTCAGCACATTCGTTTCTGCTTTTTTTATATTTCCTGTAATGAAAAGAGTTAGCCAGGCCGGTTTGATCGACCTGGTTTATGGGTCAAATCTGAGGCATGACATGCTATTAATCAGAACAGGCAATAGATGCATATGAGCGGACAGCGACGCCCTTATAGAATGGGGGTGGCGCCAATGACAGTATTTCAAGTCTTAACACTGATGGTCTCTTTCGGTGTACTGGTTATTCATGCTGTCAGACAGAAAAAAGAAATGATCCGCTTCATATGCCCATTCGCAGTGGCGATAATTGAAGCGGACCATTCATGTTAATGTGTTTAATTCTTATTGCGCTGTTCCGCTCTGTGCGGATATTGCCATTCCGTCAGTGTTCGTGCACTGGCGGTTTTATTTTACGTTTCCTGTGTCCTTATTATACCCGATAGCCTGCAAGAAATACAATGGGCAGGATTGGTCAGCTCAATTCTGAGCGATGAGGCATTCATCCTGAAGCCTTAGTTCCAGTTGAGCGGTTGAAGTTGAATCACCCGCTGAAGGGTATACCCGTCAGATGAATCCCCCCGCCTTGGTTCCTAACTTTTGGGAACGTGCAGCAGGGCTTTCTTGTGTATTTTTTCCTGTTTGTAAAATTAATTGTTAACCAATAATAGATGAGTCAACTCTTCATGAGGCCGTCAGCTTGAACGAAGTGCTGATCATCAAGACAGCCGGCATACTCGGTTTTCTGGTGGGATAGAAAACAGATATTTTTTCATTTTTGCTCCCGATTTGCTCCTCAAACGTCTTTAAGGGGAAAGGGCAAAATAAAAAAGCCTTTCATATCAAGGCTTTTCGCTATGTCCCAGAAGGGATTCGAACCCATGACCCACGGCTTAGAAGGCCGTTGCTCTATCCAGCTGAGCTACTGGGACAGAAAATCGGTCGGTCAACCATTTTCCAACGGAAACATGATCATTCGACGACCTTTACTATTTTAGATGGTAAAATCGTATCTGTCAATGCCTGTCAAATTGTTTCAACCGGAAGTGCAGAATAATCCAGGTCGGGAGTTGACAATGACAATATACAGGCAATCACCGGAAAAGATGGACGATATTTATCTGCCGGCTGTATGTTCAAAAAGGCACGAAGCGAAAGGTACTTGTTCAAATAAAACCGTTCGAATATTTTTCGGATTTTCAGTTTGGCACCGGACTTCCGCCAATATTCAAGCCGGCCGGTCCTGAACAGAATATTTTTCATAGTCCGGAATAAACAGGCTGTTTCTCTCATTCATTCATACCTTTCTTTCAAGCCATGTTCACATATAATGAATTATCAGGTTAACCAATCGGGTTGCCTGATAACGCCGCGTGAGTGCCCTCCTCCGCATCACTCCTGGGGACACCTTGTCCGATCAAGGTGTCCCCTTTCATTTTAAACGGCTGTTTTCGTTTTGCCGGCGATAAACTTTAGAAAACATATCAACCGGCGCACCCGCAATGGTGTAATAGGTAACCCCCATTGTCTTTTGATCCGGGCTGAGCTCGAGAATCACATATGTACCTTCCTGATAGTTTCTGGGAAGACGAAGGCTGCCGGGATTGATGAAAACCATGCCGCCCTTCTGGAACGTTCCTGCAAGATGGCTATGTCCGAAACAGACTATATCCGCTTTATTCTCCAACCCTTTGTTATATAGTTTCCTCTTGGAAATTTTGATGCCAAGCAAATGGCCGTGAACAATCAGAAATTTAAGCGGTCCGATTGTCCGGACAATTTCTTCGGGAAAAGTACTCGTACGGTCGCAGTTTCCTTCCACCGTTATGTAGCCGTCCAATTCACGGCTGTCCGCTTCAAGTTCCGAATCGCCGCAGTGAATGAAGGCTTCAACCTGTCCGGCATAACGTTCTTTCAGTTCAGCCACTTCCCGCCTCAATCCATGCGTATCACTGACAATTAGCCACTTCATTAATCTCCCCCCAACCAGCTGCCCCAGTTTTCGCGCAGCCTCTGCAATGCATGCGCACGATGACTGATTTTATTTTTCTCCGCTGCTCCCATTTCCGCAAAAGTCAGCTGCCTTTCCGGAATCAGGAAAACCGGGTCGTAGCCAAATCCGCCCATTCCTCTTCGGCCGTTTGTTATCAGCCCGGCGCACCGCCCCTCGGCAAAACGGGTCGGTTTTCCCGGAATACTGAGTGCCAGAACACAGATAAAACGGGCAGTCCGCTTCTCCGGCGGCACGTCTTTCAATTTATCCAGCAGTTTATCAATATTGCGCTCGCTGTTTTTGTCCGTCCCGGCATAGCGTGCGGAAAAGACCCCGGGCTCTCCGTCCAGCGCATCGACGGCAAGCCCTGAATCATCGGCAATCGTGACCATTTTTGTCTTTTTAGAAAGGGTCTCTGCTTTCAGAGCCGCATTTTCCCGAAAGGTGGAACCTGTCTCCACTACTTCGGCACTGATGCCGAGGTCCTTCAGTGAATAAAGCTCAACCTGAAAATTCAAGAGCATCGCTTTGATTTCCTTGATCTTTCCCGGATTATTCGATGCTACCAATACTTGGGTCACTTCTCCGTCCCTGCCTTTTGTTCGGTCAGTATATCGCCGATGAGCGACTTTTCGGCACCGATGAGCTGATGGATCCCTTTTTTCGCCAGATCGATCAGCACGGAAAGCTGCTGCCTGCTGAATGTCGCTTCCTCGCCGGTACCCTGTATCTCAATGAATTCGTCCTTACCGTTCATAACTATATTCATATCGACATCCGTTGTCGAGTCCTCTTTATAGCAGAGGTCCAGAATCGGACCGTATGACGGATGGATGCCCACAGATGTGGCCGCCAGGTAGGATTTGACCGGAATTCTGCTGATTTGTTTTTTATCGACGGCCCTCTTAAGAGCGAGTACCATCGCGACAAAAGCGCCTGTTATGGAGGCCGTGCGCGTTCCTCCGTCCGCCTGGATGACGTCGCAGTCAATCCAGAGCGTCCGCTCCCCGATCTCATCAAGAGCCACGACCGAACGGAGCGCTCTGCCGATCAGGCGCTGTATTTCCATGGTTCGGCCGCCCAGTTTCCCTCTGGACGATTCGCGGATGGTTCGCTCCGGAGTCGCTCTCGGGAGCATGGCGTACTCCGCCGTTATCCATCCTTTTTTCTGTCCGCGCATGAACGGCGGGACCTTATCTTCGATCGTGACGTTGCAAATGACTTTTGTCCGGCCGACCGTTATCAGCACGGAGCCTTCCGGATGGATGATAAAATCCGGCACTATCTGAATCCGGCGAAGTTCGTCATTCGCCCTTCCGTCTGGTCTCATCATATCAACTGCCTCCGCATACCTCATATTTAAGCAAAATGTTGGGAAGGGCTCCGTACGCCGCCCCTTGTTTACTATACCATATTTTTCTTAAAGGATTACAGCCCGGCCGGACTCACCATCGAACGGGACACCGGGCCACTAATCATTTTGCCGGATTCCAGCATCACCTTGTCCGAGCTGCCGACTTTGATCGATACAAGCCGGATTCCGTTCTCGCCTGTAAGCGTCAGAACGAGACAGCGGAGTGCATCGTCGCTGATTGTTTTTGCCGCCTTATCTGTAAATAACGCATCGTTGAAGTGAAGATAAACCACTCCGTTTTTGACCACCGGCTTCTCAACCAGTTCCGTATCCGGACTGAATGTCGAGATGAACACCGTTCCCGCCGGTTCACGTATTAGCGTATTGACCAGACTGTACAGACTGTCCGATCCGCTCCGGGCGATCCGGACCGTCACCGGAACGTCATAGGATTTTCCCTTGTTTGAAGACAAGTAGTAAACGGTTGCCGGCACGCTGTCCGCCACATCCGCCACGCCGCCGAACGTCTCATTGATTCCGTCCGAGCGGGTCAGCTCCTGGCCGACCGGCTGTTTGCTGTTCGGCCATCCGTTCAGCGCTTTACCGTTGACACGAATAGTTACCTTCTTAACGTTATCAAACTGAGTCAGTGTCCAGACAATCGACTGAACAATCCGGCCCTGATCACTGACCGGGGCGTCCAAAAGTTCTGACGAGAAATCGGCCGTCAGCAGCCCCTGCCGATCCAGGGAAACACTTTTGACCATGGTTCCCGCCGGCAGAACCGCCCGAAAACCATTGGGCAGAAGATCCGTCACCGGTCCGTCCTGGACGAGATAATCCAGCACTTGCCGGGCCGGAGCGGGTGAGGCCGGCAGCGCGACGGTCTGCGGTGCGAGAAGCCCGTTCTCATCGGACAGATAAAGCTCTCTCTGGACAGATTTTATATTATGTGCCGTTTTAGCCAGTTCCGATTTGTTTTTTACATACTGTACGCTGGACGGCTGGCGATCGGCGGCCGCCCCGCACCCCGCAAGCAAAGCCAGCGCCAGCAGCACGGCCGCTGCCGTAACAGATGATCGTCGATAGAACATGGCATACCCTCCCTGATCCCCATAGATTGTACTACCATGTATACGAACATCCCGGACAAGTAGACCAATGATCGGCAAAAATAGATTATGAATCCGAGAAAAACAGGCACGGATTAAAAGCGGAAATTCAGACAGCTTGTGTACCGACTGTTTCCATCCTGCTGACTTCACCGCCCAGAATCGCTGTACAGGCACTCCGGAATCCTCTTTCACACTATTTCGGCGCGAATTTCCGGACAATGAGCACAGAATAAATATCAACGTCAGTGAAAATTTTTCAGTTTAACAAATTCCTATCATCAGGATAACGGCACAAGCCGCCGTCCGGAAAGTTCATGAACAGAAGGAAGCGGAGATAGTAAAGCCTGCCGATCGACAGGATTTAGGAGAAACCGGAGGCCTCGTTGCGACACGCCTGCAGAACGACGCGCTTTTGTCCGGCCGCGATACAGCCGTCCGCCGGAATTTTATGCTTCCTTAAAGTCTTAACAAACGAAGATATAGTTTTTAGTGTCAACAGGATCGGACAACGATGCCCGAATTTTCTTAAGAAGTTGCACTGACAGTGGGCTCCAGTACGGTCAGTGTGTTATTAACCGTATTTAAATTAACCGTGGCGCCGATGGGCATTGCAGCCTTATAATAGCCGTGCGCCGATGTGATATTAGTCATGAGCGGCTTCCTAAGCGGGACGAGAACGCTGGTGATCAGATCTTCGTAAGATGTCTGGTAGGCGTTTGGACAACGGGTGCACTCGCCTATAAGAATGCCGGAGCAGTCATCAAATTTCCCCGCCAGTTTCAAATGGTTAAAATAACGATAAACTGTGTTGGCCGGCGCATGCGTCTCTTCCAGAAATAAAATTTTATTGGTAGTATCGATTTCAAATTGTGTCCCCAAGGTTCCGACAAAAGATGTTAAATTCCCGCCGACAAGGGGGCCGGTTACGTTGCCCGGAATTCTGCTTACTAATGGTATGCCGGGCGGATTCTCGATCGTCCGCGATGCCGCAGTAGTAGAGGTTGCCGCAAAAAACTGGTTGTAATTATAACTGGGCGTATTCGGTGAAAAATCGAAAAGCAATAGACTATTGAAAGCAATCAGATCGGCAAACTGGTACAGGCAATTCAATAAGATGGTGACATCGCTATACCCGCTGACAATCTTCGGATGACTGCGGATAAAATCAAAGTCCAGATAAGGAAGAATGCCGGCAACGCCGACACCGCCTCTTGAAGAAATAATCATTTTGACATCGTCGTTATGAAACAAGTCCATCAGATCTGATGCGCGTTCCTGATCCGTCCCGGCCAGAAATCCGGTCTGAGCATAAACATGCCGTCCGACAACCACTTGAAATCCCATATTCTGAAGGCCCTGAATGCCCTGATTGATCACGTTCGGATCTAATGGACTCCCCAGTGTTGCAATGCCGACCGTGTCTCCCGGCCGGAGCATCGGCGGTTTGGTAGCCATTACACTCCCTCCCTTTTACAGCTGCTAACATACTGTATTCAGCCGGAGCCTATAGGTGTAAGCGGATCGGATACTTTCTATATGGTCATGCCGTGTTTCGCGCACGATTCTCAGAATCGTTCATAAAAAGAAAAGATCATTCCACAGCTGCGTCCTATCCTCGCACCGACAGGCAGAGCGGCATCCCGAAGTTCCTTTAACAAAACATGCTTATTGCCTATTCCGCTCATCCCCAGACGCGCATAAATTAAAAAAGTATTTAAAACTTCGGGAGGCGCAGAGGCATGAACTTTGCTCAACCATTTGATGCTTCGTATTATCATGATTACAGAAATACAGATCCGGGTTTGTACCAGCGGCCCGTAAGCGAGGAGCAGCATGTACTTCATTTGATCGGTCCCGCCGTTAGCCACGGTTTGCGCGAAGCCCAGCATCTCGGCTATGAACATGCATTAAGAGAAGCTGTTGCAATTGGTTATTTAATGGGAAGAGGGCACGACTACCATACTGCCTGGAAAACAGTTGAATCATGGTGGCACGCGCCAGGAACACATTTGCCGACTCCGTATTGATAGTTTATCGGAAAAGGGAATCCGCTCAGGTTCCCCTTTTTTTCTGAGTGCCGTTCCCGCCCATCCGGATTCGTGGCCATTAAATGAAAAAGACCGCTTCGATCGGCGGAATTGCGGGAAAGGACATAAATGAAGTCTGATTTGTACTCTGATTATGGCCGATTTAAGGGTATTGGCTGCCGACCTTTTGAACGCCGCTGTCTTTTGCGGTTTACTGGTTTTCCTACTGCTGCGCGATGATCTCTGTTCAGACGAACCGCGGTATATTTTCGTGAACGGCGATAAAGTGACATTATTTAACTTTTGTAATTGTCACTAGGGATTTTTCTATCTGCAGACACATCTTTTTTTATTCTCAATCACTTGATCCCTTAATTAGGTTTTTTTATCTATCCATTTGTCCCCTTCATGATCGCTTGTCCGCTCATATAGTATATTACCACGTGATAAGGAGGTGCTTCGCTTTGGGATATGACGGCGGATATTGCGGCGGCGGGTACAATCCCGTCAGCAGCTTTGCTCTGATTGTTGTTCTGTTTATTCTGTTGATTATCGTCGGCGCTGCTTTCGTTTATTGATCAGGTGACGCCGTATCCGGATCCATAACCCATGTATGCATCACCCCTCCAAAAGGGCACCCCCGTGAGGTGCCCTTTTGAACTTTCAAAACGGCTTGTAAGAGGCCGGAATATAATCAGGCACGCAAGGAATGTTGCAAAGCTTTAGCTTGGACTGCTTCGCCGGTCTGTATGAAAATGTAAGCTGATTAATCTTGCCGCGGTTAATTGTTTGTCTATTATAAAGATTCATTGTCTTTCCATACATATTGTATGTGCCGCCATTTTAATAGAGGGGGATGCTTTGCGTGTTTAAATACATTTTATGCTATCTATTGAAATAAACACATACCGATTATCTGGCCTTTTTTGCCCAAGGCATAGAGAAAATGCCTTCTTTTGAGCAGGGAGGTTCAAAGAGAATAAAATAAAAATTTTTATTTTAAAGCACATGATGATCTTACCGGAGATGCAATAAAATACATCGTACTTGCTTCAGAAGAAGATCCGTTCGCGCCATTGGTTGGCAGTTGGATGTGTTAAAAACACATCGAACGAAGCAGAAAGACTGTCCGCATCGAGGATGAATCGATCAAAAAGGTCTATCTGCGTGTGAAAAAGCGAGAAAAAAAGAAGCCTCTCATAAGTTCAGGTGAACAGATGAGAAGCGTTGATTTATATATTTCGACACACAGTCGGTACATAGTCTTGCCTAATCCTCTGAACCCCCTTGATAGATAAGAGGTTAATTCATTTTCCCCATCATGTCCATCATTGAGGACATATTTTATACTATAAAATGATATGAAAATATATGAAAAGTTGAATCATATATTATAGAAGAAACACGTTTTTAAATATTTTAAATAAATCGTATGATATAAGATGAAAATTAAAATGAACCTTTCTTGCTACTTTTTTAAATGAATTAAGGATATTTTTTCCGCTGAATGTAGAACATTCATTCGCATGAGAACACATCTTTCTGGCGCTGATGAAATTAGCCCTTCAGCGTGATCGTAAGGTTATCGGTATTACAAACACCAAGTTCAAGGATCAGTATCTGGCGACCATTGACGAAGCTTACCGCCACCTCACGATTGACATGCGAAAAAATAAAGATTCCGTATTTGACCATGATATCCGGCTGACCCGCCATGATTGGCTCAATTATGAAGTGAACGTCCGTGGCCGTGTATTCCCGGTCCGATATCACAAAACAATCGCAGCCGAGTGGATAAATGAACGAATTAAAGAGTATTTTAATCGCTAAATGCGCATACTGTTCCTTGCCCCGTCCATTCTTTATCCCCTTATATAGTCCCCGTGCTTCGGTACGGGGATTTTTTTATAAAAAGGATGAAAAGATTACCTAAAACTATTGTATTTTTTAATACATGTATTATAATAGGAGTATAGAAACAAGGGAGAGATAATAAATGACCATTAAAGAAATGATTGAAACCATAAATAAGCTTGCTGAGGATTGCTACTATGATTATGATGCGATGGGCGTACGCTTTGAAGATAAGGATCGCACGGTCGGTGAAGAAATTACGGAAAACAGTAAGCATAACGAAGATCGGGACGATGAAAGAGAGTTTCCCGAATATGGAACAACCGAATACGAAGAAATGGAAGAACTGGATGGCGTCAGCGCTTGGGATGTTGAAAGCCCGGCCATCAGTGACCTAAAGAGACATGAGAGCGAAGAAATATCCTCTCTTCCCTTTATCGGTGAGCATTGCTATTTTATCGCCGGTGATTATGGCCGGAACAATGAAACTGGCGATGTCGGCGAAGTCGTTGTCAAGAACGCAAAAGTCATTGCAAAATTGTTTTGAAGGAGCCTTACTCATGGATAAATATGATCATACAGTCTATAATGCCCGATGGATTGATAAAAATAAGGACCATAAGCGCTATTTATCCAAGCGCTCAGCGGCCCGATCTTTTATTAATAAAGACGCCAACTCAGGCGATCTCATGCAACTAAGCAAATTGATTAATGATAGGTGGGGCAAAATGACCGACTACGAAAAGCTGAACGTTTATAACTCGACGATCTTTGACTGGGAAGATAAGGAGTTACGGACAACCGGAAGCCCCTATATTGACGGTGTGGAAAGCCAACGCCCCATTTATAAAGCGATTGCCCTTGACGTTAATGGAAATAAATATGAGGTTATTTGGGACGTTTACGACGGATGGAAAGAGATCACAGATGAATCGGAAATGTGCGATTGGGATCACCCTGAAAGAGCGACAAGATTATGAGCTATCATAAAATGCCCCCGAATATGATTGACCTTACCGGGCAGAAGTTTGGAAAATTGACGGTCCTCAAGCGCGCCGGACAGACAAAAAACGGTAATGCACTTTGGCTCTGTCAATGTGACTGCGGGAATACGACGGTTGCGATGGGTACGTCATTACGACGTGGTGATACAATATCGTGCGGTTGCCTAACGCCTGATCGGATAACAAATGCCCGTCAGGTGCTCTTGACGGATAAATCGGTTGATGGCGTGCCCGTCCCTCTGCTCACTAAAAAAGTGCGGTCGGACAGTGGCACCGGTATTAAGGGCGTACACCAACGCATCCGTAAGGGCCACACTTATTATGAGGCGAGCATAACCGTCAATGGGAAAAGAAAATACGTAGGAACCTTTAAAGATATTAATCAGGCTATACGGGCCAGAAAAGAGGCTGAGAAAAAATATTATCAGCCCTATATTGATGCATTAAAAAATAAAGAAAATAAAAAATAAGACTGGACAATACTCTTGTATTTTTTAATACATGTATTATAATAAGAGTATGGAAACAGTCAGGGGGCCACAACATGGATCTTAAAAAAATGGTTCAAAAAATAATTAAAAATGGTTATGATTGCGTAGGCGTAAGAAGCTGTGCAGATGACGAGCACTACTCCGTAGGTGATACCCCCAGAGAGTCCTATGACTGGGATGATGAATGTAATCAATCTCTCTATGACCGAGATGGTGAAAACGGCAAAACGGTCGGGGGAACTTGCGCCACCAGGGTAATTACACAGGGCTTATTTTTAGATGATGATGAAGATATAAAAAAATTAGCCACTAATCTCAAAAAAGCGGCTGAGTGGAATAAGAAGTATTATTTTGGAAAACAAATCGTCATTGCCGGACATGATGAAACATATGAAGCTCCGGATGAACAGGAAATACGTATTATTGATGCTAAAGTCGTTGCAATCCTTGATTAAACGGAGGAATTGCCGTGCCAGCTTTAGATCTAACTAATCATCGATTTGGGCGTCTGGTTGCCTTATATCCAACCGAAAGGCGAAGACATAAAAGTGTGATTTGGCATTGTCAATGTGATTGCGGAAATATTGCTGAAGCCACAGTCGAGGAGCTACACAAAGGGGATACAAGATCTTGCGGATGTCTAAGACGAGAAACGGAGCAGGCTAATTTACGCAAAATATATGACGACCAGCGTATTAATAATGTTAATGTCTCTCTGATTACAGCCAAAAAAAGAAAAGATAATAAGACCGGCATAAAAGGCGTATGCTATCGGCAAAAGATAAATAAATATGCTGCCTATATTGGCGTTAATGGCAAACAGATACAACTTGGGCAATTTAAAAATATTGATGACGCGATAAAAGTTCGTAAAGTCGCTGAAGAAAAATATTATAAACCCTTGCTGAATAGAAAGAAAAAATAAATATCCCATCGCCGGTCAATGCCCGACATGGATTATGTATCCCGCCATCACGGCGGGTTTTTCATTATGTCATTTCTGAGCGGCTACGGCCTGTTCAACCAGCTGCGGGATCAATGATTTTACATCACCGATTACCGTTTCGCCGAGAGCGATCAGTGACGACGCCTGAGCGGTCACAGCCTTCACCGCATCGGCTTTGACACTTTCGGCAAGCTGCTGTGTAAAGATACCGTTTTTCTTTGCGTCGGCGACAATACGCTGATTAAAATCGGCAACGACCGTACCGGCAATAGACGATATGCCGTCGATCACCGTATTGGCTACCGTCGCCTGTTTGGCAGATAAGTTCTTGTCGATCAGGGCTTTCAGCTTCGGCTCGTAAGCCGCGATCAGGGCGCCAAGGCCGGTGACAAATAGAGACAGTATCGCTGTAAAAATTTGCACTTCGATATTCTGCATGATTAGTTCGCCTCTTTCAGTAAATTAAGTGCTTGAGTCAATAGAACGATTGCCTGCGCCTTCTTGTCGACGGCCGGGGTTGTTATTCCGGCTTTGGCATTCAACGCCTTCACGGTCGCGTCATCGGCATTACCGGTGACCGGCAGGCCGTTCAGCTGCTGGAAAGCCCGAATGGACACCTCGGTGGCAGATGAAAAGATACTCGTAATCGGCGTCGAGGTGCCAAGAACTTTATTCAAATTTGTTTGAAGCTGTTTGACTTCCGGAGAATTTTCTCCAAGTTTCATTTCTATCGCCCCTTATAATTAATATTTAAGTTGCTCATGTGGATAGATAGTATCGCTACGTAAGCCATTAACGGATTTAAGATGTGCTACAGTCGTCTTGAGACGGCTGGAAATCGTCCACAGGCAATCGCCCGATTTAACGGTATAAATATGAGCCGACGAG
This sequence comes from Sporolactobacillus sp. CQH2019, assembly GCF_028765345.1. Lineage (GTDB taxonomy): Bacteria > Bacillota > Bacilli > Bacillales > Sporolactobacillaceae > Sporolactobacillus. The sequence goes on from NZ_JARAJZ010000002.1 coordinate 339,351, forward strand.
CTAACGGCAGCCTGTGCGGCTCTTGTGAGCTTCAAACGCTCGCCCGGATAGATGGTCCAGCTATGCAGGCCGTTTAGCGACATGATCGCCTGATAGGTCATATGGTGAGCGATGCCGATGCCATAAAGCGTATCGCCAGACTTTACCGTGTAGATAGCCGCCTGCGTGGTAGTCGGCTTCGGTGCGGGTGCAGGTTTCACGCCGTTCTGCAACTTGGACAACAGAGCCAAGTTTTGAGCAGCACTCCCAATGTATCCGGTGATGCCATATTCCGTCGCTAATTTGACCTGAGCGGACCATGTGCCACCAAGTCCGTGAGCCTTCATGTAATCGATCAGGCTGACAGACTTAATCGTACCCACTGTGTTATTGACCGACGCTCCGACAATGTACTTTCCCAGGTAGTCTGCCGATACATCAAACGCCCCGAACTGACTCAGCCCCGGAAATACAAAATTGTTCGTCCATTGCCACATGCCACGGCCGTTAGAAAAATTAGCCGTGATATGACTGGCATCCGGATAGTACGGATAAGCCGCAATCCACGGGGCGTAAGGCAATTGTTTCGGGATAACTCGGCTATTGTAATAGGATGAACTGGAATAGAAATCCGTCCTCCCGTAACCAAGTTTGTGAAGCTCGTTGAAGAAAGCGTTTGAATAACCGGTCAATATCGTACTATTATGCGAAAGGTTTAGATCTTCAAGATCAAGCGTTGCGTAACCGTCGGCCGTTTTTGAAAATCCGGCATATTGAGCACATTTTGCGAACCAGTCGGCCTCCTTGGCCGCTTCTGTTGTACTGGATAAAAGCCCGTAATGATAGATATTGACTCGTAGGCCCGCTGTTCTGGCGTTAGCGATGTTAACGGATGCCGCAGCATCTCGATAGGTTGTCCCCTCACTAACCTTGATGACGACGCCTTTGACCCCATACGCTCGGATCGTCTGATAAAAGCTCAATGGCAGGCCGACGCTTGAGTTGTTATTACTGACATCGACCACATCATGGTCAGGAGCGGCGGCCAGCGTCGGAACGGCAAAGGAAAGCGCCAGTCCGAGTGAAAGGACCAGCGCGATCAAGAATCGTATGAACTTTTTCAATTTTGCTCGCCTTCTTTTTCTTCATGAAAAAGTGTTTTCAGCTGTTCTTCATGCCGAATGATATTGTCCTCCGCGACGTCAAGCCGTTTGTCTTCCAGATCCAGCCGTTTATGGATACTGGCATGTTCGTCACGGCTGGTCTGCTCAAGCCTGTCGATGCTATCCGTCAGATCTTTAATCGTCTGCTTGAGCGGATCCACAATGCCATTAATTAGCTTGATAAGCGGCGTGAGGACAACATATTTAAAGATCATAATTAAACTCAAGATCGCTCCAAACAAGGCGGCCCAATATGTGGGATTCATCCTATCGTCTCCTTTATGCCGTTACCGCAGCCTGAACAGCCGGGGCAATGAGCGCCGTGATTGCATCCACCTTACCAGCCGTCGAAGAAAATTGATCGAGCGTGATCTGCACCGACCCGCTGACGTTATCCCCCGTCGTTGCGTTGTTCCCGGCGTAATACAGCCGGAATGCCGTAATGTTGCCGCTGCCATCCTTAATTGGTGTGAGATTACTCCATGTGTAAACCATTGCAATGCCTCCCTAAAAAAATTGATATAAAAATCACCTACTCTGCTAGAATGGAAGTGACTTCCAATTAGAGAGGAGGTGAACAATGATGGAATGCCCAATCTGTAAATCAGGCAATATGCAAAAAGTAACATTCGGCGAAAACGAAAATGTATTCTTGACTACCGCTATCCAAACAGCCCCCGGACAGTACAAATCAACAGGAAAGGTAATACCGGTTGAAGCGTATCGGTGCGCTAATTGTGGATTTCTGCAGATGAAAACGACTATTTTAAACTAAATAGCCAGCTATAAATTTATTAGCAGAAATTCTTGCTTTATCAGAGGAATTTTCAATTTTTGTTTGATCGACAAAAGAAATCGATTTATCCTTGTCCTCTCTAAATGAGGACACTTTTTTATTATCCATTCTTGTCACCCCCTTTAATAGCAAAATAAAAAACCGGATCATTTAACGCTTTCTTTCGGCTTGTCTGCTTTCACATTTTTTACTTGCCCGTCTGCCAACTTTTTGTTTTCCACTTCCGGCTTGTCGAGCTTTGCCCCTAACGCCTGGTTAATCGCCTGAAGTTTTGAATTTTCAACTTCGAGATTTGCAATTTTAACCGATAGAATACCAATCTGCAAGTTTAGATCATATTCAACTTTTTCCATCATGCTGCCTCCAATTTTTGTACCCTGCTTTGTAAATCGACGATCTCGGATTGTAATGTTGCCATTGCTGACTGATACAACTTGAAAAAATCCTGAGTTGCTTTGTAGTTGAAAAATATTGCATCATATATGTCAACGCCGGTTTGCGGCCAGTCTAAAATCTCCGTCGGCGTCCGGTACCCATCGCCGATAATAACCCCGGTGTGCAACTTCGGAACGCCTAATTCAACCTGTCCCCTATAGCGAAAATTGTATATGTCCATCGCATTTAAAACGTCCAGAGCATTTTCTGTCATCGGCGCGATATCCTGCTTGAGTTCCTCCGTTGAAGTCTGAGAAAGCTGTCCGCATACGATCGTGCCCCAAGCGCTATTTGCGGAATTGCGGAAATTTGTCGTGTTTGAGAAAAACCCTACCGTTGTACCATTCAACGGCTCAATCGCGCGGCCGACATAAACGCTGCGGGATACCCTGACGTCTCCACTATTTGCCAGCAGCTCAATATTCGCCGCCTGCACATAATTCGGATTGCTACTTGTACCCGAGTTGGTCAGGTAGGACATCTCCAATACGGATCCGTCAAAGGTGCTCACATATTTGTAGCTGTCGCCATCCACACCAACGGTGAAGTTAAGGGCACCAGAATAAAGAGTCATCGTCGAGTTAGGCGTATTCGGCCCATCCACAAGCCCGCTTGTGATCAACTCGCCGTTTTGCATAGAGATCGTTCGAAGGCCGAGGACGGGGTCTGTGTAACTCTGTGTGACCGTCCCGCCGACAATCACGGCCCCGGTGATCGTCCCGCTCGATGCATCGATGTTTCCGGCCAGCTTAAGGGTGCCACCTGTATCCACCTGTACGACGACGGCCCCAGACTTTGTAATCTTAAATCCATCCGCCGAGTTGACAGCTACGACCGTGCCGCCGGCTGTCGCGGTCAGGCCGTTGCTATCGATCGTGACACCCTTATAGCTTGATCCTGATTGGACGGCATTGTTGATTAGGCCCTGCACGCTACCGTCGAGAGACGCCAGAACAATTTTTTGCAAGGTCCAGTCAGATAGGGAATAACTACCGCTCGCGTCTTTGGCATTTGTGCAATAGAGCGTCGCTCCGCTCTGTGTCCAAAGGTCGCCGACATCATATGGCGGTGTCGGCTGATAGGTAAAGTTGCGAACCTTTTTTGCCGCAATAGTCTGCGCGTCCTGCGGGCTGGGCGTCCAGGGGGTGGCGGTGCCACCTGTCTCTAACTTAATCTGTGAGATCCAAACCTGAGCTGTCCCTGCGACATTTTTAAAATCCATACCTAACGGTCCAAAGTGATCAGCGTTTGAATCCGTGCTAAAAGAAAAAGTCCTTTTATACCACTGTCCGGGCGTTAATTGACCATTACTAATATCCGTTTCTAAATAACGAATGATGGAATTGCTACTGTTGTATTCGGGGAAATAAACTCTCAGCGGCTTGTCCAATGGAATATCAGTATCCGCGTTAATATATGCGAATAATGTCATTATATATTGTGTAGCGGCACTTATTGCGAGTGGAGCAGCGCTATGAACGCCATCAAATCCTGTCCCCGTTGTTGATATTTTTAGAGAATTGTTGCCATTACATAGATTAGCTGAATCAATAGAAAATACACCCGAAGCGGTTTTGGCCCATTGAGACAGGTCAGTAAATCCCGTTCCCAAGATCAGGTTAATCCCGTTTGGTCCCTGTGGCCCTTGCGCGCCTTGTGGTCCAGTCGCCCCCGTATCACCCTTTGCTCCTGTTGCACCCGTAGCCCCGGTCGCGCCTGTTGGTCCTTGAAACTTCGCCCACTTGTACTTTGTGTAGTCGGTACTGTCGGCACTGGCGAAGTCTGTATAGGTGCCGATATAAGTTTTGCCGGTTGGGTCAGTTGTGCTAAATCCGGCCGAGCCGTCAGCGCTCGTGGCATACGCAAAATGTACATAGCTGGTCTGACCGTTTGTACCGGCCGGACCTGGTACACCCTGAGCACCGTCGAGTCCATCGGCACCTTTTATAAGCGACCAAGTATACTTTGTCGGGTCGGTGCTGTCGGTCGTCGAACTGTCTGAGTAGACACCGATATAAGTCATCCCTGCTGGAGATTGAGAAAACCCCCCGCCGCTTGCATCGGTCGCATAAGCAATGTGCAAGTAGGACGGCGTTCCATCCGCTCCCACAGGCCCCTGGATTCCTTGTGCCCCTTGCGGCCCCTGAGAACCCTGCGGGGCGAAAAAAATATCATATACCTGATAAGTGCTTGCTACGGTATAAAAAGATGAATCAACATAAAAAGTCAATCCCGCAGTGACCGGTACCGTTCTTTTTAAGACGCCGTTTATATAGTATCTTACATATGCATTGTCATAAGTGATTGAAAATACGTCACCAGCGTTATAGGTTCCAAAACTTCCTTTATTAGACCCGCTTTCGTAAATCGTCGCTTGGCCTGTGGTATTCATATACCACGCATAGTCAATAGCGGCATAGTTAACACTCATTGTCGGTCGAGTGCTGATGCCCACCATAATATAATTGGTTTTGGCAGACGGTTTAAAGGAAAGAAAACATCCTCCGGTATATCCCTCCGCTGTATATGCCTGACCCGTCCAATCGCCTGGACCGGATGACTTCCAGAGCCTGCCCTGATTATCTTTAGATACCTGAGTAAGCGTGTAGTTTAACATTTGCCCCGCGTTACCCTGTGGGCCAGTAGCACCAGTCGGGCCCTGTGGCCCTTGTGCTCCGTCGTCAACGTTCGAAATTGTGATCTGTCCGCTCCCTACGACTGCCATATCGTTTCACCTCCTATATACTGATATCACACTCAAACGTCGCCTGAGTTGTGACATCGGCCGCCGTCACCGTGACCGTATTTCCTGCGGCGACATGCGCTTGTTCCCAAGCCGCATCATGCGTGCCGTTCACGTCCATTTTGTACCATACAAAGTTTTCCGGCCGCAGGTCGGACGTGATCGGCGTTTTGCCGTTATAGACACGCGCGATCAGATCTGTTGTCCCCTGACCGTTTTTAAAGGTGTTGCCATTGCTGGCCGCTAGCTCAACTTTGATATTGGACAGGTCCATACCTGATAATGTGTTTTTGACCTGCTGCTGGATCTTTTGAACCATCGTAGGAGTGACGTCTTGCAAGGGCACATAGTCACCCAGCGTCGCCTTATCCTGACTGTGATCAGAGTAAGATATATCCAGCTCTATGATGCGGGCCTGTACGGTCAGTGTCGGGTTCATATCTTTATTAACCACTCCAACGGTATCGCCAAGGCTGACCTTCTCATGTTCGTATCCGGCCATCATCTGGAGAAGAATAACCTGAGCATCATACGTTATCGTGGGCTTAGAGACGATCGCCAGCTGAACCTTTGCATCGGCCAACAAGGCCGCCGGTGTCGTCTTTTTGTCATTTGTGTAAATCTTATAAATGTACTTGTCCGAACCTGGATTAAACTGTCGATTGGCGTCGTCATTCGCGATATAATCCAACCCGTTATTTACCGATGTAATGTCGATCGGATTATTTGTCACGCTATCTGCCGCACCTTGCGGAATCAATGCCGTCGCAAAGTTATTGTCAATGTCTATGGTCCGGGTGAGGCCTTGGATATCTTTAGCATACTCAAAACGTTTACCATGATTTGTCCCCCGCTTTTGCAGAAAATCGACGTATTGATGGATGATGTGATTTCCTTGGATCTCGACGCGAAACTTGACATCACCGCTATACGTATCTGCAACGGTATGCAGGGCAGCCTGAGCCGTCGAATAGCTGTCAATTGAAAAATCAATCGAACTGATGATATCGCAAGTTCCCATTTCCCAGCCGCTATCCTGCAGGATAAACGAGAATGCATCCGCGGCCATCATGCCTGTGAAAGTATGCGGTCGGATGATCGTTCCGTTGAGGTCGAAGATGGCTTCATTCCGGGCATTCACGACAATTGTTTTTCCATTGCTGTCGAAGCCATCGGCAACATTAATCATGCGAAAAAGCTGAATATCATTGTCCATATCAACCAATGCCGCATAGTTGCCGACGACCAGGTACTGCGATTCGTCGCGGTCCGCAGGCGCTGTAAAGGTATACGTACTATCAAAATCGACCATTTTTTCTACATGCAGATCAGCCCAGAAAGGGCATGACAAACCGCCGTCATTGTCCAAGACAGCGACGACTTTTTTATCCGGTGTTAAAATATAAATCATTCATCACGCCCTCCTTTACATGTACTTCGGCCGATAGGATAGAGCAATGTCGACTTTATCCGCCGGCGCGTAGCCGATGACTTCGGTGCCAGCCTGAATGTCAAAAAAGGTACTTCCGATCAATAGCGGGGTCATAAACAACTCGCCATTTTTTAAAACTTTGTGTGCCTCGCAATCAACCATAATCTCGTCGCCGGCTGTAGCGATCACCGGTATCTCGGTTGCCCCGGGCTTGCCGCCGTCGATAATCTGATAGACCTTAATATCGGCCTGCTGATTATGATCCATGACTGCAGCCGTTCCATACGCCGCGTTATAAATCGCAACGCCGGCCAGCTTGCCGGTAAATTGATTCGATGCATCTGTCCAGGTATACGTATATTTCCATTGCGGATTATTTTTGTTGTCCCACTTGGTAATTGTTGCGGTCCAAACATTCCCGATTCGCTGGATAGACAAAATGCCGTAAAATCCATTGAATATATTTGTTGATGCAACATTTACGGGAGCTGTATATGATATCCATCGGCCATTTACTTTCTTTTTTAACGTTTCGTTTTTCTTGATCATCCAATCCTGCTGACCGGTATAGCAGATATCATGCCCCTTATCTTCCGTGCCTGCCTTAGCCTGAAAAATGGTGAAGGGATTCACAGCGTCGTTGTCTTTCAGGCAAATATACCCGATCGAATTATTATTTGCGTCAATCAGATAGATTCGGCAGACACCCATGCTCTTGTAATTTTGCGAATCAAACCATACGACCGCGTCCATGCGAAAGTCCTGCAATTGCTGAGAGCCTGATAAAAACCGCTTCAGACTCGGACCATGCCAAGCGGATCCAGTTCCGTAGTCCGCCGACTGTGTCAAGAATGCCTGTGCGCTGACTTGAAACTGTCCGGCAACCGTTCCGTTGATGTAGTTCTCGTCTGTGTTGGCCGCCCAAATAGACGAATCAGTCATCGGATCGCCGAACACGGCCGGCGTCTTATTTGCGGGTGCCTGCCCTTGATCCGGATCGATTGTACTACCGAGAAACAGATAATCATTTTTGGAATTAGTCAAAGCGAGACTCGTGATGTCAGCATTGACCTTGACATTAATAATCGGTTTGGTCGGCACCTGTCCGGACACAGGAAGCGCGACAGGCGAGGAAGTGTAGATACCGGTATCGACCTGCTCCTTATAAGAAAATGGATCGGAGCAGTGAAATTCCAAGGTCGCCGCTCCACTATAGAGTGATCGGGTGATCTGAGAATCCGTAGCAAAATGACCATAATAATCCTTATCTGCTTCATCATCGAAGATCAATTCATCGTCCTGATCGGCTGTGTCCATCAGCCAGTTTGCAATATTATGTGCCAATGTATTTCGCTCTTCATTTGAGGACGCAACGATCTTAATGTCTACCAGTATGATCCGGTGCCCGATGGATGTGCCGAAATAGACGGTTCCTTTCCTTCCCGGTATGGTCTGCTCGTTTTCGGTTGGTTCTGCAAAAATATTACGGGTGATATCAATGATCCGGATATTATAATTACGAGAATGGTCGCCGTTTAAGGAAAAACCGAATTCGTTACTTGGAAGTGCTGTCATAATATAATCCCCCAAGCCTTACTTTGATCAATCTTTTGCTTGTTTTGTATCTTAGTGACTGTTTGAGTAATAATCTTGCCATCGAGAATAGAATTGATGGTAACCGGCATGGGTTCCACTTTAACATTGACACGGCCATTCCCACCCATTCCCGATCCTCCGGCCATGGAAAAAATAGGGACATTGATCTTCGGAAGATTGGCACTGATCAATCCGCTTGCATACCGCGGAATCTTTGACAGCGGAGTAACGCGGCTTCCGGACATGAAATCATCAAAACTAGTCGGACGATTAGCCAACATGATCCGGCCGTCTTTCGTTGTAATGACTTCCGGCTCATTCTCCGCAACAACTACCTGCCCGGGAACGGAATCATCCGTTCCATTTGCATAGCCGACATATCCCCCGCCGTGTGCCATGGCTTGAATGCCCGGCACGTTTAGGATATTTCCGTAACGCTTGCGAATGTAATTGTAGGACGAGATGATGCTGTCCACCGGGTTTAATATATTGCCGAATCCCGGCATGGCATTCGCAAGAAAGGTTGATCCAATCATCTGCATGAGGCCCATGGACGGGTGACCATTTTTCGCGTTGATGTCCCACCGGTTTACGGCGTTCGGATTGCCTCCGGATTCATGCATCGCGATAGACGCCAAGCCCGACGCCCACGAAAACGGAATATGTGCGATAGAGATCGCCTGAGCAATCCAATTTTTCAATGTTCCGGAAACATGGCTTGGCAGGGCCAATAGGCCGCCGATCCAGTCATTTGCTTGCGACTTAGCCCAGTTGATTGCGAGAGAGGTTGTTTGACGGATCATGTCTCCTGCAGGTTTAGAAAACTGGCCAGGAATGGAAGCTGCCTGATTATTCAGCCCCAAGGTTTCAAATGATTTTGTGACCAAATATTTTGGCCCCTTCATCAGCCAGTTAAAAGCATTGGATAATATCCCGTCGGCATAATGCGGGACTTCGCCAAACAGCCGCCTGGTAGCTGCCGCTGAAATAACCGATGTGCCGCGGGGTAGGTTAACTAATGTCGGATGTGCGGGCGAAAAAGAAAGGCGACCATTAGGTTCAATGATCGCCTCAGGGCCTGCATTACTTCCGGTACCGTCACCAACAAGCGCAGGGCCGCCGGGGTGCCCGCCGGTTCCATAGGCATAACCTTTCGTCGCAATATCTCCCTTGCCGGTGAAGAAACCAACGATGCTTTGCCACCATCCTTTAATTTTATTCACCATTCGGCTCCATGGAGAAAGGACATTTCCAGTTTCCCAATTGACTTGATCGACATGACCCTTCGCTTGACGCTTTGCGTAAGATACTGTCATGTTAAACATATCTTTAGCTTTATCAACGGATTGATCATGTTGCTGTTTTGCGCGACTAATCACACCGTCGCGTTCATGAGTCGCATTATTTACAATATCTTCATATTGCTTTTTTGAAATAGAATGATTGACATAATACTGTTGATCAGCCCATGATTTGACGCCATTAAACTTCTGATTGGCTCGCTTGACGACTTGCTTATATTCATTATCAGCGGATGATATAGCGCCTTGTTCCTGCTTTTTCGCATTCTTGACAATCGCCGCGGCCTGCTGCGCCGAAAGGCTGCTTGCGTGGTCTCGCAGTTTTCCGAGTATGATCGTCTGCTGATTGGCACTGCTCGTCATGGACTGGACAGCATATTTATTCATCTTATCCTGCAACTTGTTGATCTGCGATTGCTCGTTTGCAGTTAAAGATCGGTGCTGTTTTGCCGCATTATTATAGATTTTTTCAATCTGTTTCTCGATACCGTTGACAGCCTTTTCTTTGTCATTCGTGCTTTTGGTCGTTTCTTTCAGAATCTGATCATATTCAGTTTTATTCGTTTTCCTCAGTCCGGCAAGCGCATTAGCCGCGCCGGACTTTGTCTTGTTAAAATTGCTAACAATCTGACTTGCCATCTGTTGGTAAGGCTTAACCAGCGTCCCGACGTTTTGCTTAGATACTTTCTGCCCGCTAACAACCAAGTTTTCCAGCTGCTTCTGCGCCGTATCTGACAGTTTCACATATTGATTGAGTGCCGACTGCGTGCTTTTGCCAATGCTTTTCCCCCAGTTGATTGATGTATTAATCAGTGGCTTTCCAAGGTTTGAAGCGTTTTTCTGAATGTAGCCGCCGAACGCCTTCCCAAATTCCTGCCCGGCATAGGATCCGGCAGCTGCACCCACGCCGGCACCAATGGCCGTACCGACACCGGGGGCGATCATGGTTCCAATCGCCGCGCCACCTGCAGCACCGCCCCATGTCCCGCCGAGCGAACCGGCCGCTGCTCCGACATGGGAACCGATCGTCTTCTGCGTCATGCCGAACAGATTAGTAAACGAACTGAGAACATCCATAATGGCAATGGTTGACCCGGCCATCTTCGTAAATGAGCCAAGGCGTGACAGCCATTTACTCCCCTTACTTGCATCGGCAACGACTGTTTCCCCTGCTGCCAATGCGCCGCCGGTTCCCTTCGCGCCTTTCGTCGGGACGGCCCCGCCAATCCCTTCGCCGGCACTCGCCGCTGCTTGTTCGGCCCCTGCTAAGTCTCCGGCACTGGCCGCCGTTAAGGAAAACTCCGACCGCAGCCGTTTCAGGCCGCCCATGACCGTATCAAAGGCAGACATAATCCCGGCGACTGTTTTGAGTACCATGATCGCTGCCACCATGCCACCGAATGCCTTACCAAAATCGATGACTGCATTGCGGTGATCCGTGAGGAATTTGACAAGGTCGGTCACTTTGCTAACGAATCCGGCTACGACTTGCCCAAGATGATTGAAATATTGATCGGCAGCGCGCGACGCGAGCCAATCTTCCAGATCCTTAAATCCTGATTTTTTCAGATCGAAGATCGGTTTCACGAATTGGCCGGCCAGACGGCCCCAGTTTGCCTGAATGGCTCGCCATAGGCCGGTTGTCGTACCCATCATGTTCTCGGTCGCGCTCTGATATTTAACGCCTAACTGCTCCATAACGGCTTCGGCATCTTGAGAAGATATTTTTCCGGCGCTCATTTCACTTCGAAGTTGGGCCATGGTCAGATGTGCGTTTTTCTGGATCTTTTGCTCATATTGCAGCAACTTCTCACCATACATCGGCAATTGATCCGTGATCATATTGAAATCGCCCAGCTGCATCCGGCCACTGGATAGCATATGCGTAAAGTTCAGCCCTAGCCGTTGCACATCAGCGCTTGACATGCCCAACGTATCGGCAAGCGTCAGGACGGCTTTGGTCAGCTTTTCGGTCCGTGGCTGATTATCAAAGACATGATAAAACTGCTGATCCAGTTCATTGACAATATCAACGCTCTGGCCGAAAGCCGTTGACATGCTATTGATCGATTGGACCATTTTCTGGCCCTTAGCAGCATTCCCGGTCAGCGTTTCCCACACGGCATTCATCTTGTCCTGGACGGCATTATATTGAATGCCTGTCTGAATCATACTGACAAAGCCATTCTTCAGTGTCGAGATGGCGCTTGTCACTCCTGCAGCGACGATTGTTCCCGCAAATACGCCCTTCATGTGGCTGTAGGCATCACTGGTCTTCTGAGCGGCCAGACGGACGCCACGTAGTTGAGCGGACGCTTCATCCTTGGCTTTAACAGTCTGAGTAATCGGATCCTTAACCGCTTTTTTAGCTTCATCATGGGCATTTTTGGCGGCATTGCCGATCTTTTTCGCACTGCTTTCAGCCGAATTGGCTGTACTACTCAGCACCGTTTTCAGATCTGAAACGGTTATTCCGTAATCTTTTGCTATCTTATTCAAATTCAAAAATTGTCCTTCGGCAGCATGCCATCGGCCATTTTTATCCTGAAATGCCCCAGAAAATGAAGAAGATATTTTCTTTGCTGTTTCATCGGCCACTTTGGACATATTACTTGCATTCTTAGAAAATTGCTTATCCATCTCTGAACCGGCATCTTTGCCCACTGATTTCAGTATTGTGTTAATCTTAGAGGCATCCGAAGAAATTGTCCTATCATCCAGCGTCACATCAATAATGACCTTGCCATCACTCATGACAATGTTCCTCCTTTCTTCGCCATATTGACTAAGTTATCGAACATCTTGTCCATCCGCGCTTCTTGCTCCTGCCGGCTTTGCTCGGGATCAAGTGTATAGATATTTTTCAGTTCAACCATGCGTTTACGCTCAGCTATTTCATATTCGCTATTTCCGGTCGGCAGTTCTGCGGAACGAATTCCGACAATTTTCATAAACTTCGTGTCGGATCGTAATCCATTAAAAAGCGCGATAAATTTTTCCCATTGCATAATGCCCTGTTGATCCAAGAGATCAATTCCGTATTCCTGAAGAAAGGACGCGAAAATATATTCCGCGTCCTTGTTAAAATCATAATATTGTGTTTGATTGGATGTCTCTTGACCGTCATCGGGCTTAGCCGTGATATATTCTTTGACAATTGCATTGACCGTTTGAACCATCGTGGGGCTGTCTGCCTCACAGTCTGGGACAAACATTTCGAAAGCCAGCATGATTTTTAACATATCATCAATCTTTTTGTCGTCCATCAGGTCATACCATCGAAGGACATTATCAAAACTAAGATCGAGATCATATTCCTGCCCATTGATTCTGATCTTATCGTCAAGAGGCTGTTTTAAACTCAGCATAAGACATCATCTATTTTTCTTGTTGTGATGCACAAATTTTGACTTGAGATCCCTGAACCGCTGTTTCCGCTCCTCTTCGCGTTTCAGGTTAATCGCCGTGGCCAGCTCTTCGACTTTATCGCGGAGATATTCAGTGGATCTCCCACATTTTTCATAGAGTTTCTGGCCCTCACCTTGTCCAAAAATGAGATCCAGAAATTCAATGCTGCCATCTCGTTGAACTTCGATCAATTCAATACTCTTCTTCGCCAGTTGATCACCGGTCGCCTTTTCATTAGCGGAAAGAGTGTCATATTCTTTCGCGACCGCTTCAAACCGTTTCCCGATATTTTCAAATGATGCGGCATATTCCTTCTGCTTGTCGTCTGAAAAATCAATTTGATACAACGTCCCGCCAAACTTGACTTCTTCTATGTTTTTATTTTCTTCAATTCCGATTTCTATCATTTTAATCATCCCTTTCGGTTATGTAAAAAATGGGGCCAAAGCCCCATGGATCATGCCGTTGTCGTCTCGTTAAGCGGAGCAGTTGGCAGAGATTCAAATCCTGTTTCATCGACCGCAGAAACCTGATAGATATAAGCCGTCGATGCCTGAAGGCCGGTGTCCGTGAACGAGTTAGTCGACGGAGAAGCAATCAGAATGCCGCTGCGATAGACGTGGTACATCGTCGCACCGGCTATAGCACCCCATGTCAAAGCAACACTATTCGCCGTCGGCGTCCCGGCTAATCCCGTCGGAGCCGTCAGGCCCGATGTCGTAGTAGGTGCACCGTTAAAGTTCAATGTGAAGCTGAATGTCTGTTTCGCGTTTGCCGCACCGCCTGCCGTGATGATTGCGGTCAGCGAAACTTGAGCGATGATAATCACACCATTTGTCTTTGTCCAGCGAAGCAATGTTTTTGCAGCATCGCCGAGTGCAAACTGTTTACTCTCTACAAAGTCCTGAGCCGGGTCACCTTCGACACGGTTTCCGGCAAAAGCCAGGGAAAAGTTCATCCCCGTCCGGTCTGTCTGCGCAAAACCTCCGCCGTCATAATATGGCGTGTTGTCTGTCGTATCACCTGGCGCCGGTGTGATTGTCTGAATGCCAGTAGCCAGCCGCAACCACTGAGCGCTAGAAACATCTGACGGATCCATTCCGCCATTCTTATCAATTTCATATCTGTTTTTATAGTTCAGGTTGAATTGGACCATTTTCTCACTCCTTTATTCGTTTAATAGCAATTCCGCTGAATAAGAGGCCACATAGACAACGCCGTGATCATCCTTCATCAGAAAATTAGGCAGGCTCGTCACCTGACCATTGATAAAATAAAAAGAACCGTTTTGGCTCTGGATACTATCATTATCCAGACCATCCACATATCGACTAATCGCCTGCAAGGTATTAACGGCTGTCAGTTGATCCGTATGCCGCACCGTGATCTGAAAGGCATACTGCTTATCCCACTGGCCGTCATAATTACAGGTCGCCTGCCCGATCGGCGTCAGCATAAAGGCGATGCCGTTCGCCGGTGTGCCGTCGGAATTCGCCGGGATGATCGGCACACTGATCTGGGCAAATAGATCGCAATTCGCTTCGAGCGCGTCGATCATGCGATCCTGAAAATCTAATTCAGTGGTTAGCAAAGTATTCATTCACCCCATTTTGAGCAGTGTCTACCCATTGCGCACCACACTGTGCCTTTGCCGCATCAAACCACCGGCCACGGGCAAGCGTGTTCTGGTCCTTTGAAAAGTTGTATTGTGGATTATAATAAAGCCGGCGCGCATAGGGCGTATCCCAAACAACTTTTCCGGTTCCCGGTTGGCTTGCTCGGATGGATGAATCACGCAGGTTGCCAGTATCGAATGGGATGAACCTGTTCGAATCCTTCAGCACTTGTTCATCCAGCGCAACCTGAGCGAATTTCTTCGCCTTATTTACCTTACCGGCAATATCCCCAAGATTGACATTCACATGAATTCCCATCTTATCACACCCTGTTTAGCTGACATTCATAATGATGCACGCCGCGTTCCGTTTGAAGAACGATCACTTTGTCGATTTGATAGGTCAGGCCGTTGAAGATAATATGATCCTTTTCCTTCGGAACAATCGCCAGATCCTGCTCAACGCCGTTGACGACTTGATTAGACGTGTAGGTATCGATATAAAGCATCGACGTGAAGTCAATCGTCTCAGACCGATTGCTGAACCGTATCTGAGAGACATCATCCACGCGCACATGAGTGATCGTGACTGGATGGCTGTCGTCCCATGTATTCCCATAACGATCATTACTGATAAGCGGAACATACTGGACCGTGTTCGGCAACATGATCGGCGGTATCGGTTTAATAAACATGGAATCACCTCAATCGTTAATCCAGCCGCCGAAATAACCATATCGGCTGTCGAATCCGGGGTTCTTGACTTCCACGCCGGCATACATGAGGCCAGTAGGCGCCAGATAGTTGATTGCGACGTCCGACCGCATCAGATTGGTTGTCGTATTAACCATAGGCGCATTCTGATAGTGGAACCCGCCGATCGACGCCGACTGAACCGTCTGCATGCCGGCCTCTGTATGGCTGCCGATCTCGTAGAAATATTCCATCTGTGCGCTGATCGCCATCAATACCTGGTTTTGAATAAAAGCAGGCAACGTGCTAAAGTCCAGCTTAGACAGATTGAAATGCGTGATCTGATCGATTGTTCGCTCGGCCGCATTAGCGATCATGTTGAACTTATCCGATTGAATCGGCGTGCCGCCATATTGATTATCATAAAAGTCTTGGCTGATCCATTTCATGGATCATCACTTCTTTGCTGATTGTGCTGCTTTGTCGCCTGCCGGTTGATCCGTTGCCGCCTTCACCGCGGCCAGTTCTTCCTGCAGTTTTTCATAGTCGGCATATGGCACTGTCTTCTGCGGCGCAGCCTTGACCACTGTGTATTGCTTTTTCTGCGGATCCAATTCGACTTCATCATATCCTTCATTAAGATAAAACGCCTCAGAAGTATCCGGGGCGTTAATGACTCTGTTATTCTTTTTAAAAATCAATGTCGCCAATTAAATGACCCCCTTTAGACTGCTGGTGTGACATTGAATTTGACCGCACCTGAGCGACGATCAAATAGGAACACATCGCAGTAGAAGTTTTCATAATACAGGAACTTTCCTTTTGAATGTGCCGATGGTTCTTCCATATTGACAAATTCATATTTCATTGGTGAGAGCACGCACCCCGGATGGCAAAGCAGCATATTGATTTGCCCTGCTGTTGGATCAGCTACAGCCCCGTTCGTGAAGTTGTAGAGCGTCTTCATACGACTCGATGGAACAACGATGATCGGCACGCCATCCAAAGCCTGCGGCGCACGGTTTAATTGCCCGTTATAAGTACCGGAATCGATAAAACGGGTAATACGATCCGATCCTTTCATCAGCTTATGCACTGCCGGTGTGACATAAAGCACCCGGCCATCATCCGGATATTCGGAGTCGTCCATTTCCATCATGTACTGGTCGAACAGATCAAGGACATTCGCCGTGGTTGGCGCGTTTGTCGTATCAATCGAAGCAGCGCCGTCCTTCGCAACTTTTTCTGAATACAGTTTAGAGATCATATACCGATCGAGTTCAGGCACTTTCTTTTCTCTGTTATATACCTGCTGAATGTTAGCGATCGATACAGCCACATTCGTTTCGTCGACATCCTGAGGGTCAACCAGCGTTGAGAATTCCCGATAGTGCGTCAGTGTCTTAGATTCATAGCTGTTATCCACATTACGCGTGAATCCGGTGATTGTATCACGGTTTACATCGGTTGCTCCGCCCGTATCAATATGCGGAATCTGCACGGTGTGTGCATTGAGGAACTTGACCATGCTGTTTGAAGCACTACCCCATAGTGCGCTGAACATCAGCGGTTTGAAGAATGCTTGGAATAGTTGCTGATTGAATATTTCAGCATAATTTAATACTGCCATGGATTAATCACTCCCTTATTTCTGCTTGTCTTCAGTAATCATTCCAACCTTCTTGAATGCGTCAATGAACTTGTTAACTTCGGTCTGCTGCGTTTTTTGATTATAGTTCTGCTGGCCCCATTGCGGATGTCCGGGACTGGCAGGCGGCGTCTGCTGGCCTTCTGATCCAAAAACAGGATACTTTTTCAGCACTTCATCAACGGCTTTGCCAATGTCCTTAGCACCGCTTACCATCTTGATTACGTCATCGACGGCATCGGGACGCACGCCTTTGGCGAGTGCCGCGATCTTCGCATCAGCAAGCGTCTTCGCTGCATTAGCCGCATCGAGTTGTTTCTGCAGTTCAGCCGCTTGATCTTGCAGCTTCTGCGATTCTGTTTTCTGGCTCTCCTGATATTCTTTAAAGGCCGTCAGGCTTTGCTTTGCGGCGTCTAAATTATCAACGCCCAATTCCTTTAGAATAGATGCTTTGATATCGTCAGCGGAAGGCTGCGGATCCGGATTGTTGGATTGTGGATCTGAACCTCCTTTATTTGGATTAGATGGTTGTGGATCACCTCCTCCCTGTGGTGGTGTTGGCTGTGGATCTGCTGGATCACCTTCTGCGAAATACTGCAGGTTTAATCTGTATGGGATGGACATATGAATCCTCCTTTCAATTTGTAGGCATAATAAATAGACCTTTTAATGACTTGTCCAGGTCAAACTTTCTGACGATCTGTTTCTACGAATGCTTTAGCCAACGATTCAATTGCCTGCTCAATTGGCATATAGTTTTTTTCACTATCAAACGGCGCGAAATGAAGATGAAGCAGTTCATGAACCAGTGTTTCTTCCATGTCATGAGGAATGATGCAGTTCATATTCTGATAGTCACCATGATTTAAAATGCTGATTCGCGATGCCTTGGACTGCAAAAGATATGTGTTTTCTCCGCCGTGCGTTTGATCATCCATTGCTGATAATGGAACAATTTCTGCTTCGATATCCCAATCTCTCAGCCTTAAACGCTCCTGCCAATATTTTAAGCGCTCTTGTAATTGCTTATCTGTCAATATCACTTCTGGCATATCATCGCCTCAGTTTTGTATTTGCTCACGATCATACCGCCGTGTCCGGTTCGTTGTTCTGATGAAGTCACGCATATTCTGCTGCCGTGTCCGAATCTTTTGATTTGCTTTTTTAATGGCTTCCTCATTGCCCAGTGATTCCATCATTGACTTTTCTGTTTTGGCCTTTCGGATCTGGCGCTCTAAATATCGCTGCTTCTGCGACTGTTCATAGATAGCGTTGGCTTCACCAAGCGGAACCGGTTCATATCGTTTGACCGAAACATTCGGGATATACGGATAACTGGTGTGGTGACAATTGCATCCGAATAGGCCGGCCGGTTGTCCATATGTCGTACTGCTGAGTGGTGGGTACCGTTTATCCCGTCCGTTCTTGCTATATATGTGCCCTTGATAGGGCGCACACCCGGGCCGTGGTCCTGCGACGGTCGTAACTTCGATCAGGTCCAATCCGTAACTATCCATCCGGTCCCACTGCGTCTGATTGGCGACGTTATTACTGACCGTACGCGTCACCAGTGGAACATATCCTTCGATCGACCATTGCCGGCCGGCTGAATCTATGAGCGCCGGAACGCCTTTCTGTGCCCATTTAGAAGATGCATCAGCTAATGCCTGATGATGCGATTTAAACCCGCTGAGCACGGCTGCTGTGGCCTGTGTGAGGATGTCCCGATAGACCTGACCACTGTTGGCAAGAATGGTTGAGTTAATCAGGTTCAGGTTATCCTTTGCCTGCTTTTGAAACATCCGGAGCGTATTAAAAACGGCCGTATCCTGTTTAAGCGGAACGGCCTTTTCAATCTTTCCTGTGTCGGCTACTTTCTGCAGCCATTTATCCATCGGATCAACACTCTGCTGCATGCTGCTCTGCACTAATGTGCTGATCTCTTTTTCGGACTTGCCGGACATGTTGGCAATCAGTTTGATGACATCCTTGTTCAGATCATTAAGCTGTGCCAGCTTGTCGAACTGCCATTTGAGGGCGTTATCCTTTGTGATGTCCTTATCTGTTTTCAGACGTTCGGCAATGGCCGTCAGAATGTCGTTTTCCAATTGCGAGTAGACATTAATGACTGGCTGAGATAGTTGATTCAATTGGAACGGAGTGAGCATCTAATCACGCCCTCGCTTGATAATCTGCGTTCTTGACGCCCTGCTCGGCACCTGTGACCAGTCCGTTCATTAATTGATCATTAACCTGAGCGCCTTCCGCTTTCAACATGTCCATCCACTGCTTCGCCTGATCCTCCGTAATGTCGAAGATCCGCTGGATGGCAAGCTGTTTAGGAATCATGCCGGCGGCATTCATCGTCACATAAAAGTTCGCGTTCTGGACACGGTCATCGGCGATACTATCATCGAAGTCAACCGTTACTTCATAGTTATCAGCGCCCGGGTTTGTGAACATGCCGTACAGATCGGCGAGTTGTGCGATGACATCGACCAATTCTTTGATACCGTGCTCGATCAACGTCTCATGGCTGTTCTTCGTGCGGAAGGTATCCGAATTCTCGCTGATTACCTCAGTCGCTGTTCTGACGGCCTGACCATCGAAGGTAAATGTCCCGCTGCTGAATCCCATCTGCATAGCGAGCATGTCCAGCAGTGACTTGATCGCGGCCACATGGTCCGTCACCCGAAGCGCAACGGCCATATCCTTAATCTGCTCGGTGTCCATCTCGCCCGCCTGCATCGCCTGGTAAACCTCGTCGTTTGTGTCAAAGTAGCGATGGACCGAGCCATCTTTATTATCGTAGACCGCACGTATGGCGGACGCAGGAACAATGATCCGGCGCTTTCCCAGTGCAAACTCACGCTGGAAACTGTCAAAAGCGATGTCCAGCGATTTCAGCGTATCCAGTGAGTTAGAAAATAGGCTAATCCCCAATGGCGACAATGTTTCAAAGTTGTTCGCGATGTTCGGCTTAAAATAGACAAACAGCGGATGGGTTAGCCCATTGACAATGATGTCCTTATCCATATTCCCATATTGCGGAAGCGTGTTTAATGACACCTTGACGCCCAGATCGTCCGGGCTGTCGCTGACGTACAATTCATTGATGATGTGGTAGGTGTCCGTATTGTCCCACGTGTGCCATTCGAGATGAGTATAATATTTCTTGCCTTGTCGCGTTTCATCTAGAAATACGCCAGCCCGGATATTGTCATTCGTCGATTGTAGCGGAAGGAAGTTCTGTGCCGTCACCCATGTGATCTTAATCTTGCCGTTTTCGACATAGGGTTTAGCAACCAGGCCGCCAAGTGCGAACATGTATTCAATCCAGCGCTGGAACTGTTTATAGAATTCATTGTCGCTGAGCACTCCGAATATATTGTCGCTGAATGTGTCAATGTCCGTGCTATTTGACGAATCATTGCCCGTGTTGCTGTCCGTCATGTTTGCCCCGGCGCTCTTGACCGCGCCGATATTGATCTTGCATTTCTCATTGAAGACGAGGCTTGCCATTTTCTCACAGGCAATCTTCGGCATCATGAGGGTTGCCCGATGGCGATGATGCTTTTCGCCGGTGACATCGACGAATTCGGCATCATGGAACGGTACACTGTCGACGTTCCCTAAATAGCCGCGATACAATGCGCGCCAGATGAGCACACGGTTGTACATCCACTGACTTTCGATGACGGCGGCGAATTCTGTCACACTATTGATTGATTGAATCAGTCCCATTTTTGCTAACCACCCCTTTACTGCCGAAAAGATCTTTGAGAACATCGCATCACCTCCTACACACCGACATAGTGACGATAGAAATAATTAACAGAATAGCGTGCCTCGTCCATGGCGTGGTTGTTGGCATCTACTGGCTTGCCATTGTCATCACGAACATACAGGCCAATCTCCTTGATAAAGTGGTAATGATCATATTTACCATTCGGAGGATTGACCAATAAAAAACGCCGCTCTGCAATGAGCGACTGCATCCGTTCTATTCCGACTTCAATGCCTTTTGTCGATCCTTTGATGTCCTTGCTATTATTATTGGCTTTCTCGGCATCAATGCCAACGAGCCGCAATTCCTCCCGCAAGGACCGTGCTGCCGGGTCAATCAGTACGTGATTGTAGTAGAGATTGAATGTCTTCCGGCACCAGTCTATGAACACCTTTAACTCACGGGCATATTCAGACATTGCTTTAACCTGGCCGGTTTCATTGCCTGAATGATAATAGTTTGCCACACGGTTCAGATAGGTTTTAAAACCTTGCCCATCAGGTACTTGCGTAACAATGTTGCACGACAACGTCGTTGCATCACCCTGCCCAGCGTCACCCGCAAAGAACATTTCGATCGGTTCGCCAACGATGGCATCCTTGATATTCTCGTGCATATCGAACATCGCGTAAATGACGCCTTCAGGCAATACACGCTCACCTAGCCAGTCACGATGATAGAGATATGGATTTTTAATCAGCGTATCATGCAGTTCTTTCTTACGTTCCGGTGTCAGGATCGGGTTATCGTTAATATCCCAATGCGTCCAGCGCGTGTCCTGCACGTCGAATACATCGGATATAACCGGATCGTTTGGCGCCGGCGGGTTGAGATCAGCCAGATGGTAGCGCATCTTTGCGGCAAAAGTTCGCCTGAAGCACTCTTGAATCATGTCCATATGCAGCAGATTAATCTCGCAGAATACAACGGACCCGAGCGACATACCAGTAATAGCACCCCGACTGTTTGCCTTGGCACCGCCTTTGTAATAGACTCGCTTGTCTCCGGATGGCATACGCACAAGTAAGTGATCGCCATGCTCATCATGACGGATCTCAGACAGTCCGCTGAAGATGTGCATCAGGCCGGTACCGTCACCATCAATAAACAGACGGAATGCCTGCTCTTGATTGTATGCCACGACCAAATGATTGCTATCTGGTGTCATCGTCAAGAACTCAGCATAGCGAAAATGGCCGGCTGTTGTCTTGCCCGATCGGGGCTACGGAGTCCCTTCGTTTACCTCTAAGGTATGATTGAAAGGCGCTCTGATTATCTTCAGTTGCTTTTCCGAAAATTGAAGGGACATTTAACCACCACCTTTGCCGGATCCATCACCACCATGTAACGCATCAACCAGTGCATCAAGTAATGATGTATCGGCTTTAACACCTTTTATCAGGCCAGTGCGTGCCTTTGTGAGTTCCGTATTTGCCTTCATTTGCTCGATACGCTGATTGGTTAACTCAGATGTATTTCCAGCATTAAAAATCCGCAGAAGTAATTCTGCGGCCTTTGTGACATCACTATTTTTTGTTTTTACTTCAGCCGAATCAATGACATCCTCATATGCAAATTTATCATAGGTCGTTCCGTCTTTCGCCGTCATCTTAATTTTTGTCGGCTTTCTGACTAACGAAGTAACTATTTCCGGCTCCTCACGGCGAACAAGCCGTGTCAAAATCTGAAGAATTTCTTTTTGCTTGGCAATTGACTGTTCATCAAGCAGTTTAAGACGATCATCAATGTATTTCTTAATGTCAGGTTTTGTCAGGTTCTCGGCTCCGATTGATCGTGCCGTTCTCTTACTGTACCCCGCGTCAATCGCTGACTGCGTCGCATTTCCAGTCTCGATGAACTTATCTGCAAATCGCTTCTGTTTTTCAGTCAGGTTCATTTACATCATTCCCAGCTCCTTTTATAGCAGTAAAAAAAGCACCCCGAATGGGATGCGATATTATCAGTTATTATTTATACCGTTTTTTCTATTGCGTCTTTCCATGGCATCATGGATCGCTAACATTTGTTTAGGCGTCCATTCACCATTTGGACCATCACCAGGTTTATGATCTAACCAATCCTTTAGCATCTTATCTTGAAGAGGCGCAATATTTTTCAAAAAATCGTCTTTATCCATGCTCATTTCATCTCCTCGATGATATATCAGATAAAAGCCCCAACGGGGCGTCATCGTCTTCTACTCTGGCTGGGGGCTGTTTCCTATCCGGCCCACCGTCCACGTTATCATCATATCACAGATTTACAAGGAAAAAGTCACATGAAAGTCACATGTTTTTATCCCTTCGATGCTTAATTCTGAATTGTCTCATGTATGATTTCTGGCTTTTAATTTTGCTACTGATATTTCTAATATATCCTATGCTGTAACCCAATTTATCAGCGATTTCAACCAATGACCATCCTTGCACTCTATAATAGGCTACGAGGTAATCTACACTTTCAAAACTGCTGATCTTCTTCTCCATCTCCGTTTTGACATATTCCTTATCGGCCATGATCTTTTTCAACGGCTGCAATTTATTGTCGATTATGCAGATATGCTCATAGGCCCGATCGAAAGGCATCAACGTAAAATTATGGCTCACCTTTTCTTCGTCATAATTGGCCGCACCGATCATGCCACGATGCTGTGTGCACATCTTCACATAATATTTACGCTCATTCTCAAGCTGGCGAATCCGCATATATAAGACGTCTATTTCCTTGCACAAGTCCTGATAAACCGTGATTGGCAATAGGTCGGCAACCATGTTATCGCCCCTTTCTGCGCAGTGCGTGATTGTGGCGTTCATAAATGTCTTGATGGATGCCCATCAGCACTTCGATATCTCTATGCGTCAGCTCGGGCTTCCGCTTATTTCGCTTTCTCTTTTTCTTTTTCGGTTCCATGATGACCACCTCCGGAAAAATAAAGAGGACACCGCTGGCGCTCAATGCGTCAAACAGTGTCCTCAGGCTTTCCTATCTTGGACATTCACTATTTAAAATAATTCTCCTTCATCATATTTAATTTTAGCAACTTTCCCTTTTGCCGTCTCTATGATGGTCTGCCCGTGCTCGACTGCTTGAGTCACTTTTGCTTTGCCTTGCACACCATCGAGAATCACAATCAGGACCTTACCCCGTTCCATTTTCTGAGTAACCGAAAGATCATCTATATTCAGTTCCATCTCTTTTAATCGCATCGGAATCCCTCCGTATGGTAAAATGATCATATCGGTACATCTCGGAGGGATCCGAGTTTTTTTATTTAATCAATAATATTTACGCCTTGTTCTTCATATATTTTTATGGCTTCGTCCGGAGCAAATTTGGGAGAGCTCCAAGACATTTGTTTAACAAAATCATCAAATTGGTCTGCAAAATAAAAGAACCCTAATGAATCTACAGGAAAAATTGGAATACCAGGATTTTTATGCGTCGGACATTTTTCATTCGGACAGATATGGTCTTTCCAATTGTCTTGCCAAAAGAACAGCCCACATCCAGCGCAAAAGAATTCGCGGCTCGGTTCCATTTGCTATCGTCTCCTTTCCGATCCGAGTATTATTGAACTCAGGACAATATCTTGTCAGCAATAATCTTATATCTACCGTTTGTTCTTCTGAGGCACAGATCATAAGTTTTCTTTTCAAGTAATGCATTACCAAGAATTTCATGGTCGTTAAACACGAAGCAGCCGATTCCATATAGTGGCGCCATCTGATCAATCATTGGTTCCATTTCCAAATAATTTTCCGCGATCAGCTCAAATGATCGCTTTTTGAGACTTTCAAAATCGTCATCTCGGGATATTACCCTTCCAGTCGAAACTTCGAAGGACACATATCCATTTTTCTTGTCATTTTCTCTGATGCATACAATCGCTTTTTTATATCTCCCGACATATTCGGCCTCAACCCGCACCGGCTTCGATCTGTCAATAAATTCAATGCTTGAATCTTTGATTCTTATGAATACTTTGACTCTGTTCATTTTTTCCATGTCTTTATTTCCCTCCATCCGTCCCTGATTCTTGCCTTGAGATCGTGCCTCTGCAGCGGTTCATAGCGCCACACCGGCCACTTATCTTCATATCGCTTCAGTAGTACCCACCGGCGGCGCGTCATGTCGCCACCAGCTCGTCCAGCTCAACGACCTGTACTTCTACCCGCGGCTGTTCCGAATAGAACTTTGACACCTGCAGGCTCACGACTTGCTTGTCATCGGCCCAGATGATCCCGGTCATCGCGTCCATGATGCCTTTCGCCACGTTATCCACGTCCGGTTTCTTGATTGGACGGAGCGTGCCGGCAACAGCTGCAGCTTTTTTCTTTTTGCTCATCGACTTTAGCAGCGGGCGATAGATCAATAGCTTCAGCTCCACCGGGCCCTCGATCGGCGTGTGCGGCCGGTTCTGACCCGCCAGTAACTTCACATATTTCTTGTACTCTCGGCTGTCCGGGGGATCGTAAGCCTGCGTAAACTTCCCACGCCGGGCGAAGCGGGGCCGGCCCTGGGCAACCGGTTCGCCAAAGATCGTGAATTCAATCATTCGGTTCGCCGTCTTTCGGATTAACAATCTTTTTTCCACTTTTTAGAGCCTCAATCCAATCCGCCCAATCATCTAAGCGAGAATCATCTTCATCAAGCAGTAGCGCCGAAAAAAAGGATTGCTCCTTTCTCTGATCTTCTGGGATCGTTTCGTCGTCTCTCCAGTCATCGTTCAGAAATTCAAGTGCTTGCTTTGATACTGCTTTTTTCAGTACATACTCTTCATTCATCGCCCTTGCTCCCTTCGATGTTCCATCCACCATCGACAAATTCATCCTTCCACTCATTCCACTGATCTTCCAAAAATTTGTCAATATCTGTGTCAGTTTCTGGATCATATCCGAGGTCATGAAGAGAGAATGTGTCTGTTTGCACTGCTCCGGGAAACCCGATAGTCAGTTTAAAGGTAACTTTAGTTTGTGGATTCATCGCTCTCGCTCCCTTCCATTCCAATTCGCTTCCGCATATATCGCAAAACTTCTGTCCTGGCTCAAGTTCCTCGTTTTCACAGACTGGGCAAGTGGGGTATCCATGTGGGTACTTGGGCTTATGCTTCTTATTCATCTTCCTCTTCCTCCTCTGCCATAAATCCAACGGCTTCCGTGTTGATTGGCGGATCATCTTCATACTGACCTTGCTCAATTTTTTTCTTAATATCGTCATAGGATTCATGAGCATCAAGCGTATTTCCATCACTGCCTATAACAAATATGCACGCATTATCATCGCTGTCGCCTTCACATACCGACTCGATTCGGTTGATATTAATCAAATGCCTATAATCGCCCTGATCAATAGTTTCAATAAATCCCTTCATTCCGCTGCGCCCTCTTTCATCCGTGCGATTGTTTTCTTAATCCGCCGATCACTCACGTGAAATTCATTGTGGATGCGTGAGACAGAATACCCGTGATTCAGTGCATAGATGATCGATTCCGTCAAAAATGGCTGTTCTCGCAGTTCTCTCTGAGCCGGATCTTCGACCCTGAGTGGTTGGCTCTTCTCTTCAATCAGCCGATCGACGAGTTCAACCACCTCTAAATTGCCCTGCTCCTGCGCTTCCCGGCGTTGCTCGATCAAATCGCCGATTTCGCACATGAGTGCGTGATTTTTAAGAGTCACAATTCATCCCTCCTCAATCCTTGCTATTGCCTGAAATACCGGATAAATCTGTTGCGGCACCACTGCGTTGCCTAATGCAGTTAATCTGTTTTTGTCCATTCTGGCGGAAATCCCATCATCCATTCGACAAATTCCGGGTTCGGGTGCATTCCGATATATTGAGGGAATAAATCCCCCAAGCTGCCAGGAAGTGCTATTCCATGGTCCTTCTTTTTTCCGATGGTGATAATTTTCTTATTTTTTTGTAAGATTGGCTTGCTGTCGGCGTTGCTAGCAACGATGAATGTCCTCTCTCTTTTATGTGGCGCTCCGATGGCCACAGCCGGTATAATAAATGACTGGCATTCGTAGCCTGCACTATCCAAGTCAGATAGCGTTCTGTCGAGCTCCATATTGGCGAAGTTAGCAACGTTTTCGCCAGCAATCCAACGGGGCCGGATTTCCGATATAATCCTAAACATTTCCGGCCAGAGGTCGCGGTCATCTGCCGTGCCTCGCTTGAGCCCGGCAACACTGTAAGGCTGGCAAGGGAATCCGCCGGAAATAATGTCAACTGTTCCTCCACGCTCGATCACCCCGCTTTCTTCTAGGGCTTGTCTATTAAGATCAAATATATCGTCGAATATCGGCACGTCCGGCCAATGTTTTTTCAGCACTTTCTGGCAATATGAATCGCGTTCGCAGAATGCTATCGTTTCAATGCCCGCCCACTCCATTGCCAGGCTAATTCCGCCAATTCCGGCGAACAGTTCAATAGCTTTCATTGCCCCTCCTAGATACTCTCAAAATATTTTTCAAGCTCGGCCGCACGCTTCGCCGCTTCCTCCGGGGAAACTTCCGGCTCCTTCTTCGGATGTTCCTGTTTCATCCACGCGGGGACAACCTCTTGGCGTGTTGCTGCTGTCTGTGTGCGGCTCTGTGTCGCTTGTTTTCGTGTTTGTTGGTACTTTTTCTGTTCCGCCTTGACATCGACAAGAGTCTTGATACCCTTTGCAGCCCAATTGTTTAATATCCCCGCAGCGTATCCATAGGACTTACCAACTTCTGCAGCTATTCTGAACGCCTTGCAGACGGCTTCATCGCTAATCCCGTCCTGTTCAAGATAGACGATGATTTTCTCACACTGTATCGGGCTGGGCTGTTGTCCGAAGCACTGATAATATTCATCAAACCAATGCTGCCGACTAACTGCAGTTTGTTGTTTCGTTTCGTTTGGTTTCGTTTCAGGACTAACTAATGCGGAAGCATTGTCGGAAAGGTTGTCGGAAGCATTGTCGGAAACCGTATAGGAAGCATTGCCGGCATCTGTTGCTGACAGCAATGATTTCCCGGAAACTTTGTAGGCAATCATTGCCGACAAATCAAATAATTGATAAACAGCTGACTTATTTCCCTTCCGCGATTTGAAATCAATGAATCCTTTTGTCTTTAACTCGTTACGTGCGTTCGATATCGTTCTTTCGGAAAGGCCTGTCTTAATGCATAACACCGATACAGCTACCGCAAATTCTCTAAGCCATCCAGCCTTATTGTTTACGCTCGCTAAGGCGTGCCATAAAGCAATTGCTGATGTGCTAAGCTGACTTGTTTCGAGCCGATCATAGAATGCATTAATCAATTTGATATAGTTCAAGGCCTCACCCCCTTAAACACTCATCCTTCTTCACACAAACAATCTGTCTGTTTTTCACTTCAACCCGCACCGGTTTCATGTCCGGCCAGTTGCGCCGGAGATACGAGGTAACATACTGCTTAAAATTAGGCTCACCCCACATGTAAGGGGGAATTATAATGTGATAGTCCATTCAGTCCACCTCAGAACGGAAGTTCATCATCTGATGGAAGATCCGGGTTATCCAGCGGTCCACTTGTGAATGGATCTTCGATAGCAGGCTTCCCTTGCCAATTGGATTCATCGGGTTTCGGATTCTCTGACTTCTTTTCATCGCCCTTGGGTTGATTACTGGCCGCTTCCTTAGCAGATTTTTTCTTTTCCTCAACCTTCTCCTTAGCCGCGGCGAGCATCAGGCTAATTGCTTTTTTAATAGCTGGATCTGTCCGATCCTGTTTGTTGAGCCACTGCAGGTAGCCCTGGTTCTCTTTAAATATGTCCCTGAGTGTCTCACCTTTGTACTTGCCAAATCGGATTACAAGACTTCCTGCGTCCTTAGCCGTCATTGTTTCGGTCTGCTCGGCCTGCTGGAATTGAGCCATGTCCTCCACGTCCTGGGTAAAGATTTCCGACAGGCTGGCGACTGTCAGCGTCGCATCGATCTGAGCCCGTTTCTTTGCCATTTTCAAGATCGTGTTGGCGATGCTGCAGGTGTCGTCATTCTCAATGCGGTATTTTGTCTGGCCGTACTTGTTCGTGCGCTTCTGTAATGTCGATTTATCAACACCATCCGGAATATCTTCTTCCTTAACAAGACGCCAGCGGTACTTATCTTCTTTTGAGTTACAGCTTCCCACGCCTTCCGTGATCTTCCAACCATTTTTTAGCAGAGAGCATTTAAAGGTGTAAGCGAATAACCCTTTATCGTAGTCCTCGATCTTCTCGACCAGTTCATACTGGCTTGTCAGGCCAAACAGCATGAGCACTTTTTCAGCGCCCGGCTTTAACAGTGTCGGCTTGCCTGTACCAGGGATGACGTCGAAGTCATGGCCGGACTTCAGTGTGCTGTGAATGACGGCCTGAAGCTTACTAATTTTTCCGAGCGTGTTCTGTACAGAACTAACATCTATGTCGTCAATGAGCGACAGCGATGTGTTATTTTGAGCTAATTCTCTTTCCGGAACCATTTTAGTTCGCCTCCACAATCGGTTTGTCTTCTTGCTGTTCGACAACAATGAATGGGAATACTTCACCGGTATCTTTGTCTACTGCTATTCCCGTTCCATCGCCTGCTATTGCAAATCTTTTCTTGATTTTAGCTTTATCAAGTTCCTCTTTGATACGAATCAATTCTGTATATCCTGCTTGTTTCAGCCGATCAATAGCATCCTCTGAAAACTGCCATTTCGGTTGCTGCTTCCGAAAACCAATTTTTCCGTGTGGAAGTTTCAACGTTTTGAATTTTGGATCATTAGCGCGCTTTGTCTTGACGTAACCGATAAGCATGGACGTGAAGTATTCAACATCCTTGTTCAGCCGTTCCACCTGCTCGTTTTCCCACTGCTCAATGACTTGTATCTGTTCCTCTGCTTCCGTCTTCACAGCGCCCTGCTGCGCCTTCACGACAGCCAGTTTGCGAAGCGCCCATTCGGCTTTACGGTCATCGTCGACGACGAATCCAGGCTGTGTGACGCCCTGCTGCTTGTCCAGATATTCCTGCAGTGATTCCTGCTCCATTGCCATTTGAAAAACTCCCTTCCACCCTGTATAATCAGGGTATGGATTGATTTGATATTTGATCGAAAAGTCGCCCTTAGACAGCGGCTTTTTTGTTTTGTTCCTCCTCAACGGCTGCCAAGTGGTTGAGATAGTTCTGCAACATGCGGATGGTCTTCTTCGTTTCGTGAGCGGAGATCTCCCAAATATTGCGACCGCTCTGTGTTTTTGCGTTAAAATATTCATTTTCTGCTGTCTTCAACCACTCTTGCTTATCTTCCAAATCCATTTCGATCAGCCGAGCTAACGATGAATCCATGATTATCGCCTCCTTAATCGTGCCTAATTCCATGCTTGTAAAAATACCGTTCCTTGCATTCCAGGTCATCATGGACGAGTTCGCCGTTTTCCATCTCGAAATACTCTTCAAATTGATAGATGGACTGCCCGCAGCTGTCACATTCACCGACTACGCAGTGCAGAACTTTGTGATCGTTATACGGGGCACGGCCCGACACCATGGCGTTCTCAATCATCGCTATCGCCTCCTTCCCTGACCTGCCTCATCAGCGCCGGAAGGTCGTCTCCGGCGGACACCGGGTTATCCCGGCGTTTCGGCTTCACAGTTTCAGCAAATCAGCGTGACCAATAATTTTGTATCCTTTTTTGGTCCATTTATCTGCGTCATAAAGGTTAATGCTGTTGAATACTTTGTATTTAGTAGCAATGTGAATATTAAATTCTCCATTTATGATCTTTCCGAGAATATCTCCTTCACGGACTTTGCTCTTTCCGAACATGTGCTTTCCCCCTCTGTCCATCCGTGATAGAATGGAATTAACGTAAATTTTGTTTAACCTTTGAACGTCCGTTGCACCGGGCGTTCTTTCGTTTCTTGAGCCATTCCTCGATTTCTGCGTAAGAGACCCATACGATTATCAGCAACGCCGTGAAGTACACTAAATCATTCATTTCTTTTTGCCTCCCACCATCCTCATGAATCCGCGATGGATTAACCTCGCCTGGCATCCGGTCCATGTTTTGAGCCATGAAATTTTATAAGTCTTGCAAACCGTTGCCATGTATTCGTTGAGAAAGGCTATCGCCTCGGACGCTTCATCCAGCGACTTTTTGATATCCTCACGTTCGAAATTTCCTAGATATTGAGGATTGATATCAAGAACCGCTTTCTGTATGGCGTGATAGGCTTCTTCCGTCTCCTTCATGGTCCGGGATTGGATAGCCGAACACTGCCGGATCATTGCCGGGCCGTCGAGCGCCGGCGCCCACGCTCCCCCTGTGTACTCGTTAGCGAGCGCCCGGGCAAGGTCCGGATCGTCGTACTTGTTCATGACCTTCAAGGACACGTCCTTCGGCATCCGAGCCCGCTCAGTTTCGTAGGATGAAACGGCCTCGCGGGAAACATTTAATTCAAGCGATAATTGCTGCTGACTCTCCTTCCCCCGGGCCCGCTTAAACTCCTTACCAACTCCCACTTTCTCTCTCACTCCTTTTTGCCTAAAATATCCAGCTTTCAAAGTACAATTAAATTGTTAAATAGCATGAATTTTTTTTAAATCGGGTACATTCTCTTTAATCCATTCGGTATGATCTTCAATCCATTTTTTAAGAAGGTGTTTAGGGACCCTAACCCCAACCTCGCGAAAAACTGGAAAGTCTTGGCGATTCAACAAATTCGTGATTGTCGGCTGCGTCACACCGAATATTTCAGCTAGATCCCTGCGTTTCAGCATAACCAGTTCATCCGGATCAACTTTTGATTTCAACTGATCGATTTCTTCCTTGAGCGGTGCTACTTCTTGAGCGACGGCTGAACGAATAGCATCTTCGATGGACATCGATTTAACGCTCCTTTCAGTTTTGCTTGAGGATGGCAATAGCCTTGACTAAATTGAGAACGTCTTCCGCCTCATTGCCACGTTTGAGACGTTCAGTCGCCTGCTTTGCTAATTCGTTACAGAGTTCTTGTTCTTGCTTGGTCATTTAACTCACCTCCTGAGTTTGCTTTAAGTTCTTAGTTTCTAAGAATACTTCATCAAAAAAATATGACGTAGATAAATTTAATGCTTTACATATTTTCTCGTATTCATCAACTTTAATGCCTTGCTTTCCCAGCATCATTCTTGAAAACTTGGAATCATCAATTGATGAAAGATCGGCAACATATCCGAATTTCAAGCCTTTACTCTCGATGTATTGACGAATACGGTGATTAATTTTCATTTTATCGCCTCCTTTGTTCTTATTATCTAAGAACTCTATATACATACTATACTTCTTAGAATCTAAGATGTCAATATATTTTTCTAAGATATACGGAATTTTTTCTTTAATGCTAGGAAGAGGGATATAATATGAACACGGAGGTGATGCGAATGTCTGTGCTATCCGACAGATTAAAATTAGCAAGGGAAAGCCAGAATTTAAAGCAGACTCAGGTTAAAGAGAGAACAGGTATAAATAATAAAACATTAAGCGGATATGAAAACGGAATTAGCGTCCCTGATCCGGAAACATTGACTAAATTAGCTGATTTATATGATGTTTCAACTGATTATTTATATGGACGTACTGATAAGAAACATTATTATGAACTTAATGATAAAGATGAGAAAGACATTGCCAGGCAGCTGGAAAAAATCTTGTCCGGAATGGACAGCAGAGCAAACCTTAACTTCGACGGTGAGCCGATGGATGAGACAACTAAGGAATTAGTTAAGGCACAAATTGAATCGAACTTAAAGTTTGCTAAACAGATGGCAAAGAAGAAATTCACCCCTAAAAAATATCGTGACAATACTGATACCTGAGGTGATCAGCGATGGATATTGATTCTTCGGTACTGAAATCAGTAAATAAGTACGGAACAAACGATCCATTCATGATCACAAAAAAGATGGGGATTTTTCTTTTCTTTGCCGATCTTGGCGATACATTCGGATTTTATAACTGTGCAAATCGAATCAAGATGATTAATATCAACGATACGATTAATGATATTATGAAAAGATTTGTCTGTGCTCATGAATTAGCACATGCTATATTGCATCCATATTTAAATGTTCCGTATATGAGAAGGCAAACACTTTTTAGTATTGATAAGATTGAGTGTGAGGCGAACAGATTTGCCACAAAACTATTAACATTTGAAACCGATTACGAATCATGGATGACTAAAGAGAATTATCTTAAAGTATGCGGAATACCGCCAGAAATGGCGAGATTTATCTAACCAAAAAATAGTAGACTCATACAATGCTATATATTTCGATCAATTGATATAATATATGTGGACCTTTATCATGGTAAATCATCCCATGAATGCAGATGTTTACTCATTTGAGTTTACATAGATAAATTTTCATAGGGGGAAAATATAATGGCATCAGACAAGCCGAAAAAAAGATTTTACAAGAGATGGTGGTTCTGGGTAATTGTCGTTGTAATTGTAATTATTATTGCTATCGGAAGCAGCGGAGGTGGAGACAATAGCAATTCAAGCTCTAGCACAACAACAACCAATTCAAGTAGTTCCACTTCAACTTCCGGGATTGATAAAATAAATAATACTAATTTCTCTGATACTTCCGGTCAACAGACGACAACGGTCAGCAAAGCTGAAATTAAAGACGTATCAGATCAAGGGCTTACCGATGATAATGGCAATGATATTAAATATGCTCTCGTTATTAATATGAGTGTTAAGAATGACGCAAATGATCAAGCAACAGCTTATCCTGCACAGGGACATATCGTTTTACCAGACGGTACTCAGATTTCCGGAGCAGAAGGTCTAGATAGTTCACTTGATTCAGCATTCAAAGAGGGAGATATAGAGAAAGGTGCGATCGTTAAGGGCGATGTATATTTCCCACTGAAAGATTCACAAGCAAAATCAATTAAAAATGCACAATTTAAGTTTCAAGTTATGTGTGGAGACGAAAATGTGACAGAAAAAAATTATACTGTTAATTTAAATTTCAAATGATCTCAAGCTTTTAGTAACTAAAGGATCGCCGCATTAAGCGGCTTTTCTTTTCAACATAAAATAGAACATATATTCCCATATAGGACCGAAAATTGTACCAGCAGCATCACACAGACGCGTAATAATGATCAGAGATTTTCAAAGGAGAGTGGTACCATGTTTTTTAAAAATGTGGAAACAAAATACGGGACACGTATTATTTGTACTGGAGAAGGGCCACGGGATCCGGTGACAGGAAAACGGCAGCAGATCAGGCGCCGAGGTAAAACAAAAAAGGAAGCAAAAGCAAGAGTTCAGGCAGTAATTGACGACATAGAAGGCCGAAGTTTGGCAGATCATAAAATTGCACAAAATATGCCATTTGAAAAACTGGCTGCCGATTGGTTTGAATTCTATTCAGTCGGGCCAAAAAAGAATACGGTCAGAAAACGCTCTAAAGAAATAAAGATTCTCAATCGCTATATTCCAAAAGCACCCATCGGGAAAATCAGCCGGCGCATGTATCAAGGAATTTTAGTGGACTTAGCCAAAAAAGGCTATGCCAAATCAACAATAAGCGGCGTACATGTTACAGCCAACATGATCTTTAAACAGGCTATTGCCTGGGATTTACTTAAGGAAAATCCATGCGCCGGCGCAAAAATTCCAAAAAAGAGTTTAACGGTTGAAGAGATTCAAAATAATAATATCGAAAATAAATATTTTGAAGATGATGAGCTGAAAGAATTTTTACGCACCGTTGATCGATACGGGCTTTATAATGATAAAGCTATTTTTTATACCTTGCCATTTAGCGGCCTTCGTGCGGGCGAACTCTGCGCTCTGAAATGGAGCGATATCAATTTTGAAAATAACACTCTCAGCGTCACCAAAACCATTTATACCGAAAGTGATAATATGCACGAATATGAATTGACTCCGCCTAAAACATTAAAATCCATTCGCAAGTTTGATATGGATCCAGACATTATAGATATTTTAAAAAAGCATAAGCTGATTCAGGCCAGAATACGCCTTCGTTCTCAAGATTATCACAATGGCAATTTTGTGATTGCTCGGTTAAATGGGTACCCCTTTTTCCCCTATAATATTGATCGGCGGATGCAGCGGATTATGAAAAAAGCCCATTTAGCCAAAAAAATAACTCCACATGGTTTAAGACATACTTATGTTTGTATTCTGACAGAACTTGGAGTTGATTTAAAAAGTATTATGGAGCGCGTTGGTCATAAAGATATGGAAACAACTCTTGAAATTTATACTCATGTCACCAACAAAATGAAAAAGGATACCGTCCAGAAAGTGAACCACTTTCTAAAAGATATCCTAAAAAAATCAACTGTATGAAAATAAATGAACATTTTTGGAGACTTTTTCGCTATTAAGGTCTCTAAATACTTATAAAATCGTTGATAAATCAGCCCATTTTCCCCATCATGTCCATCATTGAGGACATCATTTCATCACATTTGTGCATACAGCTCATCATATCATCCTTGTTCATCATCATGTCCTTGCCCGACATTCGTTCCATCATCATATGCATGTACTTCATCTGAGTCATCATTTTTTCCATTTCCATCATCATCATCATATCCATCGGCATCATCATTGATTGGTTCATCATATCTGTTTTTTCCATTGTAAATTCCTCCAAATGTGATAGTTGCGGAAGAAAAGCACGTTTTACCCTTTCGATGATGCCTCTCTCCACAACCTAAATTTACCATGAAAAATGGACACAATCAAAGCAAATCTGCAGTTTGAAAAAAAATTGAAACACTAATAGGACGTGAAAAGCAGTATTCACGCCTTTTTTTCATAACTGATTCATAAAAAAATTCTATCTATCAACCAACAAAACTGCGCCGCCAAGCATTTCAACCTGTCATTTCAGCCGAAAATTTGTTGATTCCGACAGTTCAGTTGATCAATCTTGCGTCCCAGATCCAGCCTTTTCTGCTTCAATCTGAAAAGCTCTTTTGTAAATTGATCGGAGACTTTCCTCACATCGCAGCCGTGCAGACGATACAATTCAAGAATCCGGCGATTTACTTTACGATACTGTTGTTTCAGATTCTTTTCCTTCTGTCCGGCCGGCCCAAGCCTGCTCCTTTGAAGTTCGGCCAATTTAGCCTTAATTTCATCCTGCCATTTTTTATCGTGAAGTTCGCCGGCATAAAGAAACAAGTCCAGATAATTATCGACACAGGCATAATCCGCGTGATTCAACACTTCTACATCCCTTCTTATCTTCATTAATCGTCCGGAATTAGCACAGCGCTCTGAAAAGAGTCCGTTGCTGAGGTTTCACGGGGCCGGTCCCTCCGCCTCTCTTGATAAGAATGATGGCAGTTAAAAAATAAAAACGATTATTTTTTCCTTTATAAGAAAAATAACCGCTTCAGTCGTTTTATTTTTCTTATCTGCCAGATTAGATCTGCTGGAATTAACACCGTACACAATTTTATGTGCTGGTTGTCGGGTTTCATCGGGCCAGTCCCTCCGCCTCTCTTGATAAGAATTATTTAATTGGCTATATTCTATCTTAAACCGTTCCTTGTGTCAATAACATTTTTTTAAAACTCTATCCATGGATTGAGCTGCCTCATTTCCGACCGCGGACCTGTCAGTCTTTCTTTGTATCTCCATTTTCCAGCTTCGATAAGGCTTTTTTATAAGTACCCACCATACGTTTGGCATAAGGGATCAGAATCTCTCCCTGTTCCGACAATTTGACACCGCGCCCGTTCTTTACAAAGAGCTCCGCGTTCAATTCTCTCTCCAGAGCCTGGATACGGGAAGAGATCGACGGCTGTGATAAAAAGAGTTTTTCCGCCGCCAGATGGAAACTGTGATATTTGACAACGGCAAGGAAGGCGTCCAGTTGATCAATCGTCATCATTCAGTCACTTTCCTTTAGAAGCATCTTATATGTGGGCAATCCAATTGCGGAGGCATAGATTCATAGATCGTTGTCTTTTCAATAAAGCAGCACTTTCAATCAAAAACTTTGGAGGAACCCTTTTTCATGCTCTTTCAATAAAAGCGATTTAATCATACACTTTTCTCCGAGCCTCGCGGAAAACAGCTCTCTCGAATCTCTGATCAGGCTTATCATTGCTACGAGCTTACGCCCTATCGTACAATCTGTCAATCATTATTCCTATTATTTATATATGATTTATTTGAATATGACTTTTGCAATTGTAAAACGATCCTATGTAAAAATCCGCTCCCGATTTTTCAGACCGGAAACGGATCCTTTTGTGTCGTGCCTATTCCATTAAAATCATTTGCCGGTCGCTTCAATTCAATCGGAGACCGGAAGAATGGCTCCCTTATACTTCGTGTTGATAAAATCCTGAATCGTTTTCGAATGAAGCACCTTTACAAGTTCCTTAATTGCTTTCTTGTTCTGATCGCCCTTTCGAACGGCAATGACGTTGGCATAAGGCGATTGCGATCCTTCAAGAATAAGCGCGTCCTTTTTCGGATTCAGATTCGCCTGCAGCGCATAATTGGTATTGATCGCAAACAGGTCGGCCGCGTTATTTTGATAAGCCTTAGGCAGCAGCGCAGGATCGATCGGCTGCAGGAATTTTAAATGCTTGATATTGTCGATATCATTGAGTGTCGCTGTCACCTTATCAACGCCCGATTTGATTTTCACGAGCCCCTTTGACTCAAGCAGCATCAGGATGCGGCCCTGTTCCGCTTTATTGTTGCTTATCTGGACGGTCGCTCCGTCCTTTATGTCGCTGACATTCTTATATTTCTTTGAATAAATGCCGAAGGGTTCGATGTGTATTTTACCGACACTCACGAGATCTGTATGATTCTGCTTATTATATAAGTTCAAGAAAGGAATATGCTGAAAATAGTTTGCGTCGATTTGCTTCGAAGCGAGCGCCTTGTTCGGAAGGACATAATCCTGGAACACTTTGACTTCCAGATTGATCCCTTCTTTCTTAAGAATAGGCGCTGCTTTTTTCAGGATCTCGGCGTGCGGAACCGGCGAAGCGCCGACAACCAAAGTTACCGGCTTCTGAGTGCTTGATCCGCTCCCGCTGCTCTTCCCGCAGGCGGCCATCACAAAAACAACAGCTAAAATCAGTGATACGACAAGTATTTTCCTCTTCATAGTCAATCCCCCCGTTAAGTTATGCTGATCGGATCGGAACCCGTCTCAGTCTGTCTATCTATTATCTTTTATCCACGTGGCGTACGATAATATCGCCGATAATCTGGACAATAAAAACAATGACCAGAACAAATATTGTTGCAACAAAAGTCACATCATTATTGTTTGCTTCAAATCCGTCATTATAAGCCATTGTGCCGAGCCCGCCGGCTCCGACAACTCCGGCTATTGCCGTATTGCCGACCAGAGCGATCAGCGTGACCGTCATGCCCGAAATAATCGACGGCATCGACTCGGGAAGCAGGACTTTCCAAATAATTTGCATCCTGCTCGCTCCCATGGATTGCGATGCTTCGATCACTCCCTTGTCCACTTCACGCAGACCAATTTCAACGAGCCGGGCGAAAAACGGAGACGCTCCGATGATAATGGACGGCAGTGCGGCGGAAGAACCGATCATCGTGCCGATAATCAGGACGGTGAGCGGGATAAGCAGAATGATCAGAATGATAAACGGAATGGCACGAAAGATATTGACAAAGGATGACGTGATCCGATAGACGATCGCATTTTCGTACAGGCCCCCCTTTGCAGTTAAAAAGAGGACAAGTCCCAGAATAACCCCGAAAATAAAGGTAAAGACTCCCGAAACGAGCGTCATATAGACCGTCTGACCCGTCGCCGTCAACATCCCCATCCAGTCGACATTTGGAAAAAGCTGACTCATGACGGCAGCACCTCAACATTCACGTGTTCAGATCTGATTTGTTCAATAGCGGCCTGAACGGAATCCCGTCGGCCGTTAATCAGGAGAATCAATGCCCCGTAAAAACCTTTTTGTGAGGGTGCCAGTTCACTGACAATCGTCGTCACACGAAGCGCCTCATCATGAAACAGCCTATCCACGACGGACTGCTGATCGGTTTTCCCGTCAAAAAGAAGCTGCACGATTTTGCCGTCGGGATTGGCCGCCTGGAATTTTTCGATCCGGATCCGCTCTCGTAAAGGAGCTTCCACTTGTCCGACAAACTCCTTCGTGATCGCTTGCTGCGGGTTCAGAAAGACGTCCTTAACAGCTCCCTCTTCCACAATGCTCCCTTTGTTCAGAACGGCCACACGATTGCAGATTTTGTTGATTACGTGCATCTCATGAGTGATGACGACAATGGTGATACCGAGCGAACGGTTGATATCCGACAGAAGCTGCAAAATCGAATCGGTCGTTTTAGGATCGAGGGCGGAAGTCGCTTCATCACAAAGCAATACCGCCGGATTATTGGCAAGTGCACGCGCGATACCGACGCGCTGTTTCTGACCGCCGCTGAGCTGGGAAGGATAGGAAGACGCTCTTCCCTCCAGGCCGACAAGCCGGATCAGTTCATCGACGCGCTTCTCACGCTTTTCTTTGGACAGCCCGGACAGTTCGAGCGGAAATGCGATATTTTCAGCAACTGTCCTCGACCAGAGCAGATTAAAATGCTGAAAAATCATCCCGATTTGTTTTCTCCTCCGATTAAGTTCTTTCTCGGACAAGTCGGACAACACTTGCCCGTCTACTTCAACACGCCCTTCCGTCGGCTTCTCCAGTAAGTTAATCAGCCGAATCAACGTACTCTTGCCCGCGCCGCTGTAACCGATCACTCCGAAAATTTCCCCTTGTTTGACTTCAAGGTTTAAATCGGTTAAAGCCTTCACCGGGCCGGCACTTGTTTGATAGATCTTCTTTACATGTGTTAATCGAATCAAGCATTTTGCCCCGCTTTCAAAAGCCCTCTAACCCATTTTCAAAGAATTAAAGTCAGATGTATTTAATGGGTTATAAAAACGACAAATTCTACTTTCTTTCAGGACAGCCTTTAACAGCATCAGAATTTTTCTAATGCTTGCAACCCTCCCCCCTTACGTTTCCGAAAAATAAAAAAAACCCTCAAGAGAAGGGTTTGGCTGAAGACCCCTCTCATCTTTCAGAAAAACAATCTTTCTGCAGGAATTAGCACCTTCCAAGACTTGCCGAAACGTCAAATCTGGGGGTTGCCGGGCGTCATCGGGCCTGTCCCTCCGCCACTCTGGATAAGAGTTTGTTTCTTATTCATTTGTCGTGTTAATAATTTACCACTTGATCATAGATGTGTCAACCTGTCGAAAAATGTTTGAAATTTTAAACTATATATTTACACCTGTACAGCAATTTTCCTTCATTCATTGCCGCTGTGAAACTTTATAAATTAACGCGGGATCCTCCGGCGTTTGAAAAATCTGAGAACAGGAAATGCCGCTTTTCAAAATAAAAAAACTCGTGAATACGCTCAGCACGTCGCCGGCCATCCAGCAGCCGCAGCGAAATGAAAGCCGTTCACGGGTTATCGGTCCCTGATTATTGGCCGGTCTTTGCTCTGAGGATCACTTCATTTATAAGATCCGGCCGGCACCCTTGATCGTCCTATAAACAAGGCGATCGGTCCTGTGGTCCGTCCGCATTTTCCGATCGCCCGTCGCAAACGATATAAAATTGTTTTTCTGTTCCGGCAGCCGTTTTCTGCCGCAGGTACGGCTCCTTCAATCGAACTTTCATTAAATCCGTCCCGGGGGAAATAAGTCCGGAATCCTTCCTAATCCGATGGCAGGAAATCGCCGGAAAGTTTGAGATTAATAACATTCGGGCGCGGAATCTGTCTATATTCCAGTTCACCCCGGGAAACAACAGCCGGCTCTTTTGTCAGGAGCCGGCCAGTGCTATAATTTTAATTCTCCGAGCCTGAGCAGTTCGACAACCGCCTGGGACCGTCCTTTCACACCCAATTTCTGCATCGTGTTTGAGATATGATTGCGGACGGTTTTTTCACTGATAAAGAGTTCTTTGGCAATGTCCCGGGTTGTTTTATCCTGAACAAGCAATTCAAAGACTTCTCTTTCCCTCTTCGTCAGCAACGGCTTTGGACGATGGTATTCTTCCTTCAACAATTCCCCCTCCTTGCTCAGCAGTAGAGCGGGCGGGGAAGGCTTTTAGTCCCTACATTTTATGAAAACGGCAAATGATTCGTGAGCGGGATTTTCAGAAAGAGCCGATATAAAATCCTGTCCGAATAAGTGCCATTACTGATTATTGTCGCTTCCGAAGAAGTCCCGGAAAGACTGCGCCATTGTCGCCCGGTTCAAGGCGGCAATCGATGTCGTCAGCGGAATGCCTTTCGGGCAAACCTCGACACAGTTCTGCGAGTTACCGCAGCCTTCGATTCCGCCCTTGCCCATAATGGTCCGCAGCCGTTCTGCTTTGTTCATCGCTCCGGTCGGATGGGTAACGAACAGTCTGACCTGCGAAAGTGGGGCGGGGCCGATGAAACTGGATTTACTGTTCACGTTCGGGCAGGCTTCCAGGCAGACGCCGCAGGTCATGCATTTGGCCAATTCATAGGCCCACTGGCGTTTGCTTTCGGCCATGCGCGGCCCGGCACCGAGATCGTACGTTCCGTCGATCGGAATCCATGCCTTTACTCTCTTTAAAGCGTCGAACATTCTGGTGCGGTCGACAATCAGATCGCGGACAATCGGGAAGGTGCCCATCGGAGCGAGATGAACAGGTTTTTCCAATTTATCGATCAATGCCGTGCACGCCTGGCGCGGCCTGCCGTTGATAACCATCGAACATGCGCCGCAAACTTCTTCCAGGCAGTTCATCTCCCACTGCGGAGCGGTGGTCTCCTCTCCTTTAGCATTCACCGGATTGCGCCGGATGGCCATTAAAGCTGAAATCACATTCATATTCTGCCGGTAAGGGACGTCAAAAGCCTCTTCATAAGGGGTCGCATCCGGCCCATCCTGTCGTTTAATGATTAGCCGCACGGTTTTTGTTGCTGTCTCAACTTCACTCATGATCTTTCCCCCTTAATGCGCTTTTGTGTAGTCACGTTTCCGCGGCTTAATCAGCGAAATGTCGACATCTTCGTATTCAAAGTCGGGGCCGTTTTTAGCCGGATTGAATTTTGCCTTAGTCGTTTTCAGCCAATCCGGATCATTTCTGTCGGGAAATTCCGGTTTATAATGAGCGCCGCGGCTTTCATTCCGGTTATACGCCCCAAGCGTGATGACGCGGGCGAGTTCAAGCATATTCCAAAGCTGGCGGGTAAAAGAGGCACCGCTGTTGTTCCATTTTGACGTATCATTAATATCGATATTTTTATAGCGTTCCATTAATTCCTGAATTTTTTCGTCTGTCTGGAGCAGCGTCTTGTTTTCACGGACAACAGTCACATACTTCGTCATCCATTCACCGAGCTCTTTATGCAGCACATAAGCGTTCTCCTTACCGTCGAGGCCCATGATGCCTTCAAACTTTTCCTGTTCCTTTTTAAGGGCATCATCATAAAGCTTGGAGGAAATATCATCGCTCTGTTTATCAAGATTCTCCACATAACGGACAGCATTGGGTCCAGCAACCATGCCGCCGTAAATTGCCGACAGCAGTGAATTGGCGCCGAGACGATTGGCGCCGTGATACTGATACTCGCATTCGCCGCAGGCGAACAGGCCCTTGATATTCGTCATCTGGTTAAAATCGACCCACATTCCGCCCATTGAATAGTGAACAGCCGGGAAGACGCGCATCGGCACTTTGTGTGGATCTTCACCGACAAATTTCTCATAGATATCAATAATACCGCCCAGTTTGACATCGAGCTCATGATTGTCCTTAAAGGAGAGATCAAGATAAACCATATTCTCCCCGTTAAGCCCCAGGTGCTGATTTATACAAACATCAAAGATTTCGCGCGTTGCAATATCCCGCGGAACGAGGTTTCCGTAATGCGGATATTTTTCTTCAAGGAAGTACCACGGCTTTCCGTCTTTATACGTCCAAATCCGTCCTCCTTCGCCGCGGGCGGATTCGCTCATCAGCCTCAGCTTGTCCTCACCGGGAATAGCCGTCGGATGGATCTGAATAAATTCACCGTTAGCAAAATAGACGCCCTGCTGATAAAGGCTCGATGCCGCGGATCCGGTATTAATCATTGAGTTCGTTGACTTGCCGAAGATAATGCCGAGGCCGCCGGTCGCCATGATGACCGCGTCCGCTCGGAACACCGAGATCTCCATCGATTTCATATTCTGAACGACAATTCCCCGGCACACCCGATCTTCATCAAGAACAGCCGAGAGAAATTCGACATACTCATGTTTATGAACGAGTCCCTCGGTTTCAAACCGTCTGACCTGTTCATCCATCGCATAGAGAAGCTGCTGGCCTGTCGTAGCGCCCGCATAAGCCGTCCGGTGGTACTCGGTCCCGCCGAAGCGCCGAAAATCGAGCAGCCCTTCAGACGTACGGTTGAACATGACGCCCATGCGGTCCATTAAATGAATGATGCCCGGTGCCGCCTCGCACATCGCCTTGACCGGCGGCTGATTGGCGAGAAAGTCGCCGCCGTAAATCGTATCGTCAAAGTGCTGCCACGTTGAATCGCCTTCGCCTTTTGTATTGACGGCACCGTTAATGCCTCCCTGCGCGCACACGGAATGCGACCGCTTAACCGGAACTACTGAAAATAGTTCGACTTCAACACCTGCTTCCGCTGCTTTTACCGTGGACATTAAACCGCCGAGGCCCCCGCCTACAACGATAATTTTTCCTTTACTCAATAGGCTCACCCCTTAATAGATTACTGAACTTGCTTTTTAAGCGATAAATGCGAATAGGGCCCGGATGCCGACATAGCCCAGCAGGACAAAAATGACGGCGACCACATAAGTGCCGATTCTTTGCGAGTGCGGGGATACAAGAATGCCCCAGTGCACACAGAACGACCAAAGCCCGTTAGAGAAGTGAAAAACAGCTGACAGGATTCCGATCATATAAAAAGCAATCATCCATGGATTGGTGAGAAGATGGGCCATCATTTCATAATTCAATGGCGTCCCGAGTGCCATGGCAACTCTTGTTTCCCAGACATGCCAGGCAAGAAAAATAACCAGAAACAAACCGGACAGCCGCTGCAGCAAAAACATCCAGTTTCTAAAAAAGCCAAAATTTCCGACATTATTTTTTGCCGTAAATGCCATGTAAATTCCGTAAATTGCGTGATACAAAATCGGTAAATAGATTAAAACGATTTCCAAAAAGAGCAGATATGGAAGATGTTCCATAAAAGACGCCGCTTGATTGAAGGCGTCCGATCCCTTGGTTGCCTGAAAGTTGACAGTCAGGTGGACTATCAGGAACAGACCGACGGGGATAACCCCCAGCAGAGAATGCAGACGGTGCCAGGCGAAATCATTTTCAGCCATGATGCTTCCCCCTCCGACAGAAATGTTAGCGCTTATATTTGGCCGGTTGTGAATCTTTAATGACATTTTTTTGTCACAAATTCATTGTAACCCTCGGTTTTTTGACAGTCAAATGAAAAATTGAAAACGCTGTCTTTTATGGCCGTAGTGATTTGAAGGAAAAAAAGATATAATAGTCGGAGAGGAGATGAAGAAATGACACGAGGCGACATCTATCCGCAGCCCGAGCACTTTGGCGATGCCAGCGTTCCGGCTTTCGGTTATGAGTTGATCAGAAA
Source organism: Sporolactobacillus sp. CQH2019 (assembly GCF_028765345.1). GTDB lineage: Bacteria > Bacillota > Bacilli > Bacillales > Sporolactobacillaceae > Sporolactobacillus. The sequence continues at coordinate 383,661 of NZ_JARAJZ010000002.1, forward strand.
CGAATTGATACCCGAACTGCTTGGGGAAGAAACCGCATCGATTCTTTATTGGTCCGGGCGAAAGATCGCAAGGCACTACCCGTTGGATAACGAGGAGCAGCTGGCGGATTTTTTCACACAGGCCGGATGGGGAACATTAACGATGCTCGAAAAGGGGAAAAGCAAAATTACTTTTGATTGCCGTTCAGCCCTCATTGAATCAAGAATTAAGGATCATCCCGAATCCGTTTCTTTTGCTCTGGAGGCCGGTTTCATTGCCGAGCAAATGCAGCGGATTCTCGGATTTATGGCGGAGAGCTATACGGATATACGGAAAGGCCGTGAAAAGAAAGCCTTATTTACAGTTAAATGGGACGCGAAAGATCCGATTGACAGAAACACAGAGCCGGCGACGCGGACTGCCCGAAAAAAAATGAAAAACGATACGCTCGGCTCATTTTAAATAGCATTTAAAAAATAAAAGAAGCCCGCCGGGATTTATGATTGTCTCCGGGGACTTTTTTTTTACGGCCTGTGCGCAGAATTGAATCAAAAACGGATCGATTCCTGCTCCGCAAGGTGAAAAGTTTCATGAAGCGTATCCAGTGCTTCCAGAAGCTTGTCTTCATCGATGATTGTCGAAACCTTAATTTCAGAAGTGCTGATCATCTTGATTTTGATATTTTCGGCAGCCAGTGCATGAAACATCCGGGCAGCCACCCCGGGATTTGAGGCCATGCCGGAGCCGATAATTGATACTTTGGCCAGTTCGGATTCAAAAACCAGCTGGTGAAAGGCCAGTTCTTTCACCTGAGCGCGCAGCACTTCAACCGTTTCGTTCAGTACATCGCGATCAATTGTAAACGAAAGGCTTGTTTTTTCCTCGTTAAGTACATTCTGAACGATCACATCAATATTGATGTGCCGCTTGGCGAGCGCATCAAACACCCGCGATACTGCGTCGACACTGTTCGGAAGGCCAAGCAATGTCACTTTCGTTACGTTTTTCTCAAATGCAAGTCCTCTGACGGCCTTTGACTTCTCCATTGCTACTTCCTCCTTAATGACCGTGCCTTCTTCATCTGTAAAAGATGAGCGTACAACCAGTTCGATATGGCTGTTCTTCGCATATTCGACGGCCCTCGGGTGGAGAACACCCGCACCAAGGTAAGCCATTTCAAGCATCTCATCATAGCTGATTTCTTTCAGCTTCCTGGCCTTGCCGACATAACGCGGATCTGTTGTAAAGACACCAGTGACATCCGTGTAAATTTCACATTTTTCGGCACCGAAAGCCGAAGCCAGTGCGACGGCCGACGTGTCCGATCCGCCGCGCCCGAGCGTCGTGATCTCACCTTTTTCCGTAACCCCCTGGAAGCCGGCGACGATGACAACCCGTCCTTCTTTCAAGTGCGGGCGGATCTGTGATGTATCGATGGACCCGATCCGTGCACACTCATGAACGTCCTCTGTCCTGATCCCTGCCTGCCAGCCCGTAAAAGAAATCGCCGGGCAGCCGCGTTCAATCAGTACCATCGCCAGGAGAGCGATCGTCACCTGTTCACCCGTCGACAGGAGGACGTCCATCTCCCGTTTTGACGGCCTGTCCGAGATCTCACCAGCCATCGACACCAGTTCGTCCGTTGTCTTGCCCATCGCAGAAACGACGACAATCAGCTGACTGCCGGCCTTCTTCCTGTCGATGATCCTGTCCGCGACCTTCTGAAGCCGCTCCACCGTCGCTACCGATGTTCCACCAAACTTCATCACTGTTAAAGCCACTCTTCCTCGCTCCTTTAGTTATTGGCCGGCATAAGATCTGCCGCCGCCCCTCTCTCGCCCTCTATACAGAAACAGCGGGACCCTTGAAAGAGCACGTACTTCCTTAAATTTCGAACATCTTCGCTGATAAAAAGAACAGCGAGAATCCCCGCTGCTGAACAATCGAACGTTTTCCAACATGCTGAGATAGTTCTCCACACCCATGAGTGTGACAGCTCTGCGCTTATTCAGCGCAGATCCAGCCGGCTGCGTGATGAACCGCTTCCGGCTTCGGCAGGCTCCCCTTTCCGCCGCGGTCGGTGAAGTTCACCCTTCTCGCGCGGTTTAGTCATGAAGACCGCTCCTCTATCACTAGATATTTGAAAAAATTAAGTTACGGAAATTATAACAAAATTCATGTTTTGAAACAACACCTTTTAAGAAGGATCGCTCAAATATTTTTTAACGTTCTCCGCTATTTTATGCGGCAGGCCGGCTTCCATTAAATTCTCGCTGCTTGCCTCGCGAATTTTCTTTACAGAGCCGAATTTCCGCAGCAGTGCTTGCTTCCGCTGTTTGCCGATTCCCGGGATATCGTCCAGTACGGAATGGATCATCGCTTTGTTCCTGACCTGCCTGTGGAATGTAATAGCAAAGCGGTGCACTTCATCCTGAATGCGCTGCAGCAGATAAAAAGCCTGACTGTTTCTGGCAAGAGGAACAGGCAGCGACTGCTCGCCCGCGACCAGCTGCGAAGTCCGGTGCTTATCATCCTTGACAAGGCCGCAGACAGGAATATAAAGGCCGAATTCATTTTCCAGAACATCAATGGCTGCGGCAAGCTGTCCTTTGCCGCCGTCGATCAGAATCAGATCCGGCAGAACAGCAGCCTCTTTAAGCAGCCTCGTATAGCGGCGGCGGACGACCTCTTTCATTGTCGCGTAATCATCCGGACCTTCGACCGTCTTAATGCGGTATTTACGATAATCGTTTTTTTTCGGGCGGCCGTCCTCAAAAACAACCATGGCCGAAACGGGATCCGTTCCCTGAATATTTGAGTTGTCAAACGTCTCGATCCGGTGCGGTGCCGGCATGTCCAGTGCTTTTCCGAGCTGTTCGACGGCGCCGACCGTTCGTTTTTCGTCGCGTTCAATTAAAGCGAATTTTTCTTTAAGAGCAATCTGCGCATTTTTAACCGCCATCTGCACAAGCTCTTTTTTCCGCCCGCGCTGCGGCTGAAGGACGGCGGTTTTCAACATCTGTCCGGCAAGCTGCCGGTCAACCTGATTTGGGATCAGCACTTCTTTGGGTTTGATATGATTCCGGCGGGAATAAAATTGGCCGATAAAAGTCAGAAAATCCTCTTCCGGTTCCTGATAAAAGGGAAACATCGACGCATCGCGCTCGATTAATTTTCCCTGGCGCATAAAGAAGACCTGAACACACATCCATCCTTTGTCGTAGGCATAGCCGAATATATCCCGGTCATCAAGATCGTTAAGAATCACTTTCTGCTCTTCCATCAAAGTCTCGATGCTGCGGATCTGATCGCGCAGCTCTTTGGCTTTTTCAAAATTCAGCCGGTTTGACGCGTCGATCATTTCCTGTTTCAGCCTGAGTTTTACTTCCTGATAGCCGCCGTTCAGAAAATGGGTGATTTCTTCGGTCATTTTCTGAAACGTTTCCTTCGGTATATCATTGACGCATGGCGCAAGGCACTGACCGATATGGTAATACAGACAGACGCGATTCGGCAGGGTCCGGCATTTCCGAAGCGGATAGAGACGGTCAAGCAGCCGCTTGGTTTCATTTGCCGCCGTGACATTCGGATAAGGGCCGAAATATTTACCGCTTTTCCGATTGACTTTTCGCGTAATGATCAGGCGGGGATACGTCTCTGAAGTCAGTTTGATATAAGGATAACTTTTATCATCCTTAAGCATGATATTGTATTTAGGCTCATATTTCTTAATCAGATTGATTTCGAGCAGCAGGGATTCGATTTCCGAGGATACGACGATATACTCAAAATCGGCAATATCGGCAACAAGGCGCTGCGTCTTGGCATCGTGCGACCCGCTGAAATAGGAGTGAACGCGATTGAACAGATTTTTGGCTTTTCCGACGTAGATAATTTCCCCCTGCATATTTTTCATTTGGTAACAGCCCGGCTGTTTCGGCAGCAGGCTGAGTTTCTCTTTAATTTTTCGGCTGGCCATGTTTCCTTCATCCTTTACAAAAACTGTGAAGCAGAGTATCGAATAAAATAGAAAACCTGCATCTTTTTATTATCACTGAGATGGGCAAAAGATTCAACCATCTCTCACGGAACTGCGGAGAAACAGAAAACCGGAGTCAAAAACGCTTTGCGCGTTTCTGCTCCGGTTCTTGCGGATGCTTCCCGATCCGTTTTACAGTAGTAATCAGCCGATGTGCTGCTTGATACGGTCAACGAGAGCTTCCTTCGGTGTAAAGCCGACAACCTTATCGGCAATTTCGCCGTCTTTAAAGAGAAACATCGTCGGAATGCTCATCACGCCGAATTTGCTTGCAGTCGCCTGATTTTCATCAACGTCAAGCTTGACGATTTTCAGTTTATCCGATAATTCGGAATCGACTTCTTCAAGAACCGGAGCCATCATTTTGCACGGGCCGCACCACGTCGCCCAAAAATCGGCCAGCACAAGTCCTTTCGATGTTTCATCCGCAAAATTTGCGTCATTTACCTGATTGATAGCCATGGAATCATGACCTCCTTGTATCATTCTTACTTCTTATGTGACAAAGTATAGCATCTCCATCGGCGAGATTCCATTATTCAGCTCACGCGATGATTTTTCCCGCCGCATTTACTTAAACTCGACGACCGTGACTCCGCTGCCGCCTTCCCCCTGGCTGCCGAGACGCGAATCTTTAACCCTCGGATGTTTCTCGATCAGCTTCGTCACACCCTTTCGAAGTGCTCCCGTCCCTTTTCCGTGAATGATCGAAACGCGGGGATATCCGGCGAGCATGGCTTCATCAAGGTATTTCTCGACTTTAAGCATGGCATCCTCGTAGCGCTCGCCGCGCAGATCCAGTTCCGGCTTCACCGTCCGTCCCGACGTACGGACATTGACCACGGGACGCACTTTTTTCTCTTCCCTCACGCTCTTAAGATCCGTTCCGGCTACATTCATCTTCAGGATTCCTACCTGAACGAGATATTCGTGATCGTTGATTTTTTCTACGATGTAACCGTCCTGGCCGTAGCTGACGATCTTCACACGGTCGCCCGGTTTAAAACCGGCTGCCGCCTTTTTCACGGGAACGGGAGAAGATTTGCGATCCGGCTGATCCAGGGCATCCAGAGCATGGGACAGCCTCGTCTTGGCATTAATCAGCTGATGTTCTTTGACCTGCCCCTGTTTTTGATAATGACGCAGCTCATCGATGATGGCCTCGGCCTCAAGCCGCGCTTCCTGCAGCGAATGCTCCGCTTTTTTCTTCGCCTGTTTCAGAATCAGTTCTTTCTTATTTTCCAGTTCGTTCAGCTTTTCTGCAAGAGACGCCTCTTTTTCCTCGGCCTCAAGCTTGAGGCGGCGCGCCGTTTCTTCTTCCCGTTCCGCCGCTTTCCGGTTCTTTTCCAGCGAGGCGATCATTTTATCAACTTGATTCGTTTCGCGGCTGATCTGCAGTTTGGCGGCATCGATAATGTCGGCCGGCAGGCCCAGTTTTTTCGAAATTTCAAAAGCGTTGCTCCGTCCGGGAACGCCGAGCAGCAGCCGGTAAGTCGGACTCAGTGTCTCCACATCGAATTCGACACTGGCATTCATCACACCTGCTCTTTCGTAAGCATACGCTTTCAGCTCGCTGTAATGGGTCGTGCAGACAATGGTCGCGCCTCGCGCATAAACCGCATCCAGAATGGCAATCGACAGCGCCGCCCCTTCCTGGGGATCGGTTCCCGCACCCAGTTCATCGAATAGAACGAGGCTGCCGAAATCGACTTCTTTTATAATAGCGACAATGTTGGTCATATGGGAAGAGAACGTGCTAAGGCTTTGTTCAATGGACTGTTCATCGCCGATATCTGCAAAGACCTTCTTGAAAACGCAGATTTCCGAGCCGTCTTCCGCAGGTATCTGAAGTCCGGACTGGGCCATCAGCGTCACCAGTCCGATCGTTTTCAATGAGACGGTCTTGCCCCCTGTATTCGGCCCGGTAATGATCAAGGCGTGCGTTGATTCATCGAAAATGACATCGATCGGCACCACACGTTCCGGATCGATGAGCGGATGGCGCGCCTTTTTCATTTTAATGATTCCGCGATCGTTAAGCGTCGGCCGCGAACCTTTGATTGCGTGTCCGTAATCAGCCTTCGCAAAAATGAAGTCCAGACGGGCGAGACCGGCAACCTGGTCCAGCAGACTGTCCGCCGATTTTGCCGTCTCTCCGGTCAGGACGCGCAGAATCCGTTCCACTTCATGCCGTTCTTTTGCCCTTGCTTCGCTCAGCTGATTATTCAGGTCGACAATGGCCTGAGGTTCAATGAAAAGTGTCGCTCCCGAGGCCGACTGGTCATGGACGATGCCTCCGAAAGCACCACGGTATTCCTGCTTGACCGGGATGACGTGGCGATCATTGCGGATCGTGATAATCGGATCCGACAGCATCTTCGACGTACCGCTTGAATGGACGATGTTTTCCAGTTTCTGTTTGACGCGGCTGTCGGCCGTCCGGATCTGAGCGCGGATACGGCGGAGCGCGGAGCTCGCTGAATCCATGACGCCCCCCTGGTCGTCAATCGCGGCGCGTATTTGCCGTTCCAGGCCGCCCGCCGGCTCCATTTCCCGGACCAGCCCGGTCAGTATCGGCAGTTCGACCTGCCCGGTTTCGGCCAGATCAAGGATAAAATTTTTCATCAGGCGTGCGCCGCGGATCGTATCGGCAATATCGAGCAGCTCCCTTGCCATAAGCATACTTCCTATCTTTGACCGTTTCAGACCCGGCCTGATATCGGTGATCCCTCCGAACGGAACCGATCCTTTCAGACGCAGCACCGCAGCCCCTTCATCCGTCTCCTCCTGGCGCTCCCCGACTTCGCGCAGATCTCCGGACGGAGCCAGCTGTTCAATCAGGCTTTTGCCAAGCGAAGACGCGGTAAAATGGATCAGTTTTTGCTTTATTTTTTCATATTCCAATGCTTTAAGTGCATGTTCATTCACTTGCCGCATCTCCTTTTGGAGAAAATTAAAAAATCACATTGTATTAAAATAAGAAGCAATTGAAACTTCGAAGCAGAAAAAAAGGAGAAGCTTTTTAACCTGAATACGGCGCTTTCTTCCGCCTGATAAAATCGGCAAACTGCCGGGCCGGAAGGGCGTTCAGCACCGTCTCCGGACGTATCCAGCCGCGCGCTGCCGTCCGGACGCCAAGCCCCATTTCGTCAATCATTTTCATCGAATGGCTGTCCGTATCAATCGCTATTTTAACGCCCGCATCCTGGGCCTTGCATACCCATGCCGAGGAGAGATCAAGACGGTTGCGATTTGCATTCAGCTCCAGCGCCGTTCCCGTTTCGGATGCCAGTTGAATCAGACGGTCGACATCGGTGCGGTAGCCGCTGCGTTTCCCAAGCAGCCGCCCGGTCGGATGGGCAATCAGCCGGACATACGGATTTCTGCAGGCGGCCTCAAGCCTTTTCATGATATCCGCCCGGCTCTGGTTAAAAGAAGAATGAATAGACGCAATAACAAAATCAAGCTTTTCAAGCACATCGTCCTTATAATCCAAAGTTCCGTCCGGCAAAATATCCATCTCTACGCCGGAATAGAGAACAAAGTCATCGTACCGCGCATTGACCCGTGCGACTTCTTCAAGCTGATCGAACAGCCGGCGTTCGGAAAGACCGTCGGCCACTCGCAGCGACTTGGAATGATCGGTCAGGCAGGCGTACGCATACCCTTTCGCCCTCATCGCCTCGGCCATTTCCCCAATGGTATGCGAACCGTCGCTCCATGTCGAGTGCATATGCAGATCGCCTTTAATATCCGTCAGTTTAATCAGCCCGAGCGGCGCACGGTGCGCCCGCTCCACTTCATCCGTCCCTTCGCGTACTTCGGGCGGAATTTCGTTCAGTCCGAAATGGCGGTAAAATTCAGATTCGCTGGAAAAAGTGAGCACACGGCCGTCTCCGAGTTCAATACCGTATTCACTGATCTTTTCGCCGCGTTCCTTTGCCAGATGGCGCAACAGGATGTTATGTTCTTTAGACCCGGTGAAATGATGAAGCGTTGTAATGAATGTTTCAGGTGAAGCCAAACGGAAGTCGACCGAGACTTGATAGCGGTCATTCATCAGAACCGTTATTTTGGCGTCTCCGCGCCCGATCACTTCGGACACGGGCAGCTGCTCCAGAATCCGGTCCGCCGCTTTCTCAGGATTCCGGGTTTCCAGTACAAAATCCAGATCTTTCATCGTCTCTTTTACCCGTCTGAGGCTCCCCGCCCTGGAAAAGCGGCTGATTTCCGGGATTGTCCCGAGGATCGATTCTATTGTTTCCGCAAGGTCGGTCATATAAGCGATAGACAGGACTTCCGGACGCTTTTTTCCTTCTTCAATTGCCTTCAGCAGTTTTTCTTCCGTCTTCTTTCCAAAACCGGGAAGAGCGCTTACACGTCCTTGTTCACAGGCCTGACGCAGTGACGCCAGGTCGGTCACGTGAAGCGTCCGGTATAATGTACCGATCTTCTTCCCGCCCAGCCCCGCAATATGAAGCAGATCAAGCAGGCTTTCCGGGATTTTTTCCTGCAGATTCCGAAGTACGGAAGATTCGCCGGTTGCCATCAGTTCCTCGATGACACGGGCCGTCGAGCGGCCGATGCCCTTGATCGCGGACACATCGTCGATTCCGGCCATCGAACGCCGGTCTGTTTCCAACGCCTGTCCGGCTCTGCGATAAGCAGCCACTTTAAAAGAATTTTCCCCGATGATTTCCATATAGAGAGCAATAGCATCCAATTTATCAATAATCTGTTTTTTATTCAATTCGATCACTCTTTTCCCCTGAAGAGAGAAAAATTTGCCGATTTCGCCCGGCGGCCGGTCATCTCCAGACCATAAAAGCTACCCACATACTCTTGAACATTTTAGAAAACAGCGGCGTATTGCCGATGATCGATTGTGCCAGCGACGAGTGGCCGATCGAAGACTGAATGCCGCCCATCGGCGTCAGTGCCCCCGCATAGAGCAGAAGAAAGACGATCAGATAGATTTCCACAAAGCCGAGCAAACCTCCCGACAGATGGTTCACCGAACGGATAATCGGCATTTCCGCCAGAAAATTAAGCATAGAACCGAGAATATTCAGCACGATTTTCGCAGCAATAAAAAGAATGACAAAAGCGATCGCCTGATAATAGGCGCTCTGCAGATTGAGGGTTCCTAAAAAACTGAACGTTCCGCTCTGCGCCGCCGATGTCGGAAAAGGCAGCCAGAATTTAAGAACCCCCGCCAGCTGTTTGTAATACAAAAAAGCAACGATATAAGAAACAATGAACCCGGCTAGATGAACCAACTGAAGAACCAAGCCGCGCCGGAATCCCGTAAAGAAACCGGCGGCAAGCAGCAAAATGATGATTATGTTAAGCAGCATATGTTCAATCCCATCTTTCTGATAAGAGGATGTCCGATAACTCCGGAGAAACGGCAGAAATTTTTTTCAAGAAGAAAATGCCTCGGCTGAAAACTTCACGTTTTCCGAAAGTGTGTACGCAGATTAAAACGGCGTTTCCCTGATTTCCGATGCCCGTCACGGCACGGCTGCAGGACAGGCGCATCTCTTAGTTCGTTATTTGCCCTCCTATTGTGCAGCCGATTAACGAAGGGTTTGCAAGTTTTTCGACAAAAACGGCCGTCTTCCGGGGGTGTAGGCCGCTCATTCCCGCGGAAAGATATTCCTTGTCCCGGTTCAGGCTGCATCCATTCTTTAAGTTAATCATATCAAAAAGTCGGCCGTTTGAAAAACGGGCAGGAAAAAGGCCGGTCCAGCGTTGATAAGCATCCCCGGCTTATGTGAAGGAAGGGAAACACAAATAATCAGAACATCCCGTAAAAAACATTTCAGGTGCCGAAGCCGCCTTCTTTATCTCTTTCTTCTAAACGCCATTATTTTATCTTATAAAGGAAACCGATTCGAAAAAAAGAGGAGGACTGGACAGCTCATGTCCCCTCTTCGCCATTTATCTTCTATATTATTGTTTATTTTAATCCTTAATCTCTGAGCCGGGCGCCCACCCGGCTGCAGGCATCGATGATCCGACTGTACGCAGCATTCACCTCATCATCGGTCAGCGTCCGCTCCGGATCGAGGTAGACAAGCGAGAATGCCAGTGATTTCTCATTCTTGGCAACATGCGTCCCTTCGTAAACATCGAAGAGTCTGACCGAAGCAAGCAGCGGTCCGCCTGTCTCCCGAATGATACGCTCAAGATCCGCCGCGGAAACAGAACGGTCAACCACGAGTGCAATATCGCGCGTGATTGAAGGAAAACGAGGCAGATTTTTATAGACGATCTCCGGTTCATGCGCTCTGAGCAACGACTCGATAGCGACTTCAAAAACAAATGTTTCATTCAAGCCGGCGTCTTTCTGGGCTCTCGGATGAAGGGCGCCTACGTAGCCGATCACTTTTCCGTCGAGAAAAATCTCCGCCGTTTGTCCGGGATGCAGTTCCTCCCGCCTGGCGGGACGGTAATCAATCCGTTCAGAAACAGCCAGCGCCTCGAACAGAGTTTCGAGAATACCTTTGACTGTGTAGAAATCAACCGGCCGCGGTTCGCCTTCCCAGTTGCGTTCCGCGCTTCTCCCGGTTACGGCTCCGGCAAGATGTTCCTCTTCGCCGGGACGCGGATCCCCCGGCTTCGGAATAAAGACTTTTCCGATTTCGTAAAGCGCCACATCGGGCATCTGACGGTTCAGATGATATTTAACGACATCGATCAGCTGAGGAACAATGCTCTGACGAAGCGCAGCGTGTTCCTCACTCATCGGCCAGACAACTCTTGCCGCCGTTTCAGAAGTCGGGCGGACAATGTACGCCGATGCATGAGCGTCGGTCGTCAGTGAATAGGTATAGGCCTGGAAAAGCCCCGCGCTTTCCATCAGGCGTTCTGTGCGTCTGCGAAGTTTCTGGTAGGGTGTGAGCCCTGCATGAATCGCCGATCCCTCGGGCAAAGTTGCGGGAATATGATTGTATCCGTAAATGCGTCCCACTTCCTCGACCAGATCTTCCGGAATGGTTACATCAAAACGTCTGGACGGGACGCGGACATGAATTGTATCGCCTTGATTTTCAACAGTAAATCCAAGACGCTCGAGCGTCTTCTTGATCACACCGAAAGAAAGATCGGCTCCGAGTACCTGATTGATTTTTTCCCACGGCATTGTAATGACTGTTTCCGGCACCGTCCGATCGCCTTGTTCGACAATGCCTTTTAAAACGCGCGCATGCGCATATTTCGCGAGCAGTTCCGCAGCCCGGTCGGACGCCGGCGCAACGCGGTTTCTATCCAGCCCCTTCTCGTAACGGCTGCTGGCATCGGTCCGCATTTGCAGGCGGGCGGCCGTTTTTCGGATCGAGATCGGGTCGAAAACGGCGGACTCCATGAGCACCGTTTCGGTCGACGGTGTCACTTCCGAACTTTCACCGCCCATGACTCCGGCAACAGCCGCGGCCTGTTTGCCGTTGGTGATGACAATATCCTCCGGGGTCAGCGCCCGTTCCTGGCCGTCAAGCGTTTGGATCGTTTCATTCCGGCCGGCAAAACGGACCAGCACCCGGTTTGATCCGAAAGCATCGAAGTCAAACGTATGCAGCGGCTGTCCGTACTCAATCATCACATAGTTGGAAATATCGACAACGTTGCTGATCGGCCGAATGCCCGCAGCCATCAAACGGAGCTGCATCCAGCGCGGTGAAGGAGCAAGCTCGATATTCTCGATCAGCCGTGCGCCATAATAAGGCACTTTTTGCGCCGCCTCCACACTCAGACTGATCCTGTCGGCCGCGGCCTGATCGCTTTCACTCGGATTCGGCCTTTGGATGTGAAGCGGGCGGTCAAAGATGGCGGCCGCTTCATGAGCGACTCCGATCATGTTCATACAGTGGGCACTGTTAATCAGAATATCCAGATCAAGTATCGCATCATCCAGATTCAGATATGGCAACGCGTCGGCACCGACGGGAACATCGTCGTCGAACACATAGATGCCGTCCGCGTATTCTTTCGGCACCAACTCCTTGTTGACCCCCAGTTCATCGAGCGCGCAGATCATCCCGTCGGATTCTTCGCCGCGGAACCTCGACTGCCTGATTTTCACATTGCCGCCGATCCGTGCGCCCCCCGTCGCAACAGGCACTTTCTGGCCGGCTGCGACATTCGGCGCGCCGCAGACGATCTGGACGGTCTCCTTACCGAGATCCACGCGGCAAAGATGAAGGTGATCCGACTTCGGATGCGGTTCACACGACAGCACTTTGCCGATCACAATGCCGCTCAGCCCTTTTCCGGGATAGGTCAGATGCTCGACTTCAATCCCCGTATTCGTAATCCTGTCCGCCAGCTCTTCAGGCGTCACGCCGTCCAGATCCACGTAATCCTGCAGCCATTTATATGAAACCAACATATTTTGAGCCTCCTCCTTATGCCCGTTTAAATTGTCTCAGAAAGCGGAGATCATCCGTGTAAAAATGGCGGATGTCCTCAATGCCGTATTTCAGCATCGCAATCCGTTCCGGCCCCATACCGAAAGCGAACCCGGTATAAACCGACGGATCGAATCCGGACATCCTGAGTACGTTCGGATGCACCATGCCGGCACCGAGAATTTCAATCCAGCCGGTTCCCTTGCAGACGGAGCAGCCGCGGCCCCCGCATCTGAAACAAGAGATATCCATTTCAACGGATGGTTCAGTGAAAGGAAAAAAGCTCGGCCGCAGCCGGATTTCGCGTTCGGCACCGAACACATGCTTGGCAAAGACGGTCAGCACCCCTTTCAGATCGCTGAGCCTGACATTTTTATCGACATAGAGCCCTTCAATCTGCATAAACTGATGCGAGTGCGTGGCATCATCATTATCGCGACGGTATACTTTTCCGGGACAGATAATTTTAACGGGTCCCTTCCCTTTATGAGCCTCCAACGTACGCGCCTGCATCGGCGAAGTATGGGTCCGCAGCAGAACTTCATCCGTGATATAGAAAGAGTCCTGCATATCACGGGCCGGATGATCTTTCGGAAGATTCAGCGCTTCAAAATTATAATAATCCTCTTCCACCTCAGGGCCTTCGGCAATTGAAAATCCGAGGCCGATAAAAAGGTCTTCCACCTCACGGATGACGGACGCCAGCAGATGGTGTCCCCCCACCCGAATCTTTCTTCCCGGCAAGGTTACATCAATTCTCTCGCTTTCCAGCCGCGCCTCCAGCACTTTTGCCTCGATTTCGGCCTTTTTTCCCTCAATCCGTGTGCCGATCGCTTTCCTTACGTCATTTGCCAGCTGACCGATGACCGGACGTTCCTCTTTTGCCAGCCTGCCCATGCCCTTCAGCACTTCTGTAATCGGACCCTTTTTCCCGAGATAACGGACATGAATGTCCTGAAGCTGCTTCAGGCTGTTCGCCGATCCGATATTCTTCAATGCGGCGTCTCGCAGTTCGAGCAACTTTTCCTGCAGCATTTTTTCTCCACCCCTTGTTTTTTGGAAAATAAAAGCTCCGCCCCTGTAAAGGGACGAAGCATCGCGGTACCACCCTCGTTGACAGCGATTGAAACTCGCTGTCCACTCAAAAATCTGAATAACGGCGGATTGGACCGGTCCATTCTTAACTAACAATCAATGTTCAAATGGCAGCTCGGGAGTGAATTCGTTCCGTCCGTCCCATCGGCGCGCTTTCAGTCCATGGCGTGCCTTCCCTTTATGGCGGTGCGGAAGTACTGCTCTCCGTCTCGGCTTTTCATGATTAAGAAAGGGCCTGACAAGACCCCTTCAATGGATTCTTTATTAGTATAGGCATTTTATGCGCCGTGTGCAAGCCCTTCCGTCTGCAGCCAGTAAAGAAGAATGCCCGCAGCAACCGCGACATTCATCGATTCCGCACGCCCGGCCATCGGAATTTTCACTTCTTTATCCATTTCCGCCAGCAGTTCGGGAGAGGCGCCGTTACCCTCATTGCCGACTACAAGGCCGAAATAAGGGCCGTCCGCGGCGATGCCTGTCATATCCTTTCCCTGCAGCGACGAGCCGTAGAGCGGAATGCCCGATTTCTTCATCTCTGCCGTAACGGCAAACAGATCGCGATGGATAACGGGAAGATGGAAATGCGATCCTTGCGCCGAGCGCAGTGTTTTTGCATTGTAACCGTCGACACAGCCTTCACCGAGAAATACCGCATCGAGACCGAACGCGTCCGCGGTTCGGATCAGCGTGCCGAGATTCCCCGGATCCTGTACACCGTCGACGAGCAGATAATGACCCTTCCGGATAGAAAGAGCCGGCGGAATCATCCGGCAAATGCCGATGACTCCCTGCGGCGTTTCCGTCTGTGACAATTCGGTAAAAATTTTATGCGTGACCTGATAAACTTCGATATCCTCTATCGGCCAGTCCGGAGGCAAATGAAATCCTTCATCCATGATGATGGCCGTCAGTCGATCATACGCTGTAAAAAGAGCTTCCTGCAGCAAGTGAGGACCTTCAAGCAGGTACATTCCTTCCTTTTCCCGCCATTTTCTCATCTGAAGCTTCTTCCAGCTTTTAACTTTTTCATTTTGCAGCGATACCATACGTCTCAAAGAAAAGACTCCTTTTAGTAAGGAAATTTTTCTGTCTGTGATGATTCCGTCCCTACATAAATTCATGTGTTTAATCCATACTATACCATATTGCCTGTATAAAATGCTTAAAGAAAGGAGCCCGATTCATTATGGATCTGGATATCCGCCGCGCGGTGCTGCACAATTTATCCGGCGACAACAAAGAACAGCTCCAGGAGACGATCGTCGACGCCATCCGGAACGGTGAGGAAAAAATGCTGCCGGGACTCGGCGTCCTGATGGAAGTGATCTGGAACAAATCCGATGCCGCGTTCCGCGATCAGATGCTCACCCGGCTGGAACAAGGCGTTTAATAGGAAAAACGGTTAAAATAAGAGCCGGCTGCATTCAAGCGCCGGCTCTCCATTTTTAATTCAAACATGCTTCAAATTTATTTAGCTGTTTTTGCCTTTTCAGCAAGCGTTGCAAATGCATTCGCATCATGAACGGCGAGATCGGCCAGCATCTTCCGGTTGACCTCAATACCGGCCGTCTTTAAGCCGTGGATCAGCTTGCTGTAAGATAAACCGTTGATCCGGGCCGCGGCATTAATCCGCGCAATCCACAATTTGCGAAAATTACGTTTGGTCTGACGGCGGTCGCGATAAGCATAGGTCAGCGATTTGAAGACCTGCTCCTGAGCCACCTTGAATAATTTATGTTTAGCACCGAAATAGCCCTTGGCCAGTTTCAGCACTCTTTTGCGTCTGCGCCGCGTCACATATCCGCCTTTTACTCTTGCCATTATAAAAACCTCCTAAATAGGCCGTTCGAAACGTCCGGAAAAATGGCTGCCGAATCCCCGCATCAGCCTGTGAGCCGCTCCCGACAACTCATCGAGAGATCCCAACGGCAAACCATACGTGTCCCCGTCGAAGGCACTGCATTCCATGAAGCCTGTACGCCCCTCAGACTGTGCTTTCACGGCCATCCTGCTTTTATTTTTCCGCGCCGCCGAACAGACTTTAAAAAATATGAAAATCGGCTACGTTCTTATTTAATTAAGCGTTGATCATTTTCTTGACTTTATTTGCCAAAGTAGATGTTGCGATGGCGCTCTTACGCAGATTGCGTTTTTGCTTCTGAGATTTGTGGCTCATCATATGGCTTGTGTACGAATGGTTCCGTTTCATTTTTCCGGTGCCCGTTTTCTTGAAACGCTTTGCGGCACCCTTGTGTGTTTTCATTTTTGGCATAAAAATTCCTCCTACGGAGCCCCTTCAATCGCGCTCCTTGATTACTTACTTAACTTTTCGGCCTTAGGGGCAAGCACTAAGAACATGCTTCGGCCTTCCATTTTCGGCTTTGCCTCAATCACGCTGATATCCGCGCATTCCTGAGCCAGTTTTTCAAGAACCTGCCGTCCGAGATCGGAGTGCGTGATCGCCCGTCCCCGGAAACGGACAGAGGCCTTCACCTTATCGCCGTTCTCAAGAAACTTTTTTGCATTGCGCATTTTCGTATTGAAGTCATGTTCCTCAATACTCGGGCTCAGGCGAATTTCCTTGATGCTGATCACTTTCTGATTTTTGCGGGCTTCCCGGTCCTTTTTCTGCTGTTCGAAACGGTATTTGCCGTAGTCCATGATGCGGCAAACCGGAGGTCTGGCACCAGGCGCAACCATGACCAGATCAAGATTGACATGATGAGCCAGAGCCAAAGCTTCCGACTTGCTTTTAATGCCGACTTGTTCCCCATTTTGACCAATCAGCCGGACCTGCTGAGCGCGGATCCCCTCGTTGACAATCATTTCTTTGCTAATATCGAGCCACCTCCAAAATATTTTAAAAATAAGATCCGGGACCGGATGAACATAAAGACAAGTGCAGGACAGAGACCGCCCCGGCCGCGGCAGTCGGCAGCGGACAGGCCGTGGAACGCGGATTCGGTCTGAAACTTGCACGAACGACTTCTGCAGCAGTCAAACAAAAATGCGAGCGCATAAACGCCCGCATTGAAAATTCAACCTTATATTCAAACCCGACAACAGCAATTCTGCGTCGTCCCAGGTGAGAAGCCGGGCGCCTCTGCTTTCATCAATATTAAATCACGTTTCCACTATAGCACGCCAATATGCTTTTTGCAAGGCCTGCGCCCCGCCTCCCGGATTCCGGAAAATCAACTTCCATTCGTGAACGTTTTAACGGCCGGCATGCTGCTCTTTACGACCGGAAATTATTTAACGACCGGTTTTTTCGTGACCCTTTTCTTAATTTCTTCAAGTATGGCGGCTTTAAATGTCTCGTACGGGACCGTGTTGGATTCCTGTTCGCCGTATTTGCGGACATTGATCGTGCTGCTCTCGATTTCATGATCGCCGACGACAAGTGTGTACGGAATTTTATGCGTCTGAGCGTCGCGGATCTTGTAGCCCAGCTTTTCCGCACGGCGATCGGCGTGTGCCCGGATGCCGGTCGCTTTTAAATCATGCTCGAGTTTAGAGGCATAGTCCAGATGGACATCGGCAACCGGTATGAGCTCGGCCTGAACGGGCGCCAGCCACGTCGGGAACGCGCCGGCAAAATGTTCGATCAGGATGCCGAAGAAGCGGTCAAGCGAACCGTAAATGGCGCGATGAATGACCACCGGACGCACCTTTTCATTATTTTCGTCGATATAAGTCAGATCAAATTTTTCCGGCATTTGATAATCGAGCTGGATCGTCGCGCATTGATGGCTCCGCCCCAGAGCGTCCTTAATATGAAAATCAATTTTTGGACCGTAGAAGGCGCCGTCGCCCTCATTAATGCTGTACGGCATATTCATATCTTCCAATACGTGGCTTAGAGAAGCTTCCGCCTGATCCCAAAGTTCAATACTGCCCATATGGTCTTCCGGGCGGGTCGAGAGCTCCACTGTATACTCAAAGCCGAAGGTGCTGTATATTTTGCCGATCAGCTCAAAAATGTTTTTAATTTCACTTTCGATCTGATCCGGCCGGACAAAGATATGCGCATCGTCCTGACAGAATGTGCGGACCCGCAGCATACCGTTCAGCGCCCCGCTGAGTTCGTGACGGTGAACCTGGCCGAATTCGGCAATCCTTATCGGAAGATCGCGGTAGGAATGAAGGGTATCTTTATAAATCAGCATATGGCCCGGACAATTCATCGGCTTCAGGGCGTAGCTGATATCATCCACCTTGGTAAAGTACATATTCTCATGGTAATGATCCCAGTGGCCGGAGTTTTCCCAAAGTCTCTGATTCATCATCAGGGGCGTACGTACCTCCTGATAATCGGCTTGCCGCTGCAGCTCACGTGAGAAATTTTCCAATTCCGTGCGGACGATCTGTCCGTTTGCCAGATAGAAGGGCATTCCGGGTGCCTCCTCGGAAAACATGAACAGTCCGAGCTGTTTGCCAAGCTTGCGATGATCTCTTTTTTGTGCCTCTTCGAGAAAATGGAGATGGCCGTCAAGATCTTTCTGATTCAGGAACGCGACGCCGTAAACGCGCTGCAGCATCTTATTATTGCTGTCGCCGCGCCAGTAGGCACCGGCAACGCTCATCAGTTTAAAGGATCTAATCCTGCCGGTGGAAGGCAGGTGCGGCCCGCGGCAAAGATCTACATATTCACCCTGCCTGTAGATCGTGATGGCCGCGTCTTCAGGAAGATCGTGAATCAGCTCAAGCTTCAAAGGATCATTTATTTCCGTAAAAATCTGAACGGCTTTCTCACGGGAAACCTCTTCACGGACAATCGGCAGATTTTCGGCAACAATTTTTTTCATTTCTTTTTCAATCGCCGGAAAATCTTCCTTTGTCAGGGAATGCGACAGGTCTACATCATAATAAAAGCCGTTTTCAATAACAGGTCCGATTCCAAGCCTGACTTCGGGATAGAGACGTCTCAGCGCCTGGGCGAGCAGGTGCGCACAGCTGTGCCTCATGATCGCGATTCCCTCGTCGGAATCAAGGGAAATTATTTCAATCGAAGCATCTTCTTCAATCGGTCGTGTCAAATCATACAAATTATGATTGACTTTCCCGGCCACCGCTTTTTTCTTAAGGCTCGATGATATCGACGCCGCGATCTCCGCCGTGGTCACACCCGACTGGAATTCCTTCACCTTATGATCGGGAAACGTGATATGAATAACTGACATGAAAGAACACTCCTTTGACTTCAACTCAGTGATGCGATTTCTTCGAAAGAAGAGGTGATGGATGGAAAAGCTTCGTATCTGCGGAAAAAGCACCCGTCCGCAAAAGGGACGAGTGCTTTCTCGTGGTTCCACCCAATTTCCTGTCCGGGCGACTCTGCCGGCCAATTTGTTAGCCTGCTTAACAGCGCACGTGACAGCTCAGGAATCTGATAACGGAATAAGCCGTCGGCGGATACTCGTGTTCTCCGCCAAAGTTCAGAGGTGGTAAGCTTTCCGCACTGTTAGGAATTCGCACCCTCATTCCTTCTCTGAAAACAGTTCCGAAAAACCCATGTCCTCATCGTCACCGATCATCTATTGAAATCTATTTTTGATTATAGGACGTCCGCGGACGGAAATCAAGTTCATTCGCTCGGCCAAAAAAGCGAGAAGAAACGGGCGGCCGCTGCTGAAAAGCGCGGAGCGCCGGGCCTCTCAGAACGCAGGCAGCGGATTCAGGCTTTAATTTTTTCCCGATTATCCATCAGAAAATCAAAAAGCATGTCGCTGCTGACCTGTTTTGCCTCTTTCTCCAGCCCGAGCTGGCGAAGAATTTCCAGACCGATCGGAAGCGCGGTCCCTGCGGCTCTCGACGTAATGATATTTCCGGAAACAACGACAGGATCTTCAACATAGTCGGCATCCTTGATGTGGCTACGGAAATTCGGATTGCTCGTCACCGTCTCGCCCTTCAGAACACCGGCCCGTTCCAGAGCAATCGGCGCGGCACAGATGGCGGCAACCTTCCTGCCTTCTTCCTTATAATAACGGATCAGTTCCTGCACCCGTTCATCGTCCCTCAGCGTCGTTGCACCTTTTGCTCCGCCGGGAAGATAGATGCCGTCGAAGTCCGTGAATGGGCCGGCATCGATCGTCGTATCCGCCTGAATCACGATCTTCCGGGATCCTTCAACTTGTTTATTTTCAAGAGCGCACAGGACAACGCCGACGCCTCCCCTCCGAAGCACATCGATGACAGTCACCGCTTCCGTTTCTTCAAAACCGTCCGCCAGCAAGACAAGAAATTTTTTCAATGAATTCACCTCCGGAAATATATTGATACATTTATCGTAGCATATTGGGAAGCATCCTTTCAAAATTTCCGGCTTTTTAAGTACATAGAATAATGATGGCCGCTCAAAATATTTTCAAACAGCGGTTATTAGAAAATTAGGCCGTCCACACCCCAAAAAACAAAATCGGCAGGTGCCATTGCCGTTTTTTTAAGAGATCCTCCTGATTATCTGTAATATCGCGAATAATCGATCCGTCTGTCGAGCATTTGTTCCATCAGCATTTTGATTCTTTGTTCATCTTCATAACGCTGCTGAACGGATGGCGGCCGCCTGACAGTGATCGTCAGTGTGAGGTCAAGAAAGTTCAGTCTCAGCATTCGATTCCCTCCTCCCCGTTTTTGAATGGCTTGATTCATCAGTACCGATGCTGCAGGATACGTGCCGTTTTTTAATAAAAATGCCGGCATATCTTTCGCCTCCTATTTGTAATTAAGCGATTTATATAAAAACCCGCCATAGATGCACAGCCGGTCCTATATACAGAAAAAGGCCCTGACGGCGTGAAGCCGAAACGGCCTTATCCTAAAAAGGGCGCAAAAAGACCGCAGTCATTGATGACCTGCGGTTTGTTTCAGTGATTAAAATTTTTCAATGATTCAAACGATCTGCTCCCGAGGCCGTCACAACGTGATATTCAATTGGTGAAACTGAATAAATGAGTCCGTTATTCATCACCATTGTGACAAGCCTCCTTAAAAACTTATATAACACTTTTATTCTATATGGAAAAAATTGTCTTGTAAAGCCCTTTTTGTATTTTTAATGATTATCCTTCTTATTCTTCCAGATCGTAAAGTGCACCGTCAGCCGGCCTCAATTCTCCCCAGTGGCTCATCCGGGCCGGCGGGTTGCGCTCCCATGTGTCAATCGCACATCGGCCCATCCGGGATGATCGTCCCGCTGAGTATCGCTTATTACCTTTCAGATGAGCGGATGACGGATTCACACGCCCGGTCGGCCGGGTACGTGAACTGAAGGAGCCTCGGTTATTATTCCGTGTTCGCCCTCGTCATCGGTGAATAGCCGGCCTCGTTTTCCGCGGCAAAACTGCTGGGGAGAAAGCAGACACGGTCTTCAAATACCTGATGCAGCGTTTTCATCATCCCATGCTCCGGCCGGTCGGTATAGACAACGACCTGCTTCGGCGCCAGGGCAATCAGCGTCAGAATAATCGACGGCTCTGCCTCAATGCCCCACTGTTTTAACAGCGGATAGAAGGAGCGCACCGACTGCACATTGCGGATCAGCCGGTGATGATCGTCAAATAATTTGAAGGGCGATTCGTCAAACACTTCTATTTTTTCACAAAGCGGTTTATAAGCCCGTATAATCCGGCGCAGTTTGTCAATGAATACCTGATATTCCTGCTCCAGCTTGTATTCATCAATCGCAATCTCGACAAAACGGCGGAGCCCTTCCCGATAAGCCGTCAGCCGGAATCTGAGAATCGACTGAAAGGACAGCGTACCGTGCTCCGTCAGGATGTCGGCCAGCGAATCGATAATCAGCTGTTTGCGATCGGGCAGTCCGTCCGTCTGCGGAAGATCGTTCTTCTCGCCGGCAAAAATAGCGGCAACAATGCCCAGTATGGCAACCTTTTCCTCCGGTTCGCTAAAAAAATAATGTCTCTCGATGATTTCTGTCAGCCATTTTTTTTCATACCTGTCAATAATGAACCGTGAAATAAAACGGGCAAATTCTTTATATTCGGACTCATTCTCCGGAAAAACGGCCAGACGGCTGTTGATCAGGAGCACACTCGCCGTCTGTCTGAAAGTGGAAGGCAGCCCTCTGTAAAAATCAACAGCTTCCTGCCTGGTTTCAAATGCAATATCCAATGGTTCATCCTCCCCGTCCCATCTTATATAAAAACTATATGGGAGGGAGGTGCGGATCATGCTCCCGCTGCCGTCTTTTCTTTCAAAAAAGTTCTATGCTTATTCTGCCGGCCGCCGATCCTGCAACTGCGGAAACGCTTCCGGCCCCGCAGCTACCTGCGATTGGCGCCCTCCATCCGGACAAGTGCGGTATAATGACGGATGCGTTCCATCAGGCGCTCGGCCTTAACACTTTCCACACCGCTTTTCTGCGAATACGAAAAATGATCCTCCAGTTCATCATAATCAAAATTGGATGTATACAGTGTCGGGAGATGTTCCATGATCCGGTACTGGAGAATACTGCCGAGCACTTCGTCGCGGATCCACGGCGTCATCGTTTCCGCCCCGATGTCGTCGAGAATCAGAACGGGGGTTTTCTTCAGAACATCGACTTTTCTATCCACAGAATTGTCCTGAATGGCCCCTTTGATTTCCCGGAAAAAATCTGGTGCGTAGACAATCAGCGAAGCGATCGAACGGCGTTCGGCCAGACGATTCATCACTGCACCCATCAAATACGTTTTTCCGATGCCGAACCGTCCGCAGACATACAGCCCTTTTGCGCTTCCGCCGTCGAGATAGGATTTGACAAAATCACCCGCAGCTTTCAGCGCCTGCTGACGCCCCGGTTCCCGTTTATCGATCGTCTCAAACGTTGCCTGCAGGATGTCTTTCGGGACATAGTAACTGCGAATTAACCGGCTCTGCCGCCGGCTCGCCGTTCGTTTCTGAAACAGGGGGCACGGGGAAAAAGCAAGGACCGGTCTGCCCTTGTCGTTCATCAGCTCCGGCCTGTATCCCTGCATCATATTCGGGCACTTGTCCAGCCCCGGACAATGATCGCAATGGTTCCATTCTTCGGCAAACTGATACAGCTCCGAGACGTTTTTCATCCAGACCGGTCTTGTAATCTGCGGATTCTGCCGGACAAAGCCGGCAATCCGCGGATTCGCGGCCAGCAGTTTATCCGCCAGGCGTTCCCGGTCCTGCTGAATGCCCCGCTCATCTGCAATATCCCGCAGTACCGATTTGATTGGCTCCATTTCTTCGCCCCCCGCTTTTTGTGATTAGATGCTATTTAAATAGTCTTCAAGCCACTTGGCCCGTTTTTGAGCTTCTTCTTCCGTAACCCCGTCCGGACGTTTGCCGCCCGCCTTGTCCCGATTTTTCATCCACTTCGGAACGACTTCGCTGCGGGCCCTGCCCGGCTGTTTGCGGTTTGCCGCCGGCCTCTTTGCTGCTGACGGCAGTTTCTGCTGTGTATGTTTTTTCTTTTCTTCGCGGGCCACAGACATTGCGTTGCGCACGGTCCGGACGTTTTCCCGCGACCATTGGGCAGCTACTTTCTCAACAAAAGATTTGTTTAAATTATTATCGTTCACCTTCGAAATATAATCAATCAGTACATTGATCACACCGGGATTCAATTTTGTATCGAACATCAGATTTTCCACCAGACGCAGATCGGGCGCCGCTGGTTTGCTGCCGTGTCCGAGCTCCTCAAGCAATTGATACGGCGAGTTCGTCTCATACCAGGAAATCAGCTGCTCTTCCTCAGTCTGAGGCACTTTATCGCTCATCTCGCAGGCCTCCGCCGGCTGCGTCCGTTCATATAAAGCCGGCATCTCATTCGGCCCATGCTCCAGGCGGTAATAGTCCCGAACTTCTTTTCTGAGCAGGCCGATATCCACCGTCCCCGTATGCAGAGACGCCGATTCGACGGCCCGGCTCATGTCAAAGGGGTCCGTCTGATAGACGCAGGCAAGTTTCTCAATGGCGTCTCTGACATCTTCAGTCAGTGCTTCCCCGGAAACAATGGCGTCGGACAGATAATTCTTCAGCTGACTGAAATCAAAATGGCTGCGGAACTTCAGTCTTTGCGGATGTGCACGATCCTCCCAGCGTGTGTCCTCCTGCAGGTCGCGGGAAAATTCGCTGCTCGGAATGGATTCAAAGACTTCGTCAAAAGCGGCGGACAAATCCTCAAAGCCCTCTGAATCCGGGGGCTGCTCGAGAAATAGCTCGCTTAAACGATGATAATCCTTCGAGCCGATCTGGTGATAGAGAAAGACGTTCAGCAGCCCGTCATTAAAAAACTGATTCGGTGTGAGCGGCGGCACCAGCAGATACATAAAGAAAGCGGGATCCGACTGCTTTTTCTTCAGCGTCCGGAGCAGGCCGACTGCTTCAAGCTTCTTTCTCGCCTGAAGAATGCGGTCGAGCGAAAGATTCATTGTTCCCATCAAATGGTGATGAGTCGCCGTCTGATCGTTTTGCCCGCGCCCCGTCTCCTGCCGCAGCGAAAAATAGAGACTCGTCGCTTCAATACCGACGAGCGGCTGATAAAGCTGTGTGATAATTTTCTGATCATAATAATTGAGAAGTCCGTCCGCTCTGACCGTATAATGATCGCCCGGAAGCACTTCTCTCCATGATTGCAGCATATTTGTCCCCCCTTCCGTATCATCCTGTCCTGTATAAAGAGGGCGTTCAAAAAGTTCAGGATACGCCTTGGGCGCATAATCGCTGCCACAGGCTCTTGTTTTACAAAACGGAGCCGCATCGGTCTCTTTACCGATTCTCCCTCAGCCGCATCCAAAAAGATCAGGTCAGCCGTCCCCATCCTTTCGGCTGTTTTTGGCTTTTTCCAGCTGATCCTTCAGTTCCTGAATCTCCTGTGCAAATACATTGATATCTTTGAACTGACGATAGACCGAAGCAAAACGTACATAGGCTACTTCATCGACTTTGGCCAGCTCATTCATCACCATCTCGCCGATTTCATGACTGTTCACTTCAGAACGCCCGTCATCGCGAAGCTTTTTCTCCACGCTGTTCGCCAGGTTTTCAAGCTTTTCCAGAGGGACCGGACGCTTTTCGCATGCCTTAATGAGCCCGCGCAGGATCTTGTTGCTGCTGAAAGCCTCGCGATTGTCGCCCTTCTTCACAACGATCAAAGGAGTCTCTTCGACTTTTTCAAAAGTTGTGAATCGGTAATGACAAAATTCGCACTCTCTCCTTCTGCGAATCGCCCGCCCGCTGTTCACGGGACGGGAATCCAGTACCTTGGTCCCGTCTTTTTTACAGCTTGGACAGCGCATTCTCTCCACCTCAATCCAAGTATTAGATGTTAGTTTTATTTTATCGTACAAGGAGCCGGATGAAAAGCAAAGGTCTGCACCTGCGGAACAAAACGGTGAAAATTATAAAAGATTCCATTGTTTTAAAATGGACTGAAGCTGCCTGACCGTTTCTTCGACTGAACCGTTATTATCAATGACTGCATCAGCCATTTTTTTCTTTTCCTCAAGGGACATCTGCGCATCAATCCGGGCCAGCGCTTCCGTTTCCGTGAAATGGTTTCTCGACATCAGCCGCCTGAGTTGATTGTCTTTCGAAACATAGACGACAAGGGTCTTATCCGTCCACCGATCAAGAGACCCCTCAAACAGCAGAGGAATATCAAGAAAAACGGCACGGGCACCCGATTCCCGGAATTGTTTCACTCGGGATCCGATCCGTTCCCTGATCAGCGGATGAAGCAGTTCATTAAGCTGCCGGCGCTTTTTTTCATCATTGAAAATCAATCTGCCGAGTGCCTGCCGGTCCAGTGTCCCGTTCTTCAGAATGATGTCCTGCCCGAAAACACCGGCTATTGCGGATAAACCCGGTTCACCGGGAGCAACCACTTCGCGTGCGATCCGGTCTGCGTCGATCAGTGGATAGCGGCGGGCTCTCAGCCAGTCGGACACTGTGGTTTTCCCGCTGGCTATTCCGCCCGTCAGTCCGACTTTAATCATGATCCCGTCACCCGAATCTGGCAGGCGGGACAGAAATGTGTGCCCCTTCCGCCCACTTTTATCTTCTCTATTGCCGTCCCGCACCTTGGGCACGGCATCCCTTTGCGTCCGTATACCTGCAATTTCTGTTGAAAAAAACCGGCGTGCCCCCGGCTGTTCACAAAGGTCCGGATCGTGCTTCCGCCCATTTTCACGGCCTCCCCGAGCGTTTCGACGATCGCTTCGTGCAGCGTTTTAATCTGCGGCATCGTTAGATCCGCGGCAGGAGTAAGCGGGTGGATACGTGCTCTGAAAAGCGCTTCGTCCGTATAAATATTTCCCAGTCCGACAACCGCGCGCTGATCCAGCAGCATCGGTTTGACAGCCCGCGTCGTTTTTCGGCAGCTCAGCGCCAGGCTTTCTGCCGAAAAAGAGTTTGAGAACGGTTCGGGCCCCAGCTCTTTGAGCGGAAGCATCCTCCATTCCTCGCCCTTCCTGAAAAGATGCATCGTCCCGAATTTACGGACATCGCGATAACGCAGGGAGGTATCGTCGGTAAAATGAAAAATGACATGAGTATATGGGTCGACGGGAACGTTCTCCCGATCCAGTCTGTATCTTCCTTCCATTCTCAGGTGGGAAACAAGGACCTTGCTGTCGAAGCAAAAAAGCAAAAATTTGCCTCTCCGGCCGACATGATGCAGCGTTTCGCCCGCCATCAGCCGGGCAAACTCTCCGGCATCCTGCGGACGCCTGATAATTTTGGGCCAGCGGATCTCGACATGCTCAACCGTTTTGCCGATGACCAGTTCATTCAGTGTTCTTTTGACGGTTTCTACTTCCGGTAGTTCCGGCATTGCCTGCTCTCCCTTTTTCATAAAGGTCAGCGGATTCCCTGAAAAGCTGATCGGAAATCGCTGAACCCGGTTCGATGGGCCGCGCGGCGTATTCGCGCCGCCCGCTCCCGGATCATTTGGCGTCGTACCAGGTCGGACCGTACGCGCATTCCACTTTTAACGGAACATTCAGCGTAATGGCATGTTCCATGACCTCCGGTACGATCTGCTTCATTCTTTCAATTTCCTCTTCGGGAACTTCAAAAATCAGTTCATCATGCACCTGAAGCAGCATGCGTGATTTTAGATGTTCCTCGGCCAGCCGGCGATCCATGATGACCATCGCTTTCTTGATCACATCGGCGGCACTGCCCTGAATCGGCGTGTTCATCGCCGTCCGTTCGGCAAAGCTGCGCAGATTGTAATTGCGGCTTGTGATCTCCGGCAGATAGCGCCGCCT
This sequence comes from Sporolactobacillus sp. CQH2019, assembly GCF_028765345.1. Taxonomy (GTDB): domain Bacteria; phylum Bacillota; class Bacilli; order Bacillales; family Sporolactobacillaceae; genus Sporolactobacillus. The sequence continues at coordinate 410,436 of NZ_JARAJZ010000002.1, forward strand.
GTTTAGTAAAGTTGTCACAAAACCGGATTTTCTCGCTTTTTGGACGATCTCTTTCATGTAGCGTTGAACGCCCGGATAGCTTTCCAAGTATTTTTCAATAAACCGGCCCGCTTCTTTTCGCGTGATCCCGAGGTTTTGCGACAGGCCGTAGTCGCTGATTCCATAAATGATGCCAAAATTGACGGCTTTTGCATGGCGGCGCATCAGTGCCGTCACCTCGTCCTTTTCCACACCAAAAACATCCATCGCTGTCTTGGTGTGGATGTCCAGCCCGTCAATGAACGCCTGTTTCAGGTTCGTATCGTCGGCAATATGAGCGAGCACTCGAAGTTCAATCTGGGAATAGTCCGCCGAAAACATTTGCCATCCGGGTTCAGACGGCAGGAAAGCTTTGCGGATCTTGCGGCCCTCTTCAAGTCTGATCGGTATATTCTGTAGATTCGGGTCTGTCGAGCTGAGCCGGCCCGTCTGGGTCAGCGACTGATTGTAGCATGTATGGACTTTACCCGTTTTCGGATTGATCACCTTAAGCAAGCCTTCAACATACGTGGATTTCAGCTTGCCCAGCTGGCGGTAATCAAGAATTTTGCCGACGATTTCGTGACGGCCGCGCAGTTTCTCCAAAACATCCGCGGCCGTAGAATAGCCTGTTTTTGTTTTTTTTACAGGCGGAAGCATCAGCTTTTCGAACAGCACCTCTCCAAGCTGCTTCGGAGAATTGATGTTAAACGATACACTCGCCGAACGATAAATATCCTGTTCGATCACTTCGAGAGTCGCGTCCAGTTCCCTGCCCATTGCCTTCAGCGTCTCACCGCTTGTTTTAACGCCGGTAAACTCCATTCTGGCCAGTACGCGCGACAGCGGCATTTCAAGTTCCGAAAGCAGCTGTTCCTGCTGATTGGTTCTCAATTTCTCTTCAAGTATCGGTTTCAGGGCAAACAGCACCGCCGCTTTGCGCCCCAAGTGGCCGGCCTGACCGTTTCCTTCCGGAATGACCCGTTTGGCGCCTTTCCCGTAAAAAGCATCGTCTGTTTCGACATCCGTGATGCCTCTTTTTTGAGCCACCACTGCCAGATCCTGCCCGGCCTCGGACGGATCGATAAGATAAGAGGCCAGCCCGACGTCGAAAACGAGGCCGTTCAGTTTTTGTCCACGCCAATTCAGGGCGACTTCTGCCTGTTTCCCGTCAAGGACGATCTTCTCCTGCGCGCCGTCTGCCAGCCAGCGACAGAAGAGCGGATCATGCAGCCCTTTATCCGTCTGAATAAAATAAGTGCCGCTTTTATTGGAAACGGCAAAGCCGAGGATGTCCGCGTAATGATAGTTTTCATCCAGTATTTCCACAACCAGCGCACTCGGAGACACAAGCTGATCCTTGGAAAAAGATTCAACAGCCTCTATTTTGATCGGCGCCATCGCGGACGGTTCCTTCTCCTTCTGCGGAAGGTCCATTTTCTCAAGCAGCGACTGAAAGCCGAGCTCACGGAACAGTTCTGTTAATTCGGGTGTGGTTTTGTTTTCAAAAGCACAGTCATCGAGAGCAACTTGTACCGGCGAATTCCTGTCGATCGTTGCGATTTGCTTGCTCATCAGCGCCTGATCACGATTGGCCCCGAGATTTTCTTTCAATTTCTTCCCGGAGACCCTGTCAAGCTGCTGATAGACGCCCTCAACCGTCCCGAACTGTTTCAGCAGCTTGATCGCCGTCTTCTCTCCGACGCCCGGAACACCGGGAATGTTGTCGGAAGCGTCTCCCATCAGGCCTTTCAGATCGATGACGCCTTCAGGATCGATTCCGTAACGTTCTCTGACTTTTTGAATATCGTAGACAGTGGTGTCGGTAATTCCTTTTTTAATCAGCGAGACATTGACGCGGTCCCCGACAAGCTGCAGATAATCCCTGTCGCCGGTAATAATGTCTACTGCGAACCCCGCCTCTTGCGCTCTTTTTGACAGCGTGCCGACAATATCGTCCGCTTCATAATTGTCAAGATCATATCGTTTGATGCCCATTGCATCGAGCAGCTGATAAACAAACGGAAGCTGCTGAGAAAGTTCGGGAGGCGTTTTCTGACGCCCGCCTTTATAGTCTTTGAAAGTGCTGTGCCGGAAAGTGGTCTTGCCGGCATCAAAAGCAACGAGAAGATGGGTCGGCTGCTCCTCTTCGATCGCTTTCAGAAGCATCATGGTGAATCCGTATACGGCATTCGTATACATACCCCTGTTGTTGCTCAGTAATGGGAGCGCAAAAAAAGCGCGATAAACAACATTGTTGCCGTCTATTAGAACAAGTTTCTTCATGCTATCCTCCTGGAGTGCAAAACATCCGTTCTTTCCTCGCTTTTTATTTTAAAGCAAGATGACGCTTTTATCCAATCGGCGGCCGCGTTTTTTTGAAAGATATGGTAAATGTCGTTCCCTTGCCGGGTTCGCTCTTAACGTCTATGCTGCCTTCATGCACTTCAACCAAATGCTTGACGATGGCAAGCCCAAGCCCGGTACCGCCCGAATCGCGGCTCCTGGCTTTATCGACGCGATAGAAGCGTTCAAATATTCTTGGTATCTGTTCTTTTTCAATACCGATTCCGTTATCTGAAATGATAAACTTTGACTTATCAGCTGTTTCTTTGACGGAAAGGACAATTCTGCCCTGTTCGGGAGTATAGGAGATCGCATTGGTGATCAGATTAATCATAATCTGGCGAATGCGGTACGGATCGCCAAGCGCCCAGCCTTCATCGCCCGGAAGCCGGTCAATGGCAATCTTTTTCCCGTCGGCCTTTTCTTTAAAAATCAATAAAGCTGCGTCCAGCAATTTGGAGAGAGAGACCTTCTGCCATTGAATCGTGAAATGCTCGCGTTCGATTTTTGACAGATCGAGCAGATCTTTGATCAGGTTCTGGAGCCGTCTGCCTTCGTGAAGAATGATATTTAAAAACTGCGTTTCAAGCTGCTTATCGTCCTTGGCTCCGTCAAGCAGCGTCTCGGTAAAACCAATCAGTGAAGTAATCGGCGTTTTCAGTTCATGAGAGACATTGGCAACGAAGTCTTTGCGCATGTTTTCCAACTTCTTAATTTCCGTAATATCGTGGAAAACAACCACAATGCCTTTGACTTTTTTATGGTGGTCGAGAATCGGCGCGCAGGAGACATCGAAATGTTTCCTTTCAATATGCACGGTCAGCTGAAGTTGTTTTTTCAATCGCTTTTTGGACTGAAAAGCCTCATCGATCATCTCTTTCACCTCATCGTAGGGGATTACCTCCTGATAGTCGGCAAGTTCCCAATGAGATGCGGCTGTTTTAAAGTCTTCTTTAAAGGTCTTATTAACATAATCAATCCGGCCGTTGCCGTCAATAAAAAGCAGCCCGTTGCCGATATTTTCAATAAGCGTCGTCATGCTGTCCCTTTGGCTGGAATAGGACCGGTTTATCTCATGAAGAGTTTCGGAAAGGCGATTCATTGCCAGGTTCAGCCGCAGGACACTTTCCCGTTTGACACTGTCCGAAGCTGTCAGGTGGTAGGATCCGTCAAGTATATTTTCCGCCATCCGTGCCGCAAACCGAATCGGGACATCATAGGAACGCACGAGATAGTCCCGATAGAAAAGCAGGCCCAGGCCGAGAACAAAGAAAAAAAAGTAAAGCAGACCCAGCCCGACTACGACCGTTTTGCTGCTTTCCAGCCGCAGATAGCCGATAATCTGCCGATCCGCTTTTAACGGAGTTATGTATACAGAGGAATTCGCCGTCTCATAAAAAACATTCGATTGATTTGAGGAAAGCGCTTCTCTGCTTTGATTCTTTGAAGAGTAGAGCACATGGCGGTCCCTGTCATAAATGGCAATCTTAACCGGCAATTTTTGCGCATAGGCTGTCAGTCCCTCCCGCGCATGCGCCAAATCGAGAGATCCGTCATGAACCGTTATGGATTGAATCCAGCTGCTTCGATCCGCCATCCTCTCCTGATCCAGTTGAGAACAGGCAACCTGAACAACCTGGTTGAGAACAAAAATAAGAAACAATAGGCCGGCAATCACTAATCCCCAGCGGATCCATACGTTTTTTTCAAGCTTTCGGCTCTTCAAGTTTATAACCCAACCCTCTTACAGTCTTTATATAGAGCGGTTTTCGTGTCATGTCTTCTATTTTTTCTCTGAGATGGCTGACGTGGACATCGACAATGCGTGTGTCGCCGGCAAATTCATAGTTCCACACGGCGTTCAGCAGCTGCTCCCGGGTCAGCACTCTGCCCTTGTGCTGCATCATGTAGACAAGCAGCTCGAACTCTTTCGGAGTCAGAAGCAGCTCCTGATCTTTAAACGTCGCTTCAAAATTATTCGGATAGACCTTAATATCGCCGGCAGTCAGAATTTCATTCTGTTCCTGTTTTCCAATATCGGTACGGCGCAAAATAGCTTTGACACGGGCAACTACCTCGCGCGGACTGAACGGTTTGGTCATATAGTCGTCTGCGCCCAGTTCAAGGCCAAGTATTTTATCGAGCTCGTCGTCGCGTGCAGTCAGCATTAGAATCGGAATAAAGATGAAATCCTGGCGAAGTCTCTTGCAAACATCCATGCCATCCATTTCGGGAAGCATCAGATCAAGAACGATCAGATCCGGATGCTGTTCTTTGACTATCGACAATGCATCGGAGCCATTCCCGGCTGTGATGACCTCATAACCCGATTTTTTTAGATTAAAAGAGAGTAAGGTCACAATGGACGGTTCATCGTCGACAACCAGTATTTTTTTAGCCAAGACGGACCCTCCCCCTGTTTGTGTGATCCGAACATTACTATAGAACTTCGTGTTTCGATCAGCCAAATCGTCCGCAAATATAATCCGACGTGCTTTTCTTTTCAGGTGCCGTGAAAAGTGTTTTTGTCGTGCCGAATTCAACTAATTCGCCCTGGTAGAAGAAAGCGGTATAATCGGCGATTCGGGCAGCCTGCTGCATATTGTGGGTGACAATGACAATCGTGTATTCTTTTTTGAGCTGAAGGAGCAGTTCCTCGATTTTCGCACTGGAAACAGGATCAAGCGCCGAAGTCGGTTCGTCAAGAAGAATCACGGCCGGTTTCAGAGCAAGCGCGCGCGCAATGCACAAACGCTGCTGCTGCCCGCCCGACAGGCCGATGGCGGACCGGTCCAGACGATCTTTTACTTCTTCCCACAGCCCGACCTGTTTCAGGCAGCTTTCCGTGACGTCTTTCAATCTTTTTTTGTTGTGGATACCTGCAAATTTCAGAGGAAGCTGAATATTCTCGCTGATTGATTTTGGAAACGGGTTCGGCTGCTGAAAGACCATCCCGATTTCCGTACGCAGCTTCACGACATCTACTTTCGGACTTAATATATTGACTCCGCGATATTCGATATTCCCTTCGCATCTTGCAGAGGGAATCAAGTCGTTCATCCTGTTTATCGTACGGATAAATGTCGATTTTCCGCACCCGGACGGACCGATCAGAGCAGTAATCGATTTTTCATGAATCGGCATATTTACATCTTTCACCGCATGATTATCACCATAGTAAATATTTGTGTCTTGAACATTTATTAAAACAGGACGATCCTCGGCTTCGCTATTTACAAAGGACGTAATTTTATTTTCCATCTGGACTACCATCTTCTTTTCCTCCCCATTATCTTCCTGATAATTTTTGATTAACGACTTTACCGAGACCCCGCGCAAGCAAGTTAAACAACAGGACACAGATGACCAGAACAGCCGATGAACCGTTAGCCACTGTCTGGATATCGGGTATGATTCCTGATGTATTGACCGCCCAGATATGAACCGACAGTGTTTCAGCAGAACGGAATAAATTCAGAGGTGAATTCGGCGATACGGGATTCCAATCCGTAAAATTGAGATCCGGAGTGGACATTCCGGCTGTAAACAGCAGAGCCGCAGATTCACCGAATACCCGCCCTGCGGACAGGATAATTCCTGTTAAAATGCTTGGAAAAGCTTCCGGGAGAAGAATGGTCTTAATGGTATGCCAATGAGTGAGTCCGAGAGCGAGGCCCCCCTCTTTTTGATGAAGCGGCAAGGAACGGAAACCGTCTTCGGTCACCCGGACGATAACCGGAAGATTAAAAACCGTTAACGCGAGTGCACCGGAAAGAACAGAAAATTTGAAGCCGAAGTAATTGACGAAAATCAGCATGCCGAACATCCCGACAACGATGGAAGGCAAGGATGCAAGCACTTCAACGCACGAACGGATGAAAGAAGTCAGTTTACCAGGCCGGGCATATTCAGCGAGGTAGATTCCTCCGCTCGTGCCGATCGGGACGGTCAGTATCATCGTGATGATCAGGACGTAGAACGAATTCCAGAGCTGATCTTTGATCCCGCCCCCGGCCATAAAAGCGCTCGATTCCGACGTAAGGAAGTGCCAGGAGACACTCGGAATGCCTTTTATTAAAATATAACCCAGTAAAGCCGCCAGAGTAGCCACCATAATCAACGCACAAAAAACGATCAGTGAAAGAGCGATGCGATTGGTCACCTTGCTGTTCATCACGCATTCCTCCTTCTGGAAAGCAGCCTGAGAATGAGAATAAAGATATAGGATATGATTAATAGAATCAGTCCCAGTGACCAAAGAGCATCATTGACCCGGCTGCCGGAAATCGTATCGCCCATGCTTAAGGTAATGATCGTTGTTAAAGTGGCGGTGGGATCAAAAATAGAGTGAGGAAATTTAGTTGCGTTGCCAATGACCATCTGAACGGCCAATGCCTCTCCGAATGCCCGGGACATGCCGAGAACGATAGCCGTTATAAGACTCGATCCGGCTGCCGGAATAACGACTCTCCAGATCGTCTGCCATTTTGTGGCACCGATGGCATAGGATGCCTCGCGCAGCGAATCCGGAACCGCACGTATGCTGTCCGCGGCAATACTCGTAACGGTAGGCAGAATCATAATACCAACGACAATCGCTCCTGCCAGCAGGTTGAATCCGGAACCTCCGAAATGAACACGCATAAACGGAACGATCGTGGTCAGTCCGATAAATCCATAGACAACAGAAGGGATGCCGACAAGGATCTCAATAACGGGCTGCAGCAATTTCTGGCCCCATTTTTTAGCCAGCTCCGCCATAAATATGGCGGACCCGATGGCAACGGGTGTAGCAATCAGTGCCGACAGCAAAGTAACGGACATCGAACCGAAGATAAATGCGAAGGCCCCGAAAGACGGATTTTTTGTCTGATCGGGATTCCAATCCGTTCCCGTAATAAAAGTCCAAAAGTTTATATGATCGACGAAAAAGGACCGTAACCCCTGAAGCGTCAGGAACAATGTGATAGCGACAACCGCTACGATGACGATGATGGCACTGCCGAAGATGATAACTTTTCCCCTGGATTCACTGTATCGGTCGGTGAACCTCTTAATCAAACCTTTTTCTCTTAACAACGATGATTCTGAACGGCCATCCGACGGGCTGATCATCGCTTTGCTGATTTTCATCGTTACACCTCATTTTTTACAACTCAGAGCATTTTTCATAGATACGACGGTAAGCGGGATGTAAAATACAAATCCCGCTTAGCCGTCGACAGCTTAAATTCATCTTATTTTCTAATTAAGTACATAACATCCGGTTTATTTGTTTGTTGTCTTGCCGGAAGCATCACGTACGACTTGCATTTTGTTAACCGTCAGATAGCCTTGTGCCGGAAGATCCTTCGTCTGAACGGTGTCACTCATCATGTAATCGATGAACGCTTTGGCAAGGCCTGTCGGTGCGCCCTTCGTATACATGTGTTCATAAGACCAAACCGGGAATTTGCCGCTGGCGACGTTGTCTTCCGTAGCCTGTACTCCGTCAATGGAGAGTTTAACGATCGATTTGTCACCGGCAGTGAAATAAGAGAGGGCAAGATAGCCGATTGCGCCAGGAGTCTGAGCAACGATCTTCTTAACCGTGTTGGACGAATCCTGAGTAATACCTTCTGCAGGGGTCTTGTTATCCAGAGCGAACTGATCGAAAGTTGCTCTCGTACCTGAAGTGGCAGAACGGTTTACCAACGTAATCTTCACATTTTTACCGCCGACCTGGCTCCAGTTCGTGACCTGACCGGTGAAAACTTTCTGAAGGTCTGCCTTCGAAAGATTCGTTACGCCGACCTGGGGATTGACAGCGGCCGTCATGCCGACGACGGCTACTTTGTTGTCAGTCAATGCTGATGCGTCAATGCCTTTTTTGCTTTCTGCAAAAATGTCGGAGTTGCCGATGTCAAAGTTGCCGGCCGATACTTCACTCAATCCGGTACCGCTGCCGCCGCCCTGGACGTCGATCTGAACATTAGGATTCTTGTCCATAAATTCTTTTGCAGCTTGTGCAGCAAGCGGCTGCAGGGCCGTTGAACCGCCGATTGTCAGCTTACCTGAAAGTGGTGCAGAGCTCGAAGCACTGGATTTTGAGCTGGAGCTCGATGTGCTGCTTCCTGAGCTGCTTCCGTTCCCGCATGCGCCGAGGACCAGCGTCAGGGCAAGAACAAGAAACAAGCCAATCGTTAGCAAGCTTTTCTTTTTCATGAGAATGTTTTCCCCCTCAAGTTTTGAGTGACCTTATTGCACTTCCCATATTAAGGTTCCTCTTTTAATCGAGTATGAAGCCCATGTAAATATTTTGTAAACGCAATGGTTTACTTGTCGATTTACACGGAATTTTGCTGACTGCACACACTCCCTCTATAAAATAAATGTTTTCTTAGAATATCTCGTGTTTTCTCCGAATATCTAGCCTATCTGTTCTAAACTGAGATTGAAGTATGGATAATGCAGACAAATCATCAAAAATATGGATGGA
>NZ_JARAJZ010000020.1 GCF_028765345.1 Sporolactobacillus sp. CQH2019
GGGGCTGTCCCCCCGTGAGAGTAGGTCGCTGCCAGGCAATATGGAACAAGCAGAAAGAGAGAGGCACTTCTCGGTTAGTGAGAAGCACCTCTCTTTTTGTTAGCGTACAAAGCATTGAGTGCTGCGGACGGCGATAAAGAAGGCGTCCTCCGCAGCACGTTTTTCTATCTGCGGTTTTGCGCTGTGAATGCACATTGCGCGCAGCTGCGGCCGCGAAAGAAACGTAACTGGGAAACGAAAGAAAAACGCATGAGGCGTGAGCGTGAAAGCTTCCTTGATAATGTCTGCTTGACTGGTCTTGACACCGGTACTGCTTGCTTCACTCGAAGAGAATTCAGCAGAACAGCAAACCGCGCGCGTTGAATGACCATCCTGGCGGCGGGGAGTAGCCGGCGGCGGAAGCCGAAGACGTCACACATTTTGTTTTCTCGAAGAACGGGGGGACGTTCATTTGCCGGATGCTCCCTGTAAAGCGATGTTCAGGACCGCCGGAATTGATCCTGAACAATAACAGGACTAAGATCATCGCAAATCGCAAAAATCAACATGCGGCTGGCTAATCCGGTCCCGTTTTTTATAAATAATAACTGGTTCATAGTTTTATAATGATATGATAAACTGTTTATAATTCGTATTGCCTCGATAAAAATAAAGGAATAATGTCCAGGAAATAGGATGGGGGCCCGTCCGGATTGAAAAATGAAAACTGTGACAAAGTTCGTGCAAATCGTGTTAAGGGAAAGAAACAGGAGGTCGTGAACGGGTACACCATCAAGTACCATGCGAACGGCAAGGCCATATGGTCCAAGGGAAAGATTGTTGACGGAAAAGCCGACGGTTATTGGGAATGGTACCGGATGGATGGGACGGTAAAACGATCGGGACATTTTGATATGGATCAGCCCGTCGGCGAATGGATCACATACGACAGAGAAGGCAAAAAATACAAGGTGACGAACCGGGGGAAGAACAAATAGAATATCAATTAAGGAAGATCGTTTCGGCGATCTTTTTTTCCGCCTCTTTTAAGAAAGTGAGGCATTGTGGCGGTCGATTTTGGGCTGAGGGTCGGAATCGAGAGCGAAAAAACTCTATCCGATGTCAGTCAAAGCCGCAAAATATCAGGCAGTGCTTATTACATCGACCAAAGCGGCAGGTCGGGGAGTTCCTTGCTGTCCGCTGCCTGAATGGCGATCCGCAATTTGCTGTCAAATAGCTGTCAAATATTGGTCAGGTACTTGACAATATAAGCTGCTGTTTCTATACTATAGTCAGGTACTTGACAATAGTCTTTTCATGTTTCAGAACCAATAAAGGGAGGCAATTCGGATGAATAGTACAAGGGAGGAAGCTGTAGAACAACTCATTCATTTGCAGATGCTGTTACACCGCTACCAAATGAGAAATTTCAAGAACTTCGGCCCTTTTAACAACCCGCTCAGGGGACAGGGACGTATACTTTCCATCTTGAAGTTAAAGCCTGAAATCAGCCAGAAAGATCTCTGCTACCTATTGGATATGAGTAAACAGTCTTTAGCGGAGCTCCTCGGGAAATTGGAGAGTAACGGATATATCGTACGTGAAACGTCCACGAAAGACCGCCGTATCTCCAATGTCAAACTGACCAAAGAAGGTGCTGAGGTCGCAGACAAAATGGATGATACAGTACCTGAAATGCAGGAACTGTTTGACTGCCTGAACGATCAGGAAGTGAATAATCTCAGCGATTATCTTAGACGCATCACTAAAACCCTTGAAGAACAATTTGCAGATGACGGCGATGATTTACATAAGCGAATGATGGAGCATTTCATGTATAAACGCTTAATGGAACATGCCCGTCATCATTTCGGAATGGGCGGTTTCCCGGGTTTCCACGGAGGAAGGTAAGGTGTTAATCTGCCTGCGGAGCCGGGCATGAAAATGGTAGCGGGGAATGCGAGTAAAAGGATTCCATCTGCTAACCTGTAAAGTAAAACCGTGATGTTGTTAAATGTGCACATTTCGGTTTTGCTGCGGACGGTGCATTTTGTGCTGTCCTCCGGTGCCCTGTAAAATTCAGGAGTTAAAAAATGGACTATTTTGCAGTCGAGGGGATACTGTGCAACAGTCCAGATCGGATTCAGGAAGCTGAAACAGGTCAGCGAAAGTTGAAACGAAAATGAGCAGGTGCGCCGAAACGCAAAAAAGTTGCATCTAAATCTTAAAAAGTTGCGACGGATCACTCAAAAGCCGCTCCGAAATTTGAATTGGAGCCGGTTGAGCCAGCATGACAAAAAGTCCGGCCGTTTCATATTTTGGCGGGCCTTTGCTTCATTCCTGTCGACTTTATGCACCGTGCGTATCCTCTTTTATATCGGTACTTTCGGTAAATATCTTTTTTGCAGATAAATGTCGATACGATAATTTCATGTTCATAAATAGCAGAAAAAGTTATTTAATATTATAAAAAGGTTATCCTCTGTTTACAAAAGTCCCATAATGTTTAAATGAACGAATTTCCGGTTGTTCAATCGAACGGAACATATTGTGGAGGCCGGAAAAATCATGGGTTTATTATCCAATATCGGGTCCGCTGCTGTCGAAAATGCATGTAGCCCGGGACTTTATATGTTTTTTGTTCAATGAGATTTATTTTGATTGGAGATGGAAGCATTTGATTCGTCTGTCAAGATATCTGCGCCCCTACCTGTCCCCGGTAGTCTTTTCGATTATTTTTGTTTTCCTGCAGTCGCTGGCTAATCTGTTCTTGCCGACGCTGATGTCGGATATAGTCGATACAGGCATAGTCAAAGGAGATATGCCTTATATTTTTAAGACAGGCATTTTAATGCTTGTAGTGACCCTTGTAGCCGGGGGCTTCACGATTGTTTCCAATTATCTTGCGTCAAAGGCTGCAACAGGTTTTGGGCGGGATCTGCGAAACGGGATGTTTTCCCATGTCGAGACCTTTTCCTTAAAAGAATTTGACCGGGTCGGCACGAGTTCTCTGATTACACGAACGACGAACGATATTGCACAGATCGAACAGGTCTATATAATGATGCTCAAAATGATGACGATGGCGCCGCTGATGTTCATCGGCGGGATCATTATGGCGGTCTATAAAGATGCAAAACTGTCGCTTGTTCTCGTTGTTGCATTGCCCGCTATATTGATCTCGGTTTTTTTCCTCGCGAAAAAGGGCATTCCGCTCTTCAAAGAAATACAGAAAAAAATGGATCGGCTGAATCTTGTGCTTCGTGAGGGACTAACGGGCATCCGCGTCATTCGTTCTTTCAACCGGACGCATTATGAAATCGGCCGGTTTGACGCGGCCAATCGGGATATGACGCAGACAGCCGTTCGAGTGAATCAGATCATGGCTGCCGCCATGCCGCTGATGATGCTGATCATGAATCTTTCGACGGTTGCCATCGTATGGTTCGGCGGACTGCGGATCAGCAGCGGAAATATGCAGGTCGGTGATCTGATGGCATTTATCCAGTATGCGATGCAGATTATGTTCTCGATCCTGATGGGTGCGATGATGTTTATCATGATCCCGCGTGCTCAGGTTTCCGCCGGCAGAATTAACGAAGTTCTGGATATCCGTCCCGATATCATTGATCCGGAAGAGAAAGAGCACCACCCGGGAAACGGTGCCGGCGTCATATTCGACGATGTCACCTACAGCTTTCCCGGTGCCGAGACACCGGCTCTTTCCCACATTTCCTTTAGCGCCCGTCCCGGTGAGATGACGGCGATTATCGGAGGGACAGGTTCCGGAAAATCGACGCTGCTGAATCTGATTCCAAGGTTTTATGATACCGCGGGCGGCCGCGTTCTTGTGAACGGGACGGACATTCGGGAGATGCCTCTTGAAGAACTGCGGGGGATGATCGGCTATGTTCCGCAGAAGGCGGTGCTGTTCACCGGAACGGTTGCGGATAACATCCGCTACGGCAACGACACGGCGACGGAAGAGGAAATCAGGGAAGCCGCCCGTATTGCGCAGGCGGACGAATTCATCCGCGAAATGGAAAACGGGTACGCCTCAGTGATCGCGCAAGGCGGGAAGAATGTGTCAGGCGGACAGAAACAGCGGCTGGCCATTGCCCGGGCCATGGTCAGAAAACCCGCCATTTATTTACTGGATGACTGTTCTTCGGCACTCGACTATCGGACTGACGCCAGGCTCCGTGCCGGATTGAGAAGAACGATCGGATCGTCGACTCTGATCATTGTCGCCCAGCGGGTCAGCACTGTCATTCACGCCGACAAGATTATTGTTCTTGATGAAGGGAAAATCGCGGGTATCGGCACGCATGAAGAATTAATGGCTTCATGCCGGGTTTATCAGGAAATTGTCGCATCACAGCTGGAAAAGGAGGAGCTTGCATGAGCAAAGAAGAGGACAGCCGGCGCGGCAGAAGCGGCGGCTGGGGCCGCGCGCACATGCGTGTGCCGGCGCAAAAAGCCAAAAATTTCAAGGGAACGTTCAAAAGGCTGATGACCTATCTGAAACCTCATGTATGGACCCTGATCGTCGTGTTTGCGGCGGCGATTCTCAGTACAATTTTTTCGATCATTGCGCCTAAGCTGATGGGGGACGCGACGACAAAACTTTTTCAGGGAATGATGTTGAAGTTGAAGGGCGTTCCCGATGCCCGGATTGATTTCGGCTATATCTGGAACATCGTTGTCGTTTTATTTGTTTTATATGTGCTCAGTTCGCTGTTCACTTACGTGATGCAGTATTTGATGAGCGGTGTTTCGCAGAAAATGGTCTATGTGCTGCGAAAGCAAGTGAACGAAAAACTGGCCAGGCTTCCGATCAGCTACTTTGATTCGCGTACTTATGGGGAAGTGCTCAGCCGGGCGGTGAATGATTCCGAGAATATCAGCAATACGCTCCAGCAGAGTCTGACGGCATCCATTACTTCAATTGTCACGCTGCTCGGCGTCGTGGTGATGATGCTGACGATCAGCCCTCTTCTGACACTCGTTCTGCTGCTGACTCTTCCGCTCAGTTTTGTCGGTATTACCTTCATTACGCGCCGGTCGCAAGGTTATTTTAAACAGCAGCAGGAACAGATCGGCCATTTGAACGGCCATGTAGAGGAAATGTTTACCGGCCATCAGATTATTAAATCCTACAGCCGGGAACGGCAGTCCATTCAAAATTTTAAAAAAATAAACGGACGGCTCTATGATTCCGCGTGGAAGGCCCAATTCCTGTCCGGAATTATGATGCCGTTAATGATGTTTGTCGGCAATATAGGATTTGTCCTGATTTCGGTTGTCGGCGGTATTCTGGTTATCAAGCGTTCGATCGAAATCGGCGATATTCAGGCGTTCATTCAATATGCCCGCCAGTTCAGCCAGCCCCTGAACCAGATTGCCAATATCTCCAATATTATTCAGTCGACGGTCGCATCGGCCGAGCGGATTTTTGAGATTCTGGATGAAAAAGAGGACGTTGCCGATCTTCCGAATGTGACGGTGCTTGAACATCCGCAAGGACATGTCCGCTTCGAAGATGTCGGTTTTCGCTATAAAGAAGACAGTCCCTTGATTGAACATATGAATATTGATGTCAAGGCCGGGCGGTCCGTCGCGATTGTCGGGCCGACCGGTGCCGGAAAAACGACGCTCGTCAATCTGCTGATGCGTTTTTATGAGTGCCGCTCAGGGAAAATATCCGTTGACGGCGTTGATATTACAAAACTGAAAAGGGAACAGCTCCACCACCTCTTCGGCATGGTTCTGCAGGATACATGGCTGTTCAAGGGTACCATTCGCGAGAATATTGCCTACGGGCGTCAGGATGCGACGAAAGAAGAGGTGATCCGGGCGGCCAGAGCCGCTCATGCGGATCATTTTATCCGCACGCTTCCGGACGGATACGACACGGTGCTGAATGAAGAGGGAACCAATATTTCCCAGGGTCAGAAACAGCTCCTGACAATTGCACGGGCTCTGCTGGCCGATCCGGTCATTCTGATTCTTGATGAAGCAACAAGCAGTGTCGATACGCGTACAGAAGTGCATATTCAGAAAGCCATGCAGAAGCTGATGCAGAATCGGACGAGTTTTGTTATCGCTCACCGTCTTTCGACGATTCAGGATGCGGATCTGATTCTTGTAATGAATCACGGTCAGGTGATCGAACAGGGCACACATCAATCCTTGCTGCAGGCGGGAGGGTTCTATTCGGAGCTCTATAACAGTCAGTTTGCGACGGAGGCCGAAGAAAAAGGAGCCGTCTGAACCGTGTACAAGTCTATTAAAGAGAAAAAAAGTCGGGCCGATCGCCCGATTTTTACTTATAGCGGTTTATAATGAAGACCTTATTTAAGCCGCTGCCCGCTAAACGTATTTACTCTCTGCCGAAGCAGTATTAAACTTTATAGTGTTGTCAGCAGACGAAAGATATGAAATGAGGAAAATCAATGGTAAAAAAAATTGTATTCACCGGCGGAGGATCGGCAGGTCATGTGACGCCGAATCTGGCGCTTATCGATAAATTAAAGGATGACTGGGAAATAGCCTATATCGGTTCAAAAAATGGGATTGAAAAAACCTTGGTTCAGAACCACGGAATAGACTATTATGCCATTTCAAGCGGAAAACTGCGCCGTTATTTTGATATGAAAAATTTTAAAGATCCTTTTAAAGTGCTCGCCGGAGTGATGCAGTCTTTTTTTATCTTAAGAAAAATTAAGCCCGCTGTTATTTTTTCAAAGGGCGGCTTTGTCTCCGTTCCTGTTGTGATCGGCGCCTGGTTAAACCGAATTCCCGTCTATATTCACGAATCCGATATTACTCCGGGTCTTGCCAACCGGATTGCGGTCAATTTTGCGACCAAGCTGTTTGTCACTTTCGAAGAAGCCGCGGCTAATTTTCCGAAGGAGAAAGTCGTGTATAGCGGAGCACCGATCCGGGACGTTCTGCTGCAGGGAAATAAACAGAAGGGACTGCAATTTCTCGGCTTTCGGGACGACAAACCAGTGCTTTTAGTCATGGGAGGAAGCCTTGGCGCCAGAAAAATAAACGAAGCGATCCGGGCAGCACTTCCGAATTTACTTAAAACTTATCGGATCGTCCACCTGTGCGGGAAAGGGAATATTGACGCCGATTTAGAGAAAAGAAGCGGATACCGTCAGTTTGAATATGTCGATCAGGAACTGCCCGATATTCTGGCCGCGTCGTCATTGATTGTTTCCCGTGCCGGTTCCAATGCGATATTTGAATTTCTTGCCTTGAAAAAACCGATGATTTTAATCCCGCTTCCGCTTCGATCAAGCAGGGGGGACCAGATATTGAATGCCAAGTCTTTCCGCGAGAAGGGATTCTGTGAGGTACTTGATGACGATACACTGACGGCCGATAAGCTGCTGGACACACTTGAGCGGGTCCGCCGCAACCGTTACGATTATATCGATCGAATGGCTGCGGCACGGAACGCGACCGACGGAATCAACAACATCCTGAACTGGCTGACAAAGTATTGATGAAAAGGACCCGCGCCGATTTCCGGATGCTTTTGAGATTGCCTGCACCGGCGGAGGGCGGATGCATATGTTTTCCGGGATTATCATCCGGGGAAGAAACGGTGCGCAGGGCCAGACATCCGTCCGGAGGAAACAGCCGGACGGCGCCCGATCTTCAAATTGCCGATTAATCGGTCGTGCGCATCGGCTGAGACTTTGTCCGGACGGCATGTCTTCCGCAACCGTTCACGGCTGTTCATGTAAAACAAGCCGTTTGATGCGGCAAGCCGGGACACTTCTTTTTGGTTATTTGCCTGTAGCCGTTTCCCTTTTTCCGAAAAATATGTTCCTACATTTGGAAAATATGAAAAGCACGGGACAAACGACTTTTTCGTATACATGTTTGTAGCCATGAAAAAGAGGTTAAGATATTTGAAAGAAGTCAGATGAATAGATTCATCGGGCAATGGCTATCCTGTGACGGGGGTGGTGAAAATGGCCATGCAGATGCATTCGCAAACGGGTGAAACGTGCCTGATTTGCGGACAGGTAAAACAGACGGGCATTCATATTTGCAATCAATTAATCTGTGATTCTTGTCAGGAAAAAATCGTAAAGACAGATGTGACCGATTGGAAATACAAACATTATGTGAATAAACTTTCTCAGCTCCGGCTGAAAACAATGAAGCAGACTGAACAGACAAAATAATCGTTTATCGGGAAGGAGAAGTCCTCAGAAAGAGCGGCTTCTCAATTTTTTTCAGAACAGCGGGTGATAAAAAAAGCCGCGGCAGATAAAACGCGGATGCCTGCAAAATGAGGAAACAGGATGAAGGTTTTTCGGCTTAATGCACCTTTGCTTTCGGGACGATGCAGATTGCCGTTGTCTAAAAGTCTCTTTATATAAGAATTTTTTAGCATAAAAATAAAATAGGAATATGCAGGCTGAAATAGGGCGCGATACGCGGCTGTCGGAAATCGGCGGGGGATAAAAGTCGGGTTGGCTGATCGTTCTTCGATTATGTTAAAATATAAGCATATCAGTTGAAGTAAGGGATTTGCATCATGGATCAGAACCGGACACCGGTTTTTGACGGATTGCTCAAATACAGAAAAAAGCAGGCCTACTCGTTTCATGTTCCAGGCCATAAAGACGGGCTTATCTTTCCGGAAAGAGCGGCTTCTTTCTATAAGCGGTTGTTGGCACTTGACGCTACGGAAGTTGCCGATCTGGACGATCTGTACCATCCGACAGGCATCCTTCGCGAAGGGGAGGCACTGCTCAGCGATTACTACGGTACACGCTCCAGTTATTTTCTTGTGAACGGTTCAACGGGCGGCAATATGGCGATGGTCATGGCCGCCTGCTCACCGGGGGATGTCGTCTTTGTCCAGCGGGACTGTCATAAATCGATTTTCAACGCGTTGAAACTGGCGGATGTCCGCCCGGTTTTTCTTGCCCCCTCCGTCGATCCCGGATCCGGCCTTGCGGCGGGTATCGATCCGGAGGCCTGGAAGACGGCGGTCAATCGCTTCCCGCAGGCGAAGGCACTCATTCTGACCTATCCGAATTACTACGGAATGGCGGCGGATATCGGCGCCCTGGTCCGCGAAGCCCACGATCACGGATTAAGCGTGTTGGTAGACGAAGCGCACGGACCGCATTTCAGGATGGGGCCGCCTGTTCCTCCGAGTACGCTTGAGATGGGGGCGGACATTGTCGTACACTCGGCGCACAAAATGCTGCCGGCCATGACGATGGGTGCGTTTCTGCATGTTAACAGCCCGCGCGTGCCCGCCGAGAAGGTGGAAAAGGCGCGGGCGATGCTGCAGACTTCCAGTCCGTCTTACGCGATTATGGCATCGCTTGATCTGGCACGCTATTATCTTGCCAATCTCAGTCAGAGCAGACGTGAGCACATATTTTCGGAACGCGATGCTTTTGTTGCGGCTTTGAAGACTATCGATAAAGTTAAAGTACTGGAGGCAGGGGCGGGCCGTTTTCGGTTCGATCCGTTCAAAATAACGGTAGAAACGGAAACCGGAGAATCCGGGTTTGGCTGGCAGAAACGGCTGATAGCTGCCGGCATTTTTCCGGAGCTTGCCGATCCGCGCCACGTGTTATTTGTGCTCGGCCTGACGGACCGTATCGATTACGGTCCGGCGCTGAAACGGATCGCCGGCAGTCTCGGCGGTTTAGAAAAAAAGCCGCCCGCCTGCCGCGTGCCGCCATTTCCTTTTCCGCGCTGTTCAACGCCCGCTCTTGCCTGGCGGACGCGGTCGGAGATGGGTACGGAGGAAGCGGATCTGACGGACGCAGCCGGCCGGATTGCGGCGGAGCCTGTGATCCCTTATCCGCCCGGGATTCCGGCGGTTATTGAGGGCGAGCGGATCACGGAGCAGCAGATTGCCGCCATTAACGGCTGGCGGCGGTCGGGAGCGGTGTTTCAAAATGACAGTACCAATCACGGGAAAATCATTATCTACCGGACGGGAGCACGATGAAAAGATGGATCGCAAAGGACTTTTTATTACATTCGAAGGCCCTGACGGTGCAGGGAAGACCACTCAAATCGGCAGGCTGGCGGCCGAACTTGAAAATCGGCATATACCGTATATCCTGACTCACGAGCCCGGAGGAACCGATATCGGTGATCAAATACGCAAAATCATCCTTAATCCCGAATATTATCGGCTTACTCAGAAGGCTGAGATTTTGCTTTACGCGGCATCGCGAAGCCAGCATGTCGAAGAAAAAATCAGGCCGGCACTGGTTCAGGGCAAGATTGTTCTGTGCGACCGTTTCATTGATGCGTCGATTGCTTATCAAGGATACGGCCTCGGGCAGCCGATCGAAATGATTCGGTCGATTAACCGTTTTGTGTCGGAAGGTCTGACTCCGGACCGCACGTATATGATCGACATTGCGCCGGAAGCAGGACGCAGCCGTTTAAGAGAACGAAGCGGGAGCCCGGAAAAAGGGGTAACGGAAGCGGCGGGTGATTTGGATCGGATCGAGCAGCGGGAACTGGACTATCACCGGCGTGTCAGGGAAGGGTTTTTAACACTTTGCAGAGAAAATAAACAGCGTATTTGCCTGATTAACGGCGAGGACAGCGCAGATACGGTGTTTGATCATATTCTGAAAGATTTTCATCATTTTTTGGCCGGCTATATGCAAAAAAGGTGAGAGGATGATTTCTATTGAAGCTGATCTTGACGGTAGTCCAGGATAAAGACGCTCCCCGCCTGCAGGAGGCTTTGATCGGTGCGGACTTTCATGCGACAAAACTGGCGACAACGGGCGGATTTCTGCGTTCGGGCAATACAACGTTTATGATCGGAACAAAAGACACGAGAGTCGACGAGCTGCTTCGGCTGATTAAAGAACATTGTGAAAGCAGAAAACAAGTGATGTCGCCGATCTCTTCGATCGACAGCAATGCGGACGGCTATATGATGCATCCTGTTGAAGTCGAGGTCGGGGGAGCAACCGTCTTCGTGCTTGAAGTCGATCAGTTCAAACAATTTTGAAGCATTTACTGTTTCGAAGGGGCTGAAGAGATGCCAATCAAGATAAGCGGAGAAACGAAAATCAATGAGTCGCAGACCGGCCGCGGTACGGCTGCTTTAAAATCGTCCGCATCGTTTGAGAGCACACTCTCTGAAAAGAAACAATCGCTGGATGCGGATGCGCTTAAAGCACTGCTTGATAAAATCGACGGACAGGCGCAAAGGGTGTCGTCATCGCGAACGATTCACGATGTGCAGCTGTATAAACAATACGTCCGTTCATTCATGCAGGAAGCCGTGCGGACGGGACTCGGGACGCAGCAGTCGCGATCCTGGCAACAGGGAGGGACAAAGCAGCAGCTCGTCGGGATCGTGGATAAGAAACTGATCGCGCTGACCAATGATCTTTTGGATAAAAATAAAGAAGGAATCGATCTGCTGGATCGTCTCGGCGAAATTCGCGGGCTGCTGATTAATCTTTATGTCTGAAGCGTGCCGGAACGATGAAGTCCGAATCCTTTGTAAGTGAGTGGGCGTATGGCTATGATCAGCTGGAAAACATTGGACAGTCAGCAGAAAACAGTAGTGAGAGTGCTGCGGCATGCCGTGCAGAGGCATGAACTGGCGCATGCATATTTACTGGAAGGCCCCGAAGGAACGGGAAAGAAGGAGGCTGCCCTGTTGCTTGCGCAGACGCTGTTCTGCGAGTCACCGCAGGATGGGGAGCCGTGCCGGAACTGCCGCAATTGCCGGAGAATTGCCTCGGGCAATCATCCCGATGTGATACGCATCCGGCTGGAGCAGGACGCAGCAACGATCAAAAAGGAACAGATTGCCTTTTTGCTGAAAGAATTTTCCTACCGAAGTGTGGAGTCTTCAAAAAAAATATTCATTCTTGAAGATGCGGAAAAAATGACGGTTCAGGCTGAGAACAGTCTGCTTAAATTTATAGAGGAGCCCCATTCGGGAACACTGGCTCTTCTGATTACGGCTCATATGCATCAGCTGCTGGATACGATCATTTCAAGATGCCAGGTGCTGACTTTTATTCCGTTGTCCGATCAAGCGATCGAGGAACGGCTGTTTCAGGAACATCAGCCGCGTGCTCTTGCAAAATCCGCTGCTGCTCTGACTCACGACTATGAGGGCGCCGCCGCTCTATGCAAGGATGAATGGTTTGCGGAAGCGCGCACCCAAGTGATACAATTAGCGCAAAGGCTGCAATTGTCTTCCGAAGCTGCCCTTTCTTTCATTTACGAAAAATTTTCCCCCACCTTCGATAGTGCTCAGCGAATGGTCATGGGTTTGGATTTGTTGCTGTTTTGGTACAGGGATATTTTATCGCTGCATTTGAACCGGTCGGAAACGGTGATTTTTGAAGATCAGGCTGAAGGGCTGAAAGAACAGCTGCTTCGCCTTTCCGAAAAACAGGCCGTAGGTGCCATGTCCCTGATTCTTGAGGCCCGCAGGCAGCTGGATGCCCATGTAAACAGTTTAAGTGTCATGGAGTGGCTCGTTATCAGGCTAGGAGGTATTCTTTAATTATGAAATACGATATTGTCGGCGTTCGTTTCAAGAAAGCCGGAAAGATATATTATTTTGACCCGGATCAGTTAGCGATTCCGGAGGATTCCCGTGTTGTTGTCGAAACCACAAGGGGGATCGAATGCGGGACAGTAGTCATCGGCAAAAAAACGGTGGATGAGGAAGATGTCGTGCTTCCGCTGAAAAGAGTCGTCCGGCTTGCTACGGACGCGGACGGCCTTCAGGTCCGCAAGAATCAAGAGGATGCGGAAGCCGCAATGGATATTTGCCTCCATAAAATAGACGACCACCATTTGGAAATGAAACTGGTGGATGTTGAATATACATTTGATCGCAATAAGATTATTTTCTATTTTACTGCCGACGGCCGTGTCGATTTTCGGGAACTGGTCAAAGACCTGGCATCGGTTTTCAAGACGCGGATTGAATTGCGGCAGATCGGCGTCCGCGATGAGGCCAAAATGCTCGGAGGCATCGGCCCGTGCGGCCGGATGCTCTGCTGCTCCACTTTTCTCGGCGATTTTGAACCCGTATCGATCAAGATGGCGAAAGATCAGAACCTTTCTTTAAATCCGGCCAAGATTTCCGGTGTCTGCGGCCGGCTGATGTGCTGTCTGAAGTATGAGAATGATCAGTACGAATCGGCAAAACGGGCACTCCCCGATCTGGGTGAGACAATTAATGTGCACCACGGAAAAGGCCGGGTGGTCGGACTTAATATTTTGGAACGTCTTGTTCAGATCGAACTGAAGGATGAAAATAAAGTGATAGAATATACATTGGATGAGCTTATTGAAGAAGGGGCTATTTCTTCGCAAGCCACTAAATAAGAGGTGGATGAACTTGGAGAAAAAGGACATTTTCTCGCAAGTCAGTCATTTGGAAGAGCAGCTGGGACAAGTTTACGTAGAGTTCGGTCATTTGAAATCCCGGCTGGCCGAAGTGCTTGAAGAAAATCAAAATCTCACCCTTGAAAATCACAACCTGAGAAGACGGATTGAAAACGCCGATAGTGAGCGGGCCACCGAGAATAAGGGGCAGACGGGCGATAAAATTTCAGAACCGGATATCGGCGAAGGATATGATAATCTGGCCCGGCTGTACAAAGAAGGCTTTCATATCTGCAACCTGCATTACGGAAGCGTACGTAAAGACGGGGACTGTCTGTTTTGCCTGTCCTTTCTGAACAAAAAATGACGGAGCGGCACCGTTATTCATGGTTATTCCCAGGGCTCGCCTTATTCGGCGGGTTTTTATGTAAAAATCAAAAATTCAGTTACAAGGGAATGGGCACGCAGATGACAATAGACGGCCGGAGTGAACGAATCGATTATCTTTTTAATACGGATCTGCAGATTATTCAGTCGAGTGAACGGTTTGCTTTCTCACTGGACTCCATACTGCTGGCGCGTTTTGTCTATGTACCGATTCAGCACGGCAGGCTCGCCGATCTGTGCACGGGAAACGGAGTGATTCCCTTTCTCCTGTCCCGCCGGACAAAAGGGCGGATTACCGGCATTGAGATTCAACCGGAAGTCTGTGAGCTGGCGGCGCGCGGAGCGGCACTCAATCATCTGCAGGATCGGATTGATTTTATTTCCGGCGATGCGAAAAGGCTTCCCGATTATCTTGGAAACGGAAACTGCGACGTGGTGACGTGCAATCCTCCTTATTTCAGCAAAGAGGCGGCACGCGATCGCAAGCTAAACCCTCATCTGGCCATTGCCCGCCATGAGATACTGATTACACTTAAAGATGTCATTGTGACGGCGGGCAGATTGCTGAAATACGGCGGGAAGTTCGCACTGGTGCACCGGCCGGAGCGGCTGGCCGATATTCTGGCCGGAATGCGCCTCGCGGGGATGGAACCGAAACGCCTGCGCTTTGTTCATCCGAGAAAAGAAAAAGCGGCTAATATGGTCCTTGTCGAAGCAACAAAGGGCGGGAAATCCGGGCTTGCCGTTCTGCCGCCGATTACCGTGTACGATTCGAAGGGGCGCTACACGGAGGATGTGTGGCCGAATACATGAAAAGTTACAGTGTCTATATACTGGAATGTACGGACGGAAGCCTTTATACAGGCTATGCGGCGGATGTCCGGAAGCGGTTTGCTCTTCATTGCAGCGGAAAGGGCGCGAAATATACGCGCAGCCATAAACCGCTCCGTATTGTTTATGAAGAGCAGTTGCCGGATAAGTCATCGGCGCTGCGGCGGGAATGGACAATCAAGCATCTGACAAAACGGGAAAAAGAAACATTGATACAAAGGAGCGGCGCTGATGTGGGAGCAAAAGAGTTTCCAGACGGAAAATAACGGCACGGGCACGCTTTATCTTGTTCCGACGCCGATCGGCAACCTGAACGATATGACTTTCCGGGCACTGGATGTTTTAAAAAAAGCGGATATACTGGCGGCTGAGGATACGCGCCAGACCATGAAGCTGTGTACGCATTTCGATATCCATGTGCCGCTTGTCAGCTATCACGAGCACAACAAAAAAACGAGCGGGAAAAAACTCATTGGCGAGCTTGAGGCCGGCAAAAATGTGGCCCTTGTGACCGACGCCGGAACGCCGGGCATTTCGGATCCGGGCAGCGATCTCGCCGCCGAGTGCATCGGGCGCCGTGTCCCGGTTGTCCCGCTCCCGGGCGCCAATGCGGCAGTTACCGGCCTGATCGCTTCCGGCCTGCCGACAGATCATTTTTTGTTTTACGGTTTTCTGCCCCGGACTAAGAAGGAGAGAGAGCAGGCGCTGGAGGACCTGAGCGTTCTGCCGTTCACATTGATTTTTTATGAATCGCCGTTTCGTGTCCGTGAGACAATCAAGGATTTAAATGCGGCCTTCGGCAAGCGCCGTATTTCGCTTTCCCGCGAGCTGACGAAGCGCTATGAAACGTTTGTCAGGGGGGACATCGGGGAGGCGGCCGATTTTCTCGACCGGGGCGAAACACTGAAAGGCGAGGTCTGCCTCGTTGTAGAGGGAAGCTCCGCGAAACAGGAAGCTTCGGAAGCCCTTTGGTGGGCGGCAATGGATCTGAACGCTCATGTCGACTATTACGTGAACACGCGGCACTTGACGGTCAAAGAGGCAATCAAGCAGACGGCCGTCGATCGTTCGCTGCCGAAGCGCGAGGTTTATCGAATTTATCATCATATTGAAGAATAATGCTTGAAGGGCCGGCCTTTTCCGCTGCAGAGAAATCTGTCTGATAAATCTGCCGCTTTCTTGACATTCATCTGGGTGAAAAGTATAGTTCATTTAAGAAAGGAATCATTTGGAATCGCTATTTAAGGAGGTTGCAGGGACTTTATGGCTGGAGAAAAGAAATCATTTTATTTAACGACGCCAATTTACTATCCGAGCGGAAGATTACATATCGGCCACGCGTATACAACGGTGGCCGGAGACGCCATGTGTCGCTACAAGAGACTGCGCGGCTATGACGTCATGTTTCTGGCCGGTACCGACGAACACGGTCAGAAAATTGAACAAAAGGCGGAAGAAAAAGGGACAACGCCGATCGCCTATGTCGATGAAGTCGTTGCCCAAATCAAACAACTGTGGAAGAAACTCGATATTTCCTATGACGATTTTATCCGCACGACACAGGAACGTCATACCAAGGTCGTGCAGAAAATCTTTCAGAAGCTGCTCGACCAGGGAGATATTTATCTCGGCGAATACGAAGGCTGGTACAGCATACCTGATGAAACCTACTATACCGAGTCGCAGCTCGTCGACATCGAGCGTAACGACAAAGGCGAGGTGATCAGCGGCAAAAGTCCGGACAGCGGACACAAGGTCGAGAAGGTCAAAGAAGAATGCTATTTCTTTAAGATGAGCAAATACGTCGACCGGCTGCTGAAATATTATGACGAGCACCCCGATTTTATTCAGCCGGAATCGCGCAAGAACGAGATGATTAATAACTTTATCAAGCCCGGTCTGGAAGACCTGGCTGTTTCGCGGACTTCGTTTTCCTGGGGCATCAAGGTGCCGAGCAATCCGAAACACGTCGTCTATGTCTGGCTGGATGCGCTGACCAACTACATCACGGCGCTCGGCTACGGATCGGAAGATGACAGTAAATTTAAAAAATATTGGCCGGCCGACGTTCATCTGGTCGGTAAGGAAATCGTTCGTTTCCATACGATTTACTGGCCGATCATCTTAATGGCACTCGGTTTGCCGCTGCCGAAAAAAGTGTTCGGACACGGCTGGCTGCTGATGAAAGACGGCAAAATGTCCAAGTCGAAGGGCAACGTTGTCGATCCCGAACCGCTGATCGACCGCTACGGACTGGACGCGCTGCGCTACTACTTGCTGCGCGAAGTGCCGTTCGGCGCCGACGGCGTGTGGACACCGGAATCGTTCATTGAGCGGATCAATTTCGATCTGGCCAATGATCTGGGCAACCTGCTGAACCGCACCGTCGCCATGGTTGAGCAATACTGCGACGGCCGCGTTCCCGCTTATCCCGGCCGGATAACGGCTTTTGACCGGCCGTTTGAAGAGGCGCTCACGAAAACTGTTTCCGTCGTCGAGGCACAGATGGAGAATCTCCAGTTTTCTGTTGCGCTGTCCGCCATCTGGAAACTGATCGGACAGGCGAATAAGTATGTTGACGATACACAGCCGTGGGTCCTGGTAAAGGATGAAGGGAAAAAGAAAGAACTGGCGTCTGTCCTGGCGCATCTGGTCAATGCGATCCGCTCGGTTTCCATTCTGATCCAGCCGTTTTTCACATCGACGCCGGAAAAAATTTTCCGTCAGCTCGGCGTGACAGATCCGGCCGACCGAACCTGGGATTCACTCTATGATTATACCGTCAATAATGGCGGCTGGACGGTTCACAAGGAAGATCCGCTTTTCCCCCGCCTTGACATTGAGAAAGAAGTCGACTACATTAAATCGCGGATGCGCGGAGCGGCGGAAACGAAGCTGAACGGGAATAAAGAAAAAAAATCAAAGGCTGCGGAAGAAATCGGATTGGACACTTTTGAAAAAATCGATTTGCGGGTCGCCGAAGTGCTCGAAGTCGAGAAGGTCAAAGGATCCGACAAATTGCTGAAACTGCAGCTTGATCTTGGCTACGAAAAGCGTCAGGTCGTTTCAGGAATCGCTGCTTATTATAAACCCGAAGAACTGATCGGGCAGAAAATCATTGTGATTGCCAATCTGAAATCGGTAAAATTGCGCGGTGAAATATCGCAGGGAATGCTGCTGGCCGGAGAAGCAAACGGCCGGCTGAAAGTAGCGACCGTTGCCGGGCAGCTGCCGAACGGGACAAAGATCCGTTAATCCTGAAATACACAAAGAAAGCCGGCGGGAAGAAATGTGCAGATGTCTACATGCATGGCTTCCCGCTTTTTGTACGGACACGTTTCCGGTGCTGTTCGGCATGACTTTTTCATAGAACAGGAGAGGTGCCTCATGTTATTTGATACGCACACGCACATCAACGACGATGTTTTTGACGGGGATTTTTCGGACGTTCTGCAGCGGGCGCGGGAAGCGGGAGTCGACAGGATGGTCGTTGTCGGCTGCGACCGGCCGCTGATCGGGAAAGTCTTTCCGATTCTCGATCACTATGACGGCCTGTATGGAGCAATCGGATGGAATCCGGAAGACGCCGTCGATATGACCGAGGAAGACTTCAGCCTGATTACGAGAAATTTAGACCATCCGAAGATTGTAGCGCTGGGCGAGATAGGACTCGATTATCATTGGGACAAGTCGCCGAAAACGGTGCAGCACGCCGTCTTTCGGCGACAGATCCGTCTGGCGGTTCAAAAGGGGCTGCCGCTGATCATCCACAACCGAGAGGCGACGGAAGATACAGAGCAGATACTGCGTGAGGAGCGTGCCGATACGGTCGGCGGCGTCATGCATTGTTACAGTGATGACTGGCCGTGGGCCCGAAAATTTATCGAACTGAACTTTTATATCAGTTTCGGCGGCCCGCTGACCTTCAAAAATGCCGGCCTTCAGCGGGAAACAGCGGCCAGGGTGCCGCTCGACCGCCTGCTGATTGAAACGGACTGCCCCTATCTCAGCCCGCAGCCGTTTCGCGGGAAGCGCAATGAGCCGGCAAGAGTCCGCCTGGTGGCGGAAAAATTGGCCGGGATTAAAGGCGTATCGCTGGCTGAGATCGCGGAAATTACCTCGGAAAATGCCGAGCGCTGTTTTCATATCGGCCGGTTTTCTCAAATAAACTGAGGGTAAGGTATAAAGCGGGGGAGTCAGGATATGATTGTCAAAGAAATTATTGTGGTGGAAGGGAAAAGCGATACAGAAGCCATCCGCCGGGCGCTCGAGGCCGATACGATTGAAACCAACGGGTCACGGGTCAGCCGGCAGACTATTGAGGCCATTCGCCGGGCGTGTGAGCGGCGCGGGGTGATTGTCTTTACCGATCCGGACTTCCCCGGGGAGCGGATCCGCAAAATCATCAGCCGGCAGGTACCCGGATGCAAGCATGCGTTTATTACCCGCAGTCAGGGCAGGGGAGCGTTAAATGAAAGCCTGGGCATTGAACATGCGTCGCCTGCGGTTATCCGCGAAGCCCTTTCCAAAGTCTACACGCAGTTTGAAAGTCCGGATGAACAGATTTCGATGCAGATGCTGAGAGATTACGGGCTGCTTGGCGGCGCCGAATCCCGCCGGCTCCGCGAGCAGCTGGGCGATCTGCTTAAAATCGGCTATACAAACGGTAAACAGTTATATAAAAGGCTGCGCATGTTCCGGATCACTCCGGAGGAACTGGATCGGGCCATGGCTGCCGTCAATAGAGGAGGATCCGCCGGTGAATAAACGCATCTCTTCGCCGAGAGTCATACTGGATGCCATTCGCCGGCATCAATTCGCCTTGAAAAAAAGCCTGGGCCAGAATTTTCTTGTCGACGAGAACATTTTGAGACATATTGTCGAAGCGGCAGAGCTGACAGAAAACAGCTATGTACTGGAAATCGGACCGGGTGCGGGGTCGCTGACCCGGTTCCTGGCCGAAAAAGCAAAAAAAGTGATCGCAATCGAAATCGATCGCCGGCTGGAGCCGATACTGAGGGAAACTTTGCAGGGCTATGAAAATGTCTCCGTACATTTCGGCGATGTGCTGAAAATCGATCTCGGAGGAATAATCGCTGAGGAGTGTCCTGAAGGGGCTCCGCTGACCGTTGTTGCGAATCTGCCTTATTATGTGACAACGCCGATTCTGATGAAACTGCTGACCGGCGGACTGCCTGTCCGGACAATTGTTGTCATGATTCAAAAAGAGGTCGCCAGCCGGCTGGAAGCCGGACCCGGCCAGAAAAGCTACGGATCCCTGTCGATTGCCGTGCAGTATACAGCCGATCCGAAGATCGTCATGACGGTGCCGAAAACTGTATTTGTTCCGCAGCCCAATGTCGATTCGGCCGTCATCAGGCTTGACGTACGTTCCGCAAAAAAAGTAAACGTGCAGGACGAGGCCTTTTTCTTCAGACTTGTCCGCGCCAGTTTTGCACAGCGCCGGAAGACCCTGATCAATAATCTGATAAACAATCTCTATTCCAAAGACAGAAAGGCGGAGCTTCTTTCCCTTCTTCATGCCCTCGGCATTGATCCGGAACGCCGCGGAGAAACGTTGTCGATTGCCGAATTTGCCCGGCTCAGCGATGCTTTGCAAAGGGATATAACTTAAAGTGGTTTTTTTCATCAAAATATTTTTTGCAGGAAACGGAATCGCTTCCTGTTTTTTTATTGAATCATTGCCGCCGCACATTCCGCGTTTCCGGAATTCCGGCGGGGGCTGTACGGCCGCTTTTTTGAAGGCGCATATCGGCTGTTTTCATAACATAAGATGATAGGGATGACCTTGATTTCGGACGCACGGTCTGTGGATGGGGAGAAGGGAGACGAACATGGCGATTCAGGTGGGGGATATCGTGGCCAGGGCGTCCTATCAGTTTGATCTGCCCTTTCGTGTGGTGATGATTCACTCTGAGACAGAAACGGCCGAACTGACGGGACATGACTTGCGGCTCTATGCAGATGCGCCGCTGGATGATTTGAAGGTGGTCACCGACCGCGATCAGGAGAGGTATGAACAAAAGACCCGTTCCAAGGAAGCGGAATCTTACCGGCTGTTCCGCCAGGATTATCAGCAGATGAAATTAAAAAGAGAGTATACGGCAACCAGCGGCTACCGGTCGGGGAATTCCTACTTCGAAATGCCCGGACGGGTCCTGCATCTTGACGGTGATCCGTATTATTTACGAAAGTGTCTGAATGTTTACGAAAAGCTGAATGTGCCCGTCATCGGGAAATACATGCTTGAGGAGGAAATGCCTGAACGCGTTCCCAAACTGGTTGCTCAGATTCGCCCGGATATTCTCGTTCTGACGGGTCATGACGCTTTTATGAAAAATAAGGGAAACCCGGAAGAGATCAAGGCTTATCGCCATTCCGGGCATTTTGTCCGGACGGTGAAGGAGGTCCGCTATCACTCTCCGGGCCTTGATCAGTTGATTATTTTTGCCGGTGCCTGCCAGTCGCATTTTGAATCGCTGATCCGTTCGGGCGCCAATTTTGCAAGTTCTCCGGACCGTGTCAACATTCATGCGCTCGACCCGGTTTATCTTGCTGCCAAGATCAGTTTTACCTCATTCATGGACAGCGTCAATGTGTGGGAAGTGCTTCGGAATACGCTGACCGGACCGGGCGGACTCGGCGGGGTGGAAAGCCGCGGCATGCTGCGGACGGGCCTGCCTTATCCGCCGGAATAGCCGATCCTGCTGCCTCGCCGTTGCCGATTTTTTCTAAAAAAAGCGACAGTTGAATTTTATTGCTCATTAAAGCGCATATTAGTAAAGGAAACAAAAAGGGTATTAAAGAAATCATCAAAAACATTGACAGTCATAACGATTTCTTGATATA
The DNA here is from genome assembly GCF_028765345.1 of Sporolactobacillus sp. CQH2019. Lineage (GTDB taxonomy): Bacteria > Bacillota > Bacilli > Bacillales > Sporolactobacillaceae > Sporolactobacillus. The sequence continues at coordinate 21,454 of NZ_JARAJZ010000020.1, forward strand.
ATCAAAAATATTTTGACTTTTTGGCATCCATTGTGGTACACTTATAATTGAGCGAGGTGGATTGTCGAGATGGGAAAAACCATTAATGATATCAAAGGCGCTTTGGATGAACGCGTGGGCAAGCGCTTAACGCTTAAGGCAAGCGGAGGCAGGCGTAAAACCATTCAACGCATCGGCGTTTTGGAAGGGACTTATCCGTCTGTCTTTATCGTACGCTTGGATAAAGATTCGAACAACTACGACCGTGTATCCTACAGTTATACGGACGTGCTGACGGACTCGGTAGAGCTCACTTTTTTAGAGGAAATGGCAAGCGGGCAGTAAAGCCCTTCTTTGTCTTCGAAAAGCAATCGATGATCAACGGATGCGTGCACCCGCTTTTTTTGTTTCCCGGTTGATGGAGGCAAACGGGCGTACGTATTTCAAACAGACGCGTCCCTTTTTCATCCAGGCTGCCTGGGCGCATAGAAAAAGGACGGCCGGCACATCCTATTCTTGCTCGACCATTGGAAAGGAGCTGTACCGGTCATGGCCAGACGAAAGGGCATCATGTCTGAAGCGTTTAAAATAGAACTTGCCAAAGAGCTGGGGTTTTATGATACGGTGAAAAAAGAAGGATGGGGCGGCATCCGTGCCCGCGATGCGGGAAATATGGTACGGCGCGCCATTGAGAAAGCCGAACAGCAAATGACGGATCATGCTGATTAAGGCACGATGATTGAGCATGAAAAAAGGGGTTTTTGCCGAATAAAAGGCAGAACCCCTTTTTCTTACGGCCGGTTTCCGATATGATGAAAGATATAATAAGAAACGAGGGAAACGATTGAGAGTACTTGAAAAAGCGCCGGCAAAAATCAATTTGTCCCTGGATGTGCTCGGCAGGCGCGAGGACGGATATCACGAAGTCAGAATGGTGATGGCAACCATTGACCTGGCCGATCGGGTTGAATGCGAAAGCCTGGCGGAAGATGAAATCATTATCCGGGCGTCCGCTCCGTATGTACCCGAGGACGATCGAAACTTTGCGTATCAGGCCGCTAAACTGATTAAAGAGAAATATTCCATCCGCGCCGGAGTAAGGGTCTCCATAGATAAGCGGATCCCCGTCGCTGCCGGGCTTGCGGGCGGGAGCAGCGACGCGGCGGCAACGATTCGCGCCTTGAACAGGCTCTGGAAGATCGGCATGACTTATAAGTCGATGCTTGATATTGCCGGGAAAGTCGGATCGGATGTTGCCTTCTGTATCAAGGGCGGAACCGCACTGGCTACCGGAAGAGGCGAGAAGATCAGTCCGCTGCCGCCGCTGCCGCCGTGCTGGATTATTCTTGTAAAGCCGGATGTTTCCGTATCGACCGCCCAGATTTATCGTGAATGGGACGATCAGCCTGCACCTGCACTGCATCCGGATGTCGATGCCATGATTGCCGCCATTGCGCGCAGAGACTTTCTGGCGATCTGCCGTCTGCTGGGAAACACTCTCGAAGCCGTAACGATGAACAAAGTCGCCGAAATCGCCCGAATCAAAGCCCATATGAATCGGATCGGTGCGGAGGGCATCCTGATGAGCGGGAGCGGTCCGACCGTGTTCGGCCTGACGCAGCGTGAGTCGAAAATGCAGCGGCTGTTGAACGGAATGAAGGGTTATTGTCCGCAGGTTTATGCCGTGCGGCTGTGCCGGTCGGCCGAACTTGTCTAAATACGAATAATGGTGTAAAATTGCTTTGAATTATTCGTATTTGGAGGACTGTTATGAAACTGAAGAGAAGCAGCAGGCTGGTGGATATCACGGCGTTTCTGCTGCAGCATCCCCACCAGATTATTCCGCTGTCGTATTTTTCAGATCGGTATGAATCTGCGAAATCCTCAATCAGTGAAGATCTGGCCATTATAAAAGATAATTTTGAATCTTTAGGGGCCGGCCGGCTGCAGACGCTTGCCGGTGCGACGGGCGGCGTCAGTTATATGCCCTGTATGGGCCGCCCGGAAGCGGAACAATTGCTCGAAAGGCTGAAAGGACAAATGGCACAGACGGATCGCCTGCTCCCAGGAGGCTATCTGTATATGACGGATATTCTCGGCAGACCGGAATATGTCAATGCGATCGGACGGTTGATTGCTTCTGTTTACATAGACGAAAAAATCGATGCGATCATGACGATGGAGACAAAAGGCATTCCGCTGGCCTATGCCGTCGCCTCCCAGCGCAGCGTTCCGGTTGTCGTCGTACGCCGGACGAGCAAGGTCACCGAGGGGTCGACGGTCAGCATCAATTACATTTCGGGTTCGTCTAAAAGAATTCAGACAATGGTGCTGCCGCGGCGCAGTTTAAAAGAAAACGCGCGCGTGCTGATTGTCGATGATTTTATGAAAGCGGGCGGAACGATGAAGGGGATGATGAACCTTTCCCGGGAATTTGGTGCAGTCGTCGTAGGAATGGCTGTGTTTGTCGAGAGGAAAGATGAGCGGCATAAATTGGTGAGCCATTATACATCGTTATTAAAGCTCTCCATTACCGAAACAGAGAACAATCTGAAGATCGAAGACGGCAATGTCATGGAGCAGCTTGCATCCTGCTCCGATTGAAAAGTTGCATCTCTTTGAAAAAACGTCGGGGGCTGTCTTAAAAACCTTCTGAACGGAAAAGCAGACGGAACTGAAAAACAGGACTGACCGCATAGGCAAAGCATATTTCGAAAAAGCCGGCTCCTTTAATTTTCGTAATTTGTCCGACAAAAGTTTAAAATGCTTGATTCTTTTCTGACTTTTGCAGGATTTCACTCTTTTGTGTTGAAACATGTATTAAGAGTTTCGCATTCATGGAAAAAGGGTGGTGTCTGAACAATGGAAATTACAGATGTCAGATTGCGGCTTGTCAATACGGACGGGCGTATGAAAGCCATTGCTTCAATCACGTTAGACAAAGAATTTGTCGTACATGACATTCGTGTGATTGACGGAAACAACGGCATGTTCGTCGCCATGCCGAGCAAAAGAACACCGGACGGAGAGTTTCGCGATATTGCTCACCCGATTACATCAGGCACACGTGAAAAAATCCAGACCGCCGTTCTGAACGAATATCAGCATGCCTGTGCGGAGGATCCTTCTTTTGAGCAAGCCGGCGCTTCATGAAAGTAAGAACAGAGATTCAAAGGAACCTTCGGCAAGCGGTTCCTTTTTTATTTCCGCCGACAGGGGAACCGTGCGGCGGCGCGCCTTAAGTTTCGGCCGGGCACTCTTGAAAAAGGGCTGTTTTTAAGCTATAGTCTAAACGGGATGAAAAGGTTCAATGGAGAGGTATGGGGGTTTATCATGTCAAATCGCTATGCGATCATTTTAGCTGCCGGCCAGGGTACGAGAATGAAATCGAAACTTTACAAGGTTTTACATCAGGTATGCGGAAAACCGATGATCAGGCATGTTGTCGATGAAGCCGGCCAGGCGCAGTTTTCGAAAATATACGTGATTGTCGGCCACGGAGCCGACGCCGTCCGGACCTGTATCGGAACGGATGCCGAATGCCTTCTTCAACAGCGGCAGCTGGGGACGGCGCATGCGGTCCGCCAGGCTGCGGACCGGCTTGCCGGGCTTGACGGAACGACGGTAGTGCTTTATGGAGATACACCGCTGATTACCCATGAAACCATTAAAAAACTGATCGATTTTCAGGAACAGAATCAGGCGGCGGCAGCTGTTTTAACGGCCAGAACCGGGGATCCGTCCGGGTACGGGCGAATTATCCGGAACGGCTCAGGGAACCTTGCCCGGATTGTCGAGGATAAGGATGCGACCCCCGAAGAAAAGAAGATACTGGAAATTAATACCGGAATTTATAGTTTTGATAATCGTAAATTGTTTTCTTTGCTTGATAAGGTCGAAAACCATAATGCACAAGGCGAGTATTATCTTCCCGACGTGATCGGGCTTCTCGTTCAGGCATCTGAGAAGGTGCTCGCCTATCAGACGGAACACTTTGAAGAAACGGTCGGCGTCAACGACCGGCTGCAGCTGGCCTCTGCCGAAAAATACATGCGTGAGCGCATTAACCGCCATCATATGAAAGAAGGCGTGACGCTGGTCGATCCGGAGAATACGTATTTGTCGGCGGACTGCACGATCGGTGCCGACACGATCATTTATCCCGGGACCGTCATTTCAGGAGAGACACATATTGGCGGCGGCTGCGTGATCGGTCCCCATACCCGGATCAGTAACTGCGAGATTGGAGAGGAGACGGTCGTCGAACAGTCGGTCCTTGAAGACAGCTGGGTCGGCAGCCATGTACAGATCGGGCCGTTTGCCCATATCCGGCCGCTCTCGAAGATCCATAATCAGGTGAAAGTCGGCAATTTTGTCGAGGTAAAAAAATCGGAGATCGGGGAGGGCAGCAAAGCCTCCCATCTAACCTACGTTGGGGACGCTGTCCTTGGTAAGGATGTCAATATGGGCTGCGGGACAATCACAGTGAATTACGATGGGAAAAATAAATTTACGACACATATCGGGGACGGAGCTTTTATCGGATGCAACGCCAATCTGGTGGCGCCGGTGACGATCGGCGATGGGGCCTTTGTGGCTGCCGGATCGACAATTACCGAATCGGTAAACGGGGACGCACTCGCTATCGCGCGATCGCGGCAGATAAACAAAGAAAATTATGCCTTAAAGTTAAATTACAGGGCGAATAAATAACTGGAGGGAACCATTAGAATGGTCAGCTATCTTGATCCGAATCTAAAAGTATTCAGCCTCAATTCCAACCCCGAGCTGTCGAAACAGATCGCCGAACATATCGGTATCCAGCTTGGTAAATGCTTGGTCTCATCATTCAGCGACGGCGAGATTCAGATCAGCATTGAAGAAAGCATCCGCGGCAGCGAAGTCTATGTTATCCAGTCGACAAGCTATCCGGTCAACAAGCATTTGATGGAACTGCTGATTATGATCGACGCCCTGAAAAGGGCTTCAGCCAAGACGATCAATGTTGTCATTCCTTATTACGGTTATGCGCGGCAGGACAGAAAGGCGCGGTCAAGAGAACCGATTACGGCTAAACTGGTCGCCAATCTGCTTGAAACTGCCGGTGCGTCGAGAATTCTGACGATGGATCTTCACGCGCCTCAGATTCAGGGATTTTTTGATATCCCTGTAGACCAGCTGCTGAGTGTGCCGATTCTCTCCGAGTATTTTTTAAGTAAGAAACTGAAGGATGTCGTTGTTGTTTCTCCGGATCACGGAGGTGTGACACGGGCCAGGAAAATGGCCGATCGCCTGAAGGCGCCGATCGCGATCATTGATAAGCGGCGGCCGCGTCCGAATGTTTCGGAAGTCATGAACATCATCGGCGATATCGAAGGGAAAACGGCCATCATTATTGATGACATTATTGACACGGCGGGGACGATTACGCTGGCGGCCAACGCACTGGTTGAGCGCGGCGCAAAAAAGGTGTATGCTTGCTGTACGCATCCTGTTTTATCGGGACCGGCCATAGACCGGATCCAGGCTTCGGCAATCAGCGAGCTTGTCGTCACCAATACCATTCCGCTGCCTGAACACAAAAAAATCGATAAAGTTGTCCAGCTGTCCGTCGCTCCGCTTGTGGGCGAAGCGATCATTCGCATTCATGAAAAGCTGTCCGTAAGCAGCCTGTTTAATTAAAACGGCGGACAGGCTGTCAGAGCCGATAAATTTGTTCGAATAAAAATAGCAGGATGAAAAAAGAAAAAGATCATTTTTAGAAGGAAGTGCTGAACATGGCAACACTCAATGCGGTAGTCCGCGATGATTCGAAAAAATCGATTGCTAAAACGCTCAGAAAAGAAGGAAAGATACCGTCTGTTGTTTATGGACAAACGGTAGGCAATGAATCGATAACAGTGAACGCCGGAGAAGTAGATAAACTTTTCCACAATGAAGGCAGAAATGCGATTATTACACTGAACATCGACAACAAGAAAAAATACACGGTGATGGCTCATGAACTGCAGTTTAATAATCTGAAGGGTACAATCCAGCACATTGATTTTCTTGAAATCAATGTGAACGAGGAACTGGATGCTGTTGTTCCTGTTGTTCTCCAAGGGACCGAAAAGGTTGAGGAGCTCAGGGCGGTCGTTAACCATCAGCTGAGTGAACTGACGGTGCGTGCCCTGCCGAAAGATTTGCCAAGTTCGATTGAAATCGATGTTTCTGAACTTGCCGTCGGAGAAAGTATCCGGATCAGCGATATTAAGACAGAGAACGGCTATACGATTCTCGGCGATCCTGAAGAAGTGATTGTTTCGGTTTCTTACGGCGGAAAGAATGAAGAGGCAGAAGAAACGGAAGAACCGTCTGCAGCTGAAGGCGCTCAGACCCCGGAGCAACCGGGAGAATAAGTCAGTTTTGGTGCAGCATCAAGCCGGGCGTAACGACTGCGTTACGCCTTTTTTTCTATCATGAGGAAAAAGCGTTATCGTATAGAAAACGGCGTTCGGGTTTTTCTTTAATACCGTCCAGCGGTACAGGCACAAGCCGTCTGCGGGGACGGGAAAGTGAGGAAGCGTTTGTGAAGATCATCGTCGGACTGGGCAATCCCGGTTCTGAATATGTGCATACAAGGCATAACATAGGTTTTGAAGTCATCGATGTCCTTGCGGAGCGCTACCATATTGTTTTATCAAGAAACCGGTTCAAAGCTTTATTCGGCAAAGGAGTCATCGGCGGTGAAGAAGTTCTGCTTATGAAGCCGCTTACGTTTATGAATGCATCCGGAGAGGCGGTCGGACCGCTGCTCCGTTATTATAAGCTGTCGACCGGCGATCTGCTTGTGATTCATGATGATCTGGATCTTCCGGTCGGTAAAATCCGCCTGAGGCAGAAAGGAAGCGCGGGAGGACATAACGGACTGAAGTCGCTGATCCACCATCTCAATACTCAGGAATTCGACAGGATAAAAGTGGGCATCGGCCATCCCCAGGGATCGCATCAGGCGGTCATTCATTATGTTTTGAACGGCTTTTCGGGCGAAGAAGCCGTGTTGATCGGCACCGCGATCGACCAGGCTTCCAGAGCAGCCGCCGAGTGGGTCACGGTACCCTTTCCGCAGGTCATGAATAAGTATAATGCGAATAAGTGACGGTATGGGCGGGAATGATGTTTTTGAGCTGTTTTCATGAAAGCGTTCAGCTGAAAGAATCGATAAGAGCTTTGGCAGACTGCCAAAGCGTTTTTCGGGTTGATGAAAGTGAGGGTTGCCAATGTATGGCTTAAGTACGTTTTATAAGCAAAGAATTGATGAGCTTCGGACCGTTCTGACCGGATATGAAAGCGGCATGACCCAGCAGCTTGTTTCTGGTCTTTCTGGCGGCGCCAAATCTCTTTGGATCGCCGCGCTTTATCGGGAAAGATCGGAAACGGCGGTTGTCGTGACTCATAATCTGTATCAGGGACAGAAGCTTTTCAATGATTTGGAAGAATTGATAGATTCCGAGGAGCTCTATCTTTATCCGACCAATGATCTGATCGCCTCGGATCTTGCCGTTGCGAGCCCCGAACTGCTTAGTCAGCGTATCGATGCTCTCAACCGTTTGGCGCGGGATAAAAAATGCCTGATCATCGTCCCTGTTGCCGGACTGAAGCGTCTGCTCCCGCCTCTTTACCTGTGGAAGGCGAGCCTCATTCATCTTGAAAACGGAAGACGGCTTGATCTTGAGGCGTTTGTTAAGAAACTGACGGCGATCGGCTATGAACGCGAATCGATGGTGAACGGCCCCGGGCAGTTCAGTCTGCGCGGCGGTATTATCGATATTTTTCCGCTGACAGAAGAGCATCCGCTTCGGGTTGAGCTCTTTGACGATGAAGTGGATTCCATCCGCTTTTTCGACAGTGAAACGCAGCGATCTCTGGACAAAGTAACGAACGGCCTGGTGATCGGACCTGCACGCGAACTGCTGCTTTATGACGAGGCGTTTGACCGCGCCGCGGAAAAACTGGAAAAAGCACTGAGGACGACGCTGGAAAAAACGAAAAATGAACAGGTTAAAGAACTGCTCGGCGACCGGATCGAATCGGACATTGAAGCCCTGCAGCAGCACGGCATCTTTCAGGATATAGCGAAGTATACGGCTCTTTTTTATGAGCAGCGGACGACAATCGTCGACTATCTTCCGCAGAAAGCGTTAATCGTGCTGGATGAAATCAGCAGGGTTCAGGAAATGACGGAGCAGCTGGACAGGGAAGAGGCCGAATGGCAGGTGTCTATGCTGCAAAGAGGCGAAATGGTCAGGGATGTGCCGCTGACGGTGGAGTGGCCGGAACTTGTGGAGCACATTCGCCAGCCGATTCTTCTCCTTTCACTGTTTTTGCGTTATCACGGCCAGTTTCAACCGCAGAATGTGATCAATATGACGTGCCGGTCGATGCAGAATTTCCACGGCCAGATCCATTTGCTGAAATCGGAAATCGATCGGTGGAGGAAGAGCGATTATGCCATTGTTTTTCTAGCGTCGGATAAAGAAAGGGCGGGGCGCCTTGATCAGGTGCTTTCGGATTACGGCATTCATGCGGAAACGGTGGATCAGAAAACGATGCCGGCGGCCCGGACGATCCAGATCACGGTGGGCCGGATGGATAACGGATTTGAGATGCCGCTAAAGAAACTGGCCGTCATCACGGAGAAAGAGGTATTCACGAAAAAAACGGCCAAAACGCCCAGAAAGGGCCGGAAGCTGTCCAATGCGGAGCGTCTGAAAAATTATAATGAATTGAAAATCGGCGATTATGTCGTCCACGTCGATCACGGCATCGGCCGCTATGCTGGCATCGAAACACTTGATGTCAACGGTATTCATAAAGACTATTTACAAATTATCTATAAAGGAAACGACAAACTTTATGTACCGGTTGAGCACATCGATCAAGTACAGAAGTACGTCGGTTCGGAAGGCAAAGAACCGAAGATTTATTCGCTGGGAGGCAGCGAGTGGAAAAAAGTTAAAAGCAAAGCCCGATCTTCGATTCAGGATATCGCCGATGATTTGATTAAACTGTATGCACAGCGGGAGGCCAGCAAAGGTCATGCCTTTGCCAAAGACGGGGCTGCACAGCGGGAATTTGAGTCGGCCTTCCCGTATCAGGAAACGGCCGATCAGCTTCAGGCGATTGAGGAAATCAAAAAGGACATGGAAAGTGAAAAACCGATGGACCGGCTGCTTTGCGGAGATGTCGGTTACGGGAAGACCGAGGTTGCGCTGCGTGCGGCTTTTAAAGCGATCGCGGACGGGAAGCAGGTTGCGTTTCTTGTACCCACCACGATTCTGGCTCAGCAGCATTTTGAAACCACACGGGAGCGGTTTGAAGAATTTCCCGTTACGATCGGGCTGCTCAGCCGCTTCCGTTCGCACAAGGAGCAGTCGGAGACGCTGAAAGGGCTGAAAGCCGGGACGGTTGATTTTGTCATCGGCACACATCGATTATTATCGAAAGACGTGCAATTTAAAGATCTCGGCCTTCTGATTGTCGATGAGGAGCAGCGCTTCGGGGTTTCGCATAAGGAGAAGATCAAACGTCTGAAGGCGAATATCGACGTGCTGACCCTGACAGCGACGCCGATTCCGCGGACGCTGCACATGTCGATGCTCGGCGTACGCGATCTGTCGATTATAGAAACACCGCCGGAAAATCGCTTCCCTGTACAGACCTATGTGACGGAGTACAACTACACCCTGATCCGCGAGGCGATTGAACGCGAGATGGCGCGCGGCGGACAGGTCTATTTTCTTTATAACCGTGTCGATACAATTCAGAGGATGGCCGAAATGATTTCTCGTCTTGTTCCGGATGCGGCGGTGACCTATGCCCACGGACAGATGAAGGAATCCGAGCTGGAGTCTTCCATGATTGATTTTCTCGACGGGACCGACGACGTACTGGTCAGTACAACGATCATTGAGACGGGGGTGGATATTCCGAATGTCAACACCCTGATCGTTTATGACGCCGATAAAATGGGCCTTGCCCAGCTTTACCAGCTGCGCGGGCGTGTCGGCCGTTCCAACCGGGTCGCCTATGCTTATTTTACTTACCAGCGCGACAAAATTATGAATGAGGTCGCAGAGAAACGGCTTCAGGCCATTAAAGAATTCACAGAGCTCGGATCGGGATTCAAGATTGCCATGCGCGATCTGTCGATCCGGGGCGCCGGGAATCTGCTGGGCGCTCAGCAGCACGGTTTCATCGACTCGGTCGGGTTCGATCTTTATTCGCGGATGCTGCAGGATGCCGTTGCCGAGCGCAGGAGCGAAGCAAGGGAACCGGAGGCGCCGCCCAGAGTGTCGATTGAAATGGACATCGACGCCTATATTCCCGATACTTATATTCAGGATTCGCTACAGAAAATCGATATGTATAAACGATTTAAGACGGCGGAAACCATGCGGGACATTGAAGAACTCGAAGAAGAAATGATCGATCGCTTCGGACAATATCCGCGTGAAGTGGCCGATCTGTTCAGAATAGCCGAACTGCGCGTGATGGCGGATAAATTGATGGTTGAGGAAATTAAGCAGAAAGATGCCGATCTGACCATTATTTTTTCAGAAAGAGGCTGGAAGACGCTGAACCGTGAAGCACTTTTTAAAGCAATCAGCCGCATGGGCCCGGGCGTCGGTCTGGGATCTGCGGGCAAGAAAATGAAAGTCACAGTCAAACGTGACCGAAGAACGACCGGACCGATGATCGGCGAAGCCACCGATTTACTGAAGGGCGTTTATCAACTGCGGGCGGCATCGGAAAAAGCAGGTTAAATTGGACGGAATATGCATAGTTTAGGCGAGGGCGCAGATAATAACACACAAGGAATAGATGATTTTTAACGGAAAGTGAGGACATCCTTGTATGAAAGCAACCGGCATTGTCCGCCGAATCGATGACCTGGGGCGAGTGGTTATTCCCAAAGAAATCCGCCGCACGCTGCGCATTCGAGAAGGGGATCCTTTAGAAATTTTTGTGGATCATGACGGCGAAGTGATCCTAAAGAAATATTCGCCGATGAGTGAACTGGGTGATTTTGCCAAGGAGTATGCAGAATCTCTTGCCGAAAACTCGGGCAAGCTGACGATAATCAGCGATCGTGATGCCGTGATTGCAGTTGCAGGCGGTGCAAAGAGGGATTATCTTGATAAAAGAATCCTGTCCGTGCCTGAGAGAGCTATGGAACTTCGCCAGACAATTCTGGAACAGAACAAAGGGGAGCCGCTGATGGAAGGGCGTGAGGATCCGACGGGCCCTTACGTTGTTGCGCCGATTATCGCTGGCGGCGATCCCATCGGCACGGTGATGCTGATTGCCAAAGAAAAAACGTCTTTAGGCAATGTAGAAGTGAAACTCGCTGAAACGGCTGCCGGTTTTCTCGGGCGCCAGATGGAACATTAAGGAACAGGCTGAAAACATGCAGAAAGAGAGGCGGGCGTCTGTCTCTCTTTTACTGTGTCTTCAGAACCGATTCTATCTAAAACAATACATTTTGCCGTCGAAACGGAGAACTTGTGTTATAATCCACTTTAGAATTTGAATAAAGGTGGAATGGGCCGTGCGGGATACAAATAAAGAGGGCCACGCGATCTGGCGGGGAGCGTTGATTTTAACCGTGTCGGCATTTCTTGTTAAAATCATGAGCGCGGCCTACCGGCTTCCTTATCAGAACCTTGCCGGGGATGTCGGCTTTTATGCGTATCAGCAGGTCTATCCATTTTACGCCATTGCTGTCACGTTGGGCGGAACAGGGTTTCCGATTGTCATCTCGAAGTTTATCGCGGAAGCAAAAAACGGCGGCGGCTACAGGCAGGAGGCGCAGATCCGCAGACATGCGCTCATTGCCCTGTTTATTCTGTGCGGCCTGTTTTTCTGTTTGCTGTTTCTGTTTGCGGTTCCGCTGACAAAAGTGATGGGCGATGTCCGCTTGTCTTCCTTAGTCAGGATTGCGGCTTTTATCTATTTATTTGTTCCGCTGATTGCGGTTTTACGCGGCAATTTTCAGGGAGAAAATGAAAACATGATGCCGACCGCGCTTTCGCAAATCGGTGAACAGGCGCTCCGAGTGCTGTTGATTATCGGTTCCTCGTGGTATTTGTTTCTGCACCACGGGAATCCCTATCAATTCGGCCGGGCCGCTACAATCGGTTCCGTGGCAGCACCGGCAGCATCGCTGATCATTCTCTCCTTTTACTTCCGGAAAGAAAAATCGCCGTTTGTCCGCACGGCGAAGGGAGCACCCGGGCGGATCGACTGGCATTTGGTTAAGGATCTGCTGATCAGCGGCTGCCTTTTTTCCTTGCTGGCGCTTCCGCTTGTTTCTTTCCAGCTGATTGATTCGTTGACGGTCATCCCGTTGTTAAACCATGCGCATGTTCCGGATCCGAGAACGGAAAACGGCATCTATGATCGTGCCTATGCGCTGACACAGTTCGGAATCATTGCCGCGGCCTCATTGACGGCGACGATTGTCCCCGGCCTGGCCAAACTTTCTGCCCTGAGACAGAAACGGGAAGTTCAGCGTCAGGCATCGCTTGCTCTTAAGATCAGCCTGGCTTTCGGTCTGGCTGCGGCCGCCGGTCTGGCCGTAATCGGCAGAGAGGTAAACATCATGCTTTTCAAGAACGCGGCCGGGACCGTTTCCTTTTCTCTGGGGGCTTTTACCATGCTTACCCTGTCGCTGATCCTCGCTTCTTCGGGAATTCTGGAAGCAACCGGCAGGCCGTGGCTTCCGTTTCTCTATCTGGCGGCCGGAGGGGCGGCCAAGCTTGCGGGCAACTATCTGCTGATTCCGCTCTTTTCAATCAATGGAGCAGCAGCCGCTACCTGTCTCGCGACGGCACTGACTGCCTGGCTGAATATCCGATGTCTGCGCCGCAGGTCTCTGGCTGAAGCTCTGCGGTTCCGTCTCATTCTTAAGCTGTGCGCCGCCGCCTCCGGAATGGTTGTCGCCGTGCTGTTCTGGAAACGGCTGATTGCCATCTGGGAAAGCAGGCTGGCCGATTCGCGCTTGTTTGCAACAGGAGTCGCATTGTCCGGAGCTTTGGTCGGGGCCTGCGTTTTTCTGATCTTGATTTTGATTTTACGTTATTTTGATTCGGGTGATTTTGAACGGCTTCCCCTGATCGGCCGCCGGCTGCATAAAAAGGATTTGAGCGAGAAAAGCAAGATTTCGGAGTGAAGAGTCCTCCCTGCCGCTTAAGACGGGCAATTTAGCTAGGATCACGAATAAAGATATGATAGAATGAAGAAAAACCGGAACGCATCTCTGTGGCTATTTTATAGAAATGATAATTTAAATTCGGAGGTTTGAGTAAAATGAACAAAAACGAGTTGATTCAGAAAGTAGCCGAGAAGACAGGAATTGCCAAGAAGGACACAGAAGCGGTAGTCAATGAAACACTGGGTGAAATCATCTCCGCTTTGAATAAAAATGAAAAGGTACAGTTTGTCGGGTTCGGGACGTTCGAAGTCCGGGAAAGGGCAAGCCGAACGGGACGCAATCCGCAGACCGGAGAAGCGATTACAATCCCGGCTACCAAAGTACCCGGGTTCCGGGCAGGCAATAAATTGAAGGATGCCGTAAAAAAATGAGGCTTGATAAATTTTTGAAGATTTCACGCCTTATTAAGAGACGCACCGTGGCGAAAGAACTTGCCGATCAGGGCCGCGTCGACATCAACGGGCAGCCTGCCAAAGCCAGTTCGGCCGTAAACACGGGCGATGTGCTGACGCTGCACTTCGGCCAGAAGCCGATGAATGTGCGCGTGGCTCTTTTAAAAGAAACGGTGAAGAAAGAAGAAGCGTCTTCTCTCTACGAAATCATCGGAGAATCCGAAGACTGACGGCACGGAATCCCGGCAGCGCACGATGTTCTAAATTGGACAGCTTCCTCATAGTGTAAGAAAAAGAGGAGGGAGTCCAATGAGTCAATACTACACGTCGGTGCCGAACAAAGACAAGCCCGCACAAAACCATGACATTGTGATTAAGAATCGCCGGACAATAGAGATAACCGGGGTCAAGCATGTCGAAAGTTTCGATCATGAAGAATTTTTGCTGGAAACCGTGATGGGTTATCTTGCCATTAAGGGCGCTCAGCTGAAGATGCAGAACCTGAATGTAGAGCAAGGTTCGGTCGCCATTGAGGGCAAAATTTTCGAGATCAGTTATCTGGACGATCAGGATGGAGAACCGTCCAAAGGGTTCTTCAGCAAACTGTTTAAATGACGCTGAACGAACAGTTTGCATCGCTGATTCTAATGATGCTGATGGGCGTCTGGCTTGGCGCTTCATTTTCGGTTTACCAGCGTTTTGTCCGTCCGCGAAAAAAACGGCACTGGATCCTGTTGATTACAGATCCCCTCTTTTGGACGATTCAGGCCGTGCTGCTTTTTTCACTGCTTCTCCCGGTAAACCAGGGACGGCTGCGCCTGTATCTCATCCTGGGGGTTGCGCTCGGCTTTTCCTTTTATAAATCCTTTCTGGAAAAGTTTTTCCTGTATATTCTTGAAGGGATTATCTCGGCAATTGTCCGAATATGGCGATTTGTTGCCAAAACGGTCTATCATTTGTTCCTGTATCCTCTTTATTTCCTATTGAAGCTCGCCTATTTATTGTGTAAAATGACAGTAAGAATAGTTCTCAAGATCTTGTTTTTTTTGCTGATCTTTCCGATGAAGGTTCTGCGCGGAGTACTTCGGCTGCTTCTGCCGGAAAAGTGGCGGATCGGCGTAAAGAAACGGACAGTTCAAATACAGCGGCAACTGATGAAATGGGTGTCTTTTTTGACGGGACGAAGATAGGAGGATCACAATGGAAAATGCAGGCACTCAGCGAGTGGCGCACCTTCACACGGATTATGCGCAGTCTTTGGAAATCATTGAAAAAAGGCAGAAGAAGCGCCGCAAGGGTCTGATTCGGCGCCTGATCGCTTTTGCCGTGGTTTTCGTTGCTGTCTGCATTTTCATGGTATCCTCGCTTGTCGCGCAGACGCACAGACTGAACGGCGCACTGGCTCAGAAAGCAAAGCTGGAGAAGAGCCTGAACGCTCAGAATGTGTATGACAGCCAGCTGAAGCAGCGGATTCGTTTGCTGAATGATAAAAATTATATCGGTGAAGTGGCAAGGCGGGATTATCTTTTATCGAAAAACGGCGAGGTTATTTTTTCAAAATCCAGTATTGACGGGCATTGACAGGCTCTTTTTTAGCTATGTATAATAAAATGATTAGAGATATTATTTTAGGAGGAAGCATTTTTTTATGTCAATTGAAGCTGGCAGCAAGCTGAAGGGTAAAGTTTCGGGTATCACAAACTTCGGAGCCTTCGTTGATTTGCCTGACGGGAAAACCGGGCTGGTTCACATCAGTGAGGTGGCGGATCGTTACGTAAAGGATATTCATGATGTCCTGTCGATCGGTGATGAAGTCACAGTAAAAGTGCTTCAGGTCGCGCCTGACGGAAAAATCGGGCTCTCGATCCGCAAAGCTGTCGATAAACCGAGGAACGCACCGAGAAATTCTCGCGGCGGAGGAAAGCGTTTTACGAAGGAAACGAGTTTTGAAGACAAAATCTCTCACTATTTAAAGGAAAGCGAAGACAGGCTTTCGACGATCAGGCGTCAGACGGAATCCAAACGCGGCGGACGCGGTGCCCGGCGGGGATGACAGGAAGTCCGGACTCCTGCGGTTAATGATAGATGATTGACGGAAAAATCAGGCACAGGCTGCCTGATTTTTTTATTAAACAAATGAAGAGAGCGGCGGCGGAGCAAAGACATTCGGAATCGACATAAGCGGCGTCGGGCGCTTAAATTGACCGACAAGAATGAACGGCGTCGAAGTTTTTTTAATACATGCTTCGCAATTCTGACAAATTATGAAGGCAGACTATGATTAAATGAACCATACAATACTTTGTTGAAGGTGGCGAAGCGTATGGCTCAAAGAATCGGCAGTTCTGCCGCAGGAACAATTGGCGCTTATGGAAGGGAAGGACGGCCGTCCCGCAGGCAAAAAGGGGGCGGCGTGATAAAAGCGGTGCGCGCATTTATCGTAAAAGCGCTGTCTCGGATCGATTTTGTTTACCTGGTGACGGGTTTTCTGCTTGGACGGGCCGTCATTCTTTCCAGCCTGACCCCGTTTGTTCTCCCGTTCTTTGCTATGGTATTCTGGCTGAAGCGGGAAAAAAGGTGGCTCGTTTCTTTTGCCGCTTTGGCGGGTTCACTGACTGTTTCAGTGGGACAGGCTTTTTATGCGCTGATGGCGCTGCTCGTTTTTCTCGGGCTCAGGCGGATGATTCTATCGTTAAGCAGGAAAGCGGAAGAAAAATGGCTGCCCGTCCTTGTCCTCACTTCCGGATTTTCCGTCCGTTTGATTTGTAAAGCTGCTTTTTCGCTCAATCTTGTCTGGACGGATGTGATGACAGCCGCCGCCGAAGCGTTTCTTGCCTTTCTGGTTACCCTTATCTTTATGCAGAGCGTCCCGTTTTTATCAACAAAAATAAACCGAAAATTATTAAAAAATGAGGAGATTATCTGCTTTGTGATCCTTTTGTCTTCCATTCTTTCCGGAATGATCGGCTGGACGGTGATGGGCATCTCCGTCAACTATGTTTTTGCCAGGTATGCTGTGCTGCTTTTTTCTTATGCGGGCGGAGCGGCGATCGGATCAACGGTCGGAGTGGTTATCGGTCTGATTCTCGGTATGGGCAACGTTTCCAGTCTCTATCAAATGAGTCTGCTCGCCTTTTCCGGAGTGCTGGGCGGATTGCTGAAGGAGGCCGGCCGGGCCGGCGTATCGGCCGGGCTGCTGATTGCCACGCTGCTGATCGGGCTTTACGGGGACGGGTATGCGGGGCTGAGCGGCGCCGTTCTTGATTCGCTTGCGGCCATTGCTCTTTTTTTCCTCACGCCGGGCTTTGTGACGGAGCGGCTGGCTTCATTTATACCGGGTACACGGGAATACCAGAAAGAACAGCAGCAGTATATTCGAAAACTGAGGGATGCCACGGTGAGCAGAGTGGAGCAGTTCTCCAGCCTGTTCCAGACACTGGCCAGGAGCTTCTATCCTCCGGCCGAACAGGAAAGCCGGGAGGAGGATCTCTTTCTCAGCAAAGTAGCCGCAAGAACATGCCAGAACTGTTTTAAAAAAGAGCATTGCTGGGTAAAAAATTATGATGAAACCCGAAGGCTCATGCTTCAGTTCAGAGAAGCTTCGCGCGGAGGAAGGAAACCGAATAATCCCAAGCTCCGCCGTGCCTGGCGGGAACACTGCGTCAAATCTGAAAAAACCATTGAGGCCATTTCGATCGAGCAGATTTTTGCAGAAGAGCAGGCCAGAATGAAACGGACTGTCAAAGAAAGCCGCCGGCTTGTGGCCGATCAGCTGAGCGGGGTGTCACAGGTCATGGGCGATTTTGCTATCGAGATGAAACGTGAGCGGGGCCTGCATGAATGGCAGGAAGAAATGATCCTGATGAATCTGAACGGGGCCGGCATTCATGTGGAAAGCGTGGAAATCTACAGTCTTGAAGCCGGAGCGGTCGACATTGAGGTGGTTCTGCCGAGCGATCACTATGAAGCATGCGAAAAAGTGATTGCGCCTCTGCTTTCCGATATTTTGAGAGAAAATATTTGTGTTGAGAAAAAGCAGACGGCCGATTTGCCGGGCGGGCCGAGCCGCGCTGTCTTCGCCTCGGCGCGTGCATATGAAATTGAGGCCGGTGTCGCCACGGCCGCACGCGGAGGGGGATTTGTTTCGGGCGATAATTATTCGCTGTTTGAAATCGCTTCTGGGAAGTACGCACTGGCGATCAGCGACGGAATGGGCAATGGAGAACGGGCGGGCATGGAAAGCAGAGATACGCTGCAGCTGCTTACCAAAGTACTGAATTCAGGCATTCATGAAAAACTGGCTATAAAATCGATCAATTCCATTTTGTCGCTGCGTTCCACGGAAGAAATCTTTGCAACGCTGGATCTGGCGCTGATTGATTTGCAGGATGCGAAGTCGACATTTTTGAAAATCGGTTCCAATCCAAGTTTTATCAAGCGGGGAAACGGGGTTATCATGCTCGATGCAGCCAATCTGCCGATGGGGATGATCGAAAATTTTGAAGTGGAGGTGAAGACGGAACAGCTGAAATCCGGCGACCTGCTGATTATGATGAGTGACGGTATCTTTGACGCCCCCAGACAGATTGAAAACAAGGAGGCGTGGGTCAGAAGAAAAATCAGGGAAATGCAAACGGATGATCCGCAGGCCATTGCCGATCTGATACTTGAGGAAGTGATCCGGATGGGCGACGGACGCATTGAAGACGACATGACGGTGATTGCCGCGCGCATCCAGCATCATATGCCGAAATGGTCATCCATATCGGCGGGTATAAAAGAAAAAGAACTTCGCCGGGCAGAGTAACCGTCCGGAGCAGCTCCTCATAGATTTTATATTCTTCGTATAAAAAAAATCTTTCCTGTCTAAGATGATACTAGATTCAGGAAGGTGTGAGGAGCAATGCATGAAGGCACTTTGAAACAAATTCTATTAATCACTGACGGCTGCTCCAATCAGGGCGAAGATCCGGTTGCGGTGGCGGCACTTGCCAGAGAACAGGGCATCACGGTGAATGTTATCGGCGTTTTGGATCGATTTGACTCCGAAGACGGCCGCGGGCTTCAGGAGGTGGAAGGGATTGCCGCTGCGGGAGGCGGTATCAGTCAGATCGTCGAGACCCGGCAGCTTTCGCAGACGGTCCAGATGGTAACCAAGCAGGCGATGACACAAACGATTAAAGGTGTGATCAATCGGGAACTTCAGGACATTCTCGGAGAATCGGAAACGGTTGAGAATCTTTCTCCCGAAAAACAGGGCAAAATTATGGAAGTTGTCGACGAGCTGGGCGAAACGATGAATCTGGATGTCTGCATCCTTGTTGATACAAGTGCCAGCATGAAATCCAAGCTGCCGACCGTACGGGAAGCTTTGCAGGATCTGTCGATGAGTCTGACGGCGCGAATGGGGAGCAATCAGTTCTGCCTTTTATTATTTCCCGGGAAAAGAAAAGCAATCCAGAAGATTACTGCCTGGACGGCCGACATGGAAAACATCGAACGGGCGTTTGATAAAATCGGCACTCATGGTGTCACGCCGACGGGGCCCGCGTTAAAGGAAGCAGTGAAGAGTTTTTCCCAGCTGGCTAAAAGAAACCTGCTTTCCCATGACGAAGCCTATGATGACAGACCGCGGTGATTTAAGGTTAGCCCCGGGAACCGTGCTGACCGGGAAATGGCACGGACATCGCTATCAAATTGTCAGGCGGCTCGGCAGCGGGGCCCAGGGAGTAGTCTATCTGGCATACTCGGGCGGCCGGGAAATAGCCGTTAAAATGGCGAAAGACCGTGCTTCGCTTATTTCGGAAGTGAATGTTCTTAAAAAACTTGAAACGCTCCGGGGGGAACCTTTGGGGCCTTCTTTATTTGACAGCGATGACTGGATCGTCAACGGCCGCCCGATCAGCTTTTGTGCCATGGAATATTTGAAAGGCATGCCGCTGCAAGAGGCGCTGAAGCAAAAATCTTTTGACTGGGCGACCGTGTATCTCGTGCAGCTTCTGAAACATCTTCAGAGACTGCACGAGGCCGGCTGCGTATTCGGGGACCTGAAGCCTGAAAATTTAATGCTTATGAATCCGGGGTATTCTGTCCGTTTTCTTGACTTTGGCGGAGCGACGAAGATCGGGCGGTCGATCAGGGAGTACACGGCGTTTTTTGATCGCGGTTATTGGGGGCTCGGCACCCGTAAAGCAGAACCGGGGTACGATTTATTTGCATGCGGGATGATCCTGATCTATGCGGCCCTCGGACACCGCCTTGAAAAAAAGGGGCAGGGAGAAGGACGGCTATTTCAGATTATTCGTACAGAGCCCCTCCTTGTTCCCTATCGGCCGGTTCTTGCCAGGGCGCTGAAGGGACAGTATGATTCAGCCGATCAGATGCGCCGCGATCTTTTGTATCGAATGATGGAGAAACAAAAGGCTCCTGCTGCCGGAAAACGGCGGAATAAAAGGCGTGCGGGTGCCGGATCCGGAGGAGGATGGTACAGGGCCTGGCTTGCGGCTTCTTTTATCTTGACTGCCTATGTTCTCTTTGTTATCGTTTACGTCATGTAATCTTTGTTGTATGGTAGACATAAATGGTGCAGGAACTGAGTAAAATAACGAAACAGCCGGGCGGGAGAAAGATAGAATGACTTTTGAGGAAAGTGTGACACAATTTATCAGGAAGCACGGGCTGATTCAGCCGCGCATGCGGCTCGTTGCAGGCGTGAGCGGCGGGGCCGATTCGATGGCACTGCTGCTGTATCTTCTGACCAAAAGGAAAAGGTGGGAGCTGGAACTGGCCGTGTGCTCCGTCGATCACGGGCTGAGAGACACGGCAGGAGAAGAAGACCTGGCTTTTGTAGCTTCTTTTTGTCGAAAAGAGCATGTTGCTTTTCTAGGAAAAACTGTCGATGTACAGGCTTACTGTAAGGAACAAAATCTGGGTATTGAGGCTGCGGCCCGCGCATTGCGCTATCAGGCGTATGAGGAGGCGCTTCATGAGTTCAGAGCCGATGCACTGGTTCTTGCGCATCACGGAGATGACCAGATCGAAACGATGCTGATGCGCGAAGTCAGGGGGCGCATCGGGATTGCGAGGGCGGGGATCCCTGTAAAGCGTCCCTTTGCCGGCAAAGAACTGATTCGTCCTTTTCTTTCTCAGACGAAAGCCGCACTCGCGGCATACTGCACAGCGCAGGGCATTACGCCGCGGCACGACGCAAGCAATGAATCGGACAGGCATACCCGCAACCGGTTCAGAAAACAAGTGCTCCCGTTTCTGAAAAAGGAGAATCCGTCCGTTCATTTAAAATTTCAATATGAAAGCGAGACGATTGCCGAAGATGAAACGTTTCTGATCGAGCTGGCCAGGCAGCGGCTGGAGACCGTTATTTTGGAGAAAAACGCGGATTGGATAAAGATATCGATTCCGGACTTATTAGTCATTCCATATTCTTTACAAAGGAGAATAATTCATCTAATATTAAATTATCTTTACACTAACCGAAAGATACAGCCAATGCATCAATCTATACATATCGAAAATTTACTGCAGCTGCTGCGTTCAAACCGGCCTTCCGGTCGTGTTGTTTTCCCGGAGGGGCTTTTGGCGAGAAAATCATACAGGGCCTGTCTGATTGGCTTCCCATCCCGGGTGAAGGACAAGAGTTATGATCTTGTCCTTCAAGTGCCGGGCAGGACTTCCTTCTCTGCCGGCACCATCGATGCGGAATTTTTGCCGAACGGATTTTGCCTCGGAACAGCGGTTTCAGGTCCGGATTGCCTGATTACTGATTACCGTCAAGTAATCGGGCCCCTCAGAGTGAGAACATGGCGCCGGGGGGACCGGATGATGCCGAAAGGTATGACAGGTACGCAAAAGATACAGCGTATTTTTATTAATGAGAAGATTGATCGGGAGAAACGTATCGTCTGGCCGCTTGTCGTTGACGGAGAAAATTCCGTTCTCTGGCTGCCGCTTCTTAGGAAAGGATGGAGGTCTTCACCGGACGTACAGAAAAAGGAAGCAAGCTATCTGAAACTGACATTTACACCGATTGCTGATTTTGGGAGGATAAAGGCATGAAGGAAGACCTCAGGGAAATATTAATAACGGAGGCGGCCATTCAGGGAAAGGTCCGTGAATTCGGGAAAATACTTTCTGAAGAGTATCGCGGACGCTTTCCGCTCGTCATCGGCGTGCTGAAGGGAGCCCTTCCGTTTATGGCCGATCTGATTAAGCAGATCACCGTTCCCGTTGAAATTGATTTCATGGATGTTTCCAGCTATGGAAATTCGACGGTTTCTTCAGGGGAAGTGAAGATTCTCAAGGATCTGGATACTTCCGTTGAGAACCGCGAGATCCTGATTGTTGAAGATATCATTGACAGCGGTTTGACGTTGAGCTATTTAGTGGATTTGTTCAAAACCCGAAAAGCGAAATCAATCAAAATTGTGACGCTGCTGAACAAGCCGTCGGGAAGAAAAACGGCGATCAAACCGGATTTATGCGGATTCACAGTACCGGATGCTTTTCTTGTCGGCTACGGGCTGGATTACGCGGAAAAATACCGCAATCTTCCCTTTATCGGGATTCTGAAGCCGGAAATATACAATGGATAGAGGAGTTACATATATAACGGGGACAAGGATTGCGCGGCAGTACAGACGCGGGAAGCCGCTGCCGGTCTGTGAGACGGCTGGTTTCACTGCCCCCTGTAACAAATTGCTTGAGGCTTTTCACCTGTGTATGATACTATTAAGTAAGGTTTCGTTTAGAGCGGGAGGAGGTAAGGGATGAATCGACTTTTTAAGAATATCATCATATATTTATTTATTTTTCTTGTTATTATCGGCATCGTCAGCTGGCTGACGGACACGAACCGAAGTGTGCGGCCGATGACATACAGCGCTTTTCAGCAAAATCTGGTGAGCGGCAACGTTAAAGACATGACCCTCCAACCCGAAGGCAGCGTTTATTCCGTAACGGGGCGTTTGAAAAATTATGACGCAAACACGACGTTTAAGGCCTATATCCCCGCCAGTGAAAAAGCGGTCGGACAGATTACCGATTTGGCAAATAAATATAATGTGGATGTTAAACCGGCTCAGTCGACAAACGGGTGGGTTAATTTTGCAACGACGCTGATTCCGTTTGCGATTATATTTTTTCTGATTTTTTTCTTGCTGAATCAGGCACAG
Source organism: Sporolactobacillus sp. CQH2019 (assembly GCF_028765345.1). Classification (GTDB taxonomy): domain Bacteria; phylum Bacillota; class Bacilli; order Bacillales; family Sporolactobacillaceae; genus Sporolactobacillus. The sequence goes on from NZ_JARAJZ010000020.1 coordinate 44,271, forward strand.
GGCGGCGGCGGCCGCGTCATGAACTTTGGGAAAAGCAAGGCAAGGCTTTATTCCGAGGATAAAAAGAAAGTGACGTTCAAGGATGTCGCCGGTGCGGATGAAGAAAAGCAGGAATTGATCGAGATTGTTGATTTTCTAAAAGACCCGAGAAAATTTGTCGCACTGGGTGCCCGTATTCCAAAAGGCGTTTTGCTGGAGGGCCCTCCCGGTACCGGTAAAACATTGCTGGCCCGTGCTGTTGCGGGAGAGGCGGGCGTTCCCTTCTTCTCTATCAGCGGCTCGGATTTTGTGGAAATGTTCGTCGGTGTCGGTGCTTCTCGTGTTCGTGACCTGTTTGATCAAGCTAAAAAAAATTCACCATGTATTATTTTTATTGATGAAATTGATGCCGTCGGCCGTCAGAGAGGGGCCGGACTGGGCGGCGGCCATGATGAGCGTGAACAGACGCTGAATCAGCTGCTTGTCGAGATGGACGGGTTTGGTGCAAATGAAGGGATTATCATCATTGCGGCGACAAACCGTCCGGATATTCTGGACCCGGCGCTTCTGCGTCCCGGCCGGTTCGACCGCCAGATTCCTGTCGGCCGTCCTGATCTCCGGGGGCGTGAAGCCGTTCTGCGCGTCCACGCACGCAATAAACCGCTGGCAAAAGATATTGATCTGAAGACGGTCGCTAAGCTGACGCCGGGTTTTTCAGGCGCCGATTTGGAGAATCTGCTTAATGAGGCGGCTCTGGTTGCCGCCCGCGCCAATAAAAAAGTGATCAACATGGAAGATATTGATGAAGCGGTTGAACGGGTCATTGCCGGTGTAGCCAAAAAGTCACGGGTGATTTCCAAAAAGGAGCAGGAAATTGTTGCTTACCATGAATCCGGTCATACGATCATCGGCCTGGCGCTTGAAGGGGCGGATGAGGTGCATAAAGTAACGGTCATTCCGCGCGGGCAGGCCGGGGGATATACGGTTTCTCTGCCGAAGGAAGACCGCTATTTCATGACAAAACCGGAATTGCTTGAGAAAATCGTCGGGCTGCTTGGCGGACGTGTTGCCGAGGAAGTTATATTCGGCGAGATATCGACGGGCGCCAGCAATGATCTGCAGCGGGTGACGAATCTGGCCCGCCGCATGGTCACCGAGTTCGGCATGAGCGAGAAACTGGGTCCGATGCAGTTTGGCAACAACGACAACGGGCAGGTTTTTCTTGGCCGCGATTTGCAGAATGATCAAAATTACAGCGATACAATTGCCTTTGAAATTGATTCCGAAGTCCAGCGGATTGTAAAAGAACAGTACGCACGATGCAAGCAGATTCTGCTGGAACAGCGCGATAAACTTGAACTGCTTGCACGGACCCTGCTGAAAGTCGAGACTCTGGATAAAGAACAGATTAAATCGCTCTATGAAACAGGTAAATACATTGAACCGAGCAAGAACCGCTATGGCTATCAGGAAGATGACAGGGATGCGAACCATGGGCAGCCGTCCGGAGAAACGACAGACGGACGTTCCGGCGATGATTCGGTGAATCTTAAGGTGAATATACATCCCAAGGACGATATTCATCCGGATATTAAAGCGGACAAAGCCAATCCGCAGATTTCCGACGCGGATCATCCGGATGACAGGAAAATCTGACCGGTCCGTGACCATGGCACAATAGAGGAGGCGTTTCCGCAACGGGAGGTGCCTCTTTTTTTTAAATGATTAGAAAATGATGGTTTGGTGATGATAAACATGATTTTTGTATGCGATGTCGGGAATACGAACATTGTAACAGGCGCTTTTGACGACGGCCGGCTTGTTCATCACTGGCGGATTTCAACGGACCGGGAAAAGACGGAAGATGAGTTCGCCATGCTCATAAACAACCTATTTCAGTACAGCGGGCTGTCTTTTGCGGATTTCAACGGTGTGGCGATCTCGTCGGTTGTCCCGTCGATCATGTTCGCACTTGAAAGAATGTGCGAGAAGTATTTTCATGTGAAGCCCCTGATTGTCGGCCCGGGCATCCGGACCGGACTGAACCTGAAGTACGATAATCCCAAAGAAATCGGGGCCGATCTCATTGTCAATGCGGTTGCCGCTGTTCACGATTATCAGGTGCCGATCATTGTTATCGATTTCGGGACGGCGACGACCTACTCTTATATTGATGAGAAAGCCGATTATATCGGCGGTGCCATTGCCCCGGGCATCAACATCTCGACGGAAGCGCTTTACGAAAAGGCCTCCAAACTGCCGAGAATCGAAATTGCCAAGCCGCCCCATATCGTCGGCCGCAACACGATTCACGCGATGCAGTCCGGCGTCCTTTTCGGGTATGTCGGTCAGGTGGAAGGGATCGTAACACGCATGAAAAAACGGTCTGCATTGACGCCCATTGTTGTCGCGACCGGAGGGCTCTGTTCTCTGATTTCAAATGAAACAGATGTGATCGATCACGTCGATCCCCTTTTAACGTTGAAGGGACTCTATCTGATTTATCGTCGCAATGTGCGGGAATAAAGGAGGAGGGGCATAACGGTGAGCGATTATTTAATCAAAGCGCTGGCCTGCCGTGATCGTCTCAGAGTGATGACGACGGTGACCACCGAAACAATCCGTGAGGCTCAGCGTCGCCATCAGACGTGGCCGACCGCTTCGGCGGCACTGGGCCGGACAATGACGGCGACGATGATGATGGGCGCACAGATGAAGGAGGATGAAAAAATCACGGTCACGATTCAGGGCGGCGGCCCGATCGGCGCGATCGTCGCCGATGCGGACACAAAGGGTAACGTTCGCGGCTATGTGACCAATCCCGAGGTGCACTTCGACCTGAATGAATACGGAAAACTGGATGTTGCGCGCGCCGTCGGCTCGGACGGCTTTCTGAGCGTGGTCAGGGATCTGGGACTGAGAGACAATTTTACGGGCCGTGTTCCGCTGGTCTCCGGTGAAATCGGTGATGATTTCACGTATTACTTTGCCCGCTCCGAACAGATTCCTTCTGCCGTCGGCGTCGGCGTGCTGGTCAATCCCGATCATACGGTCAAAGCGTCGGGCGGTTTCCTGATTCAGGTGCTTCCGGATACGGAAGACGCCGTCATCGAAAAAATCGAGCAGCGGATCAAGGAGATTCCGCCGATCTCGCGATTAATTGATGCCGGCCGCACGCCGGCCGATCTGCTTGCCGATCTGTTCCCGGACGCTGATTATCGGGTGCTTGAGAAAGTACCGGTACATTTTCACTGCACCTGTTCAAAGGAGAAATTCGGCCGTACGCTTGCCGGCCTCGGCCGTGCGCAGGTCCGATCGATGATTGAAGAGGATCACGGAGCGGATGCTGTCTGTCACTTTTGCGAGACGGTGTACCATTTCACTGAGGATGAATTGAAAGCGATGCTTATCGATAAATAAATGCCGGCAACCTCCGTTTTACTAATCATCACTAGATGAAACAGAGCGCCGCGGGTCGGCGGCCGGCCGGAAAAATTGACGTAGGAATAGAACGTTGTTACTATGGAATCAAAAACAGAGATGCTGACTCCGATTTTACAAACAAAGGGGAGACAAGTCATGACAGTTGCAAACTCAGTGACCGAATTGATTGGAAAAACGCCGGTTGTCCGGCTGAATCATCTGACGGGGGAGGACGATGCGGAACTTTACGCCAAACTGGAATACTTTAATCCGGGAAGCAGTGTGAAGGACCGAATCGCTCTGGCGATGATCGAAACAGCTGAAAAGGAAGGCAAGCTGAAGCCGAATGACACGATTATTGAACCGACAAGCGGAAATACGGGTATCGGGCTGGCGCTTGTTGCGGCCGTCAAGGGCTATAAAGCCATTCTCGTCATGCCGGAAACGATGAGTATTGAACGGCGCAAATTATTCAAAGCCTACGGTGCGGAAGTGATCCTGACTCCGGGCTCTCAGGCTATCAAGGGTTCCATTGCGAAAGCCCAGGAACTGGCCAAAGAGAAGGGCTATTTTCTTCCTCAGCAATTTAAGAATCCTGCCAATCCGCAGATTCACTATTTGACGACGGGCAAGGAAATCGCTGATGCTTTTGACTCGCTTGATGCCTTCGTTGCCGGGGTCGGTACGGGCGGAACGCTGAGCGGCAGCGGAAAAGCGCTGAAAGAACGGTTCGAAAATATCAAAGTTGTGGCTGTCGAGCCGAAGGACTCTCCGGTACTTAACGGCGGCAAGGGCGGTCCGCATAAGATTCAGGGTATCGGGACCGGATTTATCCCCGACACTCTGGATACTGAGATTTACGATGAAGTGATCGACGTCACCAATGAACAGGCTTTTGAATATGCCCGCCTTGCCGGCAAAAAAGAAGGCGTTCTCGCCGGTATATCCGGCGGTGCGGCAATTTACGCCGGCGTTCAGGTGGCCAAGGAGCTGGGCAAGGGAAAGAAAGTCGTTGTTATCGTTCCGGATAACGGGGAAAGATATCTCAGCACATCTCTTTATCAGACCGAAGACTGAGCGGAGACGGAAGGTTTTCCGTACGGTGTCAGGACACAATTAAAAAAGCGGGAGGATCACGGGCAACCGGGTCCTCTTTTTTTAGATGCGGCCGGAGCTGAACGTTCTGTGAAACGTATCCGGATCGGCCATTAAGCCGGGTCTTGACTGCTCGTTTCAGAAGGTAAGGGGCATCTGTGCTATACTTATTTATGTTTATGTTAAATAATAGATTCAAAAGTCGATCTTTTCAGGGGGGTATCGGGTTGTCTGTTGATACGTTGCGTGTTTCACCCTACCATCTGCTTAAAGTAAGAGACAAAGTTCTGGATTATCGTGAAAAAACAGTCATTATGGGAATTTTAAATGTTACACCGGACTCATTTTCAGACGGAGGCAGGTTTAATCGGATCGGCAGAGCCGTGGAGCATGTCGCGGAAATGGAACGCGACGGAGCAGATATTGTCGATGTCGGCGGCGAGTCAACGCGGCCCGGTTATACGCCGATATCTGTTGAAGAAGAAGCCGGACGCGTGGTTCCGATGATTCGGGCCATTCGAATGCGCACGGATATTCCGATATCAATCGATACTTACAAGGCGGAGACCGCACGCCGGGCACTTGACGCGGGTGCGGATATTATCAATGATGTCTGGGGTGCCAAGGCCGATCCGGATATGGCAAAGGTGGCGGCCGAATACGGGGCTCCGATTGTTCTCATGCACAATCGTCACAATACTCAGTATGACAATATTATAGAAGATATGAAAGAAGATCTGCGCGTCAGTATTCGCCTGGCGCTCGATGCGGGAGTTGCACCGGAAAAGATCATTCTCGATCCGGGAATCGGATTCGCCAAAGATTATGAACAGAATCTGATTGTTATGAACCACTTGGAGGATTTTCATGAACTCGGCTATCCGATTTTACTGGGTACTTCGAGAAAGGGCTTTATTGGCAAAACCCTGAATGTCACGGTTGACCATCGCGTGGAAGGAACGGGAGCGACGGTTTGCCTTGGCATTGCCAAAGGCTGCCAGATTATGCGTATCCACGACGTGCTGCCCATGGTGCGCATGGCGAAAATGATGGACACCATGCTGCGGGGGGGTCATCGTGGTTGATAAAATCGCCGTGACCGGGATGCGCTTTTATGGTTATCACGGCGCATTGCCGGAAGAAAAGAAAATCGGCCAGCGTTTTTTTGTAGACGTCTGGCTGTCTGTTGATCTTTACGGTGCCGGAACAAGCGACAGTCTGAGCCAGACGATTAATTATGCGAAAATCTACGGACTCGTCAGGGACGTTGTGGAGGGGCCCAGTTTTAAGCTTATTGAGGCCGTGGCGGAAAAGGTCGCAAAGGTTTTGCTGAACGCTTTCCCGCGAGCGGAGGTTTGCCATGTAAGGGTTGTCAAGCCGGATCCGCCGATTGCCGGGCACTATGATTCGGTGTCCGTCGAGATCGAAAGACGCCGATCCTCCGTTTATATCGGGCTCGGATCAAATGTCGGCGACCGGGCGCTTTTTCTAAAGCGGGCGCTGGAAAAAATGGATGTAGCAGCAAACATAACCGTGGTCCGCTGTTCATCCATTTATGAAACGGATCCGTACGGCCCCGTACAGCAGGACGATTTTTTAAATATGGCGGTCCTGGTTGAAACATTGTTGCCTCCCATGGCGCTGCTTATGGAGATTCAGCAGATTGAAGCGGAACTTCAGAGGAAGCGGGAGATCCACTGGGGACCGAGAACGATCGATCTTGATATTCTGCTTTATAATCAGGACGCGATTGACATGGAAAAGCTGTCCGTGCCTCACCCGGAAATGGCGCGCCGCGCCTTTGTCCTCCGACCGCTGTTTGAGATTGCTCCGCATCTGGTTGTGCCGGGAGTCAACCGCTCAGTGACCGACCTGTGGCAGAATCTCGATCAAAAAGGGGGCGTGCGGTTATGGAAAGCGAACAATGGGGAAGGAGAATTCGGGCTTTTCGTAAATTAAAGGGGTACACACAGGTTCAACTGGCTAAGGAACTGGGAATATCTTTATCCCTGTTGGGAGAGGTTGAGAGAGACAGCCGTAAACCGACGGCGGAGTTTATTGAGCGGGTCTGCGGCCAGCTGGATATATCTGTTGATGAAATGAAAAGATTATAAAAGATTCAAGAAAAGGAGAGGTGACGGGATGCTGAAAATAGGACCGATCACGTTGAAAAACCAGGTTGTTCTGGCACCGATGGCCGGGGTCTGCAATTCGGCTTTCCGGCTGATTGCCAAGCGTTTCGGTGCGGGACTGGTCTGTGCGGAAATGGTCGCCGACCGCGGGATTATCCATCACAATAAAAAAACGCTGGATATGCTCTATGTTGACGACCGGGAGAGGCCGCTTAGTCTGCAGATTTTCGGAGGATCGAAAGAAACGCTTGTTCAGGCGGCAAAGTATGTGGATCAGCAGACAAATGCGGACATCATCGACATTAACATGGGCTGCCCTGTGCCCAAAGTTACTAAATGCGATGCCGGTTCCAAGTGGCTGCTGGATCCGGATAAAATATATGAAATGGTATCCGCCGTTGTCGATGCGGTCAATAAACCGGTGACCGTGAAGATGCGCAAAGGATGGGACGACGGTCACATCTATGCAGTCCGGAATGCGCAGGCCGTTGAACGTGCCGGCGGACAGGCTGTAGCGCTGCACGGCCGAACGCGGGTCCAGATGTACGAGGGCAGCGCCGATTGGGAGATCATTCGGCAGGTCAAAGAATCTGTCAGTATCCCGGTTATCGGCAACGGTGATGTGCGGACGCCCCAGGATGCGCGGCGCATGCTGGAGACGACGGGGGCGGACGGGGTCATGATCGGCCGCGGGGCGCTCGGGAATCCGTGGATGCTGTACCGAACGGTGAAATATCTGGAAGACGGCGAATTGCCTGACGAGCCGACGGCAAAAGAGAAGATCGACGTCTGCCTGCTTCATCTGGACCAGCTGATCAAGTTGAAAGGGGAACATATTGCGGTTCTGGAAATGAGAAAACATGCGGCCTGGTACGTTAAAGGGCTGCGCGGCGGGAATGACGTCAGAAAGAAAATCAATCTCTGCGAAACTGCGGATGAACTTCGTTTGCTGCTGCACGCGTTTGCCCGCAAAGCGGAGGAAGCGGCTGATGCAGTCGTGTATGGTTGACAGTATTTCTTAAATTCTCTATAATTCGGATAGATATCAGACTGCCGGTGGTATTGCTGGCAGTTTTCTTTGTATTTACAGATGATCTTCCGCATGCGGACAAGCATTGGCGTGACACGATAATGACTGGAGGTTGGAAGAAAATGAGTCAGGAAGTAGATCTGACCGATCAGCTTCAGGCAAGGCATGAGAAGCTGAGAATTTTGATTGAAAAGGGCATAAATCCGTTTGGCGGTCATTTTGATCGCTCGCATGATACGAAAAAGATACGTACCTTGTACGGTTCAATGGCGGCGGAAGAACTGGAAGCGAAGGCTGTTTCCGTTACGATGGCCGGCCGTCTGATGGCCAAACGGCGAAAAGGCAAAGCAGGTTTTGCCGATATGCAGGATTTCAGCGGAAGAATCCAGCTTTATGTGCGCAAGGACAGCGTCGGAGATGATCAGTATGAAATCTTCAAACACATCGATATCGGTGATTTCGTCGGCGTGGAAGGTACGGTATTTAAGACACATGTCGGCGAACTTTCTATAAAAGTTACGAAATTCGCTGTTTTATCGAAAGCGATGCGGCCTCTTCCTGATAAGTTTCACGGGCTGAAGGATGTTGAACAGCGCTATCGGCAACGCTATCTTGACTTGATCATGAACCCTGAAGTCAAAAAAACATTTGTTTTGCGCAGCAGGATTATCAAGGCGATTCGCGATTATCTGGATCGTCTGGATTACCTTGAAGTGGAGACGCCGACGATGCATTCCATTCCCGGGGGCGCGGCCGCACGGCCGTTTATTACCCACCACAATGCGTTGAATATGGATCTTTATATGCGAATAGCCATTGAACTGCACCTGAAACGGCTGATTATCGGGGGTTTCGATAAGGTCTATGAAATCGGCCGTGTCTACCGGAATGAGGGCATTGACACGAAACATAATCCCGAATTTACGATGCTCGAACTCTACGCGGCGTATGATGATCTGCGCGATATCATGCAGCTGACCGAAAATCTGATTTCCGGCGTTGCCGAACATGTGCTGGGAACGACAAAAATCACGTACGGCGATGTTCAGGTGGATCTGAAACCGCAGTGGAAACGCGTGCACATGGTTGACGCCATTAAAGAAGCCACGGGAGTCGATTTCTGGCCGCAAATGTCCGATGAAGACGCACGAAAGCTGGCCGCCGAAAACGGGGTAGAAGTAAAGGGCGATATGACTTATGGACATGTGGTCAATGAATTTTTTGAACAAAAGGTTGAAGAGACGCTGATTGGGCCGGTTTTTGTATATGGACATCCGATTGTTATCTCTCCGCTTGCAAAAAAGGATCCCAAAGATCCGCGCTTCAGCGACCGTTTCGAGCTGTTCATTGTCGGCAGAGAATACGCCAACGCATTCAGTGAACTCAATGATCCGATCGATCAGCGCGAACGCTTTGTGGAACAAATGAAAGAAAGAGAAGCAGGAAACGATGAGGCTCAGGTGATTGACGAAGATTTTCTGGAAGCCATGGAGTACGGCATGCCGCCGACCGGAGGACTGGGCATCGGCGTTGATCGTCTGATTATGCTTCTGACCGATTCAGCTTCTATTCGCGATGTTCTCCTTTTTCCGCAGATGCGGACAAGAGAGGACAATTAACCGGCGATACCGGCCTCTTTTGAATGACCGGCAGTTCACCTATCCCCAAACTGCAGTTTTTGGAGAAAGGTGGATTTTTTATTTCAAGCAGCTCCCCGGGAAAGCAATGAAAAAGCGACGAATGTATTGGGCCGGATCGATGCGCCGATCTGCCTTAACAAAGGTCGAGCCGGCCGGACGAAAGGGAGAAGCCCCTTTAGGCAGGCCGGCTCTGGTGAACATAAAGAACAGGGGCAGATTTTCCATACTATGACAAAGAATTCGGCGTCTGTTAAATTAACAGTGTCGTTATTTCATGTTTCATTGACAAAGAAGGGGAATGTTGGTAGTATTTTTATATTGTTGAGAAATCGCTTTTCAAATAAAAAAGGCCGTTGACTTTTTTCGACAATCTATTTATAATTGAAAAGGTCGTTTTGATGCGGCAGTTAGTTATATCTTTTTTATCGTTATCAATCGAGATGTTTCAGTAAAATTTTTATTGACATCAATGATTTTTGTTGATAAAATAGATAAGTCGCCCATAGAAGCGACGAAGCGAATGTTCCTTGAAAACTGAACAAAAGCCAAGCGCAATTGAGAAGGGGCCCACCCTTCAATCAATTCAAACAGCTGAGGAATCAAACACGGAAACAACGGATCTGCGGATCCGAA
>NZ_JARAJZ010000021.1 GCF_028765345.1 Sporolactobacillus sp. CQH2019
CCATTTTAGGGCGATTGTTCGCTGTTTTAGGGCGATTCTTTCTTTTTTCGGGGCGATAAACTCCTGACGGGGCGATACTCCGCCAGAATAGGGCGAATGGCGACCATTTTAGGGCGATTGTTCGCTGCTTTAGGGCGATTCTTTCTTTTTTCGGGGTGATAAACTCTTGGCGGGGCGATACTCCGCCAGAATAGGGCGAATGGCGACCATTTTAGGGCGATTGTTCGCTGCTTTAGGGCGATTGTTCGCTGCTTTAGGGCGATTGTCCGCTGCTTTAGGGCGATTCTTTCTTTTTTCGGGGCGATAAACTCTTGGCGGGGCGATACTGGCCGGCGGCCCGGCTGTATGGATTGGATTTTAGTTCCTTATCGATCATGAGCAGCTGTTTATCGATCGTCGACGGTGTTTAATCGATCTTCAGCAAGTACATCCATTTATCAACCGGGACAGAAATTTATCGACCATCGCAGAAGTTTATTGATCGTGGAAACGCTCTCCGCCTTTCAAGGGGCGGTTTCGGGAAGAGTCGATCATTAATTGACAGAAGGCATAGCAGAACAATGAGCTAAGGGTATACTCATAAAAAATCAATTTATATGACTTTGGAATGTGCCGTGCCGGGGAATGCTATAGACACAGATCGTGATGAGAGGATGGTCTCATTGAAATATTTTAAAATTCTGCTCCTGTTCGTTCCTGTAAGTCTCCTATGCCGTTTTTTCCCTGTTCACCCCTTGTTGAATTTCCTTTTCCCCGCCCTTGCAATCATTCCGCTGTCTTTCTTCATCAGTGAAGCCACAGAGAGTCTCTCACTGAGGATCGGGCCTAAATCAGGCGGTTTTCTCAACGCCAGCTTCGGAAATCTGACCGAAATCATTATCAGTATTTTCGCGCTTCATTCCGGGCTTGTCGAACTGGTGAAAGCTTCCATTATCGGCTCTGTCCTCGGCAACAGCCTGATGGTGCTCGGAACGGCCGCCTTCATTGGCGGAATGAAATACAAGACGCAAAGGATCAACAGGCAGGCGATTGAGTTTTCAAGTACGATGTTTCTATTTGCTGCTCTGGCGCTGATTCTGCCTACCCTCATTGATATCGTTAAAGACAGCGGTCATCCGGACCGATTCAGCGAGAAGATCAGCCTATTTATTGCGGCGGCGATGCTGATGGTCTATGTTCTCGGGTTAATCTTCTCATTTTTCACGCATGCAGATCTGTTTTACACAGGCAAAGAGAAAAACATCATCGAGCGAAAGTGGCCGCTGAAACAGTCTCTGGGTATCTTGCTGGTATGCACCGTACTGGTAGCCGTAGAAAGTGATTTTTTTGTTTCGGCAATTGAAGAACTGTCGAAAATGTTCCGCATCAGCAAATTCTTTATCGGCATCATTCTTGTACCTGTTGTCGGGAATATTGCCGAATATGTTTCATCGATTCTGATGTCATTAAAAAATAAAATGGATATCGCCGTTGAGATAACGCTTGGTTCAAGTCTGCAGACCATTCTGTTCGTGATGCCGGTGCTTGTATTTATCAGCCTGTTCTTTGTCCCGATGGCGATAGACTTCAACATCTATGAACTGGTTGCTCTGGTCATATCGGTCCTGATCGCAAGCAGAGTCTCCGAAGACGGAAAATTGAACTGGATTGAAGGGGTACAGCTCATCGTTGTCTTTCTTGTTATTGCAGCATGTTTTTATGCGGTTTAATTTTAACGGCCCATCATTTCCCGGGGAAGATTGATGGCACTTCGATCATCTCATTTCACAGGATCGGAAAATCATCGCCGTGCGCCCCTTACTGACCACCGGCTCTATGTCATCCGCCAATCTGATCCCGCGCCTCAGAACCGGGTCGGCAATGCCCTTTTTAATCCCCTTTAAAAACTTCAGGATTACAAAAGATCGTCATCTCCCCGCAAAAAAATTAAACGGCTGGTTTCAGAGGCGTCCTAAAACAGACGCTGTCGGTCGCCAAATCTGTATCGTGACGAACGTTATCACCTAATTTAGTGAAGTCAGACCGCACAAGCAATTTAAAAAAAAGATAATCCGTGCTATACTGTGCTTGTTGAGGAAAAATTATCGTTATGGATCCATTCCGGCGATCGTGAAGAAATGCCGATTGATTAGAAGATTAAAAAGTGATGAAGCTCACTTGAAATTGCTCGGACGGCTGATGGCTTCTACGTAATAGCGTAGAACTGTCAACCGTTTTTTCATGCCTTTTTACAGCCGTTTGAGGTTAAAAAAATGATTAAGGGACGGGAAATCATGAAATCAAGGTCAAAAAGATCAAAAGCTTTGAATTTTGTGCTGATCATTGGTGTCATGAGTTTTTTTGCGGATTTCACCTATGAGGGGGCACGAGGAATCGTCGGCCCTTATCTCGCCATTCTCGGTGCCGGCGCTTTTACCATCGCTTTTGTCACCGGATTCGGTGAATTCGTCGGTTATGCCTGGCGGATCATATCCGGGAATCTGAGCGATAAAACCGGTAAGTTCTGGCCGATCATGATTTTCGGATATGTGGTGCAAATGGCGTCCGTGCCTCTGCTCGCTCTGGCGGGAAACTGGCAGATGGCAGCAATTCTTATCGTTCTTGAGCGATTTGGCCGCGCAACCCGCAATCCCCCGCGCGACGTGATGCTGTCGCATGCCGCCAAAGAGATGGGATACGGATGGGCCTTCGGCGTCCATGAAGCGCTGGATCAATTCGGAGCTCTGTTCGGTCCGCTTGTCGCAGCGGGTATTTATGCCTGGCGCGGCGATTACAAGCTCACTTTTGCCATGATGATCATTCCGGCACTGACAATGCTTCTCCTTCTGGCAGTTGCCCGTTTTACCTATCCCCATCCGGAAGAGCTGGATGATACACCGCCCAACGTAAACACGCGGGGGCTTCCCCGCGTATTCTGGATCTATCTGACCAGCGCCGTCCTGGCCGCCGCCGGCTTTGCGGACTATCCCTTTATGGCCTATCATTTCCAAATGGTTCACAGTGTCTCTTCAGCCGATATCCCAATTTTCTATGCCATTGTGATGGGCGTCAGCGGAGCGGGATCGCTGCTTTTCGGGCGGCTTTTCGACCGATACGGCATCATTATTCTCATCCCTTTGACGATCCTTTCCGCTTTTATCGCCCCGCTCGTCTTTCTGGGCGGATTTTGGGTGGTCCTGATCGGGATTATCCTCTGGGGACTAGGCACCGGCGTCCACGAGTCGATTATTCCCGCAGCCGTCGCCCTGATGGTTCCGGTACAGCGGCGGGCCTCAGCTTATGGGCTGTTCACCGGCGCATACGGCATTTTCTGGTTCCTCGGAAGTCTGCTGATCGGCGCCTTATACGGCCTTTCCATCCAGGCTGTGATCGTATTCTCTATGATTGTGGAATTAAGTGCACTGCCTCTGTTTTTGCTTGTCAAGAAGCACAATTTTTAAAAATAATGATTTTCAGCGGCAAAGCTTATCGGATCAGAAACCCGATGAATCGGTTCAGGATGATGTCCGGGAAGCGGTGCCTGCAGAAATCCATTTAATTTGTTTTGGATTTACGTAAAATGGCCGGAACCATGCAAAATAGTTGCCACTGATGATGACCGTAAAAGAGACGCCGCGGGCTTTTTTGCCGTTTTCCCAGATTCCGCTGTACTTCTTTTTGCCGTATCGGCCATTTGTTTTCCCGCTTTTTTCTTAAAAATAGAAAAGTTAATCCCCAATAAAGGATGAGTCCCAATCCGGTGAATAGCGCAATACTGATTTTCCCGCTGCCTCCCGCCATCCAGCCCGCCGTGGCAGGCAGCCTGGAAACAATGCCGATCAGTCCCAGAATATATATAAAAGGAACGAAGGGAAACCATTCCCTTCTTTTACGTTTGCATAACGTAATCGTGATGCCGATCAGCAGGGCAGATATTGTTCCAATGCCTACTGCATCAGGTATAAACAGAATCAGCAGAGAGGGAGAGAACAGCTGAATAGATACAGACAAGCCTATAAATATTGAAAAAGATAACCACAGGAGCAGAAAAAGGATGAACGTTTTATACAAATAAATACTCTTGTGTACGATTAAAAAAATGAGTTCAATGAAAAGGAAGCTTAATAAACCATTCAGAAAAAGAGCCAGAATATTGATTCCTCTTTCAGGAGAGGCGAGTATATTCAAAATTATAAAAAAGGAACTGATAGTAAAAACAAGGAGAGTTAGTTTCAATTTTTCTTTCCAACTCGCTTTGCCAAGATTGGCAATTAATTCATTCGCTGTCATCTGCGGATTCTTTCCGAAAAAATCCACGGCAGATTGTCCGTCATTCTGAGCGGAAAGGATGTCCTGTAGAATCTGCAGCAACAAATTTTCCACTTCATAGTCATCATAAAATAAGCCGGCGGTACGGACATATACTAATAGCCTCTCGTAATATACTTTGTTCTCGTCGACCAGTTTTTCGCGTAATCTGTTGTTTTGCTCAATCATAACATTCACGGAGCGATCCTCTTGGTTCATCCATGTTCCTCTCCCTTCAAATCAATCAGGTGGTTCACATTTTTATCCAGAATATTCCACTGTCTTATAAACTCTTGGCAATGCATTTTCCCTTTTTCAGTAGTGTGATAGTATTTCCGGTTCGGGCCGTCCGGTGAATATTTTAATACGCTTGAAAGGAAGCCTTGCTTTTCTAATTTTTGCAGGAGCGGATAAACCGTGCCAGCCGTAATTTCGGTAAATCCATTTTCTTTCAGCAACTGGATCATTTCATATCCATATACTTCATTATCCAGAACAATGAGAAGGACACACCCCTCAAGCACGCCTTTTAATAATTGCGTTTGTTTCAAGTGATCACTTCCGTGATTTTACTATGTTGCAATACATATTAGTATAGCGGAAGTCGGCTATTATGTAAAGCACAGTAGTAGGCTTTCAAAATCCCCCATAGGCGCTCAGAGCCGGAACGGCAGTATTCGCGCAAGATGTGCTATTCATTTCGGCCCCGGCCTCTATTAAGTTTAATATAAAAGCATCGGGTGCAGAGCCCGATGCTTTTTCCTGCCTGCATCCCGCATTCAAATAAACGATCAACCGACCCCGGAGCATCAGCGATTGATCGCGATTGTCGGGGCGGAAACAGGCGATTCAGTTTTAAAACAAAAGATCAGGATTATTCTGCTCGACCGTATTTCTATTTTACAATAAGCACGGTGCCATCCGCGTCTGAAACCTGTACTTCCCGTCATCACAAATTGTTCAAATTGCGAATGCCCGGCAAAGTCGGCGATCAGAAGATCCACATGATTCTCCTTAACAAACTCGATCATTTTCTTTACTTTATGCCTCCGACCAGGATTTGCGATTTAATCGGATAATGATTGTTATCTGCTATCTCACGGGCCTTTTCAATAGATACTTTAAACATACTGTCCTCAAAACTCTTTTCTCCGTCAGCCTCAGCGATCGTTTCGGGAAAGCGAGGAATCCTCTCGACCGAAACGGTATACAGTTCCGCCTGGTAAAAACCGAGCTTCTTCTCAAGAGGTTTTAATGAATTATCAGAATCGGCAAAGCCAGCCGGAATCTCAGTCATTTTTTCTCCGCCATCCTCCTGAAGCAGCAATCAGATTTCATTCTGCTTATCCTCTTCATCTTCTGCGAACGTCTCCGGCTTCTGCTGCTCGCCGAATGCCCGGTTGAACAGGTCCAATCCGTAACTCGTCCGCCTCGGCAGCCCGTATTCCAGCCGAAAGGGGCGTTTGCCGTCGGCCGTTCGCTGCGCACGCATAAAGACAGCCTCATTCGGCAAGTGTTCCTGTACAAGCTGCGTATATTCATACTGATGCGTCACGCCAATCACTGACACACCGGCATCGATCAACCCTTTTGTAATCTGATAATGGATCACCGATCCCTCATGCTCATTGGTCGAGGCGAATGATTCATTCATGAGAATGAGCGAATGGCTTGGCATTTTATCCACCATTTCATTCATCCGCTTCAATTCCTCATCCAGCCGCCCGCTGGCCACATGATCGTCCTCCTCCCTCTTGAAATGTGTGAACAACTGCCTGAAGGGACGCGTCCGGAATTCTTTTGCCAGGACAAACATGCCGGATTGCGCCATTAGCTGTGCCTGACCTAAGCTGCGCAGAAACGTCGTCTTTCCGCCCTGATTGGCTCCGGTCAGGATCAAAAGATGTTTTTCTTCCAAATCAACCGTATTTCCAATGACATGATAATCCGGATCCAGCAACAGTACAGCATTTTTTAAATCTGTTGCTCGTATTCCGTCAGAAAAGACCGGAAAGGCGCAGTCCGTCCGATTGAACATTTGATGCAGACGGACGACGCCTGTCAGCCAGGCAGCCTGTGCTTCCAATTCGGCAAAAAAATCACGCAGTGTTGCATCGATAACCAATAACGTTCGGGCACTTTCATAGCTGATCCTGTTTTCATAGCGCCCGAGCGCTTCCGCTGCTCCATCATCCCGGGGCGGAATCTCAAACGTCATCCTGCTCGCGTTCAGGTGAAAGCGCGCACTGATTTTTGCCCACGTTTTATTTGAAAAGTCGAGTTCCCGTTCACCCACTTCGGTACCGAGATCGGATCCAAGCCGTCCCGAGAAACTAAATCCATGATGATTCAGCATCGTCCGAATTAATGTCTGCATCCCGGAAAGACCGTCTCCGCCAAAATATTCATGCATCCTGTCAAAGAAATGACAAAAAGCAGGAGCGCTGTCCAGAGTGATCCTTTCTTCTAATTTGCAAATCTGAATAATTCCCTGTAAATAAAGATTAATTGTTGCTGCTTTATTCGATAGAAAATAACTGGCCGATTCTTTTCCCATCGACCAATCGCGGTGCCGGACATTGTGAAGGGTCGATTGCGCAATTTGATAGAACTGAGAACTCAAATTTTCTGTCCCGATAGCGGTTTGGACCGTTTTCTGTCGATAGAGCAAGGCATCGGCATCCATTATCGGATGAAAGAACCCTCTCAGCAGGACATGCCGGATAAGATCGTCTTTCTCACTGGCAGCATGAAGAACAGGTTCCAATTCAAGATCCTCAATAACTGATTGTTCGAACGCATCCATTTTCCACGAGGCAGACCAGCTGTCCGACTTATCCAAGAGACAGACTTTCATGACGAATCCTCCCTTTCACCTGATCTGCAGTCAGATGGTACTTATCCAGTAACGAAATCGCATAAGCCTGGCCGTTCAGTCTGGCCCGGATCACTTTAAACGTTCGCTCGGAAGAGTCGGCTGCGACCTGGCTCATCATCGGCACCGTCCCGGGCAAGCGGCTTAAGCTTTCCAGAAAAGTCACATAGATTCCGTGTGCGCCTTTTTCACGCAGCATCCTCAGCGCATACGTCCCCATCTTTTCCGCATCCTGAGCCGTCGTCGATGAAAATAATTCGTTCATGATCACAAAGCTTTTCCGATCGCTTGCCTTGACAATGGCCTGCAGCCGATCAATATCGGCCGCCAGAAGTCCCGTTTGCCATTCGGCACTTTCCTGACGCTGGAAGTGGGTAAGAACATGAGGACGGATGCTTAATCGTGCCGAAGATCCCGGGATCGGCATCCCCAGACTAAAAAGGTAATAATTTTCTCCCGCCATCCGTGAAAAAGTAGTCTTCCCGCCCTGATTCGGACCGGAAATAATTATAAAATCCTCATCTGATTTTAATAAATAATCATTGGTTATAAGAGGAGTCGCAGAGCCGGCGAGTTTGGCAGCCAGCTCGATATCAAAACTATCGTGCACAAATTCGTCATCACCGGCGGCTACAGCCGGCGCAGTAAACCGAACATGCAGCGACTCGGCAATCTGTCTTTCAAAATTGTTAACCGCCAGATAGAAATTCAGTTCTTCAGTCACCCGTTCGAGGACCGGGTCCACGTCATCGCAGTACTGATTATAAAAATCCCGCACCCTCTTGAATGTCCGGGGGAAAAGCTGGGAAAGTGCATGCAGAATCATTGCCTGGAGATTGTTCACACCCCTTTCGTTTTGCAGCGGTTTGATTTCCTGTAAATTCAATGCCTGCGGAGGATCATTCAGCAACGTGCTAAATGCTTTTCTTAAAGATTCATTCAACCCCGGATTGCTATGATCTGCTTTCGCCACTGTAATCAGCTGTCCGTTAACTACGATCCGATAGCGCAACGCCTTCAGACCCGCCATAATCGCGTGTATGTCCGATCGCAGGCGAATGATCTTTTCCGAACAGACATAGGTTTTCAAAAAATCGATCAGTGCTTTCAGGCCCCGGCTTTTCGGTGCGTCTGCCGTCAAATCGTTCAGAAACCGGTCAATGGCTGATTGATTGTGCTGGAGAGTCGTCACCAATTGATAACCTTGAAGCTCCGGCAGGTAGCTGTGCCTGAGCTGTTCCCGTATGGTGCGGTCTAAGGTCATCTTCTGTTCAAAAACGGCCACATGCCCGGCGATTGCCTTCTCTTTAAAATCTGAAAAAACGGCCTGCCGGTATCGAATCGTTTTCGCATCTTCAACCGGTTGATAAAAAAAATCGAGAATCGGATGTGCGGTTTGCTTCTGTATTTGACCGAAGAGTTGATCTAAATGCAGATCGGTATAGACATCAGCCGTTTTATCACATAATGGCGGGGGCGGGACAAAGGGGAACAATAAACTCGTCAACATGACATGCACCTCATTCCTCAATAAAGTCCAATCCTTTATTCTTCATGCAGGTGCAAAAAGACACCTGCCCTTTTAAAACAAGACAGGTGTCATTAACGAAATTCGTGTTTTTACGGTGGACGCCATCACCACTAATAAGTTATGTTTACTATATCATCTTTCAGCTTTTAATTCAATTTATATATCAAAAACAGAGAGGGACTGCCTGCGCCCCATCCTGCACGGCGGTACGCAGGAAAATTACCATACACTGATGCAATTTCATCAATGAGCAGCAGAATCAGATGCCCCGCGTACCCTGCGTAATCCGAAAAACCTCCTAGTCGCGGAACAAGTCAGCCCTGCTGCTTAGATTTCCACCAAATTTTTCCAGGTTCTCACAAACGCCGTTCTGTCAGCCCTGTACAGAATAGCCGAATGACTCCTTTTCTGTCTAATGAAGCGGGAATTGTCCGATGAGACCATTCACCTCCGCCATAAACATCGCTCCCTATTGCCTGCCGTACCCTTTGACAAAAGTGGCGGCTATCCATGCAGCTGTTTCAAGGGTTACCGGCATCTGTCTTATAGCCGCGGTGCCCGGCGATCGCTTCAATCGATCATCCATGCGCCCCTTCCTTATTGCTCCGTCTGCCGATTTTCTGAGATGCCGGTTTGGTTATAGGCCAATAAAACCATTTGCGTGCCTGTTCGTGAAACGATTGTGACACTGCCGGTGGATGGAATCGATGGAACGGGTACTTGGCCGGTCATTCGCCAAACCAGCGCTCTCAGTACAGTACTGTGAGTAATGACTAATGCATTGCCATCGGCCGGCGTCTGATCGCCAATCTGTCTGAGTCCCCGCTCATAGCGTTCCCAAAATTGCGCGCTCGTTTCCGCCAGCTGATCCGGATCATTCTCATGCAATAGATTCTGTACATCATCCGGCGTATAATCCCATTGTAACTCCCCGCCGTCAATCCCTAATTTATTCCTGATTTGTTGCCACACTTCCCGTTTGCAGCACCCTTCAAAACCTCCGTAGAAATGCTCGCGGAGTTCCGGCAGTACGACTAATTCCGGGCGAGCGGCGGCACGATTTTGCTGCAGAATCAATTGGCCTGTCTGTTCGGCACGGCTGGTATCGCTTGAATAGGCAGCTGCGAACTCAATTTCTTTCAGAAGATGCCCTGCATGTTCGGCCTCGCGTATTCCACGCTCCGTTAAAGGTGTGCCGCTCCACCCCTGAAAACGGCCCAGTTGATTAAAATAGGTCTCACCGTGCCGAACGAAATACAATTTAATCGTTTTCATAACGATTTTCTCAGCTCCTTTCAGCCGCCACGCTGGAGAACGACGATCTCAGCCACGGATAGGAGACACGCCGTAACCTGGCGGATCAGAAAAATGTTTTCGTACATCCGCTGCTTCTTTCAGCGGACCGCCGCTTAGGATATGGTCCTGCAAAAACGGCTTCCAAAACTTCGGACTGCCGCTCAACCGTCATTTATTGACAATCAGATGAATCGGTGTCGTAAAAACGGCTCCTTCTTCGACAACATCGGCTAATCCGTTTAATAATTTTTTTAAGTGATCGGAAGACACAACAGATTCGATCACAATCGGCATCTTCTCACTTAGAGTAAATAATTTTTGCCCGTGAATGATCCGGTCCTTGCCATAGCCGATGATTCCTTCCGTCATCGAGATCCACATAGCCTCTTTTTCTTGAAAAAAGCTGAAAACTTTGTCATATTCGCCCTTTCTAAACCATGAATTTTCCTCCTTCGTGTACACTTTGACGGCAAAATAGCGATGTTCATTCAAATCTCTTTCTTCCATTCCCCTTGTCAGACTCATTTGTCCGTGCTTCATGCGCCTTTGTATCTCAGGAACGATGGCTTTAATCTGTTCGTTGTCAGCGACTGTTTCAATAATAAGCGCCAAATCGTTAAACAGCTGATCCTCAAGAATACTGATATGCGGCATCCCCTGATGATCAAGATTCATTTTTCCCCGCCGAATCGTCAAACCCGGGAATCCTTTCTCCCACAAGAAATGCTGCAACCATTGAGAGAAGCGCTGAGACCCTTCCGTCTCCGCCATTTCTCCAATCACTATCCGCAACAAGCTTTGCATGCGAAGCATCCTCTTTCCCGTCATGAAAAAATTTAATGGGACAGCCACTTACTCAGTAAAATAATTCGTGAAACAGAGCATTTATTTGAATTTTCCTGACGAGTCAAAGACTCCGATATTTTTGCCGGCCCCTCTCCCGGAACCAATTTTTTCCTCACCCGGCAAAATAAAAACATCTATCTCAGATACCGACTGACACTGAGTATCCGGGATAGATGTTATCAGCTACCATTAGTTAGCATTATGGTGAACATCATCACCTATTTATCTTGGTTAGCATAGCATAGAACGAATCAAATAACAAATTATTCAGAATCACCCTGCATAAGAACTGCTCCCCCCTGAAGTCGGACAATCAAGCGTCCAATCCGGGGGGATTTTACGATGACCAGATAGGCATTAACGGGCATCCCCTCAACTCATGTATCCAGCCGGTCCGCGGCGTGAAGCGCTATCGATTCTTCCGAAAAGCGATTGTTTTGCACGGGAGGCAGTCTAATACTCCTCTGAAATCCATGCAAACAGCGATTGATTCCTCTGAAAAAAGGGATATCGTGCGCGGACAGGCGTTAAATCGCAGAAACACCCGATCTTTTTCTTCGGCAGCCGCGCGGCCCTGTGAGTCGTGGCCAAAATCGCCGGGAAATGCTTGGTATCAATAGCAAATCGCCGCTTATCGGTAAAGTTCAAAATAGCGACAGTAACAGCCAAAGAATCAACAGTAATCGAATCGAAATCAATAAATGCGAATAATCAGAACAGAAAGATCACCTCTGATTGATTTAATCAACCGTGGTGGAAGTTTATCGGTCGGCACTGGCGGGTTTTCGGTCCCCGCTGCAAGTTTATCGGTCGGCGCACCCGATTTTTCGACCGTCACGCGCTGTTTATCGGTCGCAGCTGGTTTTATCGGTCAGCACTGGGATTCTATCGGTCATCACTGGCGGGTTTTCGGTCCCCGCTGCAAGTTTATCGGTCGCTGTACCCGATTTTTCGACCGGTGCAGCGAGTTGATCGGTCGCAGCTGGTTTTATCGGTCAGCGCTGGGATTCTATCGGTCATCACTGGCGGGTTTTCGGTCCCCGCTGCAAGTTTATCGGTCGCTGTACCCGATTTTTCGACCGGTGCAGCGAGTTGATCGGTCGCAGCTGGTTTTATCGGCCGGCGCTGGGATTCTATCGGTCGGCACTGGCGGGTTTTCGGTCGCCGCTGCAAGTTTATCGGTCGCTGTACCCGATTTTTCGACCGTCACGCGCAGTTTATCGGTCTCAGCTGGTTTTATCGGTCGGTAGAGTTGGTCTAAATAGCGGACACGTCAAAATGGGATTCTGTCTGATTAAACGATCCTAGAAAAGGGTTTGTTCAAACATGGCATACGATCGGGAGTAGGTCGCCAATCTGGTCGTGGAAAACGGAAAAGTGGCCCCATCGAATAAATCTGGAATGAACCGGATCACCTTTTACACAGGCTTTTTGACCCGATCCAATAAAATGTGGCGCGCCATTCCGGTTCGGAGGATCTGCAGGCGGAGGGTGGCTCAAAAGCCTCCTGAAAATGAAGAATCGGAATGGAACTCGCACAAAAATTTCACTCCGGTTCTTTTTATGGTGACATGATCATGTTGCATTTGCTTTCCTGTTATGCTAACTTGATTCAAGGATAAGGATATAGGCGATGACGTTCGCCCTAACAACTGTGCGGGCACAGTTAATGACGTCTGTCTTGATGGAACTCACTCCCATTGCGAGATCCATTCGGACAGGCGTTTTATTTGTTAGACGGAGTTATGACTTTATGTCCGGAAAGCAATAATCGGTAGAGGAGGAATAGTTGTGAAAAAAGGAACGGCAGAGCATAATAACATCCGCTCATTGGGGTGGGTGGCTTTTTTCGGCGGATTCGGGCAGGATATGATGCAGCCGATTTTGCCTCTCTTCTATTCAACGGTCCTTGGATTAAACAAGGAAATGATTGGATTAATCGAAGGATGCATGACATCGCTGGTCAGCATCTTCAGAATACTGTCCGGAATCATTTCCGATAAACTCGGAAAACGTAAATCGATTGTCTTTATCGGTTACCTATTATCGGCGGCAGCCCGCTTTCTTTTCGGCTTCGTGATTCTGCCCTGGGAGGCCTTTTTTTGCCGCCTTGCCGACGGGATTGGAAAAGGGGCTAAAGATGCACCGAGAGACGCGCTCGTTGCCCAATCGTCAAAAGAAGAAAAGATGGGCTTTTCCTTCGGTTATCAGCAGATGCTGGATACATTCGGTTCAGTGGGCGGTCCGCTGATCACAGCGGGCCTGATGTATCTTTTAGCGCAGAGTATGCTGCGTTTTAAATTAATCTTCTTTATTGGCGGGTTAATATCTTTTATACCGCTTTTATTGATCGCCCTGTTTGTCTCAGAAAAAAGGCCGGAAGGAAAAAAGACTGCTTCCTCCCTTGATTTCCATGTTCTGAAAGGCAAATTTCTTATTTTTTCATTAATTATGCTTCTTTTTACTCTTGGGAATTCAAGTGATTCCTACTTAATTCTCCGTGCTCAGAATCTGGGCATTAATGCATTTACCATTTCGCTCATTTACGCGCTGTTTAACCTTTTTTATGCGTTATTATCGACTCCCTTTGGAATTCTGGCCGACAAAATCGGTAAGATCAGAGTGATGCAGCTGGGATGGTTGATCTTTATTCTGGCTTATCTGGGCTTTGCCCTTGCCAACAAAGCCTGGGAAATTTGGATCGTTTTCATTTTCTATGGAATGTATTACGCTGCGGACGGAGGAGCCGCAAAAGCGCTCGTCGCCGGACTCGTTCCGGAAGAACAGAGAGGCACTGCCTATGGAATTTTCAACGCCACGCTCGGGATCATGACCCTGCCGGCCAATCTGATCGCCGGATTTTTATGGGATCAATGGTCACCCGCAGTCACATTCTATTTTGGCGCTCTATGCGCACTGCTTGCCCTTGTACTGTTCTCCTTAACCTTTTTTAGACAAGGAAAATTCAGTAACAATATGAAATAAAATAAATGTAGAATTAAGGGAAGCTTTTCGTTAGAACGGTACCCTGGAACCCCCGGAAAATGGCAAAATCAGATTTATCTCCAATTCGGACACATGAAAAAACCTCAGCATGGTCGGCAGGGCGGGCAGATAAAGATCGGTAGACAGCGGCACAAATGCGCTCAGCAGCGCCAGAAACAGAACCAGTCCTTTGCTGCCGAGATATTTTGTGCTTTTTTGTTTTCTAAGATATTCCCCATAGTATTCTCTTTCATTTAAAACGGTCGCTTGATTCTTTCATTTATCCATTTTGATATTTTCTTCTTGATAAACTTTTTTCATGGCACGATAGACCTTTCGGATAGTTCCGATCATCGTGATCAGATCGTTTTTACTGATTGAGGCAAATTCATTCTCCAAACGCTCATGAATATTTACAACAAATTTTTGGATATACACTTCACCCAGTTCGGTCGCCCGTACCAGTACTACCCGTTTATCGGAATCCAAAGAGGTCTTTTCAATAATTTTCAGATGATCGAGTTCACCGAGATACTTGGTTGTATTAGGCAGCAAAAAGCCCAACGCTTTATTGATGTCGGAAACGCGCGCTTTGCCGCTGTCATCGCGGGTTCGGTACAGAGCACCGAGAATACGGAAATATATAGGCTTCATATTAAGAGGCAAAGGCGGCAGCAAGTTATGTGCCTCCCTTGCACATTCCAATGCGTCCAGAATCCTGTCTGTCAGATTCGAGTTACACGTGCCGGACATAAAGCATCCTCCCAGATAGATATTGAATATAATTATATGATATAATTATATTTGTACGGCAGCAACTGAAAATTACGTAATGGGTGAATCAACCAATCGAGGGGCAGAATTTTTCAACCGCCAAAATCATTGGCACAGGGATGATCCTCAGCTTCCTTACAAAAAAAGAGCAATATAATTTATCAAAATCATTCATGGAGGTATCGAATATGAAAATTGCGATCATAGGAGCAACCGGCATGGCCGGCCATGCCGTCTTTCACGAAGCCGTCACACGCGGGCATGAGGTCACGGCCATTGTCCGTGACGGTGCACGGGCCCGCCAGCTGCTGGGCAACGATGTCAGCCTGCTTGCAAAAGATGCGTTCGAGCTGCAGAAAAGCGATCTTGCGGATTTTGATGTCGTCATCAATGCCTTCAGTGCTCCGCCAGCGAAGGCCTATCTGCATGTGGACCTGGCGGCTAAGCTGACGGCCCTGTTCCGCGAGACACAGAGGCCCCGTCTTTTCTTTGTTCTCGGCGCGGGCAGCCTGCTTGATGAGAATGATCGTCCGTTCGTCGAAACGATCCGCAGACAGCCCGGCTCCGATGCATGGATTGCCATTCCGGAAGCGCAGTTTCGCGAACTCACATTTCTGCGCGGCGTCGATAATGTAAACTGGGTGGGCGTTTCGCCGTCGGCCCTCTTTCAGGAAGGCGAGCGGCATGCCCCGAAACTCGGGAGGGATCATCTGCTCAAGGCTGCCGACGGAACCTCGCATGTGACAAACGCCACGATCGCTGCCGCCATTCTGGACGAAATCGAGCACCCTACAGTTAAAAACAGCCGCTTCACAGTATCCGACTGACCCGGAATGTCGGCTTTCACATGAAAAATCGGCCGGGCGGCAGCCTTCACAATAAATCTTTCAGCAACGATTGTGAAAACGATCAGACTCCGAACAGAGCCGGCGCCGGTCTGAAATCATGATCGGGGCCATGCGTTTGACATTCAAACATGTTTGTTACGGAATAGAGGCATCTCGTCGGACAGAAAACGGTCCGGCCGGATGCCTTCTCTAAAACGATATCATTTCAGCGGACCGGGAAGCCGATGGCATCATGCTTTCTGTGCTCAAGCCGTTTCCGTTTCTGTTATCCCCTCCTTTTCGCTTTTTCCGCACCGTGCCGAAGACTATAAGCATGCCTTTGTTTTTAATTCCGATCCCTACTCTTCATGTTTTGAAGCCTTTCGCCGTTTTCTCCCACTTTTGGAGCCCTGCATACTTAAAGTAACCTGCTGTGAAACGGCCCGTTTATCTATATAATATCGAGTACTCATGAACTTTAATCCCGATACTTCCCTTCCATAAAATAAAATCGGCGCCGGGAGCCGTAATTTCTGTACTCTTTTGGCTTCTATGCTTAGGAGTGCACTCCGGCAACGAAAACATTGACATAAAAATAATTTAATATATAATAACCTACTATGTAAACGGGTTGGTTTATTTTAATGAAAGGACATTCTTATGAATTCTAAAAATCATTCAAGAGAAAAAATTATTAATACGGCTACTCGACTTTTCCAGATGAACGGGTACAATGCTACGGGATTAAATGAAATTTTGAAGGAAAGCGAGTCACCGAAGGGTTCTCTTTACTATTATTTCCCAAATGGCAAAGAACAGTTGGCATTGGAAGCCATTCAATCAGCAAACAAATCTATAAAGGAAAAATTGCAGGCCGCACTGGATAAATATTCAGACCCCGAGAATGCTATAAATCATTTAATCGGCAATATCATCACCGACTTGGAAAAAGAAAATAAACTTCAGGATATCTCAGTGAGTCTAATTGCTTTGGAAACGTATGCTTCAAGTGAACCTTTGAGAGAAGCCTGTAAAAAAGTATTTGCATCGTTAAGCGGCCTCTACGCGGATAAATTGGTCCAGAATGGTTTTTCAAAACAAAGAGCTGAACAGTTGGGTATGATCATCGAGATCATGATTGAAGGTGCCATTACGGTCTCTGTTACAAGGAAGGATACAGTCCCGCTTGCAGCGGTCAGTCATAGTATAGATGTTTTATTGAGTGAAAAATAATAGTCTTTAAGGGGAATTGTCTTTTGGTCTTAATATATAGACCGGTCTGATCGGGTATATGCTGATGATCGGAATTATTCTTCCCTTTTCCAGCCTGCTCATGAAATGTTTCTCAATCAGGCAGCTGACTCTTTTTGCTTTGGGATCGTCCATCATCGGCTCTCTTATCAGCGGTTTTGCACCTGATTTCGGGCGACTTCTAGCCGGACGTGTCATTCAGGGCCTTGGAACAGGCATGATCCTGCCCATGACGTTTTCGGTCATCTTGGAAATCTTTCCCCCGAAGCGAATCGGTTCCGCTATGGGAGTATCCTCCCTGGTTGTCATGTTTGCACCGGTGATTGGGCCGACTCTTTCCGGCCTCATTCTCGGAGCTCTTTCCTGGCGCTGGATTTTCTTTTTCTTTGTGATCATATTAATGATTGCCATGATCTTTACAGCCATTTTCATGGTCAATCCATATAAACTAAGCCATCCGAAAGTCGACGTGATTTCCTGTTTGACTTCCATCCTTGGTTTTGGGGGCATTGTGCTCGGCGTCAGTCTGGCCAGTGAATTCGGATTCAAGGGTCCGATCATCGGAGTACTGATCATCGGTATCATTGCCATGATACTTTATACAAAAAGACAGCTGCAGATGGAAAATCCTGTCCTCAATATCAAAGCACTAATGGTTCCTAAATTCCGAACAGCAGCCATCCTGGTGATGGTGGATTTCAGCGTTACTTTATCCGCCATGTATTTGCTGCCGCAATATCTTCAGAACGGCCTGACGATTCCGGTAGCTCTGGCGGGGATGATATTGCTGCCCGGAGGACTGATCAATGTATTGTTCTCCTATCTGTCGGGGCGGTTTTATGATCAATTCGGAGCGAAGCATCTCGTCAGAATCGGATTTTTCACCTCTATGATCAGTACCGCACTGCTGCTCTTGACATCGTCCGGAAGTTCCGTAGCTTATATCATTTTATGTCATATTTTACTAATGATCGGTATCCCGCTGGTCATGGCACCGGCTCAGTCGAGCGGATTGAATGCACTCCCGGCGAATCTGGCAAGGGATGGAAGCACCATAATAAACACCTTGCAGCAGATCATCGGTGCGATGAGTACTGCAGTCGCTACGTGGCTGCTCAGTGTCGGGCAAACATCGTATTTCTCCGGCGGCGGTACGCGTGAAGCGGAAGCCTTTGTCAAGGGCTCCAAATATGGATTTTGTTTTGCCCTGGTGCTTTCAGTCATTGGATTTCTTCTTGCCTTCAGAGTAAAAGAAACAAAGGCGGAAAAGCCGTAAGTTTTACACAAGTAATTGCAGCTGCGATTGGCCAACTGCTCATAGATGCGTAAAACGCGTAAAATAGGGGCAGGTATGCTGGAAAACAGCGATAACGGAAACAGATTGACAGCGTATGGGATCGCCGTTCAAGCAGAAAGCGGAAACAGAAACTTTATCTTCCTGCCAGGATATGTCTGTCGATTCAGCTCAGTTCGTCTTCTGATCAGTTCGTGCCACCGCCCGGCCACCCGCATTTGAAATGCAGCCAGGTTATCGATCTTGCCTGTTTACAGATAAACAACCGGGAACGGACAGCCGCCTGATGATCCATACGTTCTCGTTCAGATCGGTTTTTCTTTCGACAAATCAAGCAGTGCTTCTTCAAGATTGTTAAATTGGAACCGGAAGCCGGCATCCAGCGCCTTTCGAGGAAGAACGCGCTGTCCTTCCGTCGCCATAAAACTTCTTTCACCGAGCGCGAGCCTGATTAATTGTTCCGGAACGTTCAGCCAATAGGGCCGTTTCAGTACTTTTGCCTGTGTTCTGCCAAGATCTCTCATTGTGGCCGGACTTGGCGATGTAAAGTTGACTGGACCCCTGATTTGCTGATTATCAATAATGAATCGCATCAGGCGGACAAGATCATCGATGTGGATCCATGACAGCCATTGATTTCCCGAGGCGATTTTGCCGCCCATAAAAAGCCGATAAGGCAGATTGAGGAGAGGCAGCGCGCCGCCTTGACGACCGAGAACGAGGCCGAATCGTGCACAGACCGTGCGCACCCCGAACCGTTCCGCTTCGAGCGCGGATTTTTCCCACACAGAGGCAAGATGGCTGAGAAAATCGCCATTTCCATGACCCGATGTTTCACTAAAAGTCTTCGTAGCGGAGGTCCCGTAAATGCCGACTGCCGACGCACTGATCAGCAAACCGGGTTTTGTTTTGACTTGCTCGATAAAGCGGACCAGTGTGCCGGTACTTTGTAAACGACTGCTCAATAAACGTTCCTTTCTTTTGCGTGTCCATCGTCCGCCGTTGATGGAAGCGCCTGATAAATTGATTAGGCCGTCAATAGAATCCGGAAGCTTTGTGGTCCAATCATCCGCACCCTTCTGCATCCACTGAACGTAATGGACATGATTTAAAGGAGTAAAACGTTTGGGATCCTGCCTGGTCAAAATGTAAAGATGATGCCCTTCCTGATGAAAGGAACGGATCAACGACCGCCCGATAAATCCGCTGCCGCCTGAAATAACAATATTTTTACTCATCGTTCCTGTCCCCCCTTCAATAGTCTATAACAATGAACGACTAGCCAGATTCCTTCCCCATGGGATAAAACGACGTCTGAGCATTCATTCATCAAAAAAAAGGGGACTAAAAGCGTCACCCGTTTTATTGTCTTTAAACGTTCGAATGTCCTTATCCATCTTTTCGCTGCCTTGACCTTGATGGAGCAATCTTTTTCAACTGTGCCGCTTTTCTTCCATGCGCTTAATCGTCACGGTCGTCCCCTTGTCAATTTCGGAATCGACGCGAATAGTCAGAGAGAGCCGGTCGGCAACTTCTTTTGCCAGGAAAAAACCGAGGCCTGTCGCTTTTTTATCGCGCCGCCCATTGTAGCCGGTAAAGCCATGTTCGAACAGACGCGGCAGGTCTTCCTTTAAAATGCCGATACCCGTGTCGCGGACTTGAATAGAGGTTGGAGTCATATGGATACCGACCTGGCCCTTTTCAGTATACTTTACCGCATTGCTGACAATCTGTTCAAGCGCGAAGGACAGCCACTTCTCATCCGTGATCCAGATCGCGTCGCCATCAACCGCTACACGAAGCCCCTTTTTTATGAACAGAGGAGCAAACTTGCGCACGAGGGCCTGAACGAGCGGCCTCAGCTGCACCTTTGAAAAGCGATAATCCGTCTGTTCATTATTCAGGCGCAGATAGTACAGCAGCATGTCCAGATAATTTTCCAGCTGGAACGTCTGCTCCCTCAATTCATCGATTGTAAACTCTTTCGTCTGTCCCATCAGATCGAGTACAGATAGCGGTACCTTCATTTGATGGCTCCACATGCTCACCACTTCGGTTAAGTTCTCATCAAACTGCCGTACTCTGAAAAGTTTATCTTCATAATATGCTTTTTGTTCACCCAGTAATGTCAGCATGTCCTTCTCTGCCGCGGTTTCCGGTCTTAAAGAAACAGAAGGGACAACTTGATTGATTCGTTCCTTATGGCGGCGGAAAAACCGATAATAGTCATAACTGCCGAAAACGGCGAGAACGGTCGCGCCGAACAGGAAGCTCGACCAGAAGGTACGCAAGGGCAATCCGCGCAGATAAAAGGTAAGACTCATGATGAAGAATACCACCAGAACGGCAAAATAATAAGGCTTTCGCTCATGCCAATACATAACCGACACCCCGTACGGTTCCAATATAGTCAAAGCCGATGGCATTCAGCTTTTTACGCATACGTGCAATATTTACCTGCAGCGCATTGGCATCGATGTATTCGTCCGATGCCCAAAGCTTTGCAAGCAGCGCCTCTTTTGTCACGGTCTGACCGGGCTGTTCAAATAATGTACGGAGCAGCCTCGCTTCCGTGGGTGTCAGATCGACCTGATCGGAACCCTTTTTCAACTCTGTTCCTTCCAATACAAACTCTTTAAAAACCAGCTTTGCCTGAGAAAAGCTGTAGGTTCTGCGGAGTAATGCGTTAATCTTTGCCGTCAGCACGTCAATCGAAAACGGTTTTGTGATGTAATCGTCCGCGCCCATGTTCATCGCCATCACCTGATTCATTTCATCATCCGCCGAACTCAGAAAGATGATCGGTGTCGTTGACCGCTTACGGATTTCCGTTGTCCAGTAGAAGCCGTTAAAATACGGCAGGGTGATGTCCATCAGGATTAAATCCGGTGCCGCCTCATCAATTTCCTGGCGGACGCTGCGAAAGTTTTGTACGGAAACAACCTTGTACACAATCAGAGCTGTTTTCAGCTGCTTGACAATGGCCGCATCGTCCTCCACAACAAACACTTTTGCCATCAAAATGTCTCCCTTATTAATCGGCTATATCCATTCTACTGATTTTCACAGCAGCCGACAAATACAAAAAAGGCATCCCAAACCCGGGATGCCCCTGACCTTACCGTTCAACAATTCGATAGTAGGTCCGGCTCGTTTGTCTGTAAATGAGATAGTAAATGACGGAAACAACGGCAATCGTCCCCGTGCTGGTCATCAGCAGCAAGCTGAATCGTGCCGTACCGAATAAACTGATTAGTTTTTGAATCATGATGAACGCAAAGGCAAAGTGAACAATCGCGACGCCAACCGGTAAGAAGAACATGAGCAGAACCTGTGAGCGAATCGTCTGCCGCACTTCTTCGCCGCTCAGCCCGACTTCCTGGAGAATTTTAAAACTGCGTTTATCCTGTTCCCCTTCTGAGATTTGCTTATAGTAGATGATTAACGCCGTACCCAGGATAAAGGTGAAACCCAGAACGAGGCCGATAAACAGGAAGCCGCCCGCAAAACTCAAAAAGCTCTTATGCATCTCTTCATAACTGTTCATGGCCGGCGTCATACCGGAAACTGCCTGACCCCCATTGGTTTCCGCGCGATCGATACGTTGAATCGGTCTGTCTCCATTCGCGCGATAGGGGGACAAAGCGTCTTTGAGCCTCTTTGCATTCTGCGCAGTCATGTCGGTACCGATCGTGGTCTCAAAACCCAGTTTGACAGTGGGCTGCCCGGCCGCCTGGGTTGCAGCGTCTAATATCGGCTGAATTTGTTCTTTCGTATTGACAATCAGAATCAGCCAGTTTGAGGCCATCAGGTTCATTGATGGGAAATTATTGATGTGCTGAATTTGTTCTTTGATTTTAAAAGTATGATTTCCGAATCGCACTTCGGTTTCCTTAAAGCTTCCAACCGCCGGATACGCGATGGCCTCATTGCCCTGCAAATGAACCTTTTTGCCGGTCAGCTTTTCATAAGTCTGTGCCGTCATGAAATTTACTGTAGTCAGATTGGAAAGATTTTGTCTGTTTTCAAAATGACCGTCCTTTATTGCTCCGGTTATGCCGTTTGACATTTCATAGACAATTTCATTTTTCAACGGTATTCCCGTATCTTCAGCCACCCGATCGATGAATGCGGTGCTTCGCTGCTGCGGAGCATTAATATTAACGACTGTATTCCGAACGAAAAATTCATTCAGAAATCCATTGATGCTGGAATATAAACCGACCGTTGTCGCCAGGGTGACGAATGTCATCGCGACGAGAATCGTAATATTGGCCAGTCCGACCGCGTTCTGTTTCATACGGTAAATCATACTCGACAGAGTAATCATATGTTTAGGCTGATAGTAATAGTTTTTGTTCCTTTTCTGATGTTTCAGCAGCCAGACCGTAAAACTGAGGTAGAATAATAATGTCCCGAAAATGACAAACAGCACAGCGATAAAAAATTTTGTTAACGCATCGAGCGGAGAGGTTACGGTGACGGCAAGATAATAGCCGATTGCCAGGAAAATCATGCCCAGCAGGGCAAGAATTCCGCGCGACTTCGGCTCTTTTTCCCCTTTATTCGCGTCGTTAAGCAATTCCAGACTGGACTGCCGGTGAATTGAGAAGCTGCCGATGATAATCAGCAGCAGATAAATCATCGCGAAGACTGCGGAAACGATCATGACTGCCGACGTGCTCCATTGCAGGTCAAAGTAGTTTTCGCCAAGCAGGTTGATTAAGATAAGATATAAAAATTTGGCGAAAATGACTCCGAAGACGGTTCCTGCAACGACGGTCGCAAGGAACATGATCAATAGTTCCAGAATCGAGATTCTGACAATCTGCCGTTTTTTCAGGCCAAGAATATTATAAAGCCCGAATTCCTTCGTTCTTCGTTTCAGTAAAAACCGATAACTGTAGATCATAAAGATGACGGCAAAGATGATCAGGACGATCAGCCCCAGGCCGAGCAGCATCGCCACATTCGCCGCACCCGGCAGTTTTTTCAGGCTCGGACTGAGCAATATCGTCGCAATGACCAGATTCATGATAAACATCACGATACTTGAAAGTGCAAAAGGAAGGAAACTGCTTATGGATTTGCGAATGTTGCGGCTCGCCAGTTTGAAGTAAAACATCTTATCTCGCCTCGGTCCCGAGCAGGTTCATCATGGTCATGCTGATTTTTTGCATGAAGCCGGATGATTCCTGATTTGCACGGTAAAGCTGGTGGAAAATGCGGCCGTCTTTAATAAACAAAACGCGTTTGGCATGACTGGCCGCGATCGCCGAGTGAGTGACCATCAGGATCGTCTGACCGGTTTCATTAATTTCCTCAAGCAGGCCCAATAAGTCTTCGCTGTTCCTGAAATCAAGCGCTGCCGTCGGTTCATCGGCCAGAACAAGCTGCGGCCGCGTGATCAGGGCACGCGCGATCGCCACGCGCTGCTTCTGACCGCCTGACAATTCGAAAGGCTGTTTGTTAAGCAAGTCGGCAATATTTAATCTCGGTGCCAGCTGCTCGATCCGCTGCTCCATCTCCCGTACCTTCCGGCGGCCGAGTACGAGCGGCAGGAAAATATTGTCGCGCACGGACAGTGTATCGAGTAGGTTGAAGTCCTGAAAGACAAAGCCCAGATGCGTGCGGCGAAACTCCGCCAGCTTGCTCTCTTTAATTTTCGTAACCTCCTGCCCGTTCAGCACCACGGATCCCGACGTGGGCTTTTCAAGCGTTGCCAAAATGTTCAGAAGCGTCGTTTTCCCGGAACCGCTCTCACCCATAATGGCAATGTACTCCCCATCTTCGACACTGAAGCTGACATCCTGCAGCGCGACGGTTTTCTCTTTGCTGAATCTTGTCTGAAAAATTTTCTGCAAGTGATTGACTTGTAACAACATTTGACTCGCTCCCTGCCTATTATTTGGCTGATGGATTTAGTATACAAGATCCGGTGCAGGTCATTCTTACATTTCCGAAGCGCAATCTTACAGATTTGTCAGATTGAAGCAAAACAACTGATGACAGTTTTTACTATCAATGCAAACAGATTGGCATTCCGGAAGCGGGCCGCGGAGTCAGCCGGAACCGGCTTCCCATCCGACCGATATCTGCTTTCAATCAATCCGGGTGCCCTTACGCTTTCTCCCCATGACTGGCTGTTTGTGAAAAGACAGCACCAGAATGATGACGGCAGGATCCGATTGACGCCGTATTTTCATCTGCTGTCCGCCCTCTTTTCCCGTAAAGCGCCGCTATTTGCCGCGGAAAATAATGGCCGACAGTTTATAAAAAGGGTTAATTATTTTGTAAAAGGATAGATAAATACGATTGATTAAGTAAAATAGAGAAATGTGTCCTGGGATAAAGGCCTATTAGAAATGCGACTCGAAGAATTTTGAAGCGGGGTAGCTCAAAAGCTGCATGTCCGTCTCTTTACAGCCAGGCTCTGAAAAATTCTAGTATAGGGCGGTCCTTTGATTAACAGCGGTTTTGCAGCAAATATTTATGTGAACGTGCTGTTCGGCCAAAAGGCCTTTATCCATTCGCTCCTCAAAACCGCTGTTATAATTTCACGACAATTCAGGTCAGAAAGCCCGCTGACACGCAGCAAAAATCCATCATGAGTCCGATCGGAATTCTTGTTTAAAGGTAATAGTTTATGACAACGAAGGTCAGTAAACAATTCTGTCGATTAATATAAGTGTGACGCACTGAAGAATCGAAATAAATGGAATCTCCTTCTGAAAGCGTGTACTCTTTTCCTTTGGTTTTTAAAATCAATTTCCCGTTAGTGATGTAAATATATTCCTGAGATTTTTCCGAATGTCCAATCGATTCATTCGCTGAATGAGAATCTAATTCTACACGAAACAGTTCGAAATTTCGTGTGGGCGTACTTGTAAAATAGCAAAAAACGCGATAATTTTCAGCTTCATTCACTTGTTTTTTACATTCGGATTTTCTTACAATGACAGCGTTATTGGGCATTTCATCAATCAGCTTTGTATAAGGAACTTTAAGCCCATTGGCAATTTTCCAAATGGTATTTATTGTCGGGTTGGATTCTCCTTTTTCAATTTGTGAGAGCATCACTTTGCTGACACCGGATAAGTCAGATAATTGACCCAGGCTCAAATTTTTCCCGGTTCTTAGTCGATTAAGATTTGCAGCAATAATATGATTAAGATCCATAAAATATCCTTTCCGGGCTTGACAATTATATTTAACCATCGTAAATTATATATTACGATTGTTAAATAAGTTGTTCATTTGTTCTTTATATTTTACATACGAAACCATTAAAAATCAAGTGTTGACGGGAGTCTGTACCATGAATAAAATGAATGCATTAAAAACTGCTTTTCCATATACACTTCCAATTTGTACAGGTTTCTTAGCTCTAGGATTGGCCTATGGCATTTACATGAACAGCAAAGGATTTTCATTCATTTATCCGATGCTTATGAGCCTGACGATTTTTGCAGGATCCATGGAATTTGTGACCGTAAATCTATTAATGTCCTCATTCAATCCTATCTATGTTTTTCTACTGACATTAATGGTCAATGCAAGGCATCTCTTTTATGGAATATCCATGCTCGAAAAATACAAAGATACGGGAAAGAAAAAATGGTATTTGATCTTTGGACTGTGTGATGAATCTTTCTCGATTAATTATTCCGTAACGCCTCCTAAAAATGTAGACAAAGGATGGTTTATGTTTTTTGTTACCTTATTAAACCATTTCTATTGGGTAGCCGGTGCCACCTTGGGCGGCATACTTGGAAATTATATTAAATTTAATACGAGAGGAATTGACTTTGTTTTAACCGCGTTATTCGTCGTCATTTTCCTTAGTCAATGGACCTATTCAAAAAATCATTTGTCATCCTCTATTGGCATACTTTCCTCGGCCATTTGCTTATTTATCTTTGGATCCGGCAACTTTATGATTCCTGCAATGATGACGATACTGCTCAGCCTTACGATATTAAAAAATAGCCTTAAACGCAGAGAGGAGGCGGCAAGATGACGATGACTCCGGAACAAAGCATCATCACAATCATTGCGGTCGTTTTAGGAACAATAATGACTAGATTCTTACCCTTTATCATTTTCCCGGCAAGCAAAACAGCGCCGCGCTACATTAAATATTTGGGAAAAGTATTGCCTTCCGCCGTAATCGGCTTATTAGTCATTTACAGTTTGAAGGATGTTTCTTTTTTTTCCGGTTCCCACGGATTACCGGAAATAATCGCAATCTTATCTATCATCATTCTTTACATATGGAAGAAAAATACGCTGGCTTGTATTGTCATAGGTACACTCGTTTATATGGCTCTCGTGCAATTTGTTTTTGTTAGTTAATCGCAGGCTGGCTATTAGGTTGGGATGTTTCATCAATGTTTATCATTATCCCTTCCCCATCCCGAATCATCAGGCTCTTACCGCCGTTTTTCCTTTGCCGGGAACGCATTTGGCTATTTATCTGTAAACCCGTTTTTTTTCAGCCGGATCTGTCGGTTTTAATTCATGAAAAATGTATCGTTTTCCGCGGGAATAGGACATAATCGCTGCCAGGAGCGACATCAGCATCGACATAATGAACGTCAGCGATAATCCGTGCAGGAAGGCTCCGCTAATTAAATTCGGGAAAAAATGTTGTCCCGTAATGATTTTAGCCTGTTCGGCCGGGAGCGCTCCCAATACTTGCTTAGGCAGCAAACTTTGTAACGGATTATAGCCGAGCAGTGCGGCAAAGAGCGATGAGGTCGGCGGCAATGCCGCAACTTTATGAGCGATCGAAACAGGAATGCCGTGTTGAATCAATCCGCTGTACATTGCGCGGGGAAGTTTCTGCGCGAGTCCGGCGATCATAATCGAGAAGAAGACGCCCATGCTGAGCATTGTTCCGGCATTGGTGAAGGTTGATCGCATGCCCGATGCGACACCGCGGAATTTTGCGGGCACTGCATTCATGATCGCGGCCGTATTCGGCGATGAAAAGAGTCCCATTCCCGCTCCGATGATAAATAAGTATGTCCAGAAGAGCCAGGGATTAAAGTTAATCGGCAGCGTGTCCAGCAGAAAAAATCCGACCGCCGTAACGGCCATGCCCAATGTGGCCAAAATCCGCGATCCGAAATGATCCGACAGCACGCCGCTGATCGGTCCGGCCATAAAGAAGCCGATTAACTGCGGAAGCGTATAAAGTCCCGCCAACAGCGGCGTACTTGTGTAGGAAACGCCATGCAACGGAAGATAAATACCCTGCAGCCAGATGATCAGCATAAACTGCAGGCCCCCTCGGGACAGGGAACTTAATATGCCGCTTATATTGCCCGCCGTGAATGGCCAAATCGCAAACAAAGATAAGTCGAACAGAGGCTGTTCGGCATATCGTTCAACGACCGCAAACACAATCAGTAAGATCAAACCGCCGATGAGGCCCAACAATACCCATGGATTTGTCCAGCCCATCGTGTGAGATCCATAAGGCATAATTCCATAAGTCAGGCCGAGCATGATGCCAAGGATGCCTACAGCAAGCGTCAGGTTTCCCAGTATGTCCAGTCTGACCTTTTCATGATGGCTCTTCTTAATCTCATGCAGGCCGATATAGGCCCAAACAGTTCCGATTAACCCGACAGGAACGCTGACAAGAAAAATCAAGCGCCAATATCCGGTCGCCGCAAGCGCGCCGCCGATTAACAAGCCAATGACACTGCCGCCGACAGCTGCGACCTGATTCAGGCCCAGCGCCATGCCGCGCTGATTGACCGGGAAAGCGTCTGTCAGAATGGCCGTACTATTGGCAAACAGGAAACCGCCTCCAATTCCCTGGATAATGCGAAAGATAATTAATTGAATTTCTCCGGCACTCCCTGTACCCCAGGTCAAAGAAGCAAGAATGGAACCGACGGTAAAAATGAGAAATCCGAGATTGTATAACCTCACCCGGCCGTAAATATCGGATAAGCGTCCAAAAGTCACTAAAAAAACAGTCATCGCAATATTAAAGCCCATCAGAACCCAGAGCAGGAGACTGCTTTGCCCATTCGCCAGCGGATTCACTTTCACACCGTTAAAAATAACGGGCAGAGCAATAATGAGAATCGATTGGTTAATCGTTGCCATCAACACACCCAGTGTTGTGTTGGAGAGAGCAATCCACTTATATTTTGAACTCACTGTTGATTCGTTTTCCAATTTTTTCTACACCGGCTTTCATAATTTATCAGATTGGATCAGGCCAATTGATTGTGCTGTTTGCGTATAGAAAGAGCACTTTAATGAGGGGGAACTTTTTGTCCACTATACCTGCGGAGCTTCTCTTTCTGGGAATAGCGAAGGCTTCTCTTATTTTTCCGATCATTGAATCTATCATCTAAAATTCAGCGATGAAGCTATAAAAAAAAGAACGGATTTGCGCCGTCAAGATGGGATACGGCATCGGCAGGTCTTCTTATGTCAGAAAAAAAACGGCAAGTGTGATAAGATTAAGGTATTGTAAAATGAAGTTGGATGGAATGTTCAATCTGGTTTTGAGTATAATGTTCACGTTCCAGGCTGTCAAGCACTTCTCAGTTTTTCATATTTTAGTCAGATCGATCATGGCGGTGTTGATCATGAGTAAAAAAGAAGATATCTTTAATGCGACGCTTCAATTAATTATTGAAGAAGGAATACAGGCTGTCACCCTTGCTAAAATTCTCGGCAGGGCCGGTGTAGGATCGGGGACGCTCTATCATTACTTTTCGAGTAAAGAGCAATTGTTATATGAACTGTACCTGAAATTATCCGGAAGAATGTCGGAAAGTGTGCTGAACGGCTACGATCCGCACGAAAGTGTCAGAATTCGATTTAATAAGCTGTTGAAAGGTTATCTGGAATATATAATCCATAACTTTCATGAGCACAATTTTACCGAACAGTATTTTTATATACTTCGGAAAACGAGGCCAAGCGATTCGGCATTCGATACGCCCTTTCGATCGGCATTAGGGAAAATTTTTACAGACGGGCAGGATCAAAAAATCATTCTGAACTATGAAATCCCGATTCTGATCCAGATCACATGCGGCATTATTGCTTCAATCGCAAGAGGCAATCAGAGCAATAGATATATATTAGATGAGTTAAAAAAGCAGCAGATTCTCGATTCATGCTGGAATTCAATCAGAGCTTAGACAGAGCAATTTTCCTGCAGATTCTCATGATTGCCTTGTATCTTTTACGTTTATTAAACTAATAAAACGTCGAATCATACAGGATATATAGCCCTTAATCAGTTTATCTCTGTCAATTCCCTGCAGGGCAGCAGGGCATCCAGTTTCCCGATGGCGATTCTTCGTTTCTCAGAAGGAATAGACTCCAATGCTTCCCGGATGAATTTTTCATCGGCACGTGCAGCTCGTTTAAAAAGACTTTCCACACGTTTCTTTTCTTCATTGCTGACCGTATCTATCGGGCAGGTTTCTTATAAAGGATCCAGTGCCGCTTTGATTCTTTCTTCATCCGGTTCCGTTAGATAGTTAAGCAATTTTTCTATTAATTTTGTTATTCCTCCATTCATGATCAGTTTTCTCTCGTAAAAAAATCCGAAAATCATATGAACTCCTATTTAAGATGGTATTTATCATACATTACAATATCGAATAGTTCATAACGATCAATGAGCCTTATATCCGTTGCTTCCGCAAAATTAATCGCCTGTGCCGTAAAAAAGTTATTGGTTATAATCCAGGCTTTTTGCGCCATCCAGTGATCTCTGGCCCGGTTAATCTCTTGAACAGACCGAATGCCCACGTTATTTTTAAATGGTTTGATTTGGACAACAATCCGTTCTTTTCTTTCTAATACAAGGAAATGATCGGATGAAGATGTCCTCCTAACTTGATATCCCTGTTTTTTAAAAAGCAATTCCAAATAATGTGCAAAATCAGTGCCATCCATTCGGTCAATATTCTGAAGGTCCGACTGACTTAAACGGCGTATTTTCAATTTGTGTCTGTCATAAATTGACATAATGCCATCAATGGCAAAAAGGAGAATAAAAAATAAAACTAGTAGATCGATTCAAAATTAGTGTTTATATAGATGGTTTATGGTATCCTTGAAACAAGAAGATTCTGGGGAGAGGATACGATGCCATTCAAACGCCAAAAAGCAGCACTGCTGCTGACTCAAGA
>NZ_JARAJZ010000022.1 GCF_028765345.1 Sporolactobacillus sp. CQH2019
TTGGATAAGTTTTGAGACGACTCTATTCTAGCTGAGATAATGGGCCATGGCTCATTTTATTGTCGCTCTGGAAAAGAAAGGAAGAAATGAGTCGGGACGAAGGACGAGCCCTTGGGGGTGGGGCGGC
This sequence comes from Sporolactobacillus sp. CQH2019, assembly GCF_028765345.1. Classification (GTDB taxonomy): domain Bacteria; phylum Bacillota; class Bacilli; order Bacillales; family Sporolactobacillaceae; genus Sporolactobacillus. Next base: position 128 of record NZ_JARAJZ010000022.1, read on the forward strand.
CGCCCCACCCCCAAGAAAGGGCCGCCTCCCCCAAGAATCTACTCCTCCCTTTTTACACAATTATACGGACACAACTAGTTTCGGAGCGACAATCCAATGATTGGGAGCGAGTTTAGCCCGATTCGGAGCGAGATATGGGCGATTGGGAGCAAGTGATGCTTCGTTTGGTGCAACTGCAAAGTTTCGGAGCGGCAATCCGCTGATTGGGAGCGAGTTTTCGAGATTTCGGAGCGAGATATGGGCGATTAGGAGCGAGTTTTCACGATTTCGGAGCGAGTTTAGCCTGATTGGGAGCGAGATATGGGCGATTGGGACCAAGTAACGCCTCATTCGGTGCAACTGCAAAGTTTCGGAGCGGCAATCCGCTGATTGGGAGCGAGTTTTCGAGATTTCGGAGCGAGATATGGGCGATTAGGAGCGAGTTTTCACGATTTCGGAGCGAGTTTAGCCTGATTGGGAGCGAGATATGGGCGATTGGGAGCAAGTAATGCCTCATTCGGTGCAACTGCAAAGTTTTGGAGCGGCAATCCGCTGATTGGGAGCGAGTTTAGCCCGATTCGGAGCGAGATATGGGCGGTGATGCTTCATACGGAGCAGCTGCAGGATTTCGGAGTGTCTTCAAAATTTGGCCTGATTTTTTCGTGGTTCGGTGCAGCTTTCCCTGACCTGGTCCCAGCTTTTTAAATCCGACGGTTGCGCAATGATCTTTTTCTGATCGTTCATCATTCATAGAGTGGAAAACCCTATTTTCGTCATGAAATCTCAGATTGAATCATGGAACGACTGTATGGGTAAAAAAACTACTTTTTACATAACAGCTTAATACAACAGAAGCATGATGCTCCGATGAAACGACTTTATTTGTATTCTATCGAGGGCAGATTAATTTTTTTAAAATAAATAGTATGTTATATTGAAAATATGTGGTATAATAAATTCACTCAATGTTAACATTTTCTTCAAAAAAAGGGGTTAGGGCAGAAAATATGAAAGCGGTAACAGAAAAGGAGAGGTTTACGTGCGGCTTTTAAAAAATTTGACTTTTCAAGTGGTTGTAGCCATCGTTACAGGTATTCTTGTCGGCTTCTTCTGGCCGGGGCTCGGCAATCACTTGGAGGCGCTCGGCACAACGTTCATTAATGCGGTGAAGATGGTCATCGCACCGATTATCTTTCTGACGATTGTTGTCGGTATATCGAGAATGGGCAATATGAAGAAAGTCGGCAAGGTTGGCGGCAAGGCCTTAATCTACTTTGAGGTGGTGTCGACGGTTGCACTGATTATCGGGCTGATCGTTGTTCACATTCTGCAGCCGGGTTCGGGCCTGGATCCCGCCAAAATGCCGAGCGGCGACGTCTCCCAATTCACTCACGGCAGCAGCTCGGGAATGAATTGGGGAGAATTCTTCCTGAATATTATACCGAGCAATGTCGTTAATGCTTTCGCCCAGGGTGATATCCTGCAGGTTCTTTTCTTTTCCGTGCTGTTCGGATTCGGCCTTTCGGCTCTCGGCGAAAAAGGGCAGCCGCTCGTTGACTTTTTCGACCAGGTCTCCCAGGTTTTTTTCAAGATTATCGGGTATGTTATGTATGCGGCCCCGATCGGCGCATTCGGTGCCATGGCCTACACGATCAGCAGTTTCGGACTGCAGACGATCGCGCCGCTTATCAAACTGATGCTTTCCGTCTATGCGACCATGGCCCTGTTCATTTTTGTAGTCCTGATGTCTATCTGCAAGTTTGCCGGATTCAGCCTGTTTACTTATTTAAGATACATTAAGGACGAGATTCTGATTGTATTCGGAACCAGTTCGTCGGAAGCCGCGCTGCCGCGCATGATGGATAAACTGGAGCGGCTAGGCTGCGAAAAATCGGTTGTCGGCCTTGTGATACCGACCGGATACTCATTCAACCTTGACGGCACGTCGATTTACCTGACCATGTCCGTGGTTTTCCTGGCTCAGGTTTTCCACGTTCCGCTTGATCTCGGGCAGCAGATTGCCATTATCCTGATTCTGATGCTGACATCCAAGGGGGCCGCGGCGGTCACCGGCGGCGGATTCATTGTGCTGGCTTCAACATTGACTGCGATGCACGTGATTCCGATCGCGGGGCTCGGCCTGCTCCTCGGCGTCGACCGTTTCATGAGTGAAGCACGGGCGATCACTAATCTGATCGGTAACGGCATCGCCACCATCGTGGTTTCCAAAAGTGAAAAGGCGTTTGATAAAAAGAAAGAACAGCAAGCACTTTATGCCATGCGTCATCCGAATCTCGGCGGCATTTTTCAGGAAGAGCCGGTTACCCAGGTACAGAACGGACCTTTATCTTAAACAAACTTGACTTCACGTTCCTCCGCCGATATTATGAACTTGCACAAGAAGCGGTGCTCTCAAAAAAACCGCAGAACGTGCAAGTTCTTTATTTTTCAGACGAAAAAAATGGGTGTCAATCTTTGGGGCGCTGTTTCGGGACTTTCTGACTCTCTGCTCCCGAGCGGTTTGGAACCCGGAAAGGAATTTCATTATGAAATTGAAAAATATCTTGCCGCTTATCCTTGCCGCTGTTCTTGCGACAAGTCTGTTCGGACCGGAAAAAGCGTTTGCCGACGCGGTCCCGGGAGATGTTGTAGTCACACTGGGTGCGGATCTGACACCTGCACAGCGTACGTCTATTTTGAACGAGATGAGTGTCGATCCGCAGACGACGAAAATCATCGATGTGACGAACAATGAAGAACACCAGTATTTGGATAAATACCTTTCGTCGTCCCAGATCGGAACAAGAGCGATCAGTTCGTCGAAGATCACCCTTGGTCAGTCGGGTTCCGGGCTGACGGCCAGCACAAACAACATCACCTATGTGACCAAAGACATGTACATCAGTGCGCTGGCAACTGCCGGAGTCAAAGATGCGAATGTCTACGTGACGGCCCCTTTCCCTGTATCGGGAACGGCGGCACTGACCGGCCTGATCAAGGCGTATGAGGTATCGACGGGGAAGGTCATCCCGGAAGCGAATAAGCAGGTTGCCAACGAGGAAGTCGTAACGACTGCCGAGCTTGGCAACCAGCCGGGTATCGGCAAAGACAAGGCGACGCAGCTTGTGACGGCCATCAAGGACAACATTGCTAAAAATGCACCGAAGTCGCGGGCGGACGTTGAAAAAATTGTCCGGGATTCCGCTCAGCAGGTCAATGTGAATCTGAGCGATGCCGATATTCAGAAGCTGGTGGATCTCTTTGACAAAATGAGAGGCCTGAATATAAACTGGAGTCAGGTCAGCAATCAAATGCAGCAACTGAAGGATCAGATCAGCCGAGTGGCCAATTCGAGCCAGACGAAGGGATTCATGGCTCAGGTGCTCAGCGCAATCGGGAGTTTCTTCAATGCAATCTTCAACGCGATTGCTTCTCTTTTTAAGTAAAAGTTTTGTAAAATCATGCAGTTGCTTTTTTCGAATCGGCATCATTTGTCAACATGGAATGATGCAACTGAAATTTTTAGTCTACGGCGGCCGATGCAATGGTCGCTTTTTTTAAACAGGTTTGCGAATATATAACTATAACTCGAAAGGCTGATAAAAAAGGCAGAGTTCAGAGAAACTGTATCAGGACGTCCGGAACGTGAAGAACGACTCTATAAACGCTTCATGCTTGCCGGACGGGTTCATTTTGCCGGAGCCTTTCTTCAAGAAAGAAGACCAGCNCTTCATGCTTGCCGGACGGGTTCATTTTGCCGGAGCCTTTCTTCAAGAAAGAAGACCAGCCTGGGGGATCGCCAATGAGCACGCTTATGGATCTTTTAAACAATTACGGTTATTTATTTTTGTTTTGTTCGCTATTTATTGAGATGCTTGCCCTGCCGGTCCCAAATGAGCTGCTGATGAGTTATGTGGGCTATCTGGCTTACCAGGGTAAAGTGAACTGGGCCCTTGCCGTTTTTTTCGGAACGCTCGGCTGCATCGCCGGGGTGACCGTGACTTACTGGCTGGGCCGGCATCTGGGTGCGCCGTTTTTTTATAAATACGGACGTTACATCCACATTCGCAAGGAAGGAATGGATAAATTTTCGCGAACATTCGACCGGTACGGAAAATTCCTTTTGCTCTTTTCAAGCTTTATTCCGGGTGTGCGCCATGTCATTGGCTACATGTCCGGTATAACAAAAGTTTCTTTCCGGGCGTATGCCTTATTTTCCTACTCCGGCTATTTTATCTGGGTATTCACATTTATCGTTTTCGGCAAGCTGCTGGGTCCGAAATACGCTCTGCTGGTTACCGCCTTCAAGAAATATTTCATCATATTGATGGCCGCTCTGGCTGGTCTCGTTATTCTCTATTACGTGATCCGCTACAATCTGAAATCAATTAAACACTGGACGATCGTCGCTTATAAAAGCCTTTTTACCAATTTTCAGTCGCGGTTAAGATTGAAGCTGCTGATTATGGGGGCGACCGTCGTTTTCGCTGTGCTCAATTCCGTTATGTTCGGATTAACGGATGATTTCTTCCATCAGAAATCCGTCCTGTTTAACCAGAACTGGATCATGATTTTTTCAGCTGTCGTTTCTCCGGAATGGTATGCTTTCTTCGAAAAATCGTTGTTTCTTTCGCACCTGGCGGCAATGATCGGGATCGGCGGTCTGACCTGTGCTCTGATCCTTCTGTTCGGAAAGCAGAAAAAGCTCGAAATGCAGATGTTCTTCTTTACGACGGTCGGCGGCATGCTGTTCGTTACCTATCTGCCGCAGCTGATCGGTAAATTGATCGGTTCCGTGACAGCGAGCGGCCTTCAGTTTGAACCGGACAGCCGGCTGATCATGGCATTTGTTCTGTACGGTTATTTTATTTATCTGCTTACCCGCTATACCAAAAATTATTGGCTCAAGATAACTGTCAACGTGCTCGGTATCTGCTTGTTGTTTACGACGGGTCTCGGTCCGCTGTATATGCAGTATCAGCTTCCGAGTGATTTGATGACCGATTATATCTTAGCGGGGATCTGGGTGAGCTTCATGATCATGTGCCTCGAATTCTGGAGGCTGATTCTGATTACCGATCGGCTCGCACGCAGCGAGTGGGAGCGTCGGACTCAGGAGAGATAAGAAACGGGGCTGTCCCGCGTGCGGGGACGGGCTTGTAAAAGGAAAAATGCAAGAGCGGCAGATTGCACCTTGCATTTTGGCACGATGGGGAAGTATGAAATGAATAAAGGCCTCGTCAAAGACTTGGTATTGCCAAGTTTTTCTTTATACTTTAAATATCACATTGAGCGAGTGAAGGATAAACGGCTGAACCAAGACGCCGCGTCCTGTCCGGCCATTGCTGCTAAAGTTTAGCTGCGCCTGAGGGTCTGCCAACGCCGGATTCCCTTTATGCAAACTGGATGGAACTGGCCGCCGATAAAAACTGAGCCACGGCGTTTGCCGCATTTTTGGCGGACTGTCTCTGCTCGATACTGTAAGGCCGCATATTGGTACGCATGATATCCAGTGTCAGCGGATTGTTGAGCAGATCGATTAAGTGTTCAATCAGTTCCGAATGATCATTCGTCGCCACTGAAATGCCCGACGACAGCAAAAACTGAGTGTTATCCGCCTCCTGTCCGCCAAGAGGCCTGTAAATGATCATCGGAAGTTCGGATGCAATGGCTTCGGATACGGTCAGTCCGCCGGGTTTAGTGATTAACAGATCGGCTATGGCCATCCATTCGTTCATATTGTGCACAAAGCCTTCCACCTGAATATTGTGTTTTGCCGTCCGGCTGAACTGAGTAAACTGCTGAAAAATCTTTCGGTTCTGACCGCAGATGATCACAATCCGGACGTCCGGCTCTATTTTATCCAGCTGCCTGAGAATCGGCAGAAAATGGCCGAAGATACCGCCGCCGCCGCCCATTAAGAGCAGTACCTTCTGATGATAAGGGATATGATATCTTTCTTTTAATTCTCTTTTATTCTGCAGCCCGGAAAACTTAGGGTGAATCGGAATACCGGTGATCATAATTTTTTCCGGATCCACGTTCATGTCGATGAGCATCTGCTTGACTTCCTGGGTAGCGACGAGATAACCGTCCGTATACTGATTCACCCAGGTGCTGTGAACGGAATAGTCGGTGATGACAGTCAGCAGGGGCACGGATGTAAACCAGTCTGCCTGCTTGATCAGCGACATCATGACCGATGCGACCGGGAAAGTACTGACGATCAGATCCGGATGTTCTTCCTCAAGAGCTGAAATCAGCCGATAAACACCGACCCGATTCATTTTCTTAATCAGAGAAGAAGCAATATTATTTTTTTGTGTTTTTTTGTAGATGTAATGGTAAAGCGAGGGGAAATGAGTGACCCCGGATAAAAACGTGCGCTTTTCCAGTGAATCAAGCCTTGGAGGCGCTAAAGAAGTCCCATCCAGTACGCGCGTACTAAATTGGGATGTATTTAAATCCAAGGCTTTTGCCAGTGCATGAGCCGCCCGCTTATGACCGGTTCCGTATGATCCGGTTAAAATGATCACTTTCGCAATAGCCACGATCAAACACCTCGTCAGTTTAAAGTTCCTGTTATTATATCCAACCTGTGAGCAGTTCAGTTTCAAGAATTCAGTTGCGCAGAACGTGAACCCAATACTTCAAGTATTCGTGCATTGACTCGGCTATGTGACTTTTTCAATGACCCGGGGAAAAGCCCGGACCGGTCCTGCGGTTCCAACAAATGCACTCCATGAGATGAGCCGGCCGCCCGGCTCATGGCTCCATCCGCCGTTTGCCCGGCACCGGTCTGACAATCCGGGAACGCGTCCGGGCTGTCCATGCCCGCTGTATGTTTCAATATACCCTTCGGAACGAAACGGTGCAAGCTCATCACGGAAAGAAGCCCTGTAAAACATTATAAAACTTTTATTATGAAATAAAAACGAAACAAATAGATTCCGAGAAAACAATACGCGGGTTCTGAAAGGGAAAAAATTTCTCCGGACAATTCCGTAAATGCGTGCGTTAAATATAGTATAAAGCAAATCATCGGAACTTGTCTGCCCTTTTCATAACTGAAACGCTTTTAAGGATGACCCAGGCACGGGCTTCTTGATTTTTTCCCGGTAAATCCGGCCCCCCGGACGATCTGCCGTCCTTTCAGCTTTTTACGTCAGCCATGCCTTTAATATTTCATCATCAATAGTTTTCCTATATAATAACGATTGAAACGAGCGGTGATTAGAACGAAACAGAACAGCCGTAAAAAGAGGCCGGCCGCTCCGCCTGATATCGGCGGCACGACGGTTCGGGCAAAGAGGACAACCGTCAGCGGCGGGGGGTACCGACGATTTAGAAAAAATATAAATAAAAACGGCCTGCCCGCCATATCTATAAGTACAGGCCGATCGTTATCTGTCCCGGTTCCCCGCTTCCCCGCGGCTGATTGACGTATGATCGATTTCTTTAATAAAAAAAGAGGCGATGGCAGATGTATCGTCTGCTGCAGGCAGTGTGGACTGTTTTTCTGATATTTTTAGCATGGCTTACCGTTTACGGTATTATTCCGACTTTATCGATGCGTATGTTTTTTTTCAGAGGTTCGGCCGGGATAAAAAACGGACGCGGGAAAAAAATGGTCTGCCTGACATTTGACGACGGGCCGGATGCCCGCTACACGGCCCGGCTGCTTGACGTTCTGAAAAAGAATCAGGTGCGGGCCACCTTTTTCGTTGTGGGGGAAAGGGCGCTGAAAAATCCCGTTCTGCTCAAGAGAATGAAAAATGAGGGACATTTAATCGGCATACATCATTACAATCATTTCAGCAATTGGTTTCTGACGCCGAACGGGACAAGAAAGCAATGCAGGAAGGCGGCGGATGCTGTTGCGTCGATTACCGGGGAGCGGCCGGTCTATTACCGTCCGCCCTGGGGCCATATCAACCTGCTCCTGCCCTTCACGGCGAGAGGCCTGCATGTGGTTTTATGGTCGGCCATTCTTGGAGACTGGCGTGAAGCCTTAGGAGAAGAACGCCTGAAGAAAAGGATTCTGAATCATATGCACGACGGTGCGGTGATCTGTCTCCATGATAATGGCGAGAATCCCGGCGCCAACCGCGATGCGCCGACAAATACGATTGCTGCTTTGAACGAAATTCTTCCGGACGCCCGGCACCGCTACGATTTTGTGACTGTCGGCGAATTGTTCGAACGGGAGCACGTCAGGCGAAGAAACAAGAGACTCTCATAAGGAAACGACCGAATGAGCCAAGGTTTTCAGAAATTAAATTTGTAGCAAAGAGGTGTTCTGATGTCCGGCAAGAAAAACGAGTTTCAGAAAGCAGAAAAGGATCTTGAAAGCCGAAATAGGAAGAGGCGCATCGTCGTTTTCAGCTCGGTGATTGTAATTGTACTCATAGCCGCAGTCATCGCAATGATTTACAGAGGCCAGCTGGAGCGTGAAGCGAAACCGCAGAAGAAGCAGGCAACGCACCGCACAGAGCAGGCTACCGCCATTAATTATAACGGACAGCCTTTTATCGGGAGCAGCAATGCTCCGGTCAAGGTCGTTGAATTTGCGGATTATCGCTGCCCTTACTGCAAACAGTTCGAAGAAAACGTCGTGCCTCAGCTTGAAAAGAACTACATCGACACGAATAAAATCAGCCTGTATTTTATTAATTATACGATTCTCGGTCCGGGTTCCCAGCTGGCGGCTAATGCCGCAGAAGAGGTTTTTCATCAGAATCCGAAAGCTTTCTGGGCTTTTCATGACGCCCTTTTCAAGGCGCAGGGCGACGAAAATAGCGAATGGGTGACCAAACAATTACTGACCGACATCGCCAAACGGACCGTTCCGTCTCTTGACCTGAAGGCCTTCCAGAACGCGCTCGACACGGAATCGAATAAAAATGTGATTGCAAGGGACAATCAAATGGCCGAAGAACTCGGTGTTCCCGGGACACCGACTGTTTTTGTAAATGGTACGATGATTGACGGGGCGCAGGATTACACAGTGTTAAAACAGGCTATCGATCAGGCACTCAATAATAATAAACAATGAGTATTTTCTCAGAGCCCGCGCATTCCGGCCTTAATAGGGCGGGGGATGCTTTTATCTGTGCACGGCGGTGATCTTTTGAAAAGCAATCTGCCGGTGTGAGCAATGAAATTACTCCTCCGGAGAGCAATTTACTGGTACACGCCACGGGATGCCCCTCTGAAAGGCAGCTTACTGGTAAGCGGCGGGACGCTCCTTTAAAAGTCAGTCTACCGGTTGGGTAACGAAAAGGCTTCTCCGGAGGGCTTGTGATGTACGGACGGACGTAAAATTTCCGGAGACGGCTATTTTTCTTCCGTCTGCTGTGTATTCATATGATCGTGCCGAAAATCATCGGTCAACGCAGTATATCACGAGTAAATGGTTTTATCATCGGTAAACTTCAGAATATCGACAGTAAAGTGCGTGAAAACAACAGCGAAGCGCAAGGAATCAGTAAACGGTCTGAAATCAATAAATGAAAATTGCCAGAATTACTTTTAACCGGCACCGGCTGCTTTCTTCAGCCGGCATGACGATCATCCTGAAGCTTTGCTGCGTGATTGAAGCCTTGATCGCAGATGAGTGGTACGAGAAATCATCAGTTAATAAAAAATAACTGATTTGAGCGGGAGGATGTCCTGTCATCTGATTGTAAAGTATGCAATCCGGCCTATTGTCATATTAGTAAAAGAGATTATGAACGATGGGGGGAGACATCGATGTATTACGGGAGCGCACTGACGAAAAGTGTGGCCGTTGCTGCAACCTTCACTTCTTCTTTCTTTCTGCTGCCTCAGTATGCCGCTGCACATTTAATCAGTGACGACGGTTTGATCCATAAGGGAATGCAAAGCGAGGATGTCAGAACAGTTCAAACAGTTTTGAAAGCAACCGGAGATTATTCATTGAAGCCGACCGGTTATTTCGGCAGTGCCACTGAAAAGTCCGTCAAACAATTTCAGTTGAAGAACGGATTGTCCGCAGACGGAGTGGTGGGAGTCCGGACGAAACAGGCACTTGCCGTTCTGATTCACAAGCAGATCGGCCTTCTTGATCGGGGATCACAAGGAGAGTATGTAACCTATCTTCAGCAGTATCTGAACCGATTCGGCTTTTACAGCGGAAAAATCGACGGATACTTCGGGCCGATTACCGAGCAGGCCGTCGTTACCTTGCAGAAGAACACGCACATAGCAGTCGACGGCATTGTCGGACCGCAGACATGGGGAAGTATAGAGAAGCTGGATGAGGAGCGGTCCGAGTCTGAAACCGGCAGCCTGACCCGGCGGCAAGTGCGGCAGGCTCCTTCCGTGCACACGACCGTTCGCAGTGCCGCGGCTTCCGGAACAAAGCCGGTCACGACAGTCAAAGAATTTTATGCGAACAGCACGGCTTACACGGCGAAGTGTTCCGGATGTTCGGGGGTCACAGCAACAGGCATCAACCTTCTGAACAATCCGAATGCGAAGGTTGTAGCCGTCGACCCTTCTGTCATACCTCTTGGTACGCGATTATACGTGGAAGGCTACGGCTATGCGGTGGCCGGGGACACAGGCGGAGCCATCAGAGGACTGAAAATCGATGTTTTTTTCAACAACAACACGGAAGCACTGCAGTGGGGGAGGCGCACCGTGAAGGTCCAGGTGTTGAAGTGATCCGCCGGAAGGACGCCGGCGGCTGTTTAAAAACGGCCTGAGAAGTTTGAACTGAACCGGAAAACGAAGTGCATCAATCGGCATGATGCGGCCGTCCTATCCTTGCTTTTATCAACTATAGGACGGTTATTTCTTTGGAAATGCCATCGCACCGAGGAACGCCCGAACAAGCCGCACGAATCGCGTAAAAAAACAGGTTTCCGGCCGCTTTCTGCCGGAAACCTGTTACATATGAGCTTGAGCCCTCCCGGATTCTGTGCTACGATGTTCTTCAACAGAAAAGAGAGGATCCGTTTCATGATTTTCAGTTACGGAAAGAAGGCAGTGTTGTGATCATCCACAATGTGATGGAAGAAGCAGTGGAGGATATTCTGGATAAGCAATGGGAAAATCTGGCGGTATCCTGTCATTGTCCGGAGTGCAAGATGGATGTACTGGCACTGAGCCTAAACCGGCTGAAGCCCCGCTATGTCAGAAATCAGGCCGGCGGTATGTACGCGAAGGCGGATCTGATGACGGAGCAATCCAGGGCTACGATACTTACGGCGATTGTCGAGAGTTCAAAGGTAGTTTCCGCCTGCCCCCGTCATTCCGGGGGAATGATTCAAAAATAGCGGATACAGGAAAGATATGCTTCATATCCTTGCCATATAGAGCTGAATGGATTTAAGGTGCAGGCTTTTTAATATTACTTATGATTGACCGGGAAACCGGATTGAATCGAACGTGCTGTCATTGATCAAAAAAGCTCCCGCTTGCCCGCGGAACGCAGCACCGATATGCCAATATAAAGAAGGAAATGTCTGCCTGCAACAGGGCCAACCGGCCGGCCATCGGATTGTGCAGCATTCAGCCGGTCAAAAGGCAACCCGCCGGAGGCCTGTTTTATACAAATCGGGAAACATAAAAAGCAGGGAATGGGTACAAGAAAAGCCAAGGCTCAGCTGTCGCTGATCCCTGGCTTCGTCAGGCTTTTCTTTATCTATTTTTGAAAAAGTCGCGGTTAAGCTGAATGTATTTCTGTTCGCTTTCGGGGACCTCGTCCTCCGGATAGATGGCTTCAACCGGACAAACGGCCTCACAGGCGCCGCAATCAATGCAGACGTCGGGGTCGATATACATTTGTTTTTCACCTTCAACGATGCAATCAACCGGGCACGTTTCGATACATTCACCCGCTTTCTCATTCTGACAAGCCGAAGTAATGACAAAAGCCATAAAATGATCTCCCTTCAAAATAAATAAAATGTCGAGCTACTGTCCTAAGTATGACGAAATTCCGGGTGAAATTCAATCAAAGAGAGGACCCCGGCGCTATATTTTTCGCTTCCGGCAGTCCGTTTATCGGGTCGGGGCGTTGATAAACAAGATCGGTGCCAGCACAAATCCCGAGAGGAACCCGCTAAAGTGGCCGAGCACATCGACGTTGGGATCGGCAAACGAGCTGATCATGCCGACAAGAATCATAACGATAATAATAATCCGGTCCGGGCGGGAGACCAGATGACCGCGGAAAACAATCAGATAAAGATAGATGCCGAGCAGTCCGAAAACAGCGGCGCTGGCGCCGTAATGACTGTATCCGGACGATTGCAGAAGCAGGTCGGCGACATTGCTGGCGATGCCCGTTCCCAGAAATGCGGTCAGAAACCGCCATTTTCCGAGCATCGATTCAAGCGCGGGGGCAAAAATCAGGATAGAGAAGGCATTGAAAAGAATATGAGGGAACGTAACGTGCAGGAAAACCGGTGTGATCAGTTCCCACCAGGCTCCCTGCAGAATGGCGGCATTTGAACCTACCGTGTATTGAAAAAACTGATAAGCAAAAAACGGAGCGATTCTCCACGTTCCGGTAATTAAAAGCATCAGATAGATCGCTATGTCGACTGCCAGAATGAGAGAAGTGACAGGATAATGTTTCAGAAAAACTTTAAAAGGCTCATTTCGGATAAACACGTTCCGGCCGACCTCCTTAAAAAATGATCTTCCATTAAGTATAGGGTAAAATGGATGACAGTGGTAGTGAAAGAGAAATTTTATCTGCCGGCCGGTGCTCGGGCCGGATCATGACAGGATGAACAGCCGGGACGGAGAGAAAAGTTTAAAAAAGCCGTGACCGGTTTTTCCGGCTGAATCCGAAAGATTGAGATGGCGGAGGACAGATATGATTACGGGTATCGGTATCGATGTTACTGAAATAAAGCGAATGACGAAACATATTGATGATCAGGCGTTTATCAGCCGTATTCTGACCCCGGAAGAGCGCAGACAGTTTTCTCTTCTTGGGGCCAAACGAAAAGCGGAATTTCTGGCCGGCCGATTCTCGGCAAAAGAGGCTTATGCGAAAGCGAAGGGGACAGGCCTCGGTGCAAATCTGTCGTTTCAGGATCTGACGGTTCTCGACAATTCGCTCGGGCGTCCGGTTATGAAAGACAGGACATCTCCCGGCGCGGCGATCCATATCTCGATCACGCATACGGATACCGCCGCCGCGTCGGTGGCAGTTATTGAAAGCCCGTCATGCTAGTCTGCATAATTACAGACTTTGTCTCATATAGTTTATTACGCTGGGAGGGACTATTGTGCACGTCGTATCGCGGAAAGAGATGCAGGCCATTGATCGTTATACCATGGAGCAGATCGGGCTGGGAGGGCCGCTGCTCATGGAGAATGCGGGACAGGCGGTTTTTGCGGAGCTTGCCCCCGAACTGAAAAAGGGAGAGAAAGTGATTGTCATCATCGGCAAGGGGAACAACGGCGGCGACGGTTTTGTCGTTGCCCGGCAGTTGCTCGACAGCCGGGCCGTTCATGAAGAAACTTGGCTTCTGCCCGATCCTGAGAAAGTGACGGGAGATGCGGCTTATCACATGAATGCTTACCTGGCTGCCGGGGGAACGGTCCGCCGGGTGACGGAAGACGCAGAAGCTTTCGCAGCCAGCGTCGGACAGGCGGATCTGATTATCGACGCCCTGCTCGGCACAGGCATTCACGGGACGCCTTATCCCGATTATCTTCAAGTGATCGGACTGATCAACCGCTCCGGCGCCCGGGTCGTTTCCGTTGATCTTCCGAGCGGAGTATCGGCGGACGGGGAACCGTTTGCACATGAGTGCGTCAATGCCGATCTGACCCTGACGGTCGGGTGCCCGAAGCTGGCACAGTTTGTCCGGCCGGCTGCTCGGCACTTCGGCGAAGTCCGGACCGTCCGGATCGGCATTCCTGAATCGGCCTTCAAAAACCTGGACATCAAGAGAAAGGTATGGCAGGAAGAAGATATCGTGCGGACTTTGCCGAGACGCGATCCTTTTTCACATAAGGGATCCCACGGGAAGGGCCTCCTGATTGCCGGTTCGCCGCAAATGTCCGGCGCGGCTTTCTTCGCGGCTAAGGCGGCGCTTCGCTCGGGTATCGGGCTGCTGAAGGTCAGTGTCCCCGATCAGGTGCGTCCGGTCATCGCCGCACTGCTGCCGGAAACGATGTATATGCAGCGGCAGGCTCTCGATTTTCAAGGATTGTCGGGGCTTGCCGTCGGTCCGGGACTCGGGCGTGAACCGGAGCAGGCGGTGCTTGTGAGGCGCGTACTGGAATACGGGGAAATTCCATGTGTCATTGATGCGGATGGAATTTACCATTTAAAAGGCATGCTGGAGCTGCTTCGTGAACGCCGTGTACCTGCCGTCCTGTCCCCGCATCCGGGGGAAATGGCTCACCTTCTGGATTTGTCCGTTAAAGACGTGGAAGAAAACCGCTTTAATATGGCGAGGGCTTTCGCGGAGAAATATCACGTTTATCTTGTATTAAAAGGAAAAAACACGATCATTACGGCGCCTGACGGCGAACAGGCCGTCAATACAACCGGGAATGCGGCACTGGCAAAAGGCGGATCCGGGGATGTACTGACAGGCATTATCTTTGCTTTCCTGCTCCAGCATCGGCGGATGATGGACGCGATCTGCAACGCCGTTTATCTTCACGGTGCGGTTGCCGACGACCTGGTGCGCACCGGCCATTCCATGCTGGACGTCCTGGCGTCGGATCTGATCGAACGGATTCCTCCCGTTCTGCATCGGCTTTACCATGACGCGATGTGCTAGTATAGAATCCCTCCTTTGTCACCGAATAGAGGCAAAGGGGTTGGATACGAATGAAAAGATGGTCGGCTGCAGTGTTTGCTTTAGTCCTGATCGTTTCTATTTTATCGGGGTGCGGGGCAAAGTCGGAAAAAGACGTTGTTCAGAATCTCAGCAAAAAAATAGAGAACATCAACAGCTATCAGACGGACGCGACGATGACTTTTCAGCATAACGGAAAAAAACAAACGTATCAGGCGCATATTTCCTTTCAGAAACCATACTACTACAGAGTGGCACTTAGTGACGGCAACAAGGGCAACAATCAGATGATTCTGCGCAATTCGGACGGCGTTTTTGTGCTGACACCCGAACTGAATAAAAGCTACCGGTTCGAGAGCAACTGGCCGAATAACCGCAGCCAGGCCTATCTCTACCATTCCCTGGCCAAGGACATCCTGAATGACCCGAATCCCGGTTTTACGGCAAAAGAGAATCAGTATGTTTTTAATACAAAAACCAATTACAACACAGCCCAGCTGTCCAATCAGCAGATCGCTCTGAATAAAGATCTGACTCCGGTGAACGTCCGGATTCTGGACAAAGATCAGAATATTATTGTGACGGTGGTTTTCAAAAATTTCAAAGTGAATCCTTCTCTTGACAAGAGCATTTTCGATGTGAACAAAAATATGACGGCGGCGCGGATCGGGCAGACGAAGGCAGCCCAGGCGGCTGCGGAAACCTTTAAAGTGCAATATCCGACGGCGCGGATTTCCGGTTCGACCCTGTCATCGATGACGCCCGAGACAACGCAGGCCGGGGAAAAATATGTACTCAAATACGGCGGACAGAAGCCCTTTACACTCATTGAATCAAAGAGTTCGGCGGCGGCATCCGATGTACCGGTACTTGCCAGCGGCGATCCGGCCAATCTCGGATTTTCGATCGGATCGGTGAACAACAATACCCTCACCTGGTCTTACGGCGGCACGGATTATTTTCTTGCTTCCGATAAGCTGACGCAGGATGAGCTGATTACCGTTGCACAGTCCATGAACGGAACGGTCGTAAAGTAAAACAAGTCATCAGACAAAAAAGCGGATGCTTCTGCCGCCCCCGGCAGAGGCTCTTTTTGTACTATGAGGAGGGTTTAAAATTGAGCGGATTATAGTATAAGTGCAACTAAGCCTCTGGCTTCGCCTAAAGGCTTGCCAATCGGCAAGTTTTCTTTATATGAGGAAGTAAAAATGCCATGGCCGTCTCCGTCCTCCGCAGCAAAGGCTTTGCCTGTGCCGGGACCTAATAAGGCCGGATTTTTTATCTGAAAAAAGCAGATGAACGGATTGTCAGCCGTCTTCCGTTTTCCGCCGAGAAGTGATTAAATAGAAAATGGATTGTTGCCGGGGGCAGATCCGGATAAAATAGGATTTATATGTTTAATTAGGGCTTTATTTCCAGAATATATAAAATATAAAGGCTGGGGACGGAAAATGGAAACGTCTTTTTTCAGAGAAACATGGGCCGACATTGATTTGGACGCAGTTGCGGACAATGTCGCGAACATGAAAAAAAGGATTCCCGAAGATACGGCGCTCATGGCGGTGGTCAAGGCGAATGCCTACGGCCACGGGGCCGTTTATGTAGCTGAAACGGCTCTTGAAAACGGAGCGGAATGGCTGGCGGTAGCGCTGCTTGATGAAGCGCTGGCGCTTCGGAAACACGGAATCGAGGCGCCCATACTTGTCCTTTCGCCGATCCGGCCCGAAGATGCCGGACTGGCGGCTAAGTATCATATTTCACTGACCGTGTTTCAGAAAAAATGGCTGGAGGAGGCTTGCCGGACTTATCGTTCCGAGGAACCGGTGTTTCTGCACATTGCCTGCGACACCGGCATGGGCCGGATCGGCATCCGCAGCCGGCAAGAGGCGGAGGCACTGGCCGGAGAGATCGGCAAAGACAGGCGGTTTGTGGCCGAGGGGCTGTTTACTCATTTTGCGACAGCGGATCAGAATGACGAAACGTATTTCAATGAGCAGTACCGGCGCTTTGAAACGATGATCGACTGGTTTTCCGACCTGGGTATTCATCCGTCGCTGATTCACTGCGGCAACAGTGCCGCGACACTGAAATATCCGGCCGAGAAACGCCATCTTTTCAATATGGTCCGGTACGGCATATCCATGTACGGGCTGGCCCCTTCGCCGGAAATGGCTGCGAAACTGCCTTTTAAGCTGGAGCGGGTGCTTTCTCTCCACAGCCGTCTGACTCATGTTAAAAAGGTGAAGGCCGGATCGGCAATCGGCTACGGGGCGACGTACCGCACGGAAAACGACGAGTGGATCGGAACCGTGCCGATCGGCTATGCCGATGGCTGGCTGAGAGCTCTGTCAGGATCGGATATCCTCATCGGCGGCATCCGCTGCCCGATTGTCGGCCGCATCTGCATGGATCAGCTGATGTGCCGCCTTCCCGCTTCTTTCCCGATCGGCACAAGAGTCACACTGATCGGCGAAGACGGCAGCGACGAAATCACGGCCGACCAGCTTGCTGAAAAATTGCAGACGATCAATTACGAAGTCACCTGCATGATCCATCCGCGCGTTCCGAGAGTCTTCTGGAAAAACGGGAAACGAATCGGCTCCATAAACCCTGTTCTTGCCGATCGTTAAAAAGGATAGCGGCAGGACGCTGAAAAACCGGTTCCGGCAGACTGAAAAAAGGCATCGGAAGCGTGTTGCCTGCGTTTTTCTACAAAAAAGTTAAATTTTATAAAAAATAAGAGACAAAACTCGATTTTTGCCGGAAATTGCTTTGCAAAACCATTTTGAGAATGTTAAGATAAAGCCTAGAAACGAAAAGAGACTTTCTGACGAAAGTGGTGGGGGTGCAGGCATGTCCGAATCGAAATTGAAACAAATCATGCTCAGTTTACCGCAGCATTTGCTGAATGAAATAGACGGAATCGCCAGTCAGGATAAAATGAATCGCAGTGAGTTTCTCCATCGTGCTATCAGAATGTATTTACGTGAACGAAACAGAGGCCATGTTCGCGAGATCATGCGTCAAGGCTATATGGAAATGGCAAAAATCAACCTGAACATTGCTTCGGAGGCATTCCTTGCTGAAGAGGAGGCAGAGATTACTCTGGAACGCCTAGTTAGCGGGGTGTAAAGGAGTGATTGTTAAGCGCGGGGATGTATACTTTGCGGATCTTTCTCCGGTCGTCGGGTCTGAGCAGGGCGGTGTCCGGCCGGTGCTCATTATCCAGAACGACATCGGCAATCGCTTCAGCCCGACGGTTGTTGTAGCAGCGATTACCGCCCAGATTCAAAAAGCAAAACTTCCGACTCACGTGGAGATTGATGCAAAGCGCTATGGCTTCGACCGTGACTCTGTTATCTTGCTGGAACAAATCAGAACCATTGATAAACAGCGTCTGACAGATAAAATCGCCCATCTGGATGAAGAGATGATGGGGCGGGTCAATAAGGCCATACAGATCAGTCTCAGCTTGGTTGACTTCTAGACTTCTCAGCGGCATTGCATGCACCCTCGGGAAGAGAACGGACAGAGACATTTTTCCGGTAAGACGGAAAAATGTCTCTTTTTCTATTTTTCTGTATTTTATCGCCAAAAATTTGCCTTGCCTGTACCGGCATGAAATAATAATCAATAAGATCATGTTTTTGGTTTTGCAAAAAGGGCGGCTGGCTGTCGGAAAATGTAAAAATACACGCAAACTGTGCCCGGTGTTTGATCGGGACCGACGGGAGGGGCAGGAAAGGATGGATCATAACGAACGCCTGATTATGTATAAAATCATGCTGACCCACTACATCGCGCAGCGAAAGGAGACAGTCCTTCAAAGAGGGCAGAAACTGAGCCGTAAAATGATGGAAAACGGCGTGACGCCGGATGATGTCATCGGCGCACATATCGATGTGGTCAGCCGGATGATCGGGCCCGTCGATGAACGGATTGCGGCTTCGCTTGAATTTCTGATGGAAGTGATGGCCGGCTACGGTGCCGACTATCGCGAATACCAGAGCCTCAAAAACCGTCAGAAACAATTGGACACGGAAATCGACATTGCGGCCGATGTTCAGAGGGCGCTTCTGGAAGGGACGGTCCCCGACTGT
Source organism: Sporolactobacillus sp. CQH2019 (assembly GCF_028765345.1). Classification (GTDB taxonomy): domain Bacteria; phylum Bacillota; class Bacilli; order Bacillales; family Sporolactobacillaceae; genus Sporolactobacillus. The sequence goes on from NZ_JARAJZ010000022.1 coordinate 19,008, forward strand.
TCTTTCGCGGACATCGGCGTTTTCAGTGAGCCGGCCAAGAAAATGAGCGGCGATTATTATCAGTTTGTTCAAGGCGAAAACGGTGTCCTCGGCGTAGCAGTGGCCGATATCGTCGGAAAGGGAATCCCTGCGGCAATGTGTATGTCGATGATTAAATATGCGATGGACAGCCTGCCTGAAAACCGCCAGGGCCCGCCGGGCGTTTTGGCCAGCCTGAACCGCGTTGTTGAACGGAATGTGGATCCGAGCATGTTTATCACGATGTTTTACGGGGTCTATGATCCCGTCGGGCGTACTTTCTCATTCTCATCCGCAGGACATGAACCCGGTTTTTATTACACGTCGGCCTGCGATCGATTCGACGATCTGGAAGCCCGCGGGCCTGCACTCGGGTTCTCGCCCAAAACAGGGTATACGGAATACACGAAGCCTGTGGCGGCGGGAGACATGATCATTCTGCTGACGGACGGGGTGACGGAGAGCCGGATCGACAATGAATTTATTGGACGGAAGAGGCTGATTGCCCTGATTCGGAGATACATGAATCTGCCCGCGCAGGAACTGGCTGAAAAAGTTTTTTATGAACTGGAGAAAATGCAGGATTTTGAATTACATGATGATTTTACATTTATTGCCGTGAAATTTTGAGTTTGCGGTCCACAAGAAGCGGGTAATGAATATTTAAAGCACTTGCGAATTCGGGAGGTTGACAATGAACATTTGTGTTGAGCGCCGGAAAATGGCGGACAGGCTGTTTTTTGTTACTGTCAAAGGAGAAATTGATGTCTACACGGCACCGGATCTGAAAAAGGAACTGCTTCCGCTGACGGAAATCAACGGGGCCGGCGTTACACTTGATCTGAGCGGGACTGTTTATATTGACAGCACGGCGCTCGGCGTCATCATTGCCGCACTTAAATCCGCCGCACGCCATCACTGCCGGTTTTCAGTTGCCGGCATGTCGCCGCGCGTGGAGCGCCTTTTCAACATCACGGGACTGATGGAAATATTAAAAAGAGAAAAAATCGCCGAGGGGGACAATTGATTAATGGACAAAACAGTGGATATCATCAAACTGACGATTCCCGCGAAGCCCGAGTATGTCTGCATCGCCAGACTGGCAAGCTCCGGAGCGGCATACAGACTGGGCTATCCTTTTGATGATATCGAGGATATTAAAATTGCCGTCTCGGAGGCCTGCACAAACGTGGTCAATCACGCTTATAAACACTGTGCCGCAGGAAATATACGGATCATGATTGAATGCCGCAAACATTCGCTGAGCATCACGGTCATAGATACCGGAAACAGCTTCAATCTTCAAAAAGTACTTAAAGGGCTCAGGCCGCTTGATGCTTCTATGTCTTTAAATCAGGTAAACGAAGGAGGGATGGGGCTTTTCTTGATCGACTCGCTGATGGACGAGGTCACCATCAGCAGCGAGTTCGGCGTCGTTGTCAAGATGATCAAGTTTCTTAAAAGAGACGGGGTGGAGCGTAGTGCCGACAAAGTCTCAACAGCAACAGAATGACATTCAGCAGATATTAGCCTACCAGAAAGATCCCGGCAATGAATCTCTGCAGAATAAGCTGATCAGCCGTTATGAAAATCTGGTCGGAGTGCTTTCGAATAAATTTGCCGGAAACAGGGACGTGCGCGAAGATCTGTTTCAGGTGGGGATGATCGGCCTGATTTCCGCACTGAAACGATTCGATCCGGTTTACGGCCGCAGTTTCGAATCGTTTGCCGTTCCGACAATCATTGGCGAAATTAAGCGCTACATCAGGGACAAGACATGGAGCGTTCATGTGCCGAGGCGCATTAAGGAACTCGGACCGAAGATTAAAAAGGCGGCGGAAGAGCTGACAAACAATCTGCAGCGTTCGCCGAGAATAGAGGAAATTGCCGAGGCAGTCGGAGAAAGCGAAGAAAGTATCCTGGAGACAATGGAGATGACCCGAAGCTACAACACTCTTTCGGTGGATTCGCAGATTGAATCCGATGCCGAAGGAGGAACCGTCACACTCCTTGATATCGTCGGAAACCAGGATAAAGGCTATGAAAAGATAAACAAAAAAATACTTCTTGAAAAGGCGTTCCGGGTTTTAACGGATCGTGAAAAAGAAATAATTGTCTGCACATACTTTGATACTTTGAGCCAGAAGGAAACCGGAGAGCGGCTGGGGATTTCTCAAATGCATGTGTCGCGTCTTCAGCGAAGGGCTTTGCGGAAACTCAGAGAGACTTTTTCCGGGGAAGGCTCTGAAAAATTAGCTGAATTATAAATTTCTTGAAAGAATTCAGAAAGTAAAAACCGACCCGTATCCGGGCGCAACATTTCCGAATCGAAACGGTTGCCTTTAGATTTGCGGCTCCGGCCGCCGGCAGCATTGAATCGACGAATGACAAACCGAACTGTCCTTCATTGGCCCAGTACCGGGCTTGCGGAAAGGGCTTTTTTTTATTCGCTTTTAAAACGGAAAGATGAAACCGAAAGGCATGTGTTTCTGCTATGATAATAGGGAAGAGGGGGAGCCGGGAAGTGGAGGATATATATCTACATATTGCGAAAGATCTGGGGATTGCCACGAATCAAGCTGAACAGGTGATCCGTCTTTTGGGGGACGACAACACGATTCCTTTCATTGCCCGTTACAGGAAGGAAATGACCGGAGGGCTTGACGAGGTTCAGATAGAGCAGATTCAAAACGCCTATGTTTACAGGCAGCAACTGGAAAAGCGGAAAAGGGAGGTCATTGCCCGGATTGAAGAGCTTGGCAGCATGAATGAACACTTAAGACGAAAAATCGATCATGCCGCCAAATTGCGCGATGTCGAAGACCTTTATCTGCCTTACCGGCAAAAGCGGAGAACGAGGGCGGCCGTTGCCCGGGACAGAGGACTTGAACCGTTTGCCGGCTGGCTGACAAGCCTTCCCGGAGCGTCTGTTGAAGAAAGGGCGGCACAATTCATATCTGAAAAAAAAGACCTTTATACCGTCGACGATGTTATCCGGGGCGCCCGGGACATTGTGGCGGAACGTCTGGCCGCCGCCCCCGACCTGTGTGCGCTGGCGCGGCGGGAAACATTCGCCCGGGGCGTGCTTCTTGTCCGGGCGGGGAAAAATAAAGACCGGGACGAGAAGCGAGTGTACGAAATGTATTATGAGTATCGGGAGCCGGCCAAAAAGATCGCGCCGCACCGTATTCTGGCGATTAATCGCGGAGAACGGGAGGGCATCCTGAGGGCGGCGGTTGAGGCACCGGCAGACAGGATCGTGCCGGCTCTTAAACGGGCCCTTATCAAAGGAAAGAAAACATCCGCAGCGGGCATTCTTAATGACTGTGCCGAGGATGCCTACAAAAGGCTGATCGCACCCGCCGTTGAACGGGAACTTCGCCAGGAGCTGACTGAAAAGGCGGAACGGCAGGCCATTCATATCTTTTCGGAAAATCTCCGCGGCCTGCTCCTTCAGCCGCCGATAAAGGAAAAGACGGTACTCGGCGTTGATCCGGCCTACAGGACCGGCTGCAAGCTTGCAGTGGTTGATCCGACCGGCAGGGTACTCGACATATCGCTTATCTATCCGACGCCCCCCAGGTCCGAGATTGAGTCCGCACGCCGAACGGTACTGTCACTGATTGATAAGTATCATGTGGACATGATTGCAATCGGTAACGGAACGGCATCCCGTGAAACCGAAGCGTTTATTGCGGAAACTTTAAAAGAGGTTCGGAGCAGAACGGTCTATTATGTGATTGTCAATGAGGCAGGGGCGAGCGTGTACTCCGCCTCTGCGGCGGCACGGCGGGAATTTCCCGGACTGCATGTCGAGGAAAGAAGCGCCGTTTCGATCGCCAGGCGGCTTCAGGATCCCCTCGCCGAACTGGTTAAGGTCGATCCCCAATCCGTGGGTGTCGGTGAATACCAGCACGACGTGTCGCAAAAAGAACTGAATGAATCACTCGGCTTCGTCGTTGAAACGGTTGTGAACAGGATCGGCGTCGATGTGAACACGGCGTCTCCGGAACTGCTCTGCTACGTGGCGGGCCTGTCGAAAACGGTTGCTGCCAATCTGGTTGCGGAACGCGGCCAAAGAGGGAAATACGACAGCCGCGAGCAGCTGAAAGAAGTGCCGCGTCTCGGAATCCGCGCTTTCGAACAATGCGCCGGTTTTCTGAGAATAAGCGGCGGAAGCGAACCGCTCGACAATACGCCGATACATCCGGAAAGTTATGCGGAAGCCAGAAAACTTTTAAAAAAAATAGGCTGCCGGATGGCGGAGATCGGCTCGGAAAATCTGAGGAACAGGCTTGAAGCCCTGAATATTCCGCAAACAGCTGCCGAACTTGCAATCGGAGAGCCGACGCTCAAGGATATGATTGAAGCCTTGATCCGGCCGGGCCGCGATCCGCGCGAGGATGTCAGACAGCCGATTCTGAAAACAGACGTACTGGAATTGAAAGATCTGCGAAAAGGCATGAGGCTTGAAGGGACGGTCCGCAATGTTGTGGATTTCGGTGCTTTTGTGGATATCGGCGTGAAACAGGATGGACTTGTTCACATTTCAAGGCTTTCCGAACATTTTGTCAGGCATCCGCTTGACGTTGTCAGCGTCGGTCAAATCGTCACAGTCTGGATCGACGGCATTGATCTTGAAAAGGGACGGGCTTCTTTAACGATGATCGATCCGCAAAAGAAGATGTGAACGTCTCCTGCATATCAGCCTGCAGCGGGAGAATGCAGCGGCTTTGATACAGAGCTTCATGAATAACATTTTTCGGAGAGGACGGGCGTCATGACTGACGAAGAACTGCAGAAACTTGTGCAGCATGTTTCAATCGAAAGTTTCCATCTCCCGTTCCGCCACCGAGCGGTCTTTAATCCAAGGCTGAGAACGACGGGAGGACGCTATCTCTTAAGCAGCCATTGTCTGGAGTTCAATAAGCACCAATTGCTGCATTTCGGAATAGAAGAATTTATAAAAATCATTAAACACGAATTATGCCATTACCATCTGCATCTGGGCGGGGGCGGCTATAAGCACAGAGATTCCGACTTTAAAAAATTGCTTCGGCAGGTCGGCGGATCCAGGTATTGCGGAGCGATTCCCGGAATGGGCAATTCTTCAGTTTTGCAATACATCTATCATTGCCGAAGATGCGGGGCCTCGTTTATCCGAAGAAGGCGCCTTGATACAAGGCGATATGTCTGCGCTGCATGCGGCGGAAAGATTCAATTAATGAAGCAGGAAAAACGTGCTGAAAGAAATGATCGGGAAAATGAACAAAAGGGTTGACGTGGTCTTGGGTTTTGTGCTAAATTAGTAAAGTCGTCAAAAGGACGAGAAAGAAGAAGAATGCTGTTAGGGCTTGATTGACAAATTGGTGTAAGTAGTGTAAAATTTCCTCTGTTTTTGTAGGAAGACCACTTATTCCACAGTAGCTCAGCGGTAGAGCAATCGGCTGTTAACCGATCGGTCGTAGGTTCGAACCCTACCTGTGGAGCCATGGAGAAGTACCCAAGCTGGCTGAAGGGGCTCCCCTGCTAAGGGAGTAGACGGTGTAAATCGTGCGAGGGTTCGAATCCCTCCTTCTCCGCCATTATTTTGCTTTTTTATTGTGGCCCGTTCGTCAAGCGGTTGAGACGCCACCTTTTTACGGTGGATTTGTGGGTTCGAGTCCCGCATGGGTCACCGTTAATGCATTACTTGATTGGATTGCGCGGACCCGCGGCGCAGTGGTTAACTGCCATGCAGGAAATCGTCAGTTCAAGTCCGATTGGGTCCGTCATTATTGGACGGTATGGAAACTTAACAACGTGCCTTGTTTTATATAGGTTTTTGGCCCATAGCCAAGTGGTAAGGCAGCGGTTTTTGGTACCGTCATGCGCTGGTTCGAATCCAGCTGGGCCAGCCACATGAGCCACTAGCTCAGGGGTAGAGCATCTGACTTTTAATCAGAGGGTCGAAGGTTCAAATCCTTCGTGGCTCATTTTCAGCGGGTGTGGCGGAATTGGCAGACGCGCTAGATTTAGGATCTAGTGTTTGGCGACGTGGGGGTTCGAGTCCCTTCACCCGCACCATATTCATTATTATGCGGTCGTGGCGGAATGGCAGACGCGCTAGCTTGAGGGGCTAGTGGAGGCAACTTCGTGGAGGTTCGAGTCCTCTCGACCGCACCATTTTTATTTATTATGCGCCCTTAGCTCAATTGGATAGAGCGTCTGACTACGGATCAGAAGGCTGGGGATTCGAGTTCTCTAGGGCGCACCATATCGGGAAGTGGCTCAGCTTGGTAGAGCATCTGGTTTGGGACCAGAGGGTCGCAGGTTCAAATCCTGTCTTCCCGACCATATCGTCGCGCGGGTGTAGTTTAGTGGTAAAACAAGAGCCTTCCAAGCTCTGGTCGTGGGTTCGATTCCCATCACCCGCTCCATTATATCTTTATTTATAATGGGCCTGTAGCTCAGCCGGTTAGAGCGCACGCCTGATAAGCGTGAGGTCGGTGGTTCAAGTCCACTCAGGCCCACCATTTATTTTCCAAATGGAATGTTCCTTGAAAACTGAACAAAAGCCAAGCGCAATTGAGAAGGGGCCCACCCTTCAATCAATTCAAACAGCTGAGGAATCAAACACGGAAACAACGGATCTGCGGATCCGAAGCAAGCGATA